>DATEJG010000101.1:0-40002 GCA_035278165.1 Steroidobacteraceae bacterium
CGCGCGCAGGAGCTGTACGTCGAGGGCATGCATGAACGTTCGCGGCGCGACATCGATGCGACCGCGCTCGCGCTTGCCAAGCTCGAAGAGGCGATCAAGGAAGATCCGCAATACGCCGAGGCATGGGCAGGTTACAGCCGCGCTCTATCGGGCGCAGTCGTGCGTCAGCTGACGACGCCCGCGGAGGGGCTGCCAAAAGCCCGCGCCGCGGCCGAGCGTGCGCTGATGCTCGATCCAACGGTTGCGGATGCGCACGTGACCTTGCTTCACATCCACATGGATTTCGACAAGGACTTCGCCGCGGCGACGCGCGATATGGAGAAGGCACGGCAGCTCGGCCTCGATACCGCGAGCTTCTGGCACTACTCCGCGATGTGGCATGGCCAGCAGGGCCGGGTCGAGGAGGCGCTCGCGGACATGCGTCGCGCCCGAGCCCTGGAGCCGATGACCCTCGGCGCGTGGCAGGGGGATCTCGGCGTGCTCTACGTGAAGACCGGCAGGCGCGAAGATGCGCTGCGCGAGATCGCGCGGCTCGCGACGTTGCAGAGTCAAGGGTTCGGCGAGTCGTACGAGATCGCGACAATTCAGGCGGCACTCGGGGAGCTCGACCCGGCGTGCGAGTCGCTGGCACGCGCGCTGACCGACAAGTCGTTCCTGGTGAACTGGATGAGGCTCGACCCCCGCATGGATCCGCTGCGCGGGCGCAAATGCTTCACGGATGTCGAGGGGAAGCTGTACGGAGACTCCAAGGGGACCGGGTAGCAGGCGGCCGCGCACCGGTGAAGGCAAGCGAGCTTGGGAGCCGCGCTCGACCGCTGCCATGACCTGGATGCTTGCGTGCGCAGCCGATGCGCGTGACGGCGCGCGAATTCAGTGCCGTGGGCTCAGCAGGTACACCCCGTTGCGGGCCGGATCGCGCGAGTCGGAGCCCGTCGCTACGACCTCACCCCGATCGTTGATCAGTAGCGCCGCGGCCACCGTGACGAACGGGCGCAACGGATCGCTGCGGCGGATCAGCTGGTTGAGGTCAAAGACCTGTCCCTCCTCGTCCCACAGCGTGGCAGCCGCGCGGCCGCCTTGCGGGAGCTCGGTGATGCCGACGATCTCGCCCACATCGTTGATGCTCAAAGGTACGCTGATTGTCTCGGACGCGAGCTGTGGCAATAGCGTCATCATCCCGTCTTCCCACAGAAAGCCGCTCGTGGGCAAGCCACCTTCGACCGTCCCGACGACCTGTCCTCGGTTGTTGATGCCCCTCCCGCGCGAATCGAAGAATCCGGGTGGAACTCCCAGGTCGATGAGCTGACCTTCCTGCCAGATCACGGCGCGCAACCGGTTGGGCGCAAAGCTGCCGGTACCGACGACTACCCTGCGGTCATTGATCTGTCGAACTTCGAACTGCGGCAGGACGGTGACCTGGCCGCGGTCCCAGATGCAGCCCTCGCCGGCGATCTGGCCGCGATTGTTGATGTCCTCCGCGAAACAATCGATCGTGGCGAACTTACCCTTGCGCAAGAGAAAACTACGTTCGGTGCCTAGCGCATCGAAGTAGTGGCCTATGACTTCGGAGCGGTTGTTGATGCCACTTGCTTCCGAAACGACCGCAGCGTCGATGCGCGCATTCAGGTCGATGTATTTGCCGTCGCGCCACAGGAACGCGTGTCGGGCGTCCGGATGCTCTGCATCGCTGAGTCCGACGACCACGCCCTTGTCGTTCAGGTCAGTGGCGAGTATCGGCAATGTGTTCGGCGGATCGGCGTCAATCTGCGTAAGCCGATAGGTGATGACCGGTGCGGCGGCGGCGCCCGCGGCGCAAAGCAGCAGGACCGGGAAGGTCCATTTGACTTCAGTCATGGCGTGTTCCCCCAGCTTCGTTGTCCTCCACGGCCGTAACACGCTACCTCAACCAGCGGGCCTGTTGTGCGGTCAACCGACGAACGGAGATGAATGCACCGCTCGACCGCGCTATGGCGGATCAATGAGGAAAATTGTAACGATTCGACCTACTGGAAACGTTCATGGCGGTGACTGTGCAGATGGGACGACCGGCGGAAGGTGGCAATCATTTCAGATCAAACAAACGCGCGCCGGCGTGCTGGTCTGCTGACGAGCTCGCGGACACGATACCCACCCACATCTTTCGATCAACCACCCGCGCCTGTACGCATATACATAACCCAGACTCTCGGGTACGATCACCAAATAGAAGGAGCGACCCCGCAAGCGGTGCCCGGCAGTGCGACAAACACCGCCGAGCACCTGACCACAGCCAAAGGAGATTTTGACCATGGCCAACACGGATGATACGTCGAAGAAGCGACCCGCCCGAAGCACTCCTCGCAACGTTTCCGCGGAAACTTCACGCACCCCCACGACCCTGCTCGAACAAACCATCGAGCGCGAGCGCAGCAGGCTGATGCACGTCCACAGCGTGCTTCACTGTCTCTACGAAGTCCTGCTCTACGCCGAAGGCGAAGACGCGGTGATCTACGCAGAGGCTGCGCACCTCGCGTCGATGATGGTCGATGAGACGGTCGAGCAGCTCGATTCGAGTCGGCTCAAGCCGCTGATCGAAGCGTTGAAGATGGAGCCCGGTGGACGCGGAGGGTTCGAGGTCAGAGAGCCGCCACCGCCGCCGTATCTGTGCTGAAATAGGAGCGCCCCACCCTGCCCTCCCTCATATTCGGGGGAGGGCATGGACATCCACCTGGCTGCGATAAGAACAGTGGAGGCCTCATGAAGACGATCGCTGCAGCGATCCTGTATCTGTCACTGGCGTTCGGTACCAGTCTTCTGCTTGCTGGCTGCGACCAGTCCATCAACGAGCTGCGTCCATCCGAGGCGAAGCTGACCGGGATGTATTGCGACGCCAAGGGCGGCCAGGAGCAGAGTTGCAAGGCGGGCGATGTCATCGTCGGCGCCGAAGGACGCGAGCACTTGCTATGCGATTGGGACTGGCAGATTGTTCATCAGGCGGGAACCGATGAGGTCTTGTGCGTTTATCGTGGAAAGCCTCGTGAAACTCGATAGTCGCCCTCTGCAACGGTCCAATCGTGCAATCGAACAATCTCGACAGCATCGCGCGCCAGGCCATGATCGAACACGGTCTGCAGCCAGACTTCTCGCCTGAAGCGCAGCGGCAGGCAGATTCGCTCTCGCAGGCCGACGCGACGACCCGCCCCGCGATCCGCGACCTGCGCGCGCTGCTCTGGTCTTCCATCGACAACGACGACACGCGCGATCTCGATCAGCTCGCCGTCAGCGAGCCGCTCGCCGGGGGCGCGATCAAGGTCCTGATCGCCATCGCGGACGTCGACGCCTTCGTCGAGCGCGGCTCGGCCATCGACGATCACGCCCGCAGCAACACGACCTCCGTGTACACGGCCGCCAAGGTCTTTCCGATGCTGCCGGAGAAGTTGTCGACCGATCTCACGTCGCTTCTCGAAGGCGATGAGCGCCTCGCCGTCGTCATCGAAATGACGATCGACGCTCGAGGCCGGATCTGCGCCTCCGACATCTACCGCGCGCTCGTGCTGAATCGCGCCAAGCTCACCTACGACGGCGTCGCCGCCTGGCTCGACGGCAACGCACCGCCGCCGAGCGCACTCGCCTCAGTCGCGGGCCTCGATCGCCAGCTTCGTGACCAGGATAAAGTCGCACAGACTTTGCGTCGCCTCCGCTACGAGCACGGCGCACTCAACTTCGAGACGGTCCAGGCGCGCCCGGTGTTCAACGAAGGCGTGCTCACCGACATGCGCGCCGACGAGCGAAATCGCGCGAAGGAGCTCATCGAAGATTTCATGGTCGCGGCCAACGGCGTCGTCGCGCGATATCTGCAAGGCAAAGGACGCAGCCTCCTGCGTCGAGTCCTGCGCTCACCCGAGCGCTGGCCGCGTATCGTCGCGCTCGCTGCCGGAGTCGGCGAACGTCTTCCCGCACGACCAGACGCCGCCGCACTCAACGCATTTCTTGCCGCACGGCGCAGTGCCGAGCCGGAGACGTTTCCTGAGCTTTCACTGTCGGTACTGAAGCTCCTGGGCTCGAGCGAATACGCAGTCGAGCTGCCGAATCAACCCGCCGAAGGCCACTTCGGCCTCGCCGTCAACGAGTACACGCATTCCACCGCGCCGAACCGGCGCTTTCCGGATCTCATTACGCAGCGCTTGGTCAAAGCCGCGCTGACTGGCGACCCGGCTGCTTACACCGACGACGAGCTGCGCGAGCTCGCTGCTCACTGCACCGCGCAGGAAAAGAGCGCTTCGAAGGTCGAGCGCCAGGTCCGCAAGGCCGCGACCGCGCTACTACTCGTGGACCGTATCGGGCAGCAATTCAACGGCGTCGTCACCGGCGCGTCCGAGAAAGGCACCTGGGTGCGAATCAGCCACCCGATCGCCGAAGGCAAAGTGGTGCGCGGATCCAGCGGCCTCGACGTCGGCGATCGCGTGCGAGTCGAGCTCGTGCACGTCGACCCCGGGCGCGGCTTCATCGACTTCGCCACCGCCCGCTAGCGATGGATCCCCTGCACCACGACCGCTTCTTCCTGATCACCGGCGGCCCGGGCTCCGGCAAGAGCACGCTGATCGAAGCACTCGCGAGCGCCGGCTACGCGCGCACGATCGAAGCGGGCCGCGCGATCATTCAGCAGCAGATCGAGATCGGCGGCCCTGCCCTGCCGCACAACGACCCGCTGCTGTTCGCCGAGCTGATGCTCGGGTGGGACTTGCGCTCCTATCACGAAGCGGCATCTCACCACCGCGGCACCGTGTTCTTCGATCGCGGCATTCCGGACGTGTTGGGCTATCTGCGCCTGTTGCGGCTCTCTGTCCCGGCCCACATCGAAAGCGCCGCGAAGCGCTACCGCTACAACCGCCGCGCCTTCATCGCGCCGCCCTGGCGGGAGATCTACACGCACGACACCGAGCGCAAGCAGACCTTCGACGAGGCGGTCCGCACCTACGACGCGCTCACGCACACCTATCGAAGCCAGGGCTACGAGCTGGTGCTGCTGCCGCAGGTGCCGCTGCAGGAACGGGCTCAATTCGTGCTGGATCGCATCGGCTGAGCGGCCGGGCCGCTCCCGGTGTAATATCCGCACCCTTTTGGGCCCGCTCCGGCGCGCCCTCCCACGAAGCCTGCGTATCCATGCTCTCCACCGCGAACGTCTCCATCCAATTCGGCGCCAAACCCCTGTTCGAGCAGGTGTCGGTGAAATTCGCCGACGGCAACCGCTACGGCCTGATCGGCGCCAACGGCTCCGGCAAGTCCACCTTCATGAAGATCCTCGGCGGCGAGCTGGAGCAGAGCTCCGGCGAGGTGATGCTGCAGACAGGTCTGCGCCTCGGCAAGCTCAACCAGAACCAGTTCGCGTACGAAGACGAGCGCGTGCTGGACGTCGTCATGCAGGGCCACGTCGAGATGTGGCATGCGATGAAGGAGCGCGACCTGATCTACGCCGATGCGCACGCGAGCGACTCGGACTACATGCGCGCAGCAGAGCTGGAAGCAAAGTTCGCCGAGTACGGCGGCTACAACGCCGAAGCGCGCGCCGCCAGCATTCTCACCGACGCCGGCATCGACGCCTCGTATCACAACGGCCCGATGCGCGAAGTCGCGCCGGGCTGGAAGCTCCGCGTGCTGCTGGCACAGGCGCTGTTCTCGCGGCCCGACGTGTTGCTGCTGGACGAGCCCACCAACAACCTGGATATCAACTCGATCCGCTGGCTCGAAGGCGTGTTGAACGACTACGACGCCACGATGGTCATCATCAGCCACGACCGCCATTTCCTGAACCAGGTGTGCACGCACATGGCGGACCTGGACTTCGGGCAGATCAAGATCTACCCGGGCAACTACGACGACTTCATGCTCGCGTCGATCCAGGCGCGCGAGCGCGTCGAAGCCGCCAATGCGAAAGCCAAGGACCGCATTTCGGACCTGCAGGAGTTCGTGCGCCGCTTCTCCGCCAACGCGTCGAAGGCGCGCCAGGCGACCTCGCGCAAGAAGCTGCTCGAGAAGATCAAGATCGAGGAGATCAAGCCCTCCTCGCGCCAGAATCCGTACATCCGCTTCGACCAGGCCAAGAAGCTGTATCGCAACGCCCTCGCCGTCGAGCACCTGGGCTTTCACTATCCGCACTCCAGGGTCGAAGTGCTGAAGAACGTCAGCTTCAACGTCGAAGCGGGCGAGCGCATCGCGATCATCGGGCCGAACGGCATCGGCAAGACCACGCTGATGCGGCTGCTCGCCGGCGACCTGCATCCCACGAAGGGCAGGATCTCGTGGGTCGAGAACGCCCAGCCCGGCTACATGCCGCAGGATCCGCAGGCCGAGTTCGCCAAGAAAGTCGACCTGTTCACCTGGATGAGCGAGTGGCGCGCGAAGGCGGACGACGACCAGGTCATCCGCGGCACGCTCGGCCGCCTGCTGTTCTCGGGCGACGAGATCCGCAAGCAGGTGAAGGTGCTGTCCGGCGGCGAGAAGGGCCGCATGATCTACGGCAAGCTCATGCTCACCAAGCCGAACGTCATGCTGCTCGACGAGCCGACCAACCACATGGACATGGAAACGATCGAGTCGCTGCAGATCGGCCTGGAGAAATACCCGGGCACGCTGCTGTTCGTCTCGCACGATCGCGAGTTCGTCGGTGCGCTGGCGACGCGCATCATCGAGCTGCGTCCCGGCGGCACGATCGCGGACTTCAAGGGCACGTACGACGAATATCTGAAGTCGCAAGGCATCGCGCCGTGACTCGTGCCTGAGCGCGTCGCACCGCAAACGCGCGCGTGACTGGCGGCGCTGCGCACACATGGAGCGCAGCGCCAGCCCCTTTCTCGCGAAGACCCCGCAGATTCGACTTCAACCGCCTCCGCCGGCCCGGCACGGGACTTGCTTTGCCTGGACCAGGATGCCAGGCGACGCCGGCCCTGCCGGAGCTCGACCATGCGACTGCCGCCGCTGAAGTTTCTGAGGACGTTCCAGGTTGCCGCGACCCGGCAAAGCTTCAAGGCCGCGGCGGCGGAGCTGTTCGTCACGCCGTCGGCAGTCAGTCATCAGATCAAGGCGCTGGAACAGCATCTCGGTGTGACGCTGTTCGAGCGCGGACCGCGCGCGCTCACGCTCACCGAGGCAGGCCGCAACTATCTCGAGCACGTCGAGACCATCTTTGCCCGACTGGAGCGAGTCACTGAAGAGCTGCGGATCCGTCATGCGCGCAGCGTGGTACGGCTGCATACTCCGCCGTTCTTTGCGAGCGAGCTGCTGCTGCCGCGCCTGCTGTCGTTTCTCGAAGCGCAGCCGGATACCGACGTTCACATCGACACGAACGCGGCGCCTCTGCCCGTCCACGCGGCCGACGCGGATCTGTCGATCGTCGTCGGCGCGATTCCGGAAGGCGGCGGTTACGCTTGTCACAAGTTGTTCTCGCAAACTTTCGTGCCGGCCTGCTCGCCGACGCTGCTGCAGAAGCTGCCCATCGATACCGTCGGCGATCTCAATCACCATACGCTGATCGTCCACGAGACGCGGCGCGACGGCTGGCAATGCTGGGCGCAACCGCTCGGCATCGAGCTGCGCCCGAGGAAACTCGTGCGTTTCGACACCATGCATGCGGCGGCACAAGCAGCAGAGCACGGCGTCGGCGTCGCACTGGTTTCCGCGCCGCTCGGTCACGAGCGCTTCATGCAGGGCTCGCTCGTCAAGTTGTTCGATGCGCAGCTGTGTACGGGCGAAAGCTATTTTCTGGTTCTGCGCAACGAGGACGCCGCGCGCCCGGATGTTCGCGCGCTCGAGCAGTGGATCCTCGCGCAGTTCGCGATCGCCGCGTGAGCGCGATTGCACTGCGCGTGAATTCTTATCGTTTGTAGCAGCGCGCAGCGATTCGTAGATTGACCTTGCGACGCTTCTTTCACCGCGTCCGGGAGGACATCATGAATCGCAGATCTGCCAAGCTTGACCGCGCTGCACGGCGCATTCTCGCCACGACGACGCTCGTGCTGCTCGCATCGCCGCTGGCCGCCCGCGCCGACGCGGCCGAGCAGGCGATGGATGCGTGCATTCAGGCGTTCGTCGCCGCGAACCTGCCGAAGGGGCAGCCGGTAGTCGTGGACAAACAGGACTTGGCGAGCGGACCGCTGGATGCGCAGACGCGCACCTACAAAGTCGTGCTGATCGCAACCGGTTCGGCGAGCGGCCGGCAGATCGCGAAGAGCACGTGCCTCGCCAATCGCCGCGGCGAGGTCATAGCGCTGAATGGCAGGCGGCCCGCCGCTCAGCTGGCCAGCAACACTCTGTGATCCGTGTGCGGCATGGACGCCGCTTCGGGACTCAGCGCTTCGGCCTGAACGCCTCGCCGAGCAGCGCGCCGGAGAAGGATTCTCCGGCGTTGCCGTCGACTGCGTAGCGATACAAGGCGGCCGAATACACTCCTTGCAGCGCGGCCTGCACCAGCGCGAGCGTGATGATCGCCAGCACAGCGACGGCCACGACGAGCACGATCAACGTCGGGTTGCCGGTGCGCACCACCCCCAGGACGAACATCAGTCCGACGAACGCGATGCCCATATAGAACAGGCCGAACACCACTCCCATCCCGGCGTTGCCGATGATGTTCTCGCCCCACGTCTTCTTGAGCAGCGCGGCGCTCTCCTTCACCGCTTCGAGCGGGCCGATCTCGCGGCTCACGAGAATCGGCACGGTCAGGAACGTCCCGACCGTGAACGCCAGGCCGATCAAGCCGGCGATCCAGCGGCCGATGAAACCCGCGCGTTCCTCGATGAGACGCAGGATCAAGCCGACCGTCGCGGCGATCGCCGCATAACCGATGATCTGCACGATGCGCGAGCTTGCAATCCGCAGCCCGTCGCTCACCGTCGGATCGCCGCCATCGAGGCGGATCATCGCCGCTCCGACCAGCGCCGAATTGAAGAAGAAGATGACGAAGTACTGCACCAGGTAGAACAGGAACAGCCACATCATCGACGCGGCGTCGAGCGACCCGCCGTCGGCCGCCTGCTCCAACGCGCCGCTCAGCACCAGCGGCGCGATGAAGCTCGCCGATACCAGCACGGTCGCGATCGCGGAGAAGAACGGGAACAGCAGCAGTTCCTTGTCCTGGCGCAGAACCGCGCCGCTCGCCTTGATCAGTCCCCAGCTTCGAGAGAAGCGCGTGAACATGAGATTCTCCCGCTGACGTCGTTCGTGTTGTGTCGGCTACGGTACCGCAGCGCCGGGCGCGCTACAATGCGCGCGAATTCGCCGGACCGATACGCCAAGGAGAACGACGATGCTCGATCGACGCGAATTTCTGGCCTCCGCCGTCTTCGCAGCACTCAGCGCGGCGCCCGCTGCCCGCGCTGCCGCGCCGAAGCGCGGATTCTCCGAGCAGGCGTACGCCAAGGCGATGGTGATCGATGCGCTCGGCGGTCCCGGCGGATTCGAGCCGGACTTGCCGCCCGACGCCGGCCTCTCCGCCCGCTCGCTCGCGGATGTGAAAGCATCGGGCGTCAATGCGGTGAACCTCACGGTGAGCAGCGTCGGCAACGGTCCCGGCGTGTTCGAAGATACGGTAACAGGCATCGCGTACGCCGAGCAGACGATCACCGATCATCCCGACTACTTCATGCGCGTGCAGACCGGCGCCGATCTGCAGACCGCGAAGAGCTCGGGCCGCATGGGCCTGATCTACGGCTTTCAGGACACGAGCCCGCTCGAAGGCCGGCTCGACCGCCTGAAGATGTTCCATGGCCTCGGCGTGCGCATCGTGCAGCCGGTCTACAACCGCCGCAATCTCATGGGCGACGGCTGCCTGGAGCCTGCCGATGGCGGCTTGAGCACGCTCGGTCGCGAGCTGGTTGCCGAGATCAACGAGCTGAAGATCCTGCTCGACATGAGCCACGCCGGCCCACGCACGCAGAGCGAAGCGATCGCAGCCTCCAAGTCGCCGATGGCGATCACACATACCGGTTGCCGTGCGCTCGTCGACGTGCCGCGCAATACGCATGATCGCGAGCTCAAGGCGGTCGCCGACCGTGGCGGCGTGGTTGGCATCTACTTCATGCCGTTCCTGCGCGCGTCCGGTCAGCCGCATGCGGAGGATCTGCTGCGGCATCTCGATCATGCAGTCAACGTCTGCGGCGAGGATCATGTCGGCCTCGGCACCGACGGCAGCATCTCCGGCATCGAGCTCAACGCGAAGTATGCCGAGTTCCAGCGCAAGTTCTTCGAGGATCGCGCCAAGGCCGGCATCGCCGCGCCCGGCGAAGCGGCCGATGTGTTCAACCTCCTGCCGGAGTACAACGACGCGCGCCGCTTCTTCACGCTCGCCAATGACCTGAACGATCGCGGCTGGCCGGCGAAGCGCGTCGAGAAGATTCTCGGTGCGAACTTCGCGCGCCTGTTCGGCGAGGTGTGGGGGTGAGTCATGCAGCTCGAACCTTGCACACCCGAGCACGTCGATGCGGTCGTGCGGCTGTCGCTGCGCGCGTGGGCGCCGGTGTTCGCTTCCCTGAAGCAGGTGCTGGCGCCGGAGGTCTACGAGGCGTTCTACCCTTCGGGCTGGCTCGCTAGCCAGGAAAAGTCGGTGCGCGACGCCTGCGCGTCGCCGGACATGAAGGTGTGGGTGGCAATCGAGTCGCGAACGGTTGCCGGCTTCGTTGCCATCCGCTTCCACGCTGCGGACAAGCTCGGCGAGATCTACATGATCGCCGTCGACCCGGACTTTCAGCGCCGCGGCATCGCCAACGCGATGACCGACTTCGCTGTCATGCGCATGAAAGACGCCGGCATGACCATAGCGATGGTCGAGACCGGCGGCGATCCCGGCCACAGCCCGGCCCGCGCGGCCTACGAGAAATCCGGATTTCGCGCGTTCCACGCGGCGCGCTACTTCAAGAAAATCTAGGAAGCCACCATGACGCAGCTGAATCGCCGTGAACTGATCGCTGCATTGGCTGCCCTCGGTCTCGCGCCCGCCGCCCTCGCGCGCGAGGACGAGCCCTCGTTCACGTTCGCTCACGGCGTCGCCAGCGGCGATCCGCAGCGCGATCGCGTGATCCTGTGGACGCGCGTGACGCCCGTCGATCCGACCGAGACCCTGCGCGTGCGCTGGTCGATCGCGAGCGATCCGGGCATGAAGCAGATCCGCCAGTCGGGCCGCTTCGTCACCGACCAGCGTCGCGGCTTCACGGTGAAGGTCGACGCCGCCGGCCTCGAACCCGGGCTCACTTACTACTATCAGTTCGAGGCGCGCGGCGTGAAATCGCCGATCGGCCGCACGCGCACGCTGCCTGCCGGGCGCGTCGATCGGCTGCGCCTCGCCTTCGCTTCGTGCTCGAACTATCCGCACGGCTACTTCAACGCATACGCGCGGATCGCCGAGCGCGACGACCTGGACTTCGTGCTGCATCTCGGCGACTACATCTACGAGTACAAGCTCGGCGAATACGCGGATCCGCAGCTCGCCGGCCAGCGCGACGTCGTGCCGAAGCACGAGATCGTGACGCTCGACGACTATCGCCTGCGCTACGCGCTGTACCGCAGCGATCCGGATCTGCAGGAGGTTCATCGCCAGCATCCGTTCATCACGGTGTGGGATGACCACGAGAGCGCCAACAACTCGTGGCGCGACGGCGCGGAGAATCACGATCCTGATCAGGGCGAAGGCGAGTGGCAGACACGGCGCCGCAACGCCGTGCAGGCATACAACGAGTTCATGCCGATTCGCAGCAGCTCGCTCTCCGACGACAGCATCTATCAGGCCTTTCAGTTCGGCGACCTCGCCGACATCCTGATGCTCGACACGCGACTGCACGGCCGCGACAAGCAGGTCGATCTCAAGGCCGGCGAGTCGGACATCGCCGCGTCGGATCCGGCGATCGCCGATCCGAAACGCACGCTGCTCGGCTTCGACCAGGAGAAGTGGCTCGCCGGCGAGCTGCGCAAGTCCAAGGACCGCAAGCAGCCGTGGCGCATCCTCGGCCAGCAAGTGATGATGGCGCAGCTCAGCCGCACCCAAGGCAGCACCATTCGCAATCCCGATCAGTGGGACGGCTACGCGCCGACGCGCGAGCGGCTGTTCCAAGTGCTGCGCGAGCGCGACATCCGCAACAACGTCGTGCTGACGGGCGACATCCATTCTTCGTGGTGCAACGAGCTGAAGTCCAACCCGTGGGCTGCGTCTGCAACGTCGAGCGAAGCACGCATCGTGGGTGTGGAGTTCGTCGGGCCCGCGGTCAGCTCACCGGGGCTGCGCGATCGAGCCCAGGCAGTCACGGACGCTGAGCGCGTGCGCTCGACGTCGCCGCATATGAAATATGTCGAGCTGCACAAGCGCGGCTATTGTGTCCTCGACGTCACGCGCGACCGCGCGCAGTGTGAGTACTATCACCTCGCGACGGTCAGCACGCGCGACAAGCAGCAGGAGCTGGCGACTGTCTACGCAAGCGAAGCCGGGAGCAATGCGCTCAAGCCGGGGACTGCGGAGACTCGCAGCGCCCTGGCAGAGCCGGCGCCGAAGTAAGGCTGTGGGTTAGGCTTTAGCCTGACTCTCAGGCGTAGGCGTCTACCAGGCCCAATCTCGCACGCGAGACGGTCGTGACCTCCTCGCCTCCCTCGCCCTGCCCGGACGACCGCGCGTTGTTCTTCACGGCCGCCTGCTCACGCGGCGGCTCGCGGAAGACGCCGGCGTCCGCCAGCGACAGACCCTGTGACTCGAACATTTCTCTCAGCCGCGGCAGCGCGGTTTCGATTGCGGCGCGAGTGTCGGCGTGTGCGGCGCCGAACCAGACCGAAGCCTTGTCGTCGCGCACGGTGATGTTGATTTCCAGCGGACCGAGGTGCTCCGGCGACAGCTTCAGCGACGCGGTGTGATTGCCCGACTCCGTCATCATCACGACGCGCGCGCCGATCTCATCCGCCCACGCTGCACTACCGACCGGCTGGTGCACGGGACGCGAGATGGCCGCGTGCGTGTGCGCGTTTGCTGCGGCCTGCGGCTGCTGCAGCTGGAACGTCGTCGGAACCTGACTGGCGTCGGTCGTAGCGTCCGCGCTCTGCGCAACGTCATCCGTGGCGATCTCGGTGATCAGCTTCCCGTCCGTGGCCTGTCGCGCGACGGCTTGCAGGATGTTCTGAATCGGAGCGTCCGCCGTGCCCGGCGCAATCTGCGGTGCCGCCTCGGCGGGGATGTCGATGTTCACCGGCTGCGGTTGCGGGTGCATCGCCATCGCGAACATTGCCAGCAGCTCCTCGGGATCGACTTCCTCCTTTTTCGCAGCGCCGTCCAGCACCAGCAGCGGCATCTTGGTCGTCGGTGCGACGGTCGTGCCACTGCTCTGAACCGAGGCTGCGACCAGCTGACCCAGCATCAGGAAGAAGTCAGCTGTCGTCGGCTGTTCAGCTGCCGAAGTCGGCGCCGCTGGCGGCGTCGCCGCCGTTCCGGGCTGCACGGGAAGATTCGTGGGTGTCATGTCTTGGTTACTCTGCGTTGCGCACGCTCGTCGCTCTCGCGCTGCTCGCGTCGATCCGACGCGCGCCGCTCCTCTGTCTGCCACTGCTCGACCACGTGGCCGAGCGCCTTGGCGCGTTTGGCCGCTTCCTGCCAGCGCTGCCGCTCTGCGTCGCGCTCGGTTTGCGCGCGCTTTACGACGGCCTGCTGCTGGCGAATTGCTTCAGCGAGACGCGCGAGGAAAACCTGGTAGTCGCGCAGACTGGTCGCACCGATTCCCTGTCCGGCGCGCTGCGCGAACTGCTTGTCGTAGTCGAGCCGATAGCGCTCCAGCTCCTGCAGCTTCGTTTCGGCGTCGGCAACCTTGCGCTCGATCGCAGCGAGGGCCATCGCCAGCCGACGTTCGGTGTCGTCGAACAGCTCCTGCACCGGCTTCATGCGCTTGGCACGCGTCACGCGGCACCGCCGATCACTGCGCCGAGCTCGACGAGGCTGCGTCTGTAGTCGACGCGCTCGCCAAGATCCTGCTGCAGGAAGTTCTGCATGTTCGGCCATAGCGCGATCGCCGCGTCGATGCGCGGATCGCTGCCCTTGTGATATGCGCCGATCGCGATCAGATCGCGGTTCTGCTGATACGTGCTGAGCGCCTGCTTGAAGCGACGCGCGAGCGCGAACTGCTCCGGCGCGACTACGTCGTGCATCACGCGGCTGATCGAAGCTTCGATGTCGATCGCCGGATAGTGGCCGGCTTCGGCAATTCGCCGTGACAGCACGACGTGACCATCGAGGATCGCGCGCGCCGAGTCGGCGATCGGATCCTGCTGATCGTCGCCTTCGGTCAGCACTGTGTAGAAGGCGGTGATCGAGCCGCTACCCTCCGCACCGTTACCCGCACGCTCGACGAGCTGCGGCAGACGCGCGAACACGGACGGCGGATAGCCTTTCGTCGCCGGTGCCTCGCCGATCGCCAGGCCGATCTCGCGCTGCGCCTGTGCGAAGCGCGTCAGCGAATCCATGATCAAGAGGACGTTCTTGCCCTGGTCGCGGAAATACTCCGCAATGGCCGTAGCGCGCCAGGCGCCGTGCAAGCGCATCAGAGGCGGATTGTCCGCCGGCGTCGCCACGACGATTGCGCGCTTCAGGCCCTGCGGCCCGAGAATGCGCTCGACGAATTCTTTCACTTCGCGGCCGCGCTCGCCGATCAGCCCGACGACGATGACGTCCGCACTGGTGTAGCGCGCCATCATGCCGAGCAGCACGCTCTTGCCGACGCCGCTGCCTGCAAACAGACCGATACGCTGGCCGCGGCCGACGGTCAGCAGCGAATTGATCGCGCGCACGCCGACGTCGAGCGGTTCCTCGATCGGCTGACGCGACAACGGATTGATCGGCGTACCGGTCAGGCGAACGCGTTGTTCGGATTCGATGGAGCCGAGGCTGTCGAGCGGCGCGCCGGCGCCGTCGATGATCCGCCCCAGCAGTTGCGAGCCGACGCCGACCATTTCCGCGCCGGTACGCGGCACCACGCGCGCGTTCGGCTTCAAGCCGTGAATGTCGCCGGTCGGCATGAGATACAGACGGTCGCCCGAGAATCCGACGACCTCAGCTTCGATGCGCGCGCCATCGTTGCCGAGCACGTCGCAACGATCGCCGACGGCAGCCTGGCAACCGGCAGCTTCGAGCGTCAGGCCGACCATGCGGGTCAGCACGCCCTCGACAGGCGGCGGCGGCAGCTGCTCGACGCGCTTCGCGTGCCGCTCCAGCAGGCTCGCGATCCTGGAGCTACGCGCCGCGTCCGGCATCGCTGCGCTCCTCGCCGAGGATTGCGGCCATGATTCCCTGGATACGCGTCTCCAGGCGTTGATCGATGTGTGCGGTGTCGGTGGTAACGCGACAGCCGCCCCGCGTCATCACGGGATCTTCGACGATCGTCCAGGCGCGGTCGGCGCTCGGCATCGCGAGCTTCTCGCGCACGACAGCCGCATCGTCGGGATGCAGATGGACGCGCACATCGCGCGTCGCTGCCGGCAGCAGTGCCACCGTTTCGCGGACGATCGCGATCACCTGCGCGGGATCCATGCGCAGCTCGCGACGCACGAGCTGTCGGGCGATCGTCACGGAAAGCTGCACGAGCTGTTCCTCGACCTGCGCATCCAGGTCGGCGAACGGCTGCGCGATCGCGGCGACCATCTTGTCGATGCTCGCGACCTGATTCTTGAGCTGATCGAGAGCCTGCTGCGACTCGGCCCGCGCAGCCGCGACTCCCGCCGCATGACCCTTGGCGTACGCTTCCTTGTGAGTGCGCTGGTCGACTTCTTCCAGCTCGCTGACGGTCTTGCCGGCGCGACGGCCCTGCACCGTCTTGCCCGCGACCGTCGGCAGGTCCCAGCGCGAGACCGCGCTCATACGAACTCCTCACCCTTGCCGCCGAGCTGGATCGTGCCGGCTTCGGCCATCTTGCGCACGGTCGCCAGGATTTCCTTCTGCGCCGCCTCGACTTCCGACAGGCGCACCGGGCCCTTGGCTTCGAGATCGTCCTTGAGCATCTCGGCCGCGCGCTGCGACATGTTCTTGAAGATCTTCTGCTTGAGCGCCTCGTCCGCGCCCTTGATGGCGAGCAGCAGCTTGTCGCTGGGCACCGCGCGCAGCACTTCCTGCATGCCGCGGTCGTCGATCTCGGAGATATCGTCGAACACGAACATCAGGTCCTGGATCTTGGTGCCGAGGTCCTGGTCGACCTTGGAGATCAGCTCGACCACGTTCGCTTCCGCGCTCGAGTCCATGAAGTTGAGGATGTTCGCGGCGCTCTTGACGCCGCCGAGCACGGAGGTCTTCAGCGCGTTGGCGCGGCCGGCGAACTGCTTCTCGATCACTTCGTCGAGCTCGTTCAGCGCGTTCGGCTGGATGCCGTCGAGCGTCGCGATGCGCAGCAGGACGTCGGCGCGCAGCGGGTCCGGAAAGTGCCCGAGGATGTCCCCGGCCTGGTCCGGGTCGAGATAGGCGAGGATGATCGCGATGATCTGCGGATGCTCCTGGCGGATCAGCTCGCCGACCGCGCGCGCGTCCATCCACTTGAGCGCTTCGAGGCCCTTGCTGGAGCGGCCGAACAGGATGCGATCGATGATGCCGCGCGCCTTCTCCTCGCCGAGCGCGCCGACCAGCACCTTGCGCAGGTATTCGTCGACGCCGACGCCGAGCGACGTATGGCCCTCGACGGACTGGTTGAACTCGCTCATCACCTGCGAGACGTCGGTGCGCGAGACGTTCTGGAGCTGCGTCATGGCGGCGCCGATGCGCTGCACGTCCTTGGCACCCATGTGCCGCATGACTTCCGTCGCTTCCTGCTCGCCGAGCGACAGCAGGAAGATTGCAGCACGCTCGGTGCCGCTGCGCTTGGCGTCGTGTTGAGCCTTCTTACTCATCGTTGCCGACCCACGTCTTCACCACCTGCGCCACTCGCGCCGGGTCCTGTGTGACTATCGAGCGCGCGTGCGAAATCTGTCCGTCGTAATCGAGCTGCGGACCGGCGCTCTGTCCGGGCGCCAGGCTGCTGCCCGGCGCGCCAGCGGGCAACGCGGCGGCAGGCACGTAAGCGACGCGCGGCGTGGCGAGCAGGCCGCGGATCAGCGGACGCAGCACCATCAGTACCAGCACGAGCAGCACGATCAATCCCGCAAGCAGCTTCGCCAGGTCACGCACCAGCGGGCGCTCCCAGATCGGGATCTCGTCCACCTGCACGTCCTCCGGCTTCAGCTCGCCCTTGAACGACGCGTTGACCACGTTGACGCTGTCACCGCGCGCCTGGTCGAAGCCGACCGCGTCCTTGACGAGCTTCGTCATGTTCTCGATCTGTTCCGGCGTCAACGCCGTCTCGGTGACGTTGCCGTCGTCGTCGGTCGTGCGCAGGTTGTCGACGAGCACGGCGACGGTCAGGCGCTTCAGGCGACCCGCGGGCTGCCGCGTATATGCGACGGTGCGATCGATCTCGTAGTTGCGAGTCGACTGCTTCGAAGTGTTGTCGGGCGAGGTCGGCGCGGCCGGCTGCTGCGCGTCCGCTGCCTGCGCCTGTGCGTTCGGAGCGGTGGCACCGGGCGGCAACGCCACGCCGGGCGCCGGCGGCTGATTGGTGAGCGCACCCGGCACGCCCTGTGGACCAGAGCCGTTGCGGCTGCTCTCTTCCGCCGTCTGCTCGCTGCGAACGATCTGGCTGTCAGGACGATATTGCTCGCGAGCCTCTTCGGTGGTCGACAGCTCGACGTCGGCAACGACCTGCGCACGGACGCGGCCCGGTCCGACGAGCGGCGCGAGCAGCTGCTCGACGCGCTGCGTGTAGCGCTCTTCCATGCCGCGAGCGATCTCCAGCTGCTTCTCGCGGGCAGCCATCTCATCGTTACCTTCGGGCGCAGACAGCAGGCGTCCCTGCTGATCGACGACGGTGACCTGATCCGCTTCCAGCTCCGGAATGCTCGACGCAACGAGGTTGACGATCGCAGTCACCTGCTCGGATTCGAGGCGGCGACCCGGCTTCATCTGCAGGAACACGGAAGCGCTCGGCGGACGGCGGTCACGCACGAACGCCGACTGACGCGGCAGCGCCAGGTGCACGCGCGCGCCTTCGACGGGCTGCAAGTTGGAGATCGTGCGGGCGAGCTCCGTTTCCAGTGCGTGCTGGTAGCGCGCGCCTTCCATGAACTGGCTGACGCCGAAGCCCGGCTCCTTGGACATCACGGCGAAGCCGCCATCGCCTTCCGGCAGGCCCTGCGCTGCGAGCTTGAGTCGCGCATCGTGCACGCGATCGGCCGGAACGGTGATCGTGCCGGCGTCGAGCTTGTAAGGAATGTTGTTGGTGTCGAGCGCCTGTGCGATCTGCGCGGCGTCCTGCTGGCCGAGGTTGCCGTACAGCAGGCTGTAGGTCGGCTCCTTCGACCACAGCACGATCACGACGCCGGCGGCAACCGCCGCGGCGATGCCGATCAGCAGCGCGAGCGGCTTGAGGCTCGGCGGAATGATGGAAGGACGCGGCAATGCCGCCGCTTCAGTACTCATGGCCTAGTCACCTAACACCTTCATCAGATGGGCATGTTCATGATCTCCTGGTACGCATTGACGAAGCGGTTGCGTACCTCGGTGATCGCACGGAATGAGACACTCGCCTTCTGCATTTCCAGCATGACCTGCGGCAGCTCGACCCCCGGGACGCCGCGCTCGAACTGCGTCGCGAGATCGGAGGCGCGCGACTGCGCCTGGTTCACCTGGTCGAGGCCCTGCTTCAACACATTCGAGAACGAATTGGTCGGCGCCTGCGTCGCGCCGCCGATGCTGCTCGCAGCCTGCGCAATCTCCGACGGCGCCCCGCCGGCGCCGCGCACCTGCGACTGCATCGAGCGGATCTGGGCAAGCACTGCATCGATCTGCAAGTTCGACATGACTGCTCCCTCAAACTTCCACGCCGGCTTCGCGCAGCTTCGCCAGCTTGTAACGCAAGGTGCGCGGGCTGATGCCGAGCCGCTTCGCCATCGCCTGGCGATTGCCGTTGTCGGTGCGCAGAGCGCCGAGGATCAAGTCGCGCTCGGCGGCCGAAAGAGAATCGGAAAGCGCGGCCGGCTGCGGGCTGTGAGCGGTCGCGGGAGCGAGGTCCGTCGTCGGAGGGTCGCTCGGCTCGATGTGGATGTGCTCGGCCTGGATCACCGGGCCGCTGGCCAGGATCAGCGCGCGCTGCATGACGTTGTCGAGCTCGCGCACGTTGCCCGGCCACGCGTGCGTCAGCAGGATGTGCGCGGCTTCGGCGCTCAGCGCCGGAATGCGCTCGCCGGGGCGGCAGCGCGCGTTGAGCACGTGCATCGCCAGCGGCAGCACGTCGTCGCGACGCTCGCGCAACGGCGCGGTCGTCAGAGGAAAGACGTTCAGGCGGTAGTACAGATCTTCGCGGAAGCGGCCGCCGGCGACTTCCGCTCGCAGATTGCGGTTCGTGGTGGCGAGCACGCGGACATCGAGCGCGACCGGGACGCGGCCGCCGAGCCGTTCCACTTCGCGTTCCTGGAGCACGCGCAGGAGCTTGGCTTGCAGGCCGAGCGGCATCTCGGTCACTTCATCGAGCAACAACGTGCCGCCCTGCGCCTGCTCGAACTTTCCGGGATGCGCGGCGTGCGCGCCGGTGAACGCGCCGCGCTCGTAGCCGAACAGCAGCGCCTCCAGCATGTTCTCGGGAATCGCCGCGCAGTTGACGGCGACGAAGGTGCGCTCGGCCCGGGCCGAGTTGCGATGGATGAAGCGCGCCAGCACTTCCTTGCCGGTGCCCGACTCGCCCGCGATCAGCACGGTGCAGTCGCTGGCCGCAACCCGGCGGGCGAGCTCGGCGAGGCGCCGCGAGGCGTCCGCGGTGGCGATCATGTCGGCCGAAGACGTGACCGCTGACTGACCGGCGACTGCCGGGGAGTCCCCGCCGTCGCGTCCATAGTCAGCCATTCGTGAAATCACGCCCATAGTGGCCAGGAAGGGAGCAAGTTCTGTTCCAGTGCGGGGGCCGGCTGGGCCGGGGGTGCGATCCTGTGGAGGCCGTCACAGGGAAATGGGGACATTCCCCATTTCCAGCGCTCGACATGCCTTGGGTCCACAGGGCCGGCGAAATGGGGAATGTCCCCATTTCCCGCTTCCGTCAAACTTCCGACGCCGCGGCCTCGTTGAGCATCTGGAACTTGCGCAGCTTCTCCACCAGCGTCGTGCGCCGCAGCTTGAGCAGCCGCGCCGCGTGCGCCACGGTGCCGCCGGAGCGGCTCAGCGCCTGCTGGATCAGCCCGCGCTCGATCGTGAACAGGTGGTCGCGCAGGTCCAGGCCTTCGGCCGGGAGCTGCACGAACATCTCGGTGGGACCCTGCTCGGCCAGCAGCGAGATCACTTCGCGATCGTCGAGGCTGACGCTTTCCTCGGCCTCGTCGGCCTCTTCCACCTGCGGCACCTCGTCGGGAATGGCATCCAGGTTCAGCTGCGCGAGCACGCTCGGCGGCCGGTACTTGAGCGGCAGGTCGGTGAAATCGACGCGGCGGTTCGGGCACAGGATCGACAGGCGCTCGATCAGGTTGCCGAGCTCGCGCACGTTGCCGGGCCACGGGTACGCGCTCAGCACCTTGAGCGCGCGCGCGGTCAGCTCGACCTTGCTGCGGCCGGCGTCGACGTTGCGGTCCGAGAAATCCCGCACCAGCATCGGCAGGTCGTCGATGCGCGAGCGGAGCGAGGGCATCTCGATGGGGAACACGTTGAGGCGGTAGAACAGATCCTCGCGGAACGCGCCGCGCACGATCGAATCCTCGAGGTTGCGGTGAGTCGCCGCGATGATGCGCACGTTGCAGCGGATCGGCGTGTGATTGCCGACGCGCTCGAACACGCGCTCCTGCAGCACGCGCAACAGCTTCACCTGCATCGGCAGGCTCATGTCGCCGATCTCGTCGAGGAACAGCGTGCCGCCCTCGGCGATCTCGAACCGGCCCTTGCGGGCGGCGATCGCGCCGGTGAACGCGCCCTTCTCGTGCCCGAACAGCTCGCTTTCGAGCAGCTCGGCCGGAATGGCGCCGCAATTGATGGCGACGAACGGCCGCTGGCGGCGCGGGCTGGCGTCGTGAATGGCGCGGGCGGCGAGCTCCTTGCCGGTGCCGGATTCCCCGAGGATTAGCACGCTCGAATCATGGGCCGCGACCTGGCGGATCAGCGCATTGACCTCGCGCACCCCCGCCGACGAGCCGGTCGGCATGCAGACGTCGCCGGCCTCTTCCAACGCCGCTTCCACGGGAACGCGCAGGGCTGCAGCGAGCGTCGCGCTCTTGAACGGGAACTGCAGGCGCTGCAGGCGGGAGCCGAGAGTCGCGATCAGCTGGTCAGCAACCGCAGAAGATCCGTACGCAACGACCGGGACATCGCCGAGCTGCTCGCGCAGCGCCGCACCCAGCTCGCGCCAGTCGCAATCGGCCACGTCGCCGATCAACAGGGCCGGCGGCGTGCTCGGCGCCTGGATGACGGCACGCATCAGGGCGCTGTGGTCGATCAGCAAGGGCTCCAGCCCCAGGCTGCGCAGGACGTCCGCCACTCTTTCCGCGCGCTGCGCGTCGCCGTCATAGACGACCGCGCGTTGCACGGTGAGGGTTCGCAGTCTTGCCGTATCGCTCAGATTCATCTGGGTCCTTGCGCTGGTGGGCGCGTGCACTCTTGTGTTGGCGGCATTCTGTCTGTCCGCACAACTTGCTCTATAAGACCATCGCTGATCACCGGGCTGCCGTGAACTACTGCCAGAAAATTGGCGCCGGCGTTAAGGGAAGCGCTGAGAAAACGCGGGTGTGCGGCGCACGCGGCGGCCACGGACGCGGCAAACCGGTGCTGCACGCGCGTGACGGAGTTCGCACTTTCGGCCGGGAACTTCATTGCCGGGCTGGCGTTCGAGGCTGTGGGGATCGCGCTTCGACTGGCGTCAGGGAGGTTCGTATGCGAAGGCTTCACCGTGCATCGCTGGCCGCCGCGGCGGCTCTTGCGTTCGTTCTGCCGGGTCACGCTGCCGAGCCCGCGGCACCGCACTACAGCAAGATCACCGTTTTCGGCCAGGCGCCCCAGTTCATCAGTCTCAACGGCCGCGGCCTGATCGCCGGCTCATACGTCCAGCGCATCTCCGAGGACGAGGGCCAGCTCCGCGGGTTCGCGCGCGTAGAGCGCTTCGTCGACCAGATTACCTTCGACAATGCGCGCTCCGTCATCGTGACGAGCGTCAACGATCGCGGCGAGATGGTCGGCCTGCTGGACCGCGTCGGCAGCCCGGAGATCAGCTTCGTCTATTCCAGCGGCGCCCTGCAGGCCATCAGCGTACCGAACAGCGCCACGCTGCCTGCGCTGCGGGGAATCAACAACCATGGCGACATCGTCGGCTGGGTCGAGATCAATCGCGACATATTCGGCCTGCTCATCCGGGGAGGCCAGGTGACGCTGATCGATGCGCCGCAAAGCGGCGGCAACTCGACGCAGGCATTCGGCGTCAACGACGCCCGCGACGTGGTGGGTTGCTACGATCCTGCCGGCACGATCTTCGTGAGCGACGGCTTCCTGTGGCGGAATGGCTCCTTCACCGTGCTGCGCGTGCCCAACGCGCCAGTGACCTGCGCACTCGACATCAACAATCGCGGCACGATCGTCGGGGTTTATTCAGACACTGCGCACGTGCAGCACGGCTTCGTGCTGCGCGACGGCCGCTACACGACCATCGACATCCCGGACAGCATTCAGACGCAGGTGCATTCGATCAACGACGCCGGCGACATCGCCGGGCTCTATGTGAGCCGCCTGGCCCGCCGGTTCGCGTTCAAATCCAACATCGCCGAGTTCATCGGCCGGGACTGACGCGACGATTACTGGCGCGATTATTTTTTCGGCAGGCGGATGCCCGCCACCTGGCGGCGGTGCTTGCGGAACGCGAGCTTCTCGAGCAGGTCGGCGACGTTCTCGCTGAGCGCGGCGAAGCGCACCTTGACCCGGCCGTCCGGCCCGACCGAAGCGATGCGGCCGACGAGGCGCAGCGGCTCGGCGATGCTGTCGCGAACGAAGATCTCCAGCACGCCCTGCGCGCCCAGCTCCGGGAACGGCGGGATCGCCTGCCACACGCCGCCGAGGGCGTTGAAGCGGATCGACGTGGGACGCGGCCGCGGCCGGCTCGCGGCGAGCAGCGCGCCGACCATGTCGAGCAGCAGATTGACCTTCATGTCCAGCCGCATGATGTCGGCTGCATGCGGCGAGCTCTCGTCGGTCTTCTCGGGCTGGCCGTGCTCGTCGAGCGCCTGCAACGCCTGCAGCACGCGCAGATTGCGATCGGCATAGCTGCCCATCTGCGCCGGATCGAACGGCTCCGGCAGCTTCTTCCAGGACACCGGCAATACGTCTTCGTAGGCCAGCTCTTCGTAGAGAACGACTGTGTCGAGACCTTCGTACATCGTCAGCCTCCCTTGCCGAGCATGTCCATGATAGCGCTGACGGCGTCCGTGTCGGTGGGGGAATGTTCGGCTGAAGCCGAACCCACAGGAGGCGAGCCCACGGTGCTACCGGCCGCGGCGGCGATACTCGCGACGGCGGCGTCGGACTCGGTCATTGCCTGGCGCAGTGCGCTCAGCCATTGCTGGTCCTGCGGGCGGGCGCTCGAGGAAATCTTGTCCAGCAGGTCGCGCCGCTCCTGGATCGTCTTCGGCACTTCCTGCCATTGGCCGCTCATGGCCTGCTGCACGAGCTTGTACGTCGCAGCCATGACGCTGTCTGCGATCGGCGCGGTCATCGCGGCCGGACCTCGCTCGGAATGCCGACCCACGCGGCACGGATGTCGCCGAGGAGCTTGCTGACCTCATCGAGCATGGCGGCCTGGTTCTCGGTGTTCGCCAGCAGCAGGCGCCTGCACATGTAGTCGTAGAGCTCGCCCAGGTTGGCGGCGATCTGCCCGCCGCTCTTCGGATCGAGGCTGCTGCGCAGCTCGCCGATGATCGAGACCGCGCGATTGAGCAGACGGGCCTTGTCGGCCGTCTCGCCGCGAGTCATGCAACCCCGCGCCGTGCTGATGCGCTCGAGCGCGCCGTCCATCAGCATCACGATCAGCCGATGCGGATCCGCGGCCGCGACCCCGCCATGCGCCTGCGCGCTGCTGTAGGCAGCGAGTTTTGCGGCATGGGACATGGGGGCGGCTCCGTGAGAAAAGGTCCTGAGTATTTAGCGGCGGATGTACTTCGGACTTGAGCGGGAAGTGACTGCGTCACTGTCCCGCTTTCGGGATATTGGCCAGTTGCTGCGCCAGGTAACTCGAGGTCGACTGCATCTGCGACAGCAGCGAGTCCAGCGCAGTGAACTGCTTGCGATAACGTTGCTCGACCTGCGCCATGCGCAGGCTCAGGGCCTGCTTGTCGTTGTCGATGTCCTTCAGCGACTTCTTCAACTGCGTGTTGCGGCTTTCGATATCGCCAGTGGTCGCCAGGCGGGCATCGACCTGGCTGTACAGCCGCGCGGCCACGCCGTTCTCCGAGCCGAACAGCTCGGCGACTCCCTGCGGATCCGCGCTGAGAGCCTTGGTCAACTTGGCGCCGTCGACCTGCAGCGTGCCGCTCGCGCTCGTCGTGATGCCGATGCTCGCGAGCGTCGTGTACACGCTGTTCACGCCGCTCACGGGATCGCTGAGGCCGCGTCGCGTGCTGCTCTCGATCGCGCGCAGCAGCGAATCGCCCAGCAACGGGCCCGCTTCCTTGGTCTCGGCGTTGTAGCTGCCGAGCTTCGCGAGCTGCGCCTGCATCGCGTTGTACTCGGTCACGAACTTCTGGATGCGCGACTGCACCGTGCTCGTGTCGAAGGCCACGTCCAGCGCGACCTCCTCGCCATCCGACTCCGCCAGCGCAGTGATCGTCACGCCGTCGATCGCGTTCTCGAAAACGTTGGTGTCGTTTTCGATGTCGAAGCCGGCGACGCGGATCAGCGCATTCTGCGCCGGCGCCAGCTGCGTCAGCCCGGGCGCGGGCGGCACTGGCGGGGAGAGCGAGTCGTAGGCCAGCTTGGCCAGGCCGCCATCGCCGCCGCTCGCTACGACCTTGATGACGCTGTCCTCGCCCGTGGCATTCGCCGTCAGCACCAGCCGTGAGCCGGCAGCCGTGTTGAGCAGGGTCGCTTGCACGCCGGCGTTGTCGGCGGCGCTGTTGATCGCATTGCGGACGTCGTCGAGCGTCGCTGCGTCCTGATTGATGTTGACGGTGAAAGTCTTGCTGCCGACGCTGATCGTGAGCGCGCCGTAGCCGACGGCAGCAGAGCTGCCCTCGAGAAACGGCTGCGAGGCCAGCTGGTGCGCCTTCGCGAGCTGCACGACTTCGACGTCGTAATGGCCGGCAACCGCCTTGGTGTCGGCACTCACCGCAAAGATCTTCGGGTCGGCGGAGGTTGCCTTGCGAGACTGGAACGCGGCTTCGCTCTTGAGCGGCTCGAGCGCGGCCTTGAACGCGGCGAGCGCGCCCTTGAGCGTGCCGAGCGCCGAAACTTCGGTCGTGACCGCAACTTCATGGCGCGTGATGCGCTGCTGCAGCGGCGCCTGTTCGGCGCTGACCAGCTGCGACACCAGGCTGTTGATGTCGAGTCCCGAGCCGAGCCCGTTCGCTTGAATGCCTGCCATTACGCTTTCTCGTTGACCAGTACGATCGTCTCGTCGTGCGCCAGCTCCGCCAGGCGCAGCACTTCTTCGTTGGGAATCTGCCGGATCAGATCGCCGGTCTCAGCATCGCGCACGCTGCAGACCACGCGGCCGCTGGTGTCGTCGACGCGGAACTCGATCGAGCGGTTGACGCGCTTCAGAAACGATTCCATCTGCTGCGCGACCTTTTCGAGGTCGACCGGCGGCGGCGGCGGCGCGTGCGCCTGAACCACCGGCGCGGCAGCTCGCTCGGCTTGCGGACGCGCGCTCTGCGCAGTCACCGGGACGGTAACCGCAGGTTTCACAGTCATGCCGTCAGCACTCATGGCCTGCTCCTGTCAGTTCAAAAGCGGCGGGCGATGGAGGTCCTGCGACCGCCACCGCCCACCGCGCGTTCTGCCATCGTCCTGATGTCAGTCAAACGTCATCCCCAGCTGCCCGTTAGCGCAGCAGCGAGAGCACGTTCTGCGGCACCGCATTCGCCTGTGCCAGGATCGCCGTGCCGGCCTGCTGCAGGATCTGCGCGCGGGTCAGCAGTGCGGTCTCGGCCGCGAAGTCCGCGTCCTGAATGCGGCTGCGCGAACTCGTGAGGTTCTCGGCTGCAGTCGTCAGGTTCGTGATCGTGGACTCGAAGCGGTTCTGGATGGCGCCCAGCGTGCTGCGCAGGCTGCTGACCGCAGTCAGAGCTGCGTCGACGCGCGTGATCGCGGTGTTCGCATTCGACACCGTGGTGACGCTCGCCGAGTTCAGCGCGCTGTTGCCGAGGGCCAGCGAGCCGGCCGCAAAGCCGGAGTTCGCCGGGGTGTTGCCGCCGATGACGATCGTGTCCGCCGCGACGAGGCGGATCGAGCCGACGCCCGTCACCGCAGTCGTCGCACCGAGCGCCGTGTTGAACTGCAACGCCGCGTTCACGGTGTTGTTGGTGCCCGCGCCCGTGCCGTTGAAGCCCTGGTTGGCGGTACCCGCGCTGCCGATCGTCTGGCTGACCGCGATGTCGCGGCCGTCGACGGCCTGCAGCGTCATGCGGTTGTTGGCGCTGTCGAACGTCGCCACGACGCCGGTCGCCGAGCTGTTGGCGTTGATCGCCGTCGCAGCCGCCGCGCCCGTGATCACCGAGGTGGCGTTGGTGTAGATCGCCGTGCCGTTGATCGACAACGAGTACGTGTCGTTCGCCGTCGCGGAAGCATCGACCTGGGTGAACGCGACCTGCACGGTCGTGTCCGCCACTGCCGTCAGGCCGCCGATGCCGGCGCCGTTGATCGCGGCAGCCTTGGCATACGCGCTGGCCGCGCCCTGGCCGTTCGCCGAACCGGCGTACGAAGCCGAGGCACCGACCGACACTGCCTGACCGCTGCCCAGGGCGATCGTCATGTCGCCGCCGGCGAGCGCCGTCGTCGTCACGCTGCCGCCCTGCTGGCCGACGTTCAGCGCCGAGTTGTAGGTCGCGGCGCCGACGTAGTCAGCCGTCTTGCCGAGAGCGATCGTGCGCATGTTGGTCGACAGACCGACCGAGATCGTCTCGCCGACGTTCGCGCCGACCTGGAAGGTCGCGGTGCCGAACGTGCCGTCGAGCACTTTCTGGCCGTTGAACGAGGTCTGCACCGCGATGCGGTCGATTTCCGCCAGACGCTGCTGCACTTCCTGGTCGAGCGCCGCGCGGTCGGACGAAGAGTTCGTCGCGTTGGCAGCCTGCACCGCCAGCTCGCGCACGCGCTGCAGGTTGTTGGTCAACTCGGCGAGCGCGCCTTCGGCGGTCTGCGACAGCGAGATGCCGTCCGACGCGTTGCGCACAGCCTGGTTGAGGCCGCGAATCTGCGTGGTGAAGCGCTCGGAAATGGCGAGGCCGGCGGCGTCGTCTTTGGCGCTGTTGATGCGCAGGCCCGAGGACAGGCGCTGCAGGGCGGTGGCCAGCTGGCCACCTGATGTCGACAGATTGCGCTGGGCATTCAGCGACATCACGTTGGTGTTAATGACTTGAGGCATTGAAGTCTCTCCTGATGTTTACCGTACTAGCCGGGTTGATTCCGATGCCCATCAACCTGTGCATGGGCTGTATCGGTGCGCTGCAGGGGAACTTGAGAGACCAAACCCGTATCTTGCCGTTTTGTGAAGGGCTTCACGGACAGAACCGAATCGTCAAGAACGCGAAATGTACCCGGGCGCCGCTGAGGGAAAACCCGGCTAGCGCAGGTAATTGAACAGTGAGAGCTGCGCGATCTGCGAGTACGACGCCTGCGCGGCCTGCAGCCCGACCAGCTGCTGATTCATGCGCGACACCGCCTCGGCATAATCGAGATCGCGCAGCTGCGAAGTCGTAGTCTCCAGCTCGACCTTGCGGTCGGCGAGCGCGCTCTGTGCGCCGTCGATCGTCGACAGGCGCGTGCCCACATCGGCACGCACGTTCAGCAGGTGATCGCCTGCCTGGTCGATCTGTTGCAGCGCCGTTGCCATGTCCGAGTTGAACTTCGCGCGATCGGCCTGCGTCACCGTCGAAGACTCCAGCGTCGTCGCCAGGTTGTTCAGCGTCGTGAACATGTCTTCGGTGCGGCTGCGCGTGATCGCAAACGAATCGTTCTGCGCGGGCATGCCCGTCAGGTTGAGGTTCGCTCCCCGGAACGCGATGGTGCTGTTCGCCGTGTAGGTTCCGGTTGCCACGACTCCGGCCGCGCTGTCGACGATCTCGTAGTCGCCGGTCGCCGAGATGAAGCGCAGCGTGTAGTCGTCCGGCACCCACTGCGCGGGATTGGCGAGCGTGCCGCCCGCGATCACCCCGGTCCCGCCGTTGGTGGCTGCAGCAGTCGTGACGAACGTGCCGTTGCCCTCGGTCACGCCCATGAACGTGGCGGCGCCGGAATGGCTGTCCGCGACGCGCTGGTCCGGCCCGATCTGCAGCGTGCGGCTGCCCTGGTCGCCGAAGTATGAAATGGCGCTGCCGCTCTGCGCGAACGGCTGCGTCGTGGTCGAGAAGCCGGAGAACAGGTATTCGCCGTTGGCATCGCGCCGGTTGGCGATGTCCATGAGCTGCTTGACGTGGCCGCGCACTTCGGCTGCCAGCATCTTGCGGCTCGCAGGATCTACCGAAGCGTTGTTGCCCTGGAGGGTGAGCTCGCGCACCCGCTGCATCAGCGTGTTCGCATCCGCGAGCGCCTGTTCTTCCAGCGTCAGGCGCGTCTTGGCCATGTCCGCATTGCTGTCGAACTGGTCCGACTCGGACAGTGCGCGCTGCAGCTCCAGGATGTGCACGGCCGCGACCGGATCGTCTGCCGGCGTCTGCACGCGCTTGCCCGACGCGATCTGGTTCTGCGTCTTCGACAGCACCGACTGCTGCGAGAGCAGCGCACTGAGCGCGGCGTGATGGATACCTGCAGTCGAGATGCGCATGGGACTAGCGCTCCGTGGCAGCCAGCAAGGTCTGGAACATGGTGTCGGCGACGCGGATCAGCTGCGCCGCGGCCTGGTAGGCCTGCTGGTACTTCAGAAGATTCGCGGCTTCCTCGTCGAGATTCACGCCGGAGACGGCGTCTTTCGCGGCCAGGCTCTCCTCGTACACGACGTTCTGCGCGTCGCGATTGACTTGCGCCTGCCGCGTGGCCACGCCGACACCGCCGACGAATTCGCCGACCGCGGAGCTGAGGCTGGTCGTGCCGTTGTTGAGCACCGGAGATTTCAGTGCGTCGGCGAGCAGCAGCGCGTTGCGGTTGTCACCGGAGCCGGAGCTGTTGTCGCTCACGGTGAAGCTGTCGCCCACGGCCGGTGCGCCGGAGATCTGCACGCGCCAGCCGTTGACGTCGATGTTGCCGCCGCCGGTGTACGTGAAGCTGCCGGCGCCGTTGATGGAATACGTATTCGCGGTGAGGAACTCGATGGTCACCGGCGCACGCAGCTGCGCATTGGCGCTGTCGATCACCTCGCCCGCCGAGATCGCGCCGGAGCCTGAATTTCCAGAGTCCGCAGCAGTGCGGATGGGTGCCGCCGCGGCGACCTTCGATGGATCGGTGATCAGCACGTTCATCCCATCGATCGCGCCGCGTGTCGGGCGGATCAGGAACGAGTCGCCTGTATTGACAGCGCCGCCGCCGACGACCAGCTCGATCCCGTCCGCGACGAACGGATCGATGGCCGTGCCGGTGCCCGTCATCGGCACTGCTGCGCCCGTCAGGGAATCGCGCAGCGCCCAGCCGCCGCTGGTCATTTCGAGGATGTAGTCGCGACCGGTCAGCGCTCCGACGTCGGCGCGCGCTGCGGTAACCGTCCCGGTGCCGCCATTCAAGCCGTTCGGCAGCACCTGGGCGGCGCCGACCGCGAAGAAGTCGCCGCCGAGCGCGCCGGTGAGATCCATACCCTCGTGATGCTGCGTATTCACCACGTCGCTCAGCGCGACCGCGATGCGGCCGAGCGCGTTGTGCGCCGGCTCCAGCTGTTCGGCGCGAAAATCCAGCAGGCCGCCCAGGGAGCCGCCGGAGATGTTCCGGCTGATGTCCACGCTCGTGCCCGGAGTCTGCAGTGCGATCGTCAGCCGCGATGCGTCGAACGGATCCTGCACCGTGGTGAGCTTGTTGACGTCCGCGCCGAGCACCAGCGGCTGGCCGCTGCCGACGAACACGTTGACGGTGCCGCCGTCCTGCACGACTGCATTCACCGAAACCTTCTGCGACAGCTGATCGAGCAGGCGGTCGCGCTGATCGAGCAGGTCGTTCGGCGGCTGGCCGCCGGTGCGCGCCAGGCCCGATGTGATCTCGTTGTTGAGCCGCGCGATGCCCTGCGCGATCGAATTGATCTCGGACACCTCGGCCTTGATCTGCGCGTTGATCTCCCCGCCGATGTCGTCGAGCCGGCCGTCGAAGAACTTCAGGCGCTGCTGCAGCGTGTTGGCCTCGCTCAACAGCACCTGGCGCGCCGGCACCGAGGCCGGCGAGTTCGCCACGCTCTGAAAAGCATTGACGAACTTCTGTAGCGTCGCGCTCAGCCCGTTCGCGGAATCGCCGAACATGTTGTTCAAGCGCTCGGCATTGGAGGCGTAGATGTCGAGGTGCTCGAGGCTGCTGGAGCTCGAGCGGGTCTGCGCGGCGATGAACTGATCGTAGACGCGCTGCGTGGTCTGGACGTTGGCGCCCTGCCCGACCCAGCCGTTGCCGTAGGCCTGCGGCGGACGCGTGCCGATCAGCACGCGCTGACGGCTGTAGCCATCGGTGCTGACGTTCGAGATGTTGTGGCTGGTCGTATCCAGCGCGCGCTGGAATGCGAGCAGTCCGGACACGCCGGAGGAAAGAAGGTCAGCCATTAGATTCTCTCTCTACTCGTCGTTGACGGCATGGCCGCTGCGAACTTGAGGGCGTCGGAGCGCGCGCGAACTTCGTCCGCTACGGCGGCGATCTTCTGCGCGTATTGCGGGTCGGTCGCGTAACCGCCCTGCTGCAGCGCTGTCGCGAACGCCTCGACGTCGTCACCCGCGCCGCGCGCGTTTGCATAACGCGAGTTGTCGCGGATCAGCGCCGCGTAGTCACGGAAGCTGTCCGCCGGCGAGTCGTAGGCGCGGAAGCGCTCGACCTTGCGCACGGCGACCCCTGATTCGAACTCCAGCGTCGGCACGCTCACAGTCGCCCCCGACCACTGGCTGCCGGCCTTGATGCCGAACAGGTTGAAGCTGCACTCGCCCTGTGCATTGCACGGGACGGAGCGTCCCCAACCGGTTTCCAGCGCCGCCTGCGCGAGAAGAGCGTTGGGGTCGACGCCGAGCTCGCGCGCAGCGGCTTCGGCGTGCGGGCGGAGCTTGCTGATGAAGTCGTCTTTGGAAGCGGTCAGCAGTTGGTGGTTGGCGGTTGGTCCGGACGCAGAGGCGGAAGCGTCGGTCGCAGCTTTGGGCTCGGCGCCGGTCAGTCCACCTTGCAGCTGGCGCACCAGCATGTCGGCGAGGCCGAGGCCCTTGCCTTTCGACAGCTGCATCGCGATCTGGTCGTCGAACATGTCCTGGTACATGTCGGCCTGGTCGCTGCCGAACAGCGAGTCCTCGCCGAAGCTCTTGTTCGCCTCGCGCATGCTCTTCAGCAACATCTGCGTGAACAGGCTCTCGAACTGGCGCGCCGCTTCCTTGAGCGCCGCCGGTGCCTGCGTCTTCGCGTCGTTCTTCAGGGACGCGATGCCCTGGAAGTCCGCGAAGAAGTTGATGTTGGTGGGAGCGGTCATGACGGCTAGATCACGATCAGCTCGGCGCGCAGCGCGCCCGCTTCCTTGAGCGCCTCGAGGATCGCCACCAGGTCGCCCGGCGCCGCGCCGACCTGGTTCACGGCGCGCACGATCTCGTCGAGATTCACGCCGGCCTGGAACACGAACATCCGCGCCTCGGCCTGCTCGACCTTGATCTCCGAGCGCGGCGTCACCACGGTCTCGCCCTGCGACAGCGCATTCGGCTGGCTGACGTCGCTGCGCTCGGTGATCGTGACGGACAGCGAGCCGTGCGCGACGGCCGCCGGAGTGACACGCACCGCGGAGCCGATCACCACCGTGCCGGTCCGCGAATTCACGATCACGCGCGCCGGGGCATCGCCCGGCTGAACCTCGATCGCTTCGAGCGTCGAGAGATATGCAATGCGCTGACTCGAATCGGTCGGCGCCTGCACGCGCACCGACACAGCATCCATAGCGCGCGCGGTATCCGGGCCGAGCAGGCTGTTGATACCGTCGGTCAGACGCGCGGCAGTCGTGAAGTCAGGAGTGTTCAGATTCAGCACGACATAGGGTTCGGTCGCGAAGTTCGTGGCGACCGCGCGCTCGACCGAGGCGCCGTTCGGCACGCGGCCGGAGCTCGGCACGTTCACGGCGATCTTCGAGCCGTCCTTGCCGGATATCCCGAAGCCGCTCACGACGAGGCTGCCCTGCGCGATCGCGTAGACCTCGCCGTCGATACCGCGCAACGGAGTCATGAGGAGGCTCCCGCCGCGCAGGCTGCCCGCGTTGCCGATGGAGTCGACGGTGACGTCGATGGTCTGGCCCGGCTTCGCGAATGCCGGCAGATCTGCGCGCACCGTGACCGCTGCAACGTTCTTCAGCTGCGGATTGACGTTCGCGGGAATCGTCACGCCGAACTTCGCGAGCATGTTGCGAATGCTCTGGATCGTGAACGGCGCCTGGCTGGTCTGGTCGCCGGTGCCGCTGAGGCCGACGACGAGGCCGTAGCCGACCAGCTGGTTGCCGCGCACGCCCGCCACCGTGGCGATGTCCTTGACTCGCTCGGCATGCGCCGGCGCCGTCCCGAGCGTGAGCAGCAGCGCTGCGATCGTGGTGAGTGTCTTCATTGCTGGCTCAGAAAGGCAGGAACGGCAGGTTGAAGAAGCGCGCCAGCAGTCCCGGCGAGTTCGCGTTGGCGAGCGGGCCCTTGCCGCCGTACGCGATCATCGCGTCCGCGACCTTGAGCGAGGAGATCGAGTTGTCCGGGTCGATGTCGATCGGCCGCACGATGCCCTGGATGCGCACGTATTCCTGGCCCTGGTTGATCGAGATCCACTTCTGGCCGCGCACCAGCAGGTTGCCGTTCGACAGGCGCTGCGCGACGGTCACGGTGATGTCGCCCTCGAGGCGGTTGCTCTGCGTGCTGGCGCCTTCGCCGTCGAACTCGGTGTTGTTGTCGATCGAGGTCTCGAGGATCGGCGTGCCGTGCGCCGTCACCGGACGCCCGGCGATGGTCGGCCCCGGCAGGTCGATGTTGGTCGACTTGCTGGTGGAAGTCGTCGAGCTCTTGGAAGCGTTGGTGCGCTCGTTGAGCCGGATCGTCAGCGTGTCGCCGACGCGGCGCGCGACTGCGTTCTCGAACAGCGCGATATCGTGACCTGCCTGGTAGATCGCGCCGTTCGCCTGTGCGGCGGTCGGTACGGGCTCCGGCCAGGTCGCCGTGTAGTCGGGCTCGCTCGGCTTGGAAACGCAGCCTGCCAGCGCGAGTACTGCGCTGGCAGCGACGATGCGGCGGACGAAGTATCGCTTGCTCATCTGCATCACAACTGGTTGGTCACGTACTCGAGCATCTGGTCCGTGGTCGCGATCGCCTTGGAGTTCATCTCGTAGGCGCGCTGCGTTTCGATCATGTTCACCAGCTCCTCGACGACGTTGACGTTCGAGCTCTCCAGCGAGCCCTGCTCGACCAGGCCGAGGCCGTTCAACCCGGGCGTGCCGCCCTGCGCCGGACCGCTGGACGCGGACTCCACCAGCAGGTTCTCGCCGCGCGGCTGCAGGCCGGCGGGATTGACGAAGTCGAAGATCTGCAGCGTGCCGACCTGCGTCGGCGCGCTCTGACCGGCCTGCTGCACGCTGACCGTGCCGTCGGCGCCGATCGTGACGGTCTGCGCTCCGTCGGGAATCGTGATGCCGGGCTGCACCGCATAGCCGCTCGCTGTCACGAGCTCGCCCTGCGCGCTCAGTTTGAAGCTGCCGTCACGCGTGTAGCCGAGCGTGCCGTCCGGCAACAACACCTGGAAGAAGCCGCGGCCGTTCACCGCGACGTCCAGCGAATTGCCGGTCTGCGTCATGTTGCCTTGCGTGTACATCTTCTCGGTGGCGACGACGCGCACGCCGGTGCCGAGGCTCAGGCCCGTCGGCAGCTCCGTGTCCTGCGAGGTCGCGGCGCCGACCTGGCGCTGGTTCTGGTACAGCAGGTCCTCGAACACCGCGCGGCCTTTCTTGTAGCCGTTGGTGTTGACGTTCGCGAGGTTGTTGGACGTGACCGTCATGCGCGTCTGTTGCGCATCGAGACCGGTCTTGGCAGCCCACAAAGCAGGATTCATGACGACCTCTTAGGGTTCTCAACCTTTGAGCAGTTGCGCCGCCGCGGCCGCGTTCTCTTCCGCGGTCCGCATGGCCTTGACTTGCAGATCGAAGTGGCGCGACAGCTCGATCATGTTCACCATCGCATCGGCGACGTTCACGTTGCTCGACTCGAGCACGCCGGAAGCGAGCCGCACGTTCGCATCCGGCGGCGCATCCGTGCCGTCGGCCATGCGGAACAATCCGTCATCGCCGCGCGCCAGCGACTCGGCGGGCGGGTTGACCAGCTTGATGCGTCCGACCTGCGAGGTCGTCTCCGGACCCTGACCGACCGGCACGATCGAAATCGTGCCGTCTGCAGCGACCAGGAGCGACGTGTTCGGCGGCACGCTGATCGGGCCGCCCTCGCCCAGCACCGTCTGACCGGCGCCATTCATCAGCAGTCCGCTCGGATCGACGCGCAGATCGCCGGCGCGCGTGTAAGCCTCGCGACCGTCCGCGCCCTGCACCGCGATCCAGCCCGGTCCCTGAACGCCGACGTCGAGATCGCGCCCGGTGGACATCAATGCGCCCTGGCTCGAATCCCAGCCGATCGTCGCGTTGGTCGCATACGCGCGCGACGCGTAACCCGCGCCCGCGACCGCGCGACTCTGGAACGCGCTGAGATCGGCGCGAAAGCCCGTCGTGCTGGCGTTCGCGAGGTTGTGGTTGTTGACCGTCTGCGCGCGAAGGGTTTCCTTCGCACCGGACATCGAGATGTAGAGAAAACGGTCCATGACTACCCGCTGGCGCTGTCCGCTCGTGCGTTACCGGATATTGATGATCGTCTGCGTGATGGCATCGGCCGTGGAGATCATCTGCGCGTTCGCCTGGAAGTTGCGCTGCGCCGTGATCATGTTGACCAGCTGCTCGGTGATGTCGACGTTCGACGCTTCGAGCGCGCCGGACTGCACCAGGCCGAAGCCGGAGTTGCCCGCCTGCCCGCGCAGCGCCTGGCCCGAGCCGAACGTCTCCGCCCAGTTGGTGTCGCCCAGCTGCTGCAGGCCCTGCGGGTTCGCGAAGTTCGCGATCGCGACCTGGCCCAGCGCGGTCGAGCGGCCGTTGGTGAAGCGCGCCTGCACGACACCGGTCGAATCGATGTCCATGCCGATCAGGCGGCCGGTCGTATAACCGTCCTGCGTGATCGCGTTGACGGTGAACGTGTTGCCGTACTGCGTGGTGTCGGCGAAGTTGAACGTCATGTTCATCGCCGCTGCGCCGGTCGCCGGCGTGTACGCCGGGAAGGCAATCTGGCCGTTCGCCGGCGAGGTCAGCACGCCGTTGTTGTCGTAGTTCAGCGTCTGCGCGGTGCCTACGGCGTTGCCGTCCACGTACAGCCGCGTCGTCCACTCGTTCGGATTCGCCGTCTTCGAGAAATACATCGTCGCGGTGTGCGCGGCGCCGAGCGAGTCGTAGGTCGTGAGCGAGGTCGCGTTGTTGTAGCTGTTGACGTTGGCCGGGTCGAACGTCGCCACCGCCGGCGGCGTCGCATTGCCCGGCAGGTTCAGCGTGACGTCGACCGTAGTCGTCGCCGACGGCGCGCTCTCGTTCGTCACGAGCTGGATGTCCGTCAGCGCACCGGTGTTGAACTGACCATTCGTGCTGGGCGGATACACCTGCAGGCGCTGCTGGCGCGAGTTCACCACGTAGCCCTGGTTGTCGACCTGGAACGCGCCGGCGCGCGTATATGCCAGCGCACCGCCGTCGCTCAGGATGAAGAAGCCCTGCCCGCTCAGCGCGAGGTCGAGGCTGTTGTCGGTGAAGTCGATGTTGCCCTGGGTGAACTGCTGCGCGACGTTCGAGACGCGCACGCCGTTGCCGATCGCGTTGCTGCTGACGCCCTGCGGGGAGACCGAGAACAGCTCGGCGAACTGCGCGCGCGAGCCCTTGAAGCCGGACGTCGACGTGTTGGCGATGTTGTTGGCAGTGACGGTGAGATCGGCCTGCGCCGCATTCAAACCGCTCAAGGCAAGACGAAAGGTCATGAAAGTCTCCGATTGCGTTTCATTACATGACCCGGCGCACGTCGCCGAGCGCGCGCGCACCGAGGTCGTTGGTGTTCAGGACCAGTCCGGAAGAGTCGATCGTCACGCTGTTGACGCGCGTGGAGAACAGCATCTCCAGCGACCCGGACCGGCCGTTGAGGCTGCCGATGGCCTCGATCTCGTAATCGCCGGCCGCTGCGCGCGTGCCGTCGTCGGCGAGGCCGTCCCAGGTGAAGCTCTGCGTGCCGCCGTCGGTCGGCAGCGTCATGCGACGCACCAGCGCGCCCGACTCGTCGCGAATGTTGACCTGGAGCGAGGTGAGGCCCTTGGGCACATCGAGCGTGCCCTTCACCGAGCCCTCGTCGTGCAGCGTGACCGTGTCGCTCGGCACCAGCACTTCGCGACCGACCATGCTTGCGCCGTCGAGCACCTGCGAGGAGCGCATCGCGTCCGACAGTTGCGTGAACGAGTCCTGCATCGCCTGGATGCCTGTCACGGTGCCGAACTGCGCCAGCTGCCCGAGGAACTGGCTCGGGTCCATCGCTTTGAACGGATCCTGATTCTTCAGCTGCGCGAGCATCAGCTTCAGGAATTCGTTCTGGCCGAGCTGGTCCTTCTTCTGCGCGCCGTTCGCCTGCGAGGCGCTGCCCGCTGCACCGGTGCCGTTGATGACGTCTGCGATTGACATGTTGAATCCTTCGGACCGTTACTGGCCGAGCCGCAGCGTGGCGAGCATCATTTCCTTCGCCGTGTTCATCACTTCCACGTTGTTCTGGTACGAGCGCGAGGCCGAGATCATGTCGACCATCTCCTCGACCGTGTTCACGTTGGGGGCGTACACGTAGCCGTTGGCATCGGCGAGCGGATTGCCCGGCTCGTAGCGCGCAGTCGGCGCGGCCTGGCTCTCGACGACGCCCTTCACGGCGACGCCCGAGCTCGCCGCGTTCGAGCCGAGGCTCGCGCGGATCGCCTCGAACAGCGGATGCTTCGCCTTGTAAACCTGGTGCGGATCGCCGCTGACGCTGTCGGCGTTGGCGAGATTGCTGGCGGTGGTGTTCAGGCGCACCGACTGCGCGCTCATGCCGCTGCCGGCGATCTCGAAGATCTTGAACGATGACATGATGGTTACTGCCCTGTGATCGCCGTCATCAGCGCGCGGAACTTGGAGCTGACGAACGACAGAGTCGCCTGGTAACGCACGGTGTTCTCCGCGAACGCCGACTGCTCCAGCTGACCGTCGACGGTGTTGCCGTCGAGCGCCGGCGCCAGCGGCACGCGGTACTTCAGTTCCGGCGCCGGGCTGCCGTTAGCAGTAGCAGCACCGATGTGACCCGCCTTGGTGGTCGCGAGATGCACGCCGCCGCCGGCCTGGCCGCTCGCAGCCGCAAGTGCGCCTTTGAAGTCGATGTCGCGTGCGCGATAGCCCGGCGTATCCGCATTTGCGAGATTCGCCGCCAGCACCTCGGTGCGCTGCGCGCGCAGCTTCAGCGCTGCGGCGTGCACTCCGAGATAGTTGTCGATGCTCGATGGCATGTGGCTGTCCGTCAGAAAACCGTCTGCGGACGGACATTGCACGGGACGTGCCAGAGAACCGTTGCGGGCCGCAGGCGCGCGGCAGCGCGCGGTGAGCGCTGCAATGTTGTGAGAGCAATCACGGGGACGGCGGCAAGAGTTTGCCGCTGCGGCAAGCAAGAGGAGTCAGGCTGAAGCCTGGCCCACGAGGAGAAGTCACCGCCTGCTGCACGAGCCTGTGGGTCAGGCTTCAGCCCGACAGCCCCATATATATGTAGAGCCTCGCGCGAAGTCGCTTGTGACTCGCCTCACACTTCACCACTGCCCTTGCGGGCGCTGGCATCGCGCTTGCTTAGTCCTCGAGTGCCGTCAAAGCGATGGCGTCATCGTCAACCCTCGTGAAGCGAATCGGTCTGCAGCCTTGGCTCCTCGTCTCGATGCTGTGCGCGTTGCTTGCCGCCCCGGCGTTCGCGACGACGCAGTCGATCGACGAAGTGCAGGCTGCCGCCGAAGCGTTCGTACGCTCGCGCTTGCCTGAGAGCCACATGAAGCAGTTCGTGAGCGCGTCGAAACTCGACCCGCGCTTGCGCGTGGAATCGTGCACGCAGCCGTTACAGGCGTTCGAGCAGAGCGCGACGACGCGTGGCGAGCGCGTCACCGTTGGCGTGCGGTGTGCGGCCGCAAACTCCTGGACCCTGTACGTTCCGGTCGCGGTCGAAGTGGAAGTCCCGGTACTCGTACTGCGCCGCGCGCTGTCGCGGCGCGCGCGCGTTGCGCTGGTCGACGTCGAGCCGGAGACGCGGCGCATGCCCGGCTCCGCCGCTGCTTTCGTGCAGGACCCGAGCAGCCTGCAAGGTCATCGGCTGAAGCGCTCGCTGCCCGCGGGCACCGCCTTGACGGTCGACATGCTCGTTCCGGATGTCGTGGTTCGCCGCGGCCAGCAGGTCACGCTCATTGCCGCGAGCGGCCCGATCGAGATTCGCGCCCAGGGCCACGCATTGAGCGAGGGCGGGGTCGACGACCGCGTCCGCGTGCAGAACCTCAGCTCGCTCAAGGTCGTGGAAGGCGTGGTGGAAAGCGACAGCGTGGTGCGCGTAGGGCTGTGAATGACTTCACATATCCGGCTCGGGGGTTCCCCGAACCGCCCCTACGGCTGGCACCGATAGAGGCCCTAAAGTTCTGAGAACTGCCGCCGTTACAGGCTTCGTGAGGAGTCGGGCCCGGAGTCCGACCCGCAGGCAGGAGACAGGACCGTGACGAACAAGATCGGTGGCTTTGACAATCGCCCGGTGCACACAGGCACCGACAAGACCGTGGCGCGCGAGCGCGATGCGGGCACGTCGGCGTCGCAGTCCGCCGCAGCGGGCAAGGCCGCGACTCCGGTTCGCATCACCGATCAGGCCCGGCAGCTGGCGGCGCTCGAGCGCGCCGTGCAGGACGCGCCGGTCGTCAACGAAGCGCGCGTCGCCGCGGTTCGCTCGAAGATCGAGGACGGCCGCTACGAGGTCGTGCCGGAGCGGATTGCCGACAAGCTGCTGCGGATGGAACAGGAACTGCGGACGACGGAGAACTAGCGAACGTGGATGCCGGCGTATGCCGCGAGCACCTGCAGAAACTGCTCGCCGAAGAATCGAACTCGCTGTCGCAGCTCGAAGCGCTCCTCGATCGCGAGCACGAGCTGCTGCTCACCAATGACGTGGACGGCCTCGACCGCGCCGGCGAATCGCGCCAGGCGTGCGTCGGCGCGTTACTGCGCATCGAAGACGAGCGCCGCTCGCTCTGCCGCATGATGAACGTCCCCGCCGACGTGCAGGGCCTGGAACGGCTGCTGCGCTGGTGCGATCCCTCGAATACTTTGCAGCGCCGGCTGAAGGATTGCGCCGAGCGCGCAACCCATTGCCGCGCCCTCAACGACCGCAACGGCGCGCTGGTCACGGCGCGTCTGAAGAAGGTCGAAGGCATGCTCGACGTGCTCACCGGCCGCGCCAGCCAACCGAAGGTGTACGGCCGCCAGGGCATGTTCCAGCAGCCACGCGCGAACGCGCGCGTGCTCGCCAGCGTTTGAGGTGCCGGGAGAGAAAATGAGGGGAAACTGAGCA
>DATEJG010000102.1:0-18387 GCA_035278165.1 Steroidobacteraceae bacterium
GGCGGCCGCCACGACCGGCCCCGCCAGCGGCCCGCGCCCCGCTTCGTCGACGCCGGCGCGCAGGCCGGGCGCGGCGAGATCGAAGCTAACTTGCACGCTCACGGACTGGCACGCTCATGGATGTCTTTCATCAGCTCGACGATCGCGTCCGCGGCACGCGCGCTGGCGTCGCGGCGCAGGGTTTCGTGGATGGATGCGAAAGTTTGCACGAGCTGATCGCGATCGGCACGTCCGAGTTGCGCCAGTAGCGCCGGGCCGAGCACGTCGGCGCGCACCGCGTCGTTGAAATACTCCGGCACCACTTGGCGCCCGGCGAGCAGGTTGGGCTGCGCGAAGAACGGCGCCTTGAAGAGTTTCAAAGTCTTAAGCAGGAAAGTTGTCAGCGCGCCGAGCCTGTAGGTGACGACCATCGGGCGCTTGACGAGCGTCGCCTCGAGCGTCGCGGTGCCGGAGGCCAGCAGCACGACGTCGCTGGCCGCCATCACCTGCTGCGCGTTGCCGTCGACGAGCGTCACCTGCTCGCGGACGCCCGCAGCTTCCAGCGCTGCAGCAAACTTCTGGCGAGCAGCTTCGCTCGCGAGCGCGGCGATGAATCGCAACGAGGCGCGCTGTCGGTGCAACCAGGCGACGGTCGCCGCGAAGTCGGGGCTGAGTCGCGCCACTTCGCCCTGACGGCTGCCGGGCAGCAACGCCACGTACGTGCCTTCGGGATCGAGGCCGAGCGCGGCGCGCGCGGCGCGCGGATCGAGATGCATCGGCACCTGATCCGCGAGCGGATGACCGACGAACACCGCGGGCACGCCGTGCTCGTCGTAAAAGCGCTTCTCGAACGGCAGCAGGCACAGCACAAGGTCGACCGCGCGTCCGATCGTGCGGACGCGTCCCTGCCGCCACGCCCAGATCTGCGGGCTGACGTACTGCACGGTGCGGATGCCCTGCGCCTTGAGCTGCGGCGCGAGGCGCAGGTTGAATTCCTTGGCGTCCACGCCGACGTAGACGTCGGGCCGCTCGGCGAGCACGCGCGCACGCAAGTTGCGACGTATGCGCAGCAGCCGCGGCAAGTGCGGCAGGATCTCGAACAGACCCATCACTGCCAGGTCCTCGGCGCGCTCCCACGCCTCGCAGCCGGCGGCGATCATGCGCGGGCCCGCGATGCCGGCGAACCGCGCGCCTGGCAGGCGCGCGCGCAATGCTTCGATCAGGTGTGCACCGAGGTTGTCGCCCGAGGTTTCGCCGGCGACCAGAACGATGAAGGGCTGGCGGGCGCCGGGCCCACTCAACGCACGATCCCCACCCGCTCCCGGCGCGGCGTGGAATCAGTGAGGAAGTCGACGAGCGGCTGCAGCTCCGGCTGCCCGGCCGCGCGCTGCGTGAGCTGCTCCGTCGCCTCGTGCAGCTTCAGCTGCGAGCGGTACAGGATGCGGTAGGCATCGCGGATGTTGCGGATCTGCTCGGCCGTGTAACCGCGCCGCTTGAGCCCCTCCGAGTTGACGCTGTGCGGCTCGGCAGGCCGGCCGACGGCCATCACGAACGGCGGCACGTCGCGCGTCACCGCGGTGTTGTTGGCGATGAAGGCATGCGCGCCGACCATGCAGAACTGGTGCACGCCGGAGAAGCCGCCCATGTGCACCCAGTCGCCCATCTCCACGTGCCCGCCGAGCGTGGCGTAGTTCGCGAACACGCAGTGCGAGCCGATGACGCAGTCGTGCCCGACGTGCGAGCCGGCCATGAACAGGTTGTCGCTGGCGATGCGGGTGACCAGCTGGTCCTTGGTCGTGCCGCGGTTGATGGTGCAGTTCTCGCGGAAGGTGTTGCGATCGCCGATCTCCAGCCGCGTCGGCTCGCCGCGATACTTGAGGTCCTGCGGCGCCGCGCCGATCGAGGCGAACTGGAAGATGCGGTTGTCGCTGCCGATCGTGGTCGGGCCTTCGATCACGACGTGCGGCCCGATCCAGGTACCCGCGCCGACGACGACGCCGGCGCCGATGACGCTGTAAGCGCCGACTTCGACGTCGGCGGCCAGCTCGGCGTCGCTCGCGATCAGGGCCGTCGGATGCAGCCGCGGGTTCATTGTCCCGGCGCGACCATCATCTCGGCGCTGGTCGCCTCCTGGCCGTCGACCTCGGCGAGCGTCGAGAATTTCCAGATGCCGCGCAGCGAGCGTTCCAGCTTCGCCGTCATGATCAGCTGGTCGCCGGGCAGCACCGGCCGCCGGAAGCGCGCCTTGTCGATGCCGACGAAGTACAGCTGGCGGTTCTCGTCCGGGTACACGCCCGCAGTGACGAACGCCAGGATGCCGGCGGTCTGGGCCAGCGCTTCCAGGATGATCACGCCGGGCAGCACCGGGCGGTGCGGGAAGTGGCCGGGAAAGAACGGCTCGTTGACCGTCACGTTCTTCAAGGCGCGGATCGATTGCCCGGCCACGCACTCGAGCACGCGATCCACCAGCAGGAACGGATAGCGATGCGGCAGCCGGCGCATCACTTCCTGGATGTCCATCGTCAACGCTTCAGTCATCTCGCCCCTTGTCGACCGTCATTCGTTTTCCGGCGCGTCGCCCGGCGGCTCTGCGCCGGTGCCGGCGAGCCGGCGCACCTGGCGCGCGAGCTCGTCGAGCCGGTGGAAGCGCGCCGCATTCTTGCGGAATCGGCTCGCTTCGTCGACCGTTATGCCGCCCGAATAGTAACCCGGCTTGCGGATGCTGCTGTTGACGAACGAGCGGCCCGTCACCACGACGTCGTCGCAGATCGTCAGGTGCCCGGCGACGCCGACCATGCCGCCCAGCATGCAGCGCGCGCCGATCGTGGTGCTGCCCGAGATGCCGGTGCAGCCGGCGATCGCCGTATGCGCGCCGATGCGCACGTTGTGGCCGATCTGGATCTGGTTGTCGAGCTTGACGCCGTCCTCGATGACGGTGTCTTCGATCGCACCCCGATCGATCGTGGTGCTGGCGCCGACTTCGACGTCGTTGCCGACGCGCACGCCGCCGACCTGCGGCACCTTGAGCCACTCGCCGTCGGACGGCGCGAGGCCGAAGCCGTCCGCGCCGATCACCACGCCGGGATGCATCAGGCAGCGCTCGCCGACCACGACCGAGCTGCACAACGTGACGTTGGCGACCAGACGCGTATCGGCGCCGATGGTCACATCATCGAGCAGCACGCTGCCCGGCCCGACGACGCAGCGTGCGCCGATGCGCGTGCGGGCACCGATCACCGCGAGTGCGCCGATCGAGGCGCTCGGATCGACGACGGCCGATGGATCGATGACTGCCGCTGGATGCCTGCCCGCAGCAACCGCGGGCGCCGGGTGCAGCAACGCAGCGATGCGCGCGTAGGTCGCATAGGGATTCTTCGCGATGAGCGCTGGAACCCGGCATTCTGCGGCGGATTTCGCGTCGAGCACGACCGCGCCGGCGCGCGTCTGGCCGAGGAAGCGCCGATAGCGCGGGTTGGCGAGAAACGCGACGGACTGCGGATCGGCATGCTCCAGCGTCGCGACATGCGTGACGCGGATATCGGGATCGCCCTGCAGCGAACAGCCGAAACGGACCGCGAGCTCACCCAGTGAAGCGGTGCCCACGAGCCGATGCCCGCCGTAGTTGCCTACTGTTGCTGCTTGCCCTGGGGCGGCGGCGTCGCCGGCTTCGGCGTCGCGGGCTTCGGCGCGGCGCCGCCCGTCTGTTTGTAGCGCGCCTGCAGGGCGCTCAGCACCTGAGCCGTGATGTCCATGGATTCGTTCACGTACAACACGCCTTCGCCGACGATCAGGTCGTAGTTGGAGGTGCGCGCGAATGCCTGAACTTCCTGCAGCAGCGAGCGCTGCAGCTTGCCGATCTCCTCGTTGCGCCGCAGGTTCAGGTCCTCGACGTATTCGTTCTGCTTGCGCGCCAGCTCGCGCTGGCCGTCGCGCAGGTCTTTCTCGGCGTTGCGGCGCTCGTTCTCCGCCATCACCGCGCCGTCGCGGTTCAGCTTGTCTTCCTTCGCCTTGAGATCCTTCTGCTGCTGCACGATTTCCTTCTGGCGCGGCGCAAACTCGTCCTGCAGCGCCTGCATCGCCGACTTCGCCTGCGGCGCCTCGTCCAGCAGCCGCGGCACGTTCACCACCGCGATCTTCGGCTGCGCCTGCGCGTGCACGACGCCCAGCGGCGCGAGCAGGGCGACGCTCGCCAGAATCGAACCTGCAAAACTCGAACGTGTGCTCAAACGTGCCATGTCGGATGGACCTCGGTCGTAACTAAATCGTTGTCGTCAGCATTCCGCTCGGGTGGATACCCGAGGGGCCGGCCCGGACGCGCTTCAGAATGCCTGGCCGATCGAGAACTGGAAGCCCTCGACCTCATCCCCCCAGCGTGTCGCCGTGTCGCCGCGCTCTGCGTTCAACGGCACGGCATAGCTGAACCGGAACACGCCCAGCGGCGCCAGCCACTGTACGGCGACGCCTACGGATTGCTTCAGCTCACTATACTTGAAGCCATAGTCGATTTCCGGTGGAACGAAGGCCGGATCGCCGGTCAGGTTCGGCGCCCGGAACACGATGTTCTGGTCCGAGAAGATGTTGCCGATGTCGTAGAACAGGCTGAACCGGGCGCTGTTGCGCCATTTTTCCGGGATCGGCAGCAGCAGCTCGGTCTGCGCCACGGTCTTGATATTGCCGCCGTACGGGCGGCCGAAGTTGTCCTTGGGACCGAGCCGCGACTCGCGGAAGCCGCGCACGGAGTCCGGACCGCCGCCGAAATACTGGCGGTACGGCGGCAGCGCGGTGGTGTCGCCGAGCGCTTTGCCGTAGGCCAGCTCGGCGTTGAACATCAGCGTGAACTGGCGCCAGATCGGCACGAACTGCAGGTAGTCGTACGAGGCAGTCCAGTACTCGACCTCGCTGCCGGGCAGCGTGTAGCCGACGTTGAAACGGTGACGCATGCCGCGGTCGGCGAAAATCGCGCGGTTGCGCGAGTCGTAGCGCCAGCCGAGATTGAGCTCGTAAGTGTCGAACTTGCTGCTGACCACCTCGAACTCGAACGCGTCGTCGCAGTCGCTGTCGTTAGTGACCTGGCGGCAGCTGATGCGCGGGTTGCCGTTGTTGCTCACCCAGTCGACCGCCTGGTCGGCGCTGCCGCCCCGCGTGGTGACGAGCTCGGCGCGCTGCGCGGTGACGCCGGCGCCGAGGTACTGAAACTCGGTGATCGGCCAGTCGTAGTTGAGACCGAGGCTGATCGTCTCGGTGTCGAAGTCGGAGGCCGCCGAGGTGAACTGCGTGACGTCGCGGTAGCCGAGCGAGATCGAGCGCTGCACTTCGTCGACGGTCGTGTAGCGATCGGTGTGCGAGAAGCTGAAGGCCTTGGCGTAGCGGCCCGAGTTGATCTCCGCGGCGATGCGGTTGCCCGTGCCCATGAAGTTCGAGTGCACGAAGTTGCCGTTGAGGATCACCGACTGCGACTCGGAGTAGCCGACGCCGCCGCCGAACTGGCCCGGCAGGCCCTCCTCGATCTGGAAGTCGACGTCGACCAGGTCGGCGGCGCCGGGCACCGGGTTGGTCTCGACCTCGACCTTCTGGATGAACGGCAGGCGCTGGATGCGCTGCTTGGAGCGCTCGACCGCGTTGTTCGACAGGTAGGCGCCCTCCAGCTGGCGCATCTCGCGGCGGAACACCTCGTCGTTCACGCCGGAGGTGCCGTTGAAGTTCACGCGCCGCACGTACACGCGGTTCTTGGGATCGACTACGAACGTCAGCGAGATCTCCTTGGTGTCCGGGTTCAGCTGCGGCACCGGATCGATGGTCGCGAACGCGTAGCCGTCGACGCCGAGGCGCAGCTTCATCGCCTCGGTGGTCGCGGTGACGGCGCGCAGCGAGTAGGTGCTGCCGGGCTTCATGAAGATCAGCCGCTTGAGCTCCGACTCCGGCACGACCATGTTGCCGGCGAGCTTCACGTCCGAGACCTTGAAGACCTCGCCTTCGTGCACGTTGATCGTGATGAAGATGTCGTCCTTCTCCGGCGCGATCGCCACCTGCGTGGAGGTGACGCCGAAGTTCGCGTAGCCGCGGTCCATGTAGTACGAGCGCAGCTTCTCGAGGTCGCCCGACAGCGCCTCGCGCGCATAGCGGTCGTCGGACTTGTACCAGGACAGCCAGTTCGGCGTCTTCAGCTCGAACTGCTCGAGCAGCTCCTCGTCGCTGAACGCGGTGTTGCCGGCGATGTTGATCTGGCGGATGCGGGCGCGCTTGCCTTCGTTGACGTCGATCGTCAGCTTGACCTTGTTGCCCGGCACTTCCTCGACCTTGGCGTCGACCCGCACCGCGTACTTGCCGCGCGAGAAATACTGGTCGGTCAGGTACTGCTTGACCTCATCGAGCACCGACTGGTCGAAGGTCTTGCCGGTGGCGAGACCGACGTTGCGCAGCGACTTCTGCAGCTCCTCGGTCTTGATGTCCTTGTTGCCCTTGATCTCGAAGCTCTCGATCGACGGCCGCTCGGTCACGGCGATCACCAGCGTGTTGCCTTCGCGGCGGAACTCGACGTCGCGGAAGAACTTGGTGTCGTAGAGCGCGCGCAGCCCCTCGGCGACGCGGCGCTGGTCGAGACGATCGCCGATGTTGATCGGCAGGTAGTTGTAGACCGTGCCCTCGGAGATGCGCTGCAGGCCTTCGATGCGGATGTCGCCGACGACGAACTGCTCCTGCGGACGCGGCGCCGGCGGCGCGGTGGGCAGCTCCTGGGCCGCGACGGGACCGCACAGCGCGCCCGCGGCGGCCAGCGCGAGCGTCGCGCGGATGATCGACTTCAAACGCATCGGCCGGGCCCCTTCTGACGTCAGTTCAAGTGTCGTGCGATGTCGTTATAAAACGCCAGCGTCATCATCAGGATCAGCATCGCGATGCCGATCTGCTGGCCGAGCAGCTGTGCACGCTCTGAGACCGGCCGGCCCTTCACCAGTTCCGCAAGCTGGTAAATCACTTGTCCGCCGTCGAGAATCGGAATCGGCAGCAGGTTGAGCACGCCCAGGCTGATGCTGATCAGCGCCAGCGTGCTGAGGAAGATGCGCCACCCCTGCCGTGCCGCAAAACCTGTTGTTTCCGCGATACTGATCGGCCCGGAGATCGCCTGCAGCGACACGTCGCCGGTGACGATGCGACCGACGATGCGCAGCGTGAAGATCGACGTATCCCAGGTCTTCGCGGCAGCTTCGCCGACCGCAGCGAGCGCCCCGTACTTCTGCAACGTGAGCATGTCTTGCGTCGTGCGACCGCTCTCGAGCGGACGATTCGCCGGCGCGATGCCGATGCGGCCGACGCGCTTGCTGCCTTCCTTGTCGGCGCCGATCGTGATCGGCACGTCGCGAACGCCGCTCGCGCCGCGCACCTGCAGCGTAACGGTCTTGCCCGGATTCGGCTGGACCAGCCGCACGAGCTCCTGAAAATCACCGACAGGCTGCCCGTCGACCGCCAGGATCTGCTCATCCGGCTTCAGCCCGGCGCGATCTGCAGCGCTGTCCTTCAGCACCGTGCCGACGACTGCCGCGAGCCGCGGCCGCCAGATCTCGAAGCCGAGGCCGGGCAGCAGCGCTTCCGGCCTGGTCAACGCGCGGCTGCGATCGCCGGCCACCAGCGACAGCTCGCGCTCCGAGCCGTCGACGCCGCTGACGCGCAGGTTGATCGTGCCGTCGTCGGTGAGGTCTTCGAGGATCGCCAGCGTCGCCGCTTCCAGCGTCGGCGTCGGGCGCCCGCCGATCGCGACGATCTGGTCTTCGTAGCGCAGCCCGGCGTGCGCGGCGATCGAATCCGGCGTGATCTCGCCGACGATCGGTCGCAGCGCAGGCACGCCGGCAGTGAACAGCACCCAGTAGAGCGCGACCGCGAAAATCAGGTTGAACGCCGGCCCGGCGAGCAGCGTCGCGATGCGTTTCCACACCGGCTGGCGATTGAACGCGAACGGCAGATCGCGCTCCGCGACGTTGCCTTCACGCTCGTCCAGCAGCTTCACGTAGCCGCCGAGCGGCACGGCGGCGATCACGAACTCGACCGGATCCTTGCCGATGATGCGCCGGTACAGCGGCTTGCCGAAGCCGATGGAGAAGCGCAGCACGCGGATGCCGAGGCGGCGCGCCACCCAGAAATGACCGAACTCGTGCACCGCGACCAGCACGCCGATCGCGACGATGAACGCCGCGAGGTTGATCACGAATTGCAACGGGCTGTCGGTCGAGATCATGCATGGACTCCTGCGGTACCGGCGATTGCAGTCTGCGCCTCGCGGCGCGCCCAACCGTCCGCAGCCAGAATATCTTCTACGCAGTGCGCCGCCGCCGCCGGCGAGCGCCCCAGCACGCGCTCGATCAGCGCAGCGATGTCGGGGAAGCGGCAGCGCCCTTCGAGAAACGCGCCGACCGCAACTTCGTTCGCCGCGTTCAGCACGGCTGGCGCGGTGCCGCCGGCCTCGGCCGCGCTGCGCGCCAGCGCCAGCGCCGGAAAACGCTGCACATCGGGCGCTTCGAAATCGAGGCGGGCGGCGCGCAGAATGTCGAGGGATTCTACACCCGAGCTCAGCCGCTCCGGCCAGCCCAGCGCGTGCGCAATCGGAGTACGCATGTCGGGGTTACCCAGCTGCGCCAGCATCGAGCCGTCCACGTATTCGACCAGCGAGTGCACGATGCTCTGCGGGTGCACGACCACCTCGACCTGGTGCGCCGGCAGGCCGAACAGCAGGCACGCCTCGATCAGCTCGAGGCCCTTGTTCATCAGCGTGGCGGAGTCGACCGAGATCTTGCGTCCCATGACCCAGCGCGGGTGTGCGCACGCCTGATCCGGCGTGACATTACGTAAATCCGCCGCAGCCGTGCGCAGGAACGGCCCGCCCGAAGCGGTGAGCAGCACGCGGCGCACACCGGCAGCGCGGGCACCGCCCATGCATTGAAAGATCGCGTTGTGCTCGCTGTCGACCGGGATCAGGGTGGCGCCGCCCTCGTGCACGGCTTGCATGAACAGCGGCCCGGACATCACCAGCGCTTCTTTGTTCGCCAGCAGTATCCGCTTGCCGGCGCGTGCTGCCGCGAGGCTCGAGCCCAGGCCGGCAGCACCGACGATCGCAGCCATGATCGTGTCGACTTCATCGTGCGCAGCGATTTCGCTCAGCGCATGCTCGCCCGGCAGGACTTCGGTCGGCGAGCCTGCGCTGCGCAACTGCGTGGCGAGCTGCGCAGCTGCCGCATCATCCACGACGACGGCATAACGCGGCCGATGTTGCAGGCATTGCTCGCGCAGGCGCGCGACGTTGCTGCGAGCGGCGAGCGCGAAAACCTGGTAGCGATCGCGATGCCGCTCGAGCACGTCCAGCGTGTTCAGGCCGATGCTGCCGGTCGAGCCGAGCACGGCGACGGCGACGCGCGTCCGCGTGCTCATCGCAGCAGCCCCAGGCGCTCCAAACCCACGAGGAATACGGGCGCGGCGGCCGTGACGCTGTCGACGCGGTCGAGCAACCCGCCGTGACCCGGCAGCAGCGTGCCGCTGTCTTTCAGCCCGGCATGGCGCTTGAACAGGCTCTCCGTGAGATCACCGATGATCGACGCGACGGTGACCACGATGCACAGCGCGAGAAAGCGCGGCGCATCGACATGAAACCACCACACGCCGAGCGCAGCCATCAGGGCCGCCGCCACGAAGCCGCCGATGACGCCCTCCCAGGTCTTGCCGGGGCTGACGCGCGGCGCCAGCTTGTTGCGGCCGAACTGTCGTCCTGCGAAATACGCGCCGACATCGGCAGCCACGACCAGCAGAATGAGAAACAGCATCAGCTGCGGCCCGAGATCGTGCAGCCGCACCAGCGCGACCCAGGCCGGCAGCAGCACGAACAGCCCGGCGAGCGCTGCGGTCAGGCGGTTGACGCGGGTCGGTGCGGTGGCCAGCCATACCAGCGCGAACACCCACCACAGGAGCGCGGCGTAGATGATGCCGTCCAGCTCGACGCGAGCGACGCCGAACAGCCAGGCAGCTGCGATGCATGCGGCCACCAACGCTACATAGAAGATTTTCGCTGAATGCCGGGTGAAGCGCGGAAACGCAGACCACTCCCAGGCGGCCGCGATGACCAGCAGCGCCAGCGCGCCCATCATCGCGCCGTGCGGCAGCATGAAGATCACCAGCAGAACGAGCGCGGCAAGAATCAGGGCGGTGATGACGCGCTCGCGCAGCATCAGCGCGTCCCGGCCTGCTCGGGCACCAGCCCGAAGCGGCGCTGGCGCTGGCCGAAGTGCGCGATGGCGGCGTCGAGCTCGCGCGCGCCGAAGTCCGGCCACAGCGCGTCGCAGAAATACAGCTCGGTGTAGGCGAGGTTCCACAACAGGAAGTTGCTGATGCGCTGCTCGCCGCCGGTGCGGATCAGCAGGTCGGGATCCGGCAGGCCGGCGAGCGCGAGGTGATCTGCCAGCCGCGCCTCGTCGATCTCTTCCGCGCGCAGCTCACCAGCCACGCAGCGCTCGGCGAGCCGGCGCGCGGCCGTGGCGATGTCCCAGCGCCCGCCGTAAGCGATCGCGACCACCAGGGTCATCGCTCGATTGGCCGCCGTCAGCTCAGTTGCCGCGTCCATGCGCGAGCGCAGCGCCGGCGCGAGCTGCTGCAGATTGCCGGCGAAGCACAAGCGCACGCCGTTCTGGTGCAGCTCGGCGACTTCGTCGTCGAGCGCCTGCAGGAAGCGGCTCATCAGCATCGAGACCTCTTCCTTGGGACGCTTCCAGTTCTCGCTGGAGAATGCGAACAGCGTCAACACCTGCACGCCGCGCTGCACGCAGTTCTCGACGATCTGCTTGACGGCGCGCACGCCCATGCGATGGCCGGCCGGACGCGGCAGCGCACGCGCGGCGGCCCAGCGGCCATTGCCGTCCATGATGACCGCAATGTGCCGCGGCACCCCGCTGCTGCGCCCTTCACTCTTCACTATTCGTCATCCGCGATGGGTCGTCAGACCTGCATCAGCTCTTTTTCTTTTTCCGCGAGCACCTGGTCGATCTCGGCGACGTGCTTGTCGGTCAGCTTCTGCACTTCCTCCTGTGCGCGCCGGTCGTCGTCCTGCGAGACCAGCTTCTCCTTGAGCATCTCCTTGAGCTCGGTCATGACGTCGCGCCGCACGTTGCGCACGGCGACGCGCGCGTTCTCCGCTTCGTGCCGCACCACCTTGGTCAGGTCGCGGCGGCGCTCTTCGGTGAGCGGCGGCATCGGCACGCGGATCACCGAGCCGGCGGTGTTCGGCATCAGGCCGAGGTCCGACTTCATGATCGCCTTCTCGACCACCTGCACCATGCTCTTTTCCCAGGGCGTGACGGTCAGCGTGCGCGCGTCCTCGAGCGCGAGGTTCGCCACCTGGTTGAGCGGCACCTCGTTGCCGTAGTACTCGACGCGGATGTGCTCGAGCAGACTGGTATGAGCGCGGCCGGTGCGCAGCTTCTTCAGCTCGTTGCGCAGCGCGGCGACGCACTTGTTCATGCGCTCGTTGGCGTCTTTCTTGATGTCGTCCAGCATGGGCGTTCTCCTGTAGGTCGGGCGTCAGCCCGACTCCTACGAATTCGTCACCAGCGTGCCGACGTCCTCGCCGCGCACGATGCGCAGCAGCTCGCCGGGCTTGGTCAGGTCGAATACGCGCAGCGGCAGATTGTTGTCGCGGCACATGACGATCGCCGTCGCGTCCATCACGTTGAGCCGGTCGGTCAGCACCTTGTCGAACGTCAGGCGCGCGTAGCGCGTCGCGTCCGGATTCTTCATCGGGTCGTCGGAATAGATGCCGTTGACCTTGGTCGCCTTCAGCAGCAGGTCGGCGTTGATCTCGATGGCGCGCAGGCTGGCGGCGGTGTCGGTCGTGAAGAACGGATTACCGGTGCCGGCGGCGAGGATGCAGACACGCCCCTTCTCCAGATGGCGGACGGCGCGACGCCGGATGTACTCCTCGCACACCTCGTTGATACGGATTGCCGACATCACGCGCGCGTGCAGCCCGAGCGCTTCGACCGCGTCCTGCATCGCGAGCGAGTTCATGACCGTGGCGAGCATGCCCATGTGGTCGCCCGTGACGCGGTCCATGCCGGCGCGCGCCAGGCCGGCGCCGCGGAAGATGTTGCCGCCGCCGATCACCACCGCGACCTGCATCCCGAGGCTCATCACTTCGCGGATCTCCAGCGCGACCCGCTTGAGCATCTTCGGGTCGATGCCGTAATCCTCCTGGCCCATCAGCGCCTCGCCGGACAGCTTGAGCAGGATGCGCCGCAGCCCCGCGGTGGCCGGACTGGGGTGTTCGCTTACGGGTTTGCCGGTGGCTGCCATTGAAGCGCGTGACCTCGTGACTTCGTGACCCTCGTCACTTCCACATTATAAAGAACCCCGCCGGAGCGGGGTTCTGTTCGCGACTAGTGCCCGGACTTGCCGTTCTTGCCGTCCGGGGGCGCCTTGAAGCTCGCCACCTGCTTGGCGACCTCGGCTGCAAAATCTTCCTGCTTCTTCTCGATGCCGGCGCCGACCTCGTAGCGCACGATCGCGGCCACTTCGCCGCCGGCGCGCTTGAGGTACTGCTCCACCGTCTGCTTGTCGTCCTTCACGAAGGGCTGGCCGAGCAGCGTGATCTCGCCGAGCCACTTGCGGACCTTGCCCTCGATGATCTTGGCGACGATCTCCTCGGGCTTGCCGGCGGTCTTCGGGTCGTTCTTCGCCTGCTCGACGAACACCGAACGCTCCCGCGCGACTTCGTCGGCCGGCACTTCGGCCGACGAGACGAACGCCGGGTTGATCGCGGCAACGTGCATCGCGATGTCCTTGGCGACGGCCTCGTCGCCGGACTTCATCGCGACCAGCGCGCCGATGCGCGTGCCGTGCAGGTACGTGCCGACGACGGCAGGCGCCTCCACCAGGGTGAAACGGCGCACGCTGATGTTCTCGCCGATCTTCGCGATCAGCGCACGGCGCGTGTCTTCGATCGACTGGCCGGCTTCGAGCGGCGCAGCCAGCAACGCTGCGAGATCCGCGGGGCGCTGCGCCAGCGCAGCTTTCGCGACCCCGGCAGCGAACTGCTGGAAGTCCTTCTCGCGGGCGACGAAGTCGGTCTCGCAGTTCACCTCGGCGACCGCCGCGCGGCGCCCGTCGGCGGAGCGCTCGATCACGATGACGCCTTCGGCGGCGACGCGGGTCGCCTTCTTGTCGGCCTTCGCCAGGCCGGCCTTGCGCATCAGCTCGGCCGCGGCGTCCAGATCGCCGTTGGTCTCCACGAGCGCCTTCTTGCACTCCATCATCCCCGCGCCGGTCCGTTCGCGGAGCACCTTCACTGCTTCAGCGGTAACAGCCATTGATCACTCCGTCGCGGCAGGCGGGCTGGACGCGCCGGGCGTGCCCGGCGTGCCCGGCGTCGTCGGCTTGCGCTTGGCAAGGGCGGCCTTGCGGCGCGCCATGAACTCTTCCGGCGACACGTCCGCCTCGACGTCGTCGACTTCGGCGGCGACGACTTCCTCGACCGGCTCGGCCTCCGGCATCTTTTCCGGCAGGCGGCGCCGCGGCGCCGCCTTCTTCTTGACGGCAGCGGCACGTCCACGGCGCGGCGCGGGCGCCCCGGTCTTCGGCCTGGGCTTGCCCTCCTCGTCCAGCTCGACGAACTCGTCCTCGCCGGCCGGCACTTCCGGCAGCGCCGACCTGCCGTCGAGCGCCGCATCGGCGATGCCTTCGGCGTACAGCTGGATGGCGCGCATCGCGTCGTCGTTGCCCGGCACGACGTAGTCGACGTCATCGGGCGCGCAGTTGGTGTCGACGATCGCGACGACCGGGATGCCGAGCTTCTTGGCTTCGTGGATCGCGATCTTCTCGTGACCGACGTCGATCACGAACAGCACGTCGGGCAGCGCATCCATTTCCTTGATGCCGCCGAGGCTGCGCTCGAGCTTCTCGCGCTCGCGACGCAGACCCTGCGCCTCGCGCTTGCTGTGCTGCTCGAGCGTGCCGTTCTGCGCCATCTCATCGAGCGAGCTGAGGCGCTTGATCGACTGACGCACCGTCTTGAAATTCGTGAGCATGCCGCCGAGCCAGCGATGGCTTACATAAGGCATGCCGGCGCGCAGCGCAGCCTGCTTGATGGCCTCGCGCGCCGAGCGCTTGGTGCCGACGAACAGCACGCGCCCGCCGTCGGCAACGACCTGGCGGATGAAGCCCGCCGCCTCGTTGTAGAGCGGCAGCGTCTTTTCCAGGTTGATGATGTGAATCCGGTTGCGCTCCCCGAAGATGAAAGGCGCCATCTTGGGGTTCCAGAAACGGGTCTGATGTCCGAAGTGGACGCCCGCTTCCAGCATCTGCCGCATGGACATGCTGGCCATGATCGAGTCTCCTGTAGGGGTTGAGCCTCCACCTGCCCCATGCGACGACCCGAAGTTCTCGCGAACCGCAGGCACCCCGTCGCACGTGTCGGAAGGTGTGAGAGTTATGGCCGGCGGGCCGAGCCCTTTCCGACCTAGATTTCGTTGCGAAAAAAACGCGCGCTTTATACCATAAACTCCATGATCGTCCAAAAGTTTTTTCCCGCGATGAAGACCCTGGTACAGAGCGCGGACACCCTGCCGCGCTGGAGCGTTTGCTGATGCGCGGCCTGCTGCAATCCCTGCCCCGCTGGCCGAGTTCGCACCCCGACGACAGCGCGGGCAGCCGCGCCGCCCTGCGAGGCAGCAACGTGACGATCAAGACCCCGGCGGAACAGGACCAGATGCGCGTTGCCGGCCGCCTGGCCGCCGACGTGCTGGACATGATCGGGCCGTACGTCGTGCCCGGAGTCACCACCGAAGAGCTCAATGCGCGCTGCCACGAGTACATCGTGAACGTGCAGCAGGCCGTGCCGGCGCCGCTCAACTACCGCGGCTTTCCCAAGTCGATCTGCACGTCGGTGAATCACGTCGTGTGCCACGGCATTCCGAGCCCCGACAAGCGCCTCAAGCAGGGCGACATCGTCAACGTCGACATCACGGTCATCAAGGACGGCTGGCACGGCGATACCAGCCGCATGTTCGCGGTCGGCAAGATCGCCCCCGCCGCGCAGCGGCTCATCGAGATCACGCACGAAGCCATGTGGATCGGCATCCGCCAGGTGCGTCCGGGCGCGCATCTCGGCGACATCGGCGCCGCCATCCAGGGCTTCGTCGAGCCCCAGCACCTGTCGATCGTGCGCGAATATTGCGGGCACGGTATCGGCCGGATCTTTCACGAGGATCCGCAGGTGCTCCACTACGGCGAGCGCGGCCAGGGCGTGCAGCTGCAGGCCGGCATGACATTCACGGTCGAGCCGATGGTCAACGCCGGCAAGCGCCACGTGCGCCTGCTGCCGGACGGCTGGACGGTCATCACCAAGGATCACTCGTTGTCGGCGCAGTGGGAGCACACCGTGCTGGTCACCGACTCCGGCTACGAAGTGCTCACGCTGGGCGCGGCCGAACGCTGAAATCCCGGGCACGCGCGCGGCCCGCTGCCATGCCCGTCATCACGCACGAGGACTTCGACGAGCTCGCTACGCCCGTGAGCGATCCCGGCTGGGATTACCTCGCGGGCCTGCCCGCCGTGCTGACGCAGAACCAGCAGGACATCGCCGCGTTCCGCAACGCTCTCACCGAGGGCGACAACCGTCTCAAGCAACGCTTCCACGACGACGAGCCGGTCGAGCGGCTGGTGCGCGATCGCGCGCGGCTGGTGGACGAGCTGCTGAAGACCGCGTGGCAACTGCACCTGCGCGAGCACGTGCGCGAGCTCGCGTTGATCGCCGTCGGCGGCTACGGGCGCGGCGAGCTGAACCTGTGCTCGGACATCGACATCATGGTGCTGCTGCCGAAGAGCGAGACCGCGCCGTGGCAGCCGCAGCTGGAGCGCTTCCTGGCTTTCATGTGGGACATCGGCCTGGAAGTCGGCCACAGCGTGCGCACCATCGATGACTGCCAGCGCGAGAGCGCTGCCGACGTGAGCGTCGCCACGACGATGATCGAGGCGCGCCTGCTGGTCGGACCCGAGCCGCTGTTCGAGGCGATGCGCCGTGCGCTCGCTCCCGAGCGCGTATGGCCGACGCGCGATTTCTTCGAAGCGAAGGTCGCCGAACAGACCGCCCGCCACCACCGCTACCACGACACGGCCTACAACCTCGAGCCGAACGTCAAGTCGAGCCCCGGCGGGCTGCGCGACATCCAGACCATCGGCTGGGTCGCGAAGCGCCACTTCGGCGGCGACTCGCTCGAAGAGCTGGCCGAGCACGGCTTCCTGGCGAAGAGCGAGCTGCGCAAGCTCAAGGGCGCGCAGGCGTTCCTGTGGAAGATCCGCTTCGCGCTGCACGTGCTGACCAACCGCCGCGAGGACCGGCTGCTGTTCGACCACCAGATCCGCCTCGCGAAGATGTTCGGCTACGAGGACGCGACCTACACGCTCGCCGTCGAGCAGTTCATGCAGCGCTATTACCGCACGGCGATGGACGTGAGCCTGCTCAACGAAATGCTGCTGCAGCTGTTCCGCGAAGCGATCCTCACCGGCCCGAACGCCGCGCCGGTGCCGGTGAACCCGCGCTTCCAGATCCGCAACGACTATCTGGAGATCACGCACGACGACGTGTTCGACCGCTACCCTTCGGCGCTGCTCGAGCTGTTCGTCGTCATCGAGCAGAACCCGCAGATCCGCGGCGTGCGCGCCTCGACCATCCGGCAGCTGACGCGCCACCTGTGGCTGATCGACGAGGAATTCCGCCAGCATCCGCGCAATCACCGGCTGTTCTTCGACATCCTGCGCGCGCCGACCGGCGTCACGCACGAGCTGCGCCGCATGAACCTGTACGGCGTGCTCGGCCGCTACATTCCGGCGTTCGGCCGCATCGTCGGCCGCATGCAATACGACCTGTTCCACGCGTACACGGTCGACGCGCACACGCTGTTCGTGGTCAGCAACCTGCGGCGCCTGGCGATGCCCAAGTACGATCACGAGTTCCCGGAGCTGTCGCGCATCATGCAGGCGCTGCCGAAGCCGGAGCTCGCGTACCTCGCGGCGATCTTCCACGACATCGCCAAGGGCCGCGGCGGCGACCACTCCGAGCTCGGCGCGGTCGATGCGGAAGCGTTCTGCCTGGAGCAGGGGCTCTCGGTGTACGACGCGCGCCTGGTGGCGTGGCTGGTGCGCAATCACCTGGTGCTGTCGGTGACCGCGCAGAAGAAGGACATCTCGGATCCCAAGGTCATCCACGAGTTCGCGCAGCGCGTCGGCGACCAGGACCATCTGGATTACCTGTACGTCCTCACCGTCGCTGACGTGCGCGGCACCAATCCGAAGCTGTGGAACAACTGGAAGGCGTCGCTGTTCGCCGGCTTTTATCAGCGCACGCGCGAGGCGCTGCGCCGGGGCCTGGGCAGCCCGATCGACCAGGATCAGCTGATCGCCGAGACGCAGGCGCGCGCGCGCGAGCTGATCGCCCGCGAAGGGCTCGATCAGCCCACGCTGCACGCGGTGTGGCAACGCCTGCCCGATGCGTATTTCCTGCGGCACACGCCCGAGGAGATCGCCTGGCACACGAACATGCTCGCGCAGCTCGAAGGCGCCGAGAGCAGCTCGCTGGTAACGGTGCAGCAACAACCGGGTCGCGGCGGTACCGGCATCTCGACTTACAGCTCGCAGCGACAGCACAGCTTCGCGCGCACGACGGCCCTGCTCGACCAGCTCGGGCTGACGATCGTCGATGCGCGCATCACGCCCACCGCCGACGGCTACAGCATCGACGTCTATCACGTGCTGGAAGACACCGGCGACGAGATCGGCGACGCGCTGCGCATCCGCGACATCCAGCACCAGCTCTCGCACGTGCTGGCGCAGGCGGATCACGTGGCGGTCGCGGTGACGCGCCGGGCGCCGCGCCAGGTCCGCATGTTCACGACGCCGACGCAGATCACGTTCAGCGACGATCCGGTGAAGCGCCGCACGGTCGTCGAGCTGATCGCCGGCGACCGGCCCGGCCTGCTGTCGCAGATCGCCAAGGTGTTCATGGCCGAGCGCGTCGACATCTACAACGCCAAGATCATGACCGTCGGCGAGCGCGCCGAGGACGTGTTCTACGTCGCCGACGAAGCCGGCGAGCCGCTCGGCAGCGAAGCGCAGCAGCGCCTGGCGCAGCGACTCGCCGAGTCGCTCGACCGCCGCACATGAATCCCGCGCTGGCGCGGCTGCGCCCGTATCCGTTCGAGCGCTTGCGCGAGTTGCTGGCCGGTGCGAGCCCGCCAGCGGGGCTGCCGCACATCTCGATGTCGATCGGCGAGCCGCGTCACGCGCCACCGCCGTTCGTGCTGCAGGCGTTGACCGCGCATCAATCGGGATACGGCAGCTATCCGACCACTGCCGGCATTCCACAACTGCGAGCGGCGGCCGCCAACT
>DATEJG010000103.1:0-22334 GCA_035278165.1 Steroidobacteraceae bacterium
GCCACCGAACGCTGGAAGCGCACCGGCGCTCCCGCTTGGCGCGCAGCGCGATCCGCAAGCGCGCTCGGCGAGGCGCTGCATGGCCAAGGCCGCAACGACGAAGCGGAACGCTATCTCGTCGAGAGTTACCGCGAGCTCAACTCGGATCCCGGCGCAGATCGCGACAGCAAGCGCATCGCGCGCGACCGCGTAACCAAGTTCTACACGGCGATGGGCCAACGCCAGAAGCTGAACACGCTGCTCATCGAAGTCGGCGGCGCTACTTCGGCTCGGCAGAGTACCGGCCAGGCGGCTGCGCCCTCTGGCGGGTAGCGCACCGCCCACCGACTACGACCATCCTGGCACGTGCCCCGGCCTGCGGCAGCGCACGCGACCAGCATCCACCGCTGGCGCGATGTAATTTGAATATTTGGATCCAACAATCCATACTCGCGCCATGCTCACGCAGTCGGTGGTCGAGAAGATCAAAGGCGCTATCGAAAGCGGGGCGCTGCCGGCAGGCAGCGCGATCGGCCAGCAGCAGCTCGCCGATCAGCTGGGCGTCAGCCGTCAACCCATTCGCCAGGCGCTGCCACTGCTGATCGCCGAAGGATGGATCGAGAGCCTGCCCAATCGCCGGCTGCTGGTGCGGGAACTGGCAGTCGCCGAGATCGACGAGATCTTTGCCATTCGCCGGCTGCTGGAGCCCGTGGCACTTGCAGCCTCGATCGATAACGCGAGCTCCGCGATGCTGCGACGGATGAATTTTGCGCTTACGGAATACGAGGAAGCTGACACTCCGGCCGAATTGGAGAGCGCGGATGTAGCGTTTCACGAAGCGTTGTACTCCTGCTGTAGCAATACGACGCTGCTGCGCTTGATAGAGCAGCTGCGGCGTTCACTGAAGCGCGTTTACGAATTGAAGGCGCTCAGTCGCCCGCTGCACAAAGCGGCGATGGCGGAGCATCGCAAGCTTGCTGCGCTGTGCAAGCAGCGCGATGCACGTGGCGCCTCGACTGTGCTCATTGCGCATCTCGATGCGGCGCAGGTGGCGCTGAGCAAGGCCCGTAGTGCCGCAACCCGAAAGGTGACTCGTGGACGACGTCCGACTGGCAACGACGCCTGAACCGCCTTATTACGCCGTGATCTTCGCGTCCGTACGCACGCCGCAGGACGATGCCGGTTACGGGGCAGCTGCGGACCGCATGATGCAACTCGCCAGCAGTCAGCCCGGCTATCTCGGCGTTGACAGCGTTCGCGGGGCCGGCGGCATCGGGATCACCGTTTCGTATTGGACCAGTGAAGCTGCCATCGCCGCCTGGCGACGCGACAGCGAACATACGCTCGCGCGCGAGCAAGGGCGCAAAAACTGGTATTCGCAGTACGAGTTGCGCGTCGCCAAGGTCGAGCGCGCCTACGGGTTCAGGCGCTGAGGTAGTCAGCCGAGTTGCGCTCCGAGCGCACGAGCTGCGTCGCAAGATAGGTAGGCGCGCGATGCAAAATGGGTAGCGGTTGCCGATCTGCCCGCCGCCGCTCCCGCGCATCATGCTGCCCATGCTGCGTTACGTACTGCTGTCCTGCGTCCTGGTGTCGTCGTCGCCCGTGAGCGGTGCATCCAGTGACCGTGGCGCGGATAGTCTCCGCAAGACAATCGAGGCACGTGAGCCCGGCACGCGGGTCGCGACTCCGCAGCGCTCACCGGTCACGGGTGTGTATCTGACGTCGATCGATGGCGTCTCAGGCTACGTGAGCGCCGACGGGCGCTACTTCATCGTCGGCGACATGCTCGACCTGGCCTCGCGCAGCAACGTAACGGAAGAGGTCCGAAAGGCGGCGCGCCGCGCATTGCTGCAAACGATAGCGCCCGACGAATGGATCGCTTTCGCACCGGCGAAGGCGAAGTACACGATCGCAGTTTTCACGGACGCCGACTGTCCGTACTGCCGCAAGCTCCACGCCGATCTTCCACAGCTTCTAGCGCGGGGGATTGCTGTGCGCTACATGGCTTTCCCACGCTCGGGCCCGAACACCAAGTCGTGGCGAACGATGGCAGCCGTCTGGTGTTCGAGCGATCGACGCGAGGCGCTGACGCGCGCGACGCGGGGCGAAGCGGTGACCACACCGAACTCGTGCGGCGACGCCGTCATCGCGAAGCACTACGCGCTGGGTCAGCAGCTCGGCATTCCCGGTACGCCGATGATCGTGCTGAACGACGGCGCCACGCTCAGCTACATGCCGCCTGACAAACTGCTTGCAGCGCTGGTCGAGCACGCTCGTCCCGGGTCGTGACCGATGCGGCCCAGGGTGTCGGCATGTTTTACAGGTTGGACGGGAGCGAAGGCATTCACCCGGTGTGTTCTCCGGCGTGCGCCGCCTGCGCCGAAGCCGTTAGACAGCATTTCGCGCGCCGGGCGTATTCGGTTGCAACCGATCGCCCGGGTCCTTAGCATGCGGCCTCCGTCGGGACGTGGCGCAGCCTGGTAGCGCACTTGCATGGGGTGCAAGGGGTCGCGAGTTCGAATCTCGCCGTCCCGACCAAATCCCTGGTCGGCACCGTAGTTGACTTTCCTGGCCCGGGAGGTCGGAAGCGCCAGCCCCCTCCGTCAGGCGTCACACTCCGATGCGCGTAGCTCTTTGGCAATCCGTGCTGCGCTTCCTCCCCTAGCTCAATACGAAATCCGCGGCCGTCCCGTCTCAGGCTGCAGCCGGCAGCCGCTCGCGTTGCATTCGCGAGCGCTACAATCGGCGCCGGCACACGCGTACAGGAGACCTCTCGATGTCAAATCTGAAGACCACCGGCATGGCGCTTGCGACGGCAGCTGCTCTGCTGTTCGGTAGCGTCGCCGTCACGCCGGCGCACGCTGACGATGCGAAGGTGAAATGCCAGGGCGCGAACGCCTGCAAGGGCAAGTCGGCGTGCGCAACAGCGACGAGCTCCTGCCAGGGGCAGAACAGCTGCAAGGGCAAAGGCTACGTGCTGCTGAGCAAGGCGGAATGCGACGCCGCCAAGAAGAAGAACGAGGCGGAGAAGACGCCCAGCTGAGCTGCTGAGTCAGCCGGAAGCCTGACCTGCAGTCTCAGCAGGTCAGGCTTCAGCCGACTGTGCGATGAACCGCTGGAGATGGAAATCCACGTCGCCGAACGTCAGATCGATCGCGGTGAGCCGCTTGAAGTAGTGGCTGACGATCAGCTCGTCGGTCATGCCCATGCCGCCGTGCAGCTGAATAGCCTGTTGTCCGACGAAACGCCCGGCCTGACCGATCGTCACCTTCGCAGCCGAGAGCGCGCGACGCCGCTCGCCTGCGTCGGGCTCGACGCACTTGATCGCTGCCAGGTAGCTCATCGAGGTCGCCTGTTCGGCATTGAGGAACATGTCGGCCATCCGGTGCTGCAGCACCTGGAATTTCGCGATCGGCTGACCGAACTGCTTGCGGCTCTTCGTGTACTCGAGCGTAGCCGCGTTCACCGCCTTCATGATGCCGACGGCTTCGGCGCAGATCGCGCTGAGGCCGAGGTCATGCGCCGCTTCGAGCGCAGCGAACGCACCGCCTTCACTGCCGACCAGCGCGGCTGAAGGCACTTTGACCTTCGTCAATTCGATCTCGGCAGCTTGCTGCTCGTCGATCGTGCGATAGGCCTTCAGCTTCAGCCCGGGCGTGCCGGGCGCGACGCGAAATAGCGAGATGCCATCGCTATCGCCGGTCTTGCCGGACGTGCGTGCGCTGATGAGAAACTCATCGGCGGTGCCGCCGTGCATGACGACGTTCTTGTGGCCGTCGAGCACGTAGCCGTCGCCGCTCCTCTCGGCGCGCGTCGCGACGTGATTCAGCTCGCCGCGCGTCTTCGGTTCCTGGTGTGCAACGATGACGATGCGCTCACCGGATGCGATCGCCGGCAGCAGGTCGGCAGCAGCCTGTGCGTCAGCGCTGTGATTGAGCAGCGCCGGCGCGATGACCGCAGCACTCAGATAGGGCTCCAGCACCAGGCCCTCGCCGAGCGCGTTCATGACCAGCATCGTATCTACCGGCCCGGCGCCGAGTCCGCCGTGCTCTTCCGGCACGTTCAACGCCGTCAGGCCGAGACCTGCCAGCTGTTGCCACAGCTCGCGGCTCCAGCCTTCCTGCGACTTCAGGATCTCGCGCCGCGCCTCGAACGAGTAATGCTCGCGCACGAAGCGCCGCACGGTGTCGGCCAGCAGCTGCTGTTCTTCGGTGAAATTGAAATCCATGGTGAGCTAGAGTCCGAGGATCATCTGCGAAATGATGTTGCGCTGGATCTCGTTCGAGCCGCCATAGATCGAGACCTTGCGATAGTTGCAGTACGTGGCGGCGAGCGGTGCGGCGTAGGCCGGCCCGGCGATGCTGCGCAGATCGCCTTCCTCGCGCGAGCCGCGCTCGAAGGGCAGGGCATACGGACCGACCGCGTACATCATCAGCTCGCTCAGCGCCTGCTGCACTTCGGTGCCCTTGATCTTCAGGATCGAGGCCTCCGGGCCGGGCGTGCGCTTCTGCGCCTCCGCCGACAGCACTCGCAGGCTCGTCATCTCGAGCGCGATCAGGTCGATCTCCACCTGCGCGATGCGTGCAGCGAACAGCGGATCCTCGATCAGCGGGCGGCCGTTCTTGATCTCCTGCCGTGCAATGTCCTTGAGCCGCTGCAGCTCGCGCTTCGATGCGCCGACACCCGCGATGTTCGTGCGCTCGTGCCCGAGCAGGAACTTCGCATAGGTCCAGCCCTTGTTCTCCTCGCCGATGCGGTTCTCGACCGGCACCTTCACATTCTCCAGCCAGACCTCGTTCACCTCGTGCGCGCCCTCCATCGTGATGATCGGCCGCACGGTGATGCCCGGGGATTTCATGTCGATCAGCAGGAACGAGATGCCCTGCTGCTGCTTCGGCGCGTTCGGATCGGTGCGCACCAGGCAGAAGATCCAGTCCGCGTACTGTCCGAGCGTGTTCCAGGTCTTCTGGCCGTTGACGACGTAGTGGTCGCCATTGCGCTCGGCTCGCGTTTTCAGCGATGCGAGGTCCGAGCCCGCGCCAGGCTCCGAGTAGCCCTGGCACCACCAGTCCTCGCCGCTGACGATGCGCGGCAGCCAGCGCTGCTGCTGCGTCTGGCTGCCGAAGGCCATGATGACGGGCCCGACCATCTTCAGGCCGAACGGGATCGTGCGCGGCGCGCCGGCGGCGGCGGATTCCTCGTCGAAGATGTGCAGCTGCACGGGCGTCCAGCCGGTACCGCCGAACTGCTTGGGCCAGGTCGGCGCGCCCCAGCCCTTGCCATGGAGAAGCTTCTGCCAGCGCGTGTAGTCGTCCGCACGGATCGACAGTCCGTGCTTGATGCGCTCGGCAATGTCTGCCGGCAACTCGTCTCGCAGGAACGCACGCACCTCATCGCGGAACGCCAGCTCTTCGGCGGTGAACTTCAGATCCATGGAGAACGCCTCTTTGGTTCGCCTCTGCGTCGCGCCTGCGATGCAGAATATTAGCTCTCATAGTGGGCGGAGATCATAGCAAAGGACACTTGGTCGCGCCCTGCGAGATGTGTTAGCTTCAGCGGCAGAATAAGCGCCCGCATCGTGGAATATGTCATCGCCGGGTGCTGCAGCCGTCGCAGAGCTAAGGGGGAGCCGCGGAGTCATGTCCCGCAAGCATTTCGAGTTCTGGCCGAAAGCACTGCCGCACGATCTTACCGTGCCGGCGACGAACCTGTTCTACAACGCCACCGTTGCGGCAACGCGCTACCCCGACAAACCGTTCGTGATTTTTTTCGAGGGCGTGCTGACGTTCGCGCAGTTCCGGCAGCAGAGCGAGCAGCTCGCCGGATTTCTGCAGCAGGATTGCGGCGTGCAGAAGGGCGATCGCGTGCTGCTGGTGATGCAGAACAGCCCGCAGTTCATCGTTGCCTACTACGCGATCCTGCGCGCCAACGCGATCGTCGTGCCGGTCAACCCGATGAGCGTGACCGTCGAGCTCGAGCACTACGTGCAGGACAGTGGCGCGAAGGTCGCGCTGGCGACGCAGGAGGTCTATCCGCAGCTCAAGCCGCTCCTCGGCACGAAGCTCGAGCGCGCGGTCGTCGGTGCGTACAGCGACTACATCGACCCGTCGACCCGGTTGCGGATGCCGGAAGTCACGAGCGCGCCGCGCCAGGCGATCGATGATCCTCGTGTCACGACATGGAGCTCGGCACTCGCGGCGAACCGCCGACCCGGCGAGCTGACCATGGGTCCCGACGATCTTTGCGTCATTCCATACAGCTCGGGCACGACCGGCCGGCCGAAGGGCTGCATGCTCACCCATCGCAACGTCATGCACACGCTGGTAGTGAACAACGTGTGGTTCAACGGCACGCAGGACAGCAATCAGCTGGTGGTGCTGCCGTTCTTCCACGTGACCAGCATGCAGGGCGGCATGAACGCGCCCATCTATTCCGGCAGCACGATCGTGCTGATGTGCCGCTGGGATCGCGATGTAGCCGCGGAGCTGATCCAGCGCTACCGGCTGATGTCATGGACGGCGATCTCCACGATGGTCATCGACTTCCTCGCCAACCCGCGCCTCGCGGAGTACGACCTGTCTTCGCTCCAGCGGGTCTCGGGTGGCGGCGCCGCAATGCCCGCGGCAGTCGGCGAGAGATTGCAGCAGTTGATCGGCTCGCCGTACATCGAAGGCTATGGCCTTACGGAGACGATCGCGCCCACGCACGTGAATCCACCGGAGCGCCCGAAGCGGCAATGTCTCGGCATTCCGGTCTGCAACACCGACTCGCGCGTGATCGATCCCGAAACGCTGCAGGAGCTGCCGCAGGGAACGGTCGGCGAGATCGTCTCGCACGGCCCGCAGATCTTCTGCGGCTACTGGCGCAACGAGGAAGCGACGCGCGCCGCGTTCATCGAGCTCGATGGCAAGCGCTTCTTCCGCACCGGCGATCTCGGCTACGTCGACGAGGACGGCTACTTCTTCCTGGTCGATCGCCTGAAACGCATGATCAACGCCGCCGGCTACAAAGTGTGGCCGGCGGAAGTGGAAGCGCAGATGTACCAGCATCCCGCGATCCAGGAAGCGTGCGTGATTGCGGCCAAGGACGCGCACCGCGGCGAGACGGTGAAGGCGGTCGTCGTGCTGCGGCCCTCGCACAAGGGCAAGGTGACGGAAGGCGACATCATCGAATGGACGCGCCAGAACATGGCGGTCTACAAGCACCCGCGCGTGATCGAGTTCGTCGACGCGCTGCCGAAGTCGGCGACCGGCAAGGTGCAGTGGCGTGCATTGCAGGAGGCGGAGCTGGCGCGCGCGAGCGCAGCGCGCTCCGCATGAGTCGAGGCGAAAATTCATCGGCGATTGACACAAGGGCGGATACTTTTATGGCGACCAGAGCATCAGAGACGACCCGGATGATCGAAACCGCTGGCGCCGGCGCCGCGCCACGGCCGCGCGTCGGCAAGCAGGACCGGCACTTCGTTACGGCGTTGTCGCGCGGCCTCGACGTACTGTCGTGCTTCCGCAGCGGCAGCCGGCTGCTGGGCAACCAGGATATTTCCGAGCGATGCCGCTTGCCGAAGTCGACTGTCTCGCGGCTCACCTACACGCTTACCAAGCTGGGCTACCTGCACTACGTGAAGGAGTCGGGCAAATATCGCCTCGGCACTGCGACGCTCGCGCTCGGCAGCGCGGTGCTCGGTCGGTTCGAGGTGCGCGACCTCGCGCGCCCGCTGATGCAGGAGCTGGCTGATGCAACGGGCACATCGGTCGCGCTCGGTGCGCGCCAGCGACTGAGCATGGTGTGTATCGAAGTGTGCAAGGGCAACGCAGTGCTGTCGCTCAACATGGAAGTCGGCATGCGCCTGCAGCTCGGCACCGCGGCGATCGGTCGCGCATACCTCGCCGTGTGCAACGACCAGGAGCGTACGGATCTGCTCGATCAGCTGAAGGAGCTCGATCACGTCGCATGGCCGGCGCTCAAGCAGGGCATCGACAAGTCGCTGGCGATGTACCAGGAGCTGGGCGTGTGCGCCTCGTTCGGCGAGTGGCAGCCCGACGTCAACGGCATCGCCGTCGGCTTCCGCCCGGGCAACGGTCTGCCGCCGATGGCGATCAACTGCGGCGCGCCGGCGTTCAAGGTCTCGTCGAGCTACCTGTTGAACGACGTGCGACCGAAGCTGATCGAGCTCGTGCACCGGATCGAGGAAGGGTTGGGTCAGCGCGCTCCGGAGATGGCGCGCTGAGATAGAAGAGAGCAAAGAGCAGAGTCAGGCTGAAGCCTGACCACATGAAAGGCGCGCAGCGTTTCACGCTGCGCGCTTTTTCTTTTTTACTCGTCGGTTTCTCACCTACGAGTTGCTGACGTCGGCGTGCAGCAACAGCTTTGCAACGTCGTGATCAGCGATGAACATGCGTCCCACGAACGCGCCGTCACCCGAGGAACTTTTCCGGCGTACGGCAGTTACCCACGTGTTGTTTTCACCATCCCCGCCGACGAGTTCATGCGCGAGTCACGACAGCTGAAGGGCATTCGCGCACCTGCATATGCAGGCGTAGCTCGCACTGGCTATCGTCGCATCGAACGCATTCACCGCGGCACCGCCGAGCGGCCGTCGGTGGCGCTGTTGCGGCACGTCCTGAATCCGACGGTCATCGTCGCAACCCTGTTTTTCCTGGTGTTCGCGTACGGCGTGGAGCTCGAGCGCGCGTACCTCGCGCTCGCCGCGCTGGCGTTTCTCATCTCGTCGCAGGTGGTGAGCGATCCGGTGCTCGACAGCTCCGGCAAGCGCGGTCTCGCGATGCTGCTCAATCACCGTATCTTCAGCGAGTGGCTGCTCGTATCGGCCGCGCTACTGCTGCTCGCGTTCGCGTTGAAAGCAACTGAAGTGTTCTCGCGCAGAGTAATCCTTACCTGGTTTGCGATTACGCCGTTTGTAGTCATCGGCTCACAGGTCGCGTTCCGCCGCTACGCTGCGTTCTCTGCGCTGCGGGGAAAGATCGTACAGAGTCACGTCATCATCGGCGCCAACGAAGTCGGCGCGCGTCTCGCGCGGCGCCTGCAGGCGAACCCGCACCTGGGCACGTTCCGCGGATTCTTCGACGACCGGCATGCAGAGCGGCTGCCTGGACTTCGAGAGGAGCAATTGCTCGGCGGCACGACAGACATCGCGAACTACGTGCGCCTCAACAGCGTGAGCAGCATCTACATCTGCCTGCCGATGCGGCCCGACGAGCGCGTGACGCGGTTGCTGGAAGAGCTCAAGGACACTACTGCCTCCGTCTACTTCGTACCCGACTTGTTCGCGTTCGACACGATGCAGGCGCAGGTCTGCGATCTGGACGGCATCCCGCTGTTCGCAGTCCGTGAGACGCCGTTCGCCGGCATGAACGGCGTGCTGAAGCGCGCCAGCGACATCGTGCTCGGCACGGCGGTGCTGCTGATGATCTGGCCGCTGCTGCTGGCGATCTCGATCGGCGTGCGGTTGAGCTCGCCGGGGCCGATCCTGTTCCGCCAGCGGCGCTATGGTCTCTACGGCGAATCCATCAACGTCTACAAGTTCCGCACGATGCGCGTGTGCGAGGACGGTCAGCGGGTCACGCAGGCGCAGCGCAACGACCCGCGCGTGACGCGGTTCGGCAGCTTCCTGCGCCGCACGTCGCTGGACGAGCTGCCGCAGCTGTTCAACGTGCTGATCGGCACGATGAGCCTGGTGGGTCCGCGGCCGCACGCCGTCAGCCACAACGAGGAGTACCGCAAGGTCATCGACGGCTACATGTTGCGTCACAAGGTGCGTCCCGGCATCACCGGCTGGGCGCAGGTGAACGGCTATCGCGGCGAGACCGAGACCGTGGAAAAGATGCAGCGGCGCGTCGAGTACGACCTCGACTACCTGCGCAACTGGTCGCTGGGTCTGGATGTGAACATTCTCGTCAGGACTGCGTTGCTGGTCTGGCGCGACCGCAACGCTTACTAAAGGACGGGAGAGCTTCATGCGCAAGACTCAGCTGCACACCTGGATCACGATGCTGTTCTGCGTGCTTGCAGTAGCCGCGGAGGCGCTCAAGAGCGGCGCGATCCACCTGCCATTCTGACGAGGCTCACAAGGCGGCCAGCCGATGCAGAGCTCGCCCGCACTCGCCGCGGCGCTGTTTCCCTTCCTCAACGAGCAACGGCTCGACTATTGCGTGCTCGGCGCTGCCAGCATCGAGCGCATCCAGCTGGTCGTGCCGCAGATGGCGCAGGAGCGCATGCCGTCGCTCCTGCGCGCGTTCGGCTCGCACCACGATCTCGAGCTCATCGAGCATCGCCTCGCGCCCGACGGCGTCGATGTCTATCGCCTCGGCTGCATCAGCCGGGAGGAGCGGCCGCAGTTCCTGACGATCGAAGTGCGCGCGAACTACCTGCGCTGCGGCCACGTGGTCTTCACCGCAGCCGACCTGCTGCGCGATCGCGTGCCCGCAGCGGGACTCGCCGGCCATGGCTATGGCTACCACCTGGTCGCGCCGGCGAAGGAGTTCCTGTGTCATCTCCTGCGCTGTGTGGATGCCGGCGCGATCACCGAGGGTGATGGCGAGCACCTGAGCGCTCAGTGGCGACTCGACTCGCAGGGCGTTGCGACTCAGGTCCAGAGATTCTGGCGCGCCGATCGTGAGGGCGGCGTGATCCTGCGCGCGGCCGCATCCGTCGATTGGGAGGCCGCGCGCGCCTGCCTGCGCTCGCTGCAAAGCGCGCTGCATTTCCGCAATATCGTTCCGCCGCTGGTCTGGCTTCACGAGGAGCTGAATCGTCTGCGCAGCTGGCTGCGTCCGCGCGGCCTGTTGATCGCATGCCTGGGTCCGGCGGGCAGCGGCAAGAGCACGGTCATCCGCGCGCTGAGCGAGACGCCGCTCGAAGTGTTCGACAAAGTGCACTCGATGGAGCTGCGTCCGGGCGTGATGCGCGCCGGCACGATCATTCCGACGCGCACGACGCGCAAGCGCGAGCCGCGCGGTCGTGTCGGCACGATCGCCAAGCTGATCATGTTCGTCGTCGACTACTGGCTCGGTTACTGGCTGTGGATCCGTCCGCGGCTAGTACGCTCGACGCTCGTGGTCTCGAACCGCTACTTCGACGACGTTCTAGTCGATCCGCGCCGCTATCGCATCGAGCGCGCGCTCGCATTCGCGCGCGTGCTGTTGCGCTGGGTGCCGCGTCCCGAGCTGTGGCTGGTGCTCGACATCCCGTCGGAGGTGCTGCAGGCACGCCAGGGCGAGCTCGGCGAAGAGGAAGCGACCCGGCAGCGCGGCGAGTACCGTCGTGTGCTGCGCGGTCACGAGAACGTCGTGGTGCTCGACGCGGATCAGCCGGTCGAGCGCATCGTCGCCCAGGCGGAATGTGCCATCGCCTCGCAGCTGGCGCGGCGCACGGCACGTCGTCTGGGTCTGCCGCAGGAAGCGCCGAGCAACCCGACTCCGACCAAGGTGCTGCTGTTCTTCTGCCGGCGCGAGATTCCGCTGCTGAGCCGCTTCGTGCGCGTGCTGTTCAACAGCGACATCCAGAGTCGCCTGCCGCCGGACGTCCACCTGCCGCACCCGTACGGAATCATCGTGCATCCGCAGGCGGTCATCGGCCGGCGCGTGACTGTGATGCAGCAGGTCACGATCGGCGGCCGCGATCATCGCGAGAACATCGCGCCGCTGATCGGCGACGATGTCTACATCGGTGCCGGCGCGCGCGTGCTCGGCGACGTCCGGATCGGGCAGGGCGTAGTGATCGGCGCCAATGCGGTCGTGACGCGCGATATTCCGCCGGGCGTCACGGTCGTGGGTGCGAACCGCATCATTCCGACGGCACGTCCGCCGCAGGGCGGCGACTCTTCGATCGCCCGGTTTCCCGACATCCAACGCAGCCCGCGAACCGGCAGCGACTGATCGTCCCCATTTCGGCTACACTAGCCGGCCTTTGAGCGGGCCGGCGACGGCCTTCTTTTCCAGTTAAGACAGGAACTTGCGAGCGCAATGAGCGACTCTTTGCGAGCCTTGCTCGACTCTACGCCTCTCGGGGCCGGCAACGCGCCCTATATCGAATCCCTCTACGAGCAATTCCTTGCCGACCCCGGCTCGGTCGAGCCGGCCTGGCGCGAGTACTTCCAGAGTCTCGGCGGCCGCGGCGATGCAGCCCACGGACCGATCCGTGAGGCGCTCGCGCAGCGTGCATCCCGCCCGGCAGCAGCAGTTGCAGTCGCAGCCGCGGGCGAGCCGGCGACTTCAGACGTCTCGGCAAAGCAGGCCGCAGTGGCGCGCCTCGTGCAGGTGTATGCGAACCGCGGTCATCTCGTGGCTGACATCGATCCGCTCGGCTTGCTGAAGCGGCCCGTGCCGGAGGTGCTGGAGCTCGGGCACTTCGGGCTGAGCGATGCCGATCTCGATACCGAGTTCTACACGGGCAGCCGCACCGAGGCGATCGCGAAGCGCATGAAGCTGCGCGACATCGTGGCACAGCTGCGCCAGATCTACTGCGGCACGATCGGCGCGGAGTTCGCGCACGTGTCGGATTCCCGGGAGCGGCTGTGGCTGCAGAACCGCTTCCAGGAAGGGCGCGTGAAGCACCGCTTCTCGAATGAAGAGCGCCGCACGCTGCTGCGCGACCTGACCGCGGCCGAAGGGCTCGAGCGCTATCTCGCGACGAAGTACCCGGCGCAGAAGCGCTTCTCGCTGGAAGGCGGCGACGCCCTGATCCCGCTGCTCGCCGACGTGATCCAGCAGGGCGGTCAGCGCGGCATCGAGGAGATCGTGATCGGCATGGCGCATCGCGGCCGCCTCAACGTGCTGGTCAATGTCGTCGGCAAGTCGCCGCAGCAGCTGTTCTCGGAATTCGAAGGCCACTACGACGCCAACCACATGCGCGGCTCGGGCGACGTGAAGTATCACAAGGGCTTTTCGACCGACATCCGCACGCCGGCCGGCAACGTGCACGTAGCGCTGGCCTTCAATCCCTCGCACCTGGAAGTGGTCGACCCCGTGGTCGAAGGCTCGGTGCGCGCCCGCCAGCAGCGCCGCAACGATCCGCAGGGCGACAAGGTCGCGCCGCTCCTGATCCATGGCGACGCGGCCTTCGCCGGCCAGGGCGTGGTCATGGAAACGCTGCAGATGTCGCAGGCGCGCGGCTTCTACACCGGCGGCACGCTGCACGTCATCATCAACAACCAGGTCGGCTTCACGACTTCGGACCCGCGCGACACGCGCTCGACGCTCTACTGCAGCGACGTCGCGAAGATGATCGAGGCGCCGATCTTCCACGTGAACGGCGACGACGTCGAAGCGGTCGTGTTCGTGATGCGCCTGGCGCTCGACTACCGCATGACGTTCCACAAGGACGCGGTCATCGACCTGGTGTGCTATCGCCGGCTCGGCCACAACGAGGCCGACGAGCCGGCGGCGACGCAACCGATGATGTATCAGAAGATCCGCGGCCAGCGCACGCCGCGGCACATCTACGCCGAGAGGCTGGCCCACGAAGGCGTGCTGGCTGCAGCCGACGCGGATGGCATGGTCGACCAGTACCGGCGCGAGCTCGACGAGGGCAAGTCGCAGGCGAAGCATGCGCTCGGGCTCATCGGCAACAAGCACACCGTCGACTGGAGCAAGTACCAGCAGGCGGACTGGACCGAGGTCGTGCCCACCGGCGTGCGGATCGAGCTGCTGCGCGAGCTGGCGACCAAGCTGACGACGCCGCCCTCGAACATCACGCTGCACCGGCAGGTCGCGCGCATCGTGCAGGATCGCGAGAAGATGGCCGCCGGCGAGCTGCCGCTCGACTGGGGCTTCGCCGAGAACCTGGCGTACGCGACGTTGCTGACCGAAGGCTTCGAAGTCCGCCTCACCGGCCAGGACAGCGGTCGCGGCACCTTCTTCCATCGCCATGCCGTCTGGCATTGCCAGAACCGTGGCGAGACCTACGTCCCGCTTAAGAACCTGTCGCCCAGCCAGCCGCGCTTCACCGTGATCGATTCCTTGCTGTCGGAAGAAGCAGTCGTCGGCTTCGAGTACGGCTTCTCGACCACCGAGCCCAACTGCCTGACGCTGTGGGAAGCGCAGTTCGGCGACTTCGTGAACGGCGCGCAGGTCATCATCGACCAGTTCATCAGCTCCGGCGAGGCGAAATGGGGCCGGCTCTGCGGCCTGACGCTGCTGCTGCCGCACGGCTACGAAGGGCAGGGGCCGGAGCATTCGTCGGCGCGCCTCGAGCGCTTCCTGCAGCTGTGCGCCGAGCACAACATGCAGGTGTGCGTGCCTTCGACTCCGGCGCAGATGTTCCACATGCTGCGCCGGCAGATGAAGCAGGATTTCCGCAAGCCGCTCATCGTGATGACGCCGAAGAGCCTGCTGCGTCACAAGCTCTCGGTGTCGCCGCTCGAGGATCTGACGCGCGGCGCGTTCCGGCGCCTGATCGACGAGGTCGACGACGTGCAGCCGGCCAAGGTGACGCGCGTCGTGTTCTGCTCCGGCAAAGTATATTTCGATCTGCTCGAGTCGCGCCGCGCGGACGGGCTGCACAACGTTGCGATCGTGCGCGTCGAGCAGCTGTACCCGTTCCCGGCGGACGAATACGGCGCAGTCATCCGCAAGTACGCGCAGGCGCGCGAGATCGTGTGGTGCCAGGAAGAGCCGCAGAACCAGGGCGCGTGGTACCAGGTGCGCCATCGCCTGAACGAGCCGCTGTCGCGCGAGCATCACCTGCTGTACGCGGGTCGCGCACCGGCGGCGGCTCCGGCTACGGGCATCGCGCAGATGCACATGGATCAACAGAAACAGCTCGTCGATGCAGCGCTGCGTTCCACCAGCGCCGAAGAGACGCTGCAGCAGACGACCCGGCTGCGCGCGGCCGGAGAAAAATAGGATTCCATCGCAATGAGTATCGAAGTCAAAGTTCCGCAACTGCCCGAGTCCGTCAGCGACGCGACGCTGGTCGCCTGGCACAAGAAGCCCGGCGACGCAGTGGGTCGCGACGAGAACCTGGTCGACCTGGAGACCGACAAGGTCGTGCTGGAAGTGCCCGCGCCCTCATCGGGTGTCATCAAAGAGCTCAAGGTCGAGAACGGCGCGACGGTGACCAGCGGCCAGGTGCTGGCGATTCTCGAAGAAGGAGCGGGAGCGGCTGCGGCCGCGACGAAGCCGGCAGCGTCAGCGCAGGCAGCTACGCCAGCGCCCGCGGCGGGCGCAGCGGCTAATGCGAAGCTCGCGCCGGCCGCCAAGCGCATGGTCGAGGAACACAAGCTCGATGCCGGGCAGATCCCCGGCAGCGGCCGCGACGGTCGCATCAGCAAGGGCGATGTCATTCAGCACATGGCGGGCAAAGAGGCCGCGCCGGCTGCCAAGGCGCCGAAGCCGACGCCGGCCGTGAAGCTGCCGGCCGCGACCGGCGCACGCACGGAGCAGCGCGTGCCGATGACACGTCTGCGTGCGCGCATCGCGGAGCGGTTGATCCAGGCGCAGGCCACCGCGGCGATGCTGACGACGTTCAACGAGGTCGATCTGACCGCCGTGAACGAGATCCGCGCCCGCTACAAGGACAAGTTCGAAAAACTGCACGGCGTCAAGCTCGGCTTCATGTCGTTCTTCGTCAAGGCGTCGATCGAAGCGCTGCGGCGCTTCCCGGCGGTGAACGCCTCGCTCGACGGCAACGATATCGTGTACCACGAGTTCTACGACATCGGCGTCGCGGTCTCCACCGATCGCGGCCTGATGGTGCCGGTGCTGCGCAATGCCGAGTCGATGGGCTTCGCGGAGATCGAGGCCGCAGTCGGCGCGTACGCGCAGAAGGCGCGCGACGGCTCGATCACGCTCGAAGAGCTCACCGGCGGCACGTTCACGCTCACCAACGGCGGCGTGTTCGGCTCGCTGATGTCGACGCCGATCCTGAATCCGCCGCAGGTCGCGATCCTCGGCATGCACAAGATCCAGGAGCGGCCGATGGTCATCGACGGGCAGATCAAGGTGCGTCCGATGATGTACCTGGCGCTGACCTACGACCACCGCATCGTCGACGGCCGCGAGTCGGTGCAGTTCCTGGTGGCGATCAAGGAAGCGTTGGAAGATCCGGCGCGGCTCTTACTGCAGGTGTAGGCAATCTTGTAGGTCGGGGCTGCAGCCCCGACACATATACGAGTCGGGCCGAAGCCCGACCTACAGGCAGCGGTACCTCAATCAACAAGGTCTCAGCATGACAACCCAGTACGACGTCATCGTGATCGGCGGCGGGCCCGCCGGTTATCCGTGCGCGATCCGCGCCGGCCAGCACAAGCTCAAGGTCGCCTGCATCGACGAGTGGCAGAACAAGGACGGCTCCTACGCGTTCGGCGGCACGTGTCTCAATGCCGGCTGCATTCCCTCGAAGGCGATGCTCGAGTCCTCCGAGCTGTTCCATCGCGCGCAGCACGAGCTCGCAGTGCATGGCGTGAAGGTCGGCAGCGTCGAGCTGGACCTGGCGGCGATGCAGAAGCGCCGCGCGACGATCGTCAAGCAGTCGACCCTCGGCATCGCCGGCCTGTTCAAGGGAGCGGGCGTGACCGGCCTGCAGGGCCACGGCAAGCTGCTGAGCGGCAACCGCGTCGAGTTCACGGGCAAGGACGGCAAGAAAGAGGAGCTGACGGCGAAGCACGTGGTGCTCGCGGCAGGCTCCGCGCCGATCGAGCTGAAGAGCCTGCCGTTCGACGGCAAGCAGATCGTCGACTCGTGGGGCGCGCTCGAATTCGACGCCGTGCCGAAGCGCCTCGGCGTGATCGGCGCCGGCATCATCGGCCTGGAGCTAGGCAGCGTGTGGCGCCGCCTGGGCGCCGAGGTCGTCGTGCTGGAAGCGCTGGAGACGTTCCTGCCCGCTGCCGACGGGGCAGTGTCGAAAGAGGCGCTCAAGCATTTCAAGAAGCTCGGCCTCGACATCCGTCTGGGCGCGAAGGTGACGGGCGCGGACAAGGGCGCCGGCGGCGTGAAGCTCAAGTACACCGACGCCAAGGGCGAGCAGAGCATCGAAGTCGACAAGGTCGTGGTCGCGATCGGCCGGCGGCCGTACTCGAAGGATCTGCTGGGCGAGGGCACCGGCGTGCAGGTCGACGAGCGCGGCTTCGTCAGCGTCGACCACGAGTGCCGCACCGCTGCGGCGAACGTCTGGGCAGTCGGCGACCTAGTGCGCGGGCCGATGCTGGCGCACAAGGGCAAGGAGGAGGGCGTGATGGTCGCCGACCTGATCGCCGGCAAGGTCGCGGAAGTGAACTACAAGGCAGTGCCGTCGGTGATCTACACCGCGCCGGAGATCGCCTGGGTCGGCCTCACCGAGGAAGAGGTCAAGAAGAGCGGGCGGCCGTACAAGACCGGCTCGTTTCCGTTCCTGGCGAGCGGCCGCGCCCGCGCAATGGAGGCGACCGCCGGCTTCTGCAAGGTCGTCTCGGCGAGCGACGACGACGAAATCCTCGGCGTGCACATCATCGGGCCGATGGCCGGCGAGCTGATCGCGGAAGCGGTGCTGGCGATGGAGTACTCGGCGAGCACCGAGGACCTGCAGCGGACCATGCACGCGCACCCGACGCTGTCGGAGGCGCTGCACGAAGCGGCACTGAACGCGGACAAGATCGCGATCGATTTTCCGAACAAGTAGAACAGAGGTGACACGGGTGACATAGGTGACACAGGTGACACAGGCAAGAACGCTCTGCCTGTGTCACCTGTGTCACTTGTGTCACTCACACTTCTTGTGTGACGCTCGCCTCCCTCAACGGAGGCGTCAATGCTCAAGATCTACGGTCATCCCGGCTCGCGCGCCGCGCGCACCCTGTGGGTATGTCGCGAGCTCGGCCTGCAGTACGAGCACATTCCGACTCACTTCGCCGACGGCGGCACGAAGCAGCCGGAGTTCCTGGCGATCAATCCTGCCGGGCGCATTCCGGCGATCGACGACGACGGCTTCCGGCTCGCCGAGTCGATGGCGATCAACATCTATCTCGCGAAGAAGCATGGGAGCGAGCTGGCGCCGAAGTCCCTGGAAGACGAGGCGCGCATGCTGCAGTGGTCGTTCTGGGCGATGACCGAGACCGAGAAGCCGCTGCTGACCGTGCTGATGCAGCGCATGGAGCTGCCGCCGGGCAGCGCGATCGAGAAATACTTCCGCGAGCGCAGTCCCAAGGATCCAGCCGCCGAGCAAGCGGCGCTCAAGACGCTGCAGCATCCGCTGGGGGTGCTCAACGACCATCTGGCGGATCGCGACTATCTGCTCGGCGCGAGCTTCACGCTCGCCGACCTGAACGTCGCTTCGGTGCTGTCGCTCGGGCTCGCGGCGAAGCTCGATTTCAGCCCCTATCCCGACGTCAAGCAGTGGCTCGGCCGCTGCGTCGCGCGCCCCGCGGCGCAGCCGCCGAAGAAATCATGAGCGGCGCCCAACCGGTCGGGCCCGCTGGCGGCAAGCCCGGCAACCCGGATGCGCTGCTGTCGCGCGAGCTGGGCGTGCGCCAGTTCGGCGCGAACATCTTCAACTACACGGTCGGTAGCGGCATCTTCTCGCTGCCGGCGTTTGCGGTGATCGGTCTCGGCGGCGCGGCGCCGCTCGCCTACGTGGCGTGCGCGATCGTGATCGGCCTGGTCGTACTGTGCTTTGCAGAGTGCGGCAGCCGCGTGTCCTCGACCGGCGGTGCATACGCCTACGCCGAGACTGCGCTGGGACCGATGGCTGGTTTCGTCGCCGGCTGCCTGGTGTTCACGACGGGTTGGTTCGCGGCCGCGGCAGTCGTGACGGCTGTCGTGCGCTCCCTGCTGGCGCTGACGAGCGGCGCGCCGGTCTGGGTCACGAAAATCGGCATGATCATCGTCGTCACGCTGCTGGTCGCGCTCAACATGCGCGGCGTGCGAACCGGCGCGCGGCTGCTCGAGACGATCACGGTCGTCAAACTGGTGCCGCTGCTGGTGTTCGTCGCCATCGGCGTGTTCTTCATCGAACCCGCCAACCTCGCCTGGACCAGCGTACCCGCTGCCAGCACGGTGCTGGGCACCGCGGGCATCATGATCTTTGCCTTCTCCGGCATCGAGGGTGCGACGGTGCCCAGCGGTGAAGTGAAGAATCCATCGCGCACGGTGCCGCGCGCGATCCTGCTGGCGCTCGGTGCCGCAACGGTGCTGTATCTCGCCATCCAGTACGTGGCGCTCGGCATCATGGGTCCGGCGCTGGCGAACACCGGCAATACGCCGCTCGCGGAAGCGGCCGGCGTGGCGCTCGGGCCCGTGGCCCGCACGATCATGATCCTGGCCGCCGTCGTCTCGATGTTCGGCTATCTGAGCGCCAATGTGCTGTCCGAGCCGCGCGGCCTGTTCGCGATGAGCCGCGACGGGTTTCTGCCGCGGCTGTTGACGGCGGTGCATCCGCGGTTCCGCACGCCCAACATCGCCATCGGCATTTATGGCGTGCTGGTCGCCACGGTCGCGCTGCTCGGCAACTTCGAGTGGTTGACGGTCTTCGCGAATCTCGCAGCACTCGCGCTGTACTTCCTGTGCGCGATTTCGACCCTGGTGCTGCGCAAGCGTGACGTGCGCACCGACGGCCAGCCGTTCGTCATCCCGGGCGGCCCGCTGGTGCCGATCGCCGCACTGCTCGCGGTCGCCTGGCTGTTCTTCGAAACGGCGCGGGATGGCAAGCAATTGAAGGGGATGATCATCGCGCTCGCGGTCATCTTCACGCTGTACGGGCTGCGCGCGTTGCGTCTGAAATTCTGGCCACCGGCGACCGCAACGGCGAAATAGCATGCTGCAACGGCATCCGTTGCTGCTGGCGGAGTGGCTCGCGGTCCGCAACCTCGTGGGCCGGGCGCGCGCTCACACATTCAAAGTCCTTGGCGCCGTTGCTGCGGCGCTGGCTGCATTGGCGCTGGTGCTGCTGACCCTGCGATCGCAGTTTGCGGCCGTGCTCGCCTGGTTGCTCGCGTACCGCGTGCTGATGGCCGTGGCAAGTGTTGCGTACGCCGCGCTCGCCGTGACACGTCAGCGCCGACGGGCCGAGATCCGCTACACGCAGTTCTGGTTGGCCGCTGCGCCCGTGCGGCAATACAGCCGCACTCTGGCGATTCTCGTCGTCAGCGTGTTGCCGCTCGCAGTGCAATTGGTTGCAGCGTGCGTGGCGCTTGCAGCGATGGGAATAGCTGGCGGCGTCGATGCAGCAAGCGTCGGCGCGGTAGTTCTCTGGATTGCCGGCGGTACTGCGGTCGGCGCGTCGCTAGGCTGGTGGTTTGCACGTCGCTCGCGCGCTGACGCGCTCGAGGGCTCGCGTTACGTCGCGGCGGTCAGGACTCGCAACCAGACCGTCCCGTCGGTCGCCGCGCTGTCCGGCTGGCCGCTCGCGCAAGTCCGTGCCTGGGGCCGACCCGAGAATCTGCGAATCCTGTTGATGGTCGCCATGCTGGCCGTCCAGGCCGGCTCGTCCGCCGTCGTCGGTCTGAGCGTCGTGGCGATCTGGCTGCTCGGCGGATATCTCATCGGCCTGCTGACGGCTGTCGTGCAAACGGCAAGCATGGCATCGCAATGGCTGCGCTCGACGCCCATTCCGTTCGCGCAGTTCGCCTGGGCGATGATGCGCCGGGCGCTGCTGTATCAAGCGCTCGGCGCCGCGCTGGCAGTGGTACTGATGGTTGCTCTCGGCTCGCCAGTCGCAAGTGCGCTGTACGTCGCCGCGTCGTGGCTGGCGATCGTGGTGCTCGCGTCGAGTGTCGGTCTCGCGGAAAGCTACCGTGCGCGCCAGCCGTATATGCGGCTGGCACTTTCGTTCGTGGCGCTGGTGGCCGTCGAAGTCCGCGAGCACGGCTGGTCGATACCGATCGCGGCAGCGCTGGCCGCCTGGCACCTGCGCGCAGGAGCGAGGACATGAGCTCGATCGTGCTGGACATTCGCGACGTGCATGCGCGCTACGGCAAGACCGACGTGCTGCGCGGCGTGACGTTGCAGATCCGCGCCGGGCAGTGGTTCTGCCTGCTCGGACCGAACGGCGTCGGCAAGAGCACGCTGCTTCACTGCGTCGCTGCGCGACTAGCGGCACGCGCCGGCGATATCGCAGTGTGCGGACACTCGGTCCGTACCCAGGCGATCGAGGCGAAGCGCAAGCTCGGCTTCGGCTGCGCGCCGGAGCAGCTGCCGGGCCTGCTTACCGGCCGGCAATGCCTGGAGGTGTATGCGAGCGCGAAAGGGCTCGAGCGCATCGATCCGGCGGTCGTCGAGCTCGGCGCGGCGCTCGAGTTCGACCCGTACCTCGACCGGTTCGTCGACACCTACTCGCTCGGCACGCGGCAGAAGCTCTGCGTGCTGCTGGCGCTGCTCGGCGAGCCGGCGCTCGTAGTGCTCGACGAGGCGTTCAACGGCCTGGATCCAGGCAGCGCTCTCACGGTGAAGCGGCATCTGCAGCAGCGGCTCGCGGCGAACCGCTGCGGCGTGCTGCTCGCCACCCACTCGCTCGATATAGTGGAGCACTATGCCGACAGGGCGGCGCTGCTGCTCGACGGACGCATCGTGCGCGAGTGGAGCGATTCGGAAATCGCAGCGGTGCGCGAGCAAGGGGCCAATCGGTTCGAAGAGCTGTTGGCGATGGAGACGGATGGCGTCTAGCTAAGCCTTGCGCCTCGCGCTCACGACATTCGGCAGCCCCTGAATCCGGCCGAGCACGCGCGACAGCTCCTCCAGGTCGTGCACGGTCATGCGCAACGCGATCTCCGCCACGCCTTCGCGCTCGTCGGTGGTCACGCTCATCGCCTGGATGTTGATCTTGGAATCGGCCAGCACCGCGCTGATGTCGCGCACCAGCCCGCGCCGGTCGAAAGCGCGCACGACCACGTCGATCGGGAACGCGCGCTCGCCGGCTTTGCCCCATTCGACGGCGATGACGCGTTCGGGATGCGCCGCCTGGAGCCGGCGGAAACTGGCGCAATCGTCCCGATGGATGCTGACCCCGCGCCCCATGGTGATGTAGCCCGCGATGCCTTCCGGCGGCACGGGCCCGCAGCAGCGCGCGAAGCTGGACAGCAGGTCGCCGACGCCTTCGATCGTGATGCCCGAGGGTTCCTTGGCGCTGACCGAGGGCCGCCGCGGCACGGGCGAGGGCAGCTCCTGCGGCTTGGCGCGACGCTGCACGGCCCCGCTGATCTGCGCGACGGTGATCTCGCCTTCGCCGATCGCCTGGTACAGCTGCTCGGCGCCGGCCACTTTGAACTCGTTGATCAGCTCGGGCAGCGTCACGCTGTGGATGGCGAGGCGCTGCAGCTCGCGCTCCAGGATCTGCTTGCCCTGCTGGCGGTTCTGCTCCTCGTCGAGCTTGCGGAACCACGCGCGCACCTTGTTGCGATTGCGCGGCGAGGCGAGATAGCCGAGCGACGG
>DATEJG010000104.1:0-3195 GCA_035278165.1 Steroidobacteraceae bacterium
CTGCGACATCGCGCAGCGTGCTGGAGCCGCTTGCACGATCTCAATCGAAATGGGCCGCCGCGCAGTACGAGCTCGGCGTGACGCTCGGCGCGTTGCGCGACGGCGATGCTGCCGTCGCCGCGCTCCGGCGCGCAGTCGCGCTCAAGCCCGAGATGCCGGACGCATGGCGCGCGCTCGGCGATCATCTCACCGCCATCGGCGACACGAGCGGCGCAGACGATGCGTATGCTCAGCACATCAAGTACTCGACGCACGACCCGCACTTGATGGAAGCGGCGGCTGCGTTGTGCGAGAACCGGATCGCGATTGCCGAGTCGTTGTTGCGCGCTCATCTGAAGCGGCATCCCACCGACGTTCCCGCGCTGCGCATGCTGGCCGAAGTTGCCGCGCGGCTGCATCGCTATCCCGATGCCGAGATCCTGCTGGAGCGCGCGCTGGAGCTGGCGCCGAGCTTCGTGCCGGCGCGCCACAACTACGCAGTCATCCTGCATCGTCAGCGCAAGCCCGGGCCGGCGTGGGCGCAGGCGCAGAAGCTCACCGAGGCGGATCCGCTCAATCCCAGCTATCGCACGTTGAAGGCCGCGATCGCCAGCAGCATCGGCGACTACGACGCGGCGCTGGAGTTGTACGCGGGGGTGCTGGCCGAGTATCCGAACAACGCGCGCGTCTGGATGAGCTATGGTCATGCGCTCAAGACCACCAAGCGCCAGGACGAATGCGTGCAGACGTATCGCAGGAGCATCGAGCTGGCGCCGCATCTCGGCGAGGCGTACTGGAGCCTCGCGAATCTGAAGACCTTCAAGTTCGCGGACGCGGACGTCGCGGCGATGCAGACGCAGCTCGCGCACGGCAAGCTCACTGACGACGATCGGCTGCAGTTCCACTTCGCTCTCGGCAAGGCTTTCGAGGATGCAGGGCAGTACGCCGAATCGTTCAAGCACTACGAGGAAGGCAACCGCCTGCGCCGCGCGGCAGTCGGCTACGACGCCGACTGGAACAGCGAGCAGCTGCGCCGCGCGAAAGCGTTGTTCACGCCGGAGTTCTTTGCCGCGCGCGCCGGGCAGGGTTCGGCCGCGCCGGATCCGATCTTCGTCGTCGGCTTGCCGCGCTCGGGCTCCACGTTGCTCGAACAGATCCTGTCGAGTCACCCGCAGGTGGAAGGGACGATGGAGCTCGCGGACATCGTCAACATCGTCCGCGAGCTGGGCGGGGCGCACACGCGCAGCGACAGCGCCTATCCGCAGTCGATCGCGGCCCTCGATGCCGCTGCGCTGCGTGCGCTCGGCGAGCGTTACCTGGAGCAGACGCGCATCTATCGTCGCACCGACGCGCCGTTCTTCATCGACAAGCTGCCCAACAACTTCGCCCACACGGGGTTGATCCATCTCATCCTGCCGCGCGCCAGGATCATCGATGCGCGGCGGCATCCGCTCGGCTGCTGCTTCTCGGGATACAAGCAGCATTTTGCGCGCGGCCAGCACTTCACGTACGGCCTCGACGAGATCGGTCGCTACTACCGCGACTACGTGGAGCTCATGGCACACTTCGATGCCGTGCTCCCGGGGCGCGTGCATCGCGTGATCTACGAGAACATGGTCGCGGACACCGAGGGCGAGGTACGACGCGTCCTCGACTATTGCGGCCTGCCGTTCGATGAACGCTGCCTGAAGTTCTATGAGAACGAGCGCGCCGTGCGCACTGCCAGCTCCGAGCAGGTGCGCCGGCCCATCTATCGTGAGGGTGTCGACCACTGGCGCAACTACGAGCCCTGGCTGGAGCCGCTGAAAAGCGCGCTCGGCCCCGTACTCGAGCACTATCCGGACGTACCTGAGTTTTGAAGCCGGCAATCGTTGGCTTACACTCCTGTACATAACGATTGGGGAGAACGACGATGACTAGAAGCCGACAGCGCAAGCTCAAGCGGAATTCTCTGGCGGTGGCGGTCGTGACTGCCCTTTCGACGCCAGCCTTTGCACAGGAAGCCGCACCCAGCGGCGTGCTGGAGCAGGTGATCGTCACGGCGCAGAAGCGCACCGAGAATCTGCAGGAAGTGCCGCTCAGCATCCAGGCGATCGGCACGGAGCGGCTCGAAGAGCTGCACGTCAAGGGGTTCGAGGACTACGTTCGCTACCTGCCGACCGTGTCGTATCAGACGTTCGGTCCCGGCTTCGCGCAGGTATACATGCGCGGCGTCGCGAGCGGCGGCGACGGCAACCACTCGGGCTCGCTGCCGAGCGTCGGCATCTATCTCGACGAGCAGCCGATCACGACGATTCAGGGCGCGCTGGACGTGCAGCCTTACGACGTTGCCCGCGTCGAAGCGCTCGCCGGGCCGCAAGGCACTCTGTACGGCGCGAGCTCGCAGGCAGGCACGATCCGCATCATCACGAACAAGCCCGATCCCACGGGATTCGCGGCGGGCTACGATCTCGAAGGCAGCACGATGACCGAAGGCGGCAACGGCTACCTCGCCCAGGGCTTCGTCAACCTGCCGATCAACGACAAGACGGCCGTGCGCCTGGTCGGCTGGAAGCGCCACGACCCGGGCTTCATCGACAATGTGAGCCACCCGCGCACGTTCCCCAGCTCGGCGGTGACCGAGATCGGGCCGCTCGACGTCGCCAACCCGAAGAAGGACTACAACGACGCCGACACGACCGGCGGGCGCGCCGCGCTGAAGCTCGATCTGAACGACAACTGGACGATCACGCCGCAGCTCATGGCCCAGGAGCAGAAAACGCGCGGCACGTTCGGCTTCGATCCGTCGGTGGGCGACCTGAAGGTCTCGCATCGCCTGCCGGAGAAGTCGAAGGACCGCTGGTACCAGGCGGCGCTGACGGTCGAGGGCAAGATCGCCAACCTCGACATCACGTACGCCGGCGGCTATCTCAACCGCAAGGTGGATACGCAGTCGGACTACTCTGACTACTCGTACTGGTACGACGTCGCGTACTACGCCCTGCACAACGCCGACCCGGACAGCTATGGCCTGTTCGGCACGTACTTCTATGACGATGACGGCGGTGCGATCGACCTCTCGCAGTTCATTCGCGGCAAGGACCGCTACCGGCGCTACACGCACGAGCTGCGCTTTGCGACACCGGCGGAGAACCGCCTGCGCTTCGTCGGCGGCTTGTTCACCCAGCGGCAGGTGCACGACATCGAGCAGCGCTACATGATCAACGACCTGTCCTC
>DATEJG010000105.1:0-22070 GCA_035278165.1 Steroidobacteraceae bacterium
CTGGGAGGTCCTCCCGGGCAAGACGAGCTGAGCGAGTTCGAGGCGCTGGCGCGCTCGGCCGGCGCCGAAGTGCTGCGCGTCATCACCGGCACTCGTCGTGCGCCCGACCCGCGGCTGTTCATCGGCAGCGGCAAGGCAGAAGAGATCCGCGGGCTCGTTGCCACCACCGGCGCCGACCTGGTGCTGTTCGATCACGCGCTCTCGCCGAGCCAGGAGCGCAATCTCGAAGCATTGCTCAAGTGTCGCGTGCTCGATCGCACCGGTCTCATCCTCGACATCTTCGCGCAGCGCGCGCGCAGCTTCGAAGGTCAGCTGCAGGTCGAGCTGGCGCAGCTGAAGCACCTCGCCACGCGCCTGGTGCGCGGCTGGACCCACCTCGAGCGCCAGAAGGGCGGTATCGGTCTGCGGGGTCCCGGCGAAACCCAGCTGGAAACCGACCGCCGCCTGCTCGCCAGTCGCATCAAGACGCTCAACGCCCGGCTCGACAAGGTCGTGACGCAGCGCGAGACGACGCGCCGCGAGCGGCGGCGCGCAGAGATTCCCACGGTCGCGCTCGTCGGCTACACGAACGCCGGCAAGTCGACCTTGTTCAACCAGCTCACCGGAGCTGGCGCCTATGCAGCCGATCAGCTGTTCGCCACGCTCGATCCGACAGTGCGCCGCATTGCGCTGCCTGACGCGCGCTTTGCGCTGCTCGCCGATACGGTCGGCTTCGTGCGCGATCTGCCGCACGAGCTCGTCGCGGCTTTCCGCTCGACGTTGCAGGAAGCACGCGAGGCGAGCGTGCTCCTGCACGTCATCGACGCGGCGGATCCGAACCGCAGCGAGCGCATTGCGCAGGTCAACAGCGTGCTCAGCGAAGTCGGTGCAGGCTCGCTGCCGCAGATCGAAGTGTTCAACAAGACCGACCTGGTCGGTGAGGCGCCGCGCGTGGAAACCGGCGAGCTCGGCAACGTGCGGCGCGTCTGGCTGTCCGCCCAGACGGGGCAGGGGACGCAGCTGCTGGTCGATGCGGTTGGCGAGTTCCTCGGGCCGGAGATCGTGCACCGGCACATCGTGCTGAAGCCGGAGGAAGGTCGGGCGCGCGCCCGGTTCTTCGCCGCAGGCGCCGTGCTCGCAGAGCAGGCATTGCCCGGCGGCCAGGTCGACCTGGAAGTTTCGATGCCGCGGCAGGCGTTCGAGGATCTGTGCCGCCACGAGGGCCTGGCGGCTGCTGCGGAGGGATGCGCGCATGCCGCGGGCGCAGGCAGCGCCGGAGCGGCCGATCTGGCGCCGTCCGCCGCCAAACCTTGTGCGCATGCGGAGCCATTCCTAAAATCCCGCGGCCCCGCGTCGCTGGCGTCCTGAGTCCCGCGGGGGTGCAGGGCCGCGCCGCGTGAGCCGGCGCCCTTGAACCTTCGGCCGTTACACTTGCCTTTCAACTCGCTAACACACAACCGATCGCAACATGGCGTGGAACGAACCCGGCGGCAATCCCGGCAAGCGCAATCCCTGGGGCAGTAACAAGCCGGAGCAGGGGCCGCCCGACCTCGACGAGGTGATCCGCAACCTGCAGCGCCGGCTGAGCGCGCTGTTCGGCGGCGGCACCGGCGGGCGCTCATCCGGCAGCGGCTCCCCGGGCCGCGGCTTCGGCCTGGGCACGATCATCCTGGTGCTGGCGACGATCTGGGCGTTCACCGGCCTGTACCAGGTCGACGCCGCCGAGCGCGGCATCATCCTGCGGTTCGGCCGGCACGTGGACACCACGCTCCCCGGTCTGCACTGGCACATGCCCTGGCCGATCGAGACCAAGCAGATCGTGAACACCGCGGCGATCCAGAGCTTCACCGAGCAGACGCGCATGCTGACCTCGGACGAGAACCTGGTCGATATCAACATGGAAGTGCAGTACCGCGCCGCCAACGCGCTCGACTACGCCTTCAACGTGTTCCGCCCCGAGGACACGCTCAAGGGCGTGAGCGAGAGCGCCATCCGCGAAGTCATCGGCCGCAGCAAGCTCGACAGCGTGCTCGAGAGCGGCCGCCAGGACATCGTGGTGCGCACCCAGGAGCTGATCCAGCGCACGCTCGACGCCTACAAGACCGGCCTCGAGGTGACGGCGGTCAACCTGCAGGACGTGCGCGTGCCGAACGAAGTCGGGCCGGCGCAGGCCGACGCGATCAAGGCGCGCGAGGATCGCGATCGCCTGTCGCTGGAAGCGCAGGCCTATGCGAACGACCTCATCCCCCGCGCGCGCGGCTCGGCCGTACGCCAGGTGCAGGACGCGCAGGCTTACAAGTCGCGCAAGATCGCCGACGCCGAAGGTGAAGCCGACCGCTTCGCCAAGCTGCTCAGCGAGTACGAGCGCGCGCCGGGGGTGACCCGCGAGCGCCTGTACATCGAGACTGTGGAAACCGTGCTGTCGAAGAGCCGTAAAGTGATCCTCGACACCGCCGGCAACGGCGGCGGCAACCTGGTGTACCTGCCGATCGACAAGCTGATCGAGCAGGGCCGGCGCGTGCAGCGCGTCGAGCCGCCGGAGACGACGATGACCATCGAAGGCACGACCACGACGTCGACGCCGGAAGTCAGCAACGAGCGCCGCTCGCGGGGGACGCGCTAATGGCCAACCGGGCGTTTCTGTCGATCGTGGCGTTGATCGCGGCCATGTTCGTGGTGGCGATGGCCACCTTCTCGGTGCGCGAGACCGAGCTCGCCATGAAGTTCCGTTTCGGCGAGATCGTGCGCGCCGACTACAAGCCGGGCCTGCACTTCATGGTGCCGTTCTACAACCAGGTGCGGAAGTTCGAGCGGCGCATCGTCACGCGCGACTACCCCTCCGAGCAGTTCCTGACGAGCGAAGGCAAGATCCTGCGCATCGACTTCTATATCAAATGGCGCATCGCCGATGTCTCCAAGTACTACATCGCGACCTCGGGCGGCACGGAGGAGATCGCGGCGGTACGGCTCGGCTCGATCGTCAAGGACGGCATCAAGGGCGTGATCGCGCGGCGCACGATCCAGCAGGTGGTCGCGGCCGAGCGCACCGAGTTCACCGGCGAGATCCTCAAGTCGGCGGAGTCGAAGACCAACGAGCTCGGGCTGCAGCTGGTCGACGTGCGCGTCAAGAAGATCGACCTGCCCGAGGAAGTGAGCGACTCGGTGTTCAGCCGCATGCGCCAGGACTTCGACCGGCAGGCGAAGCAGCTGCGCGCGGAGGGCGGCGAGAACGCCGAGAAGCTGCGCGCCGAGGCCGATCGGCAGAAGGTCGAGCTGCTGGCGCAGGCGTATCGCGAGTCCGAGATGATCCGCGGCGAGGGCGATGCGCGCTCGACGGAGATCTACGCGCGGGCCTTTTCGCGCAACCCGGAGTTCTATTCCTTCTACCGGAGCCTGCAGGCCTATCGCACCTCGCTGGGCACCGACAGCGACGTGCTGGTGATCGATCCCAACAGCGAGTTCTTCAAGTACCTGAAGCGCGCCGAGCGCCGCTGAGCGCGCGGCGATGCGCTGGTCGGATCTGTTGGCGGCCGTGGCGCTGTACCTGGTGCTGGAAGGCATTCTGCCGTTTCTCAACCCGCAGGCGATGAAGCGCGTGATGATGGCGATGACGACTTTTTCCGACCGGCAGCTGCGGCTGTGGGGCCTGGCCAGCATGCTGGCCGGCGCGCTGCTGCTGTATTTCGTTAGGGCATGACGGTCCGCACGTGAGCATGGCGATGAACTCGAATCCGGCAGCCAAGAGGGCGGGTAACGTGGTCGTGATCGGCGCCCAGTGGGGCGACGAGGGCAAGGGCAAGATCGTCGATCTGCTGACCGACCGCGTCGCCGCAGTGGTGCGCTTCCAGGGCGGGCACAACGCCGGCCACACGCTGGTCATCAACGGCAAGAAGACGGTGTTGCGCCTGATTCCCTCGGGCATCCTGCACGACGGGGTCACCTGCTACATCGGCAACGGCGTCGTGCTGTCGCCATCGGCGCTGTTCGAGGAGATGGCGGAGCTGGAGCGCGCCGGCATCGACGTGCCGTCGCGGCTGCGCATCTCCGAGGCGTGCCCGCTGATCCTGCCGCATCACATCGCGCTCGATCGCGCGCGTGAGGCAGCGATGGGCGAAGCGAAGATCGGCACGACCGGTCGCGGCATCGGCCCGGCGTATGAAGACAAGGTCGCGCGCCGCGCGATCCGCGTGCAGGACCTGTTCGCGCGCGAGCGCTTCGCCGCCAAGCTCGGCGAAGTCCTCGACTATCACAACTTCGTGCTGCGCCACTACTTCAAGGCGCCGACGATCGACTTCCAGCAGACGCTCGATGAAGCGCTGCAGCTCGGCGAGCGCCTGCAGCCGATGACTGCCGACGTGGCCGCCGAGTTGAACGGGCTGATCCGCGCCGGCAAGCGGCTGCTGTTCGAGGGCGCGCAGGCCGCGCTGCTCGACATCGATCACGGCACCTACCCGTTCGTCACTTCGAGCAACTGCGTCGCCGGTCAAGCGGCGGCGGGCAGCGGCGTCGGGCCGCAGCAGCTCCACTACGTGCTCGGCGTCGCGAAGGCGTATGCGACCCGCGTCGGCGGCGGTCCGTTTCCGACGGAGCTCGAAGACGAAGTCGGCGAGCGCTTGCGAGTGCGCGGCAACGAATACGGCTCGGTGACGGGCCGGCCGCGCCGTTGCGGCTGGTTCGACGCAGCGGGGCTGCGGCGCGTGGTCGATATCAACGGCATCACCGGCCTGTGCATCACCAAGCTCGACGTGCTCGATGGCCTCGACACTGTGCGCGTCGCGGTGGGCTACAAGGTGCGCGGCGAGCGGCGCGATCTGCTGCCGGTCGGCGCCGAGGCGTTGTCGATCTGCGCGCCGATCTACGAAGAGCTGCCCGGCTGGCAGGAGAGCACCGAGGGCGTGCAGTCGTTCGAGGACCTGCCGAAGAACGCGCAGGCCTATCTGCGGCGTCTGGAAGTGCTGGTGGGCGCGCCGATCGCAATCATCTCGACCGGCCCGGACCGGCTCGAGACGATCATCCTGCGGCATCCGTTCGACTGAAGAGGAGTCAGGCTGAAGCCTGACCCGCGAAGAGCGGACTGACCTGGTTCCTGCTGTGGGGTCAGGCTTCAGCCTGACATCATCTCTTCCTGGCCAGCGTCAGTCCGTCGCCGACGGGCAGCAGGCTCACGTCGATGCGCTCATCGCGATGCAGTTTGTCGTTGAGCGCGCGCAGCGCCACGGTGTTCGCCTCGCGATCGCTCGGATCGGCGACCCGGCCCGACCACAGCGTGTTGTCGAACAACATCAGCCCGCCCGGCCGCAGCAGCTGCAGCAGCAGCTCGTAATACGTCTCGTAGGACGGCTTGTCGGCGTCGACGAATGCGAAGTCGTAGCGACCTGCCTCGCCTGCATCGAGCAGCTGCTGCAGCGTGCGTGCTGCCGGTTGCAGCCGCAACTCGATCTTGTGCTCGACGCCGGCCTCCCGCCAGAAACGCCGCGCGATCGCAGTCCATTCCTCGCTCACGTCGCAGGCGAGGATGCGCCCGTCTTCCGGCAGGGCCAGCGCGACCGCGAGGCTCGAATAGCCGGTAAACACACCGATTTCGATGCAGCGCCGCGCCCCGGTGAGCTTCGCGAGCAGCTGCATGAGCTGTCCCTGGTCGGGGCCGATCTGCATCTGCGCGAGCGGCAGCGGAGCGGTTGCGGCCCGCAGTCGCGCGAGCACTTCCGGCTCGCGGACCGAGTGCTCGATCAGGTAGCGATAGACTTCGTCGCTGAACTGCAGGTGACGGGCGCTCATGAGATCAGCGCTGCGCGAGGCGGACGATCGATTTGAAGCCGCCGTAGATCATGCGCTTGCCGTCGAACGGCATGGCGCGACCGTCCATCATGCCGGACAGGCGCGGATCGACCATGACCTTGGCGTTGATCTTGTCGCGCTGGGCGCGCGATTTGTACACGATCCACGAGAACACGACCGTCTCGCCGGCCTTGAGCTTCACGCTGCGCGGAAACGAGGTGAGCTTGCCTTGCGTGACGTCGTCGGCGACGCACTCCCAGTAATCGATGGCGCCGTACTCTCGCCAGATCCTGCCGGCCTTGGCAGCAAGGCTGCGGTAGGCCTTCAGGTTCTTTTTCGGCACCGGCACTACGAAGCCATCGACGTACGGCATGCGGGTCTCCTTGCGTTGAGCGGCGGATTCTAGCGAGGATCGCCGCGGCAGCGTCAATGCTCCCGCAGGTCAACCCTGCCGCAGGTCAACCCTGCCGCAGGTCAACCCTGGGGCGGATCGGCCGTGTCGCTGTGATCGTCGCTGTCGCTCTTGGTGTCGGGCGGCGGTTCTTCGGAGCGATCCACCGGCGCAGGCGGCGCGGCGGACTCCTTCCCGGGCGGGGCCTCGTCCTCCTTGACGCGTTGCTCGCAGCGGGTCCGCTCCGCGCCGGTCAACTCCTTACAGTCGTCTGCTTTCGGCGGCGGGGTCTGTCCCGCAGCGGCCGCGGCCACTAGGACGCCGGCTGCCAGTGCGCCGATCGCGGCTGCGCGAATCGGATGCCTGCGAACGATCATGAGTGGATCTCCTGCGGCGCTGTCGGTCAGCCGTACACGACAGCAACGGCGCCCGGGCGTCGCGGTTCCGCAAGGACGCGCGTGGATATGTCACCTGTCCCAACAGGCTCTTTCGCCGCGTCGCATAATCGTCTACAACTCACGGCCATTCTCGTCTGCCGGGTGCGCGCAGTGGAGCTCCTCGAACGCGAACAGTGCTTCGCCGATCTCACCGATTGGCTGACGGGCTCCGTCGAGCACGGCGGCTGCGTCGCGCTGGTGCACGGCGAAGCCGGCATCGGCAAGACGGCGCTGCTGCAGGAGTTCGCGCGTCAGCAGCGTGTCGCGCCGCGTGTGCTGTGGGGTGCGTGCGACGCGCTGTTCACGCCGCGGCCGCTCGCGCCGTTGCACGACATCGCGCGCCAGAGTCAAGGCAAGCTGCTCGCTGCAGTGAACGCGGAGACGAGCCGCGACGCGATTTTCAGCGCCGCGCTGGACGAGATCGAACGCGGACAGCCGGCGCTGGTCGTATTCGAGGATTGTCACTGGGCCGACGAGGCCACCTTCGACCTGCTCAAGTTTCTCGGCCGGCGCATGCAGCGCACGCGCTCGATGCTGGTGATGACGTATCGCACCGACGAAGTCGGCTCGCGCCATCCGTGCCGCTTCGTGATCGGCGATCTGCCGTGTGCGATCGTGCGCCGCTTGCCGCTGCGACCGCTGTCGGAGCTCGCCGTCGCCAAGCTGGCGAAGCAGGCCGGGCGCTCCTCGCACGGGCTGTACAGCACGACTGGCGGCAATCCGTTCTTCGTCACCGAAGTGCTGGCGACCAGCTCCGACTCGATACCGTCGAACGCGCGCGATGTCGTGCTCGCGCGTCTCGCGAAGCTGCCGCCGCAGGCGCGCGCGATCGCAGAGCTGGTCAGCATCGTCCCGGGCAAGACGGAAGCCTGGCTGCTGGAGCAGGCCGGGGTGTACGACGAGGCCGGCATGGAAAGCTGCCTGAGCATCGGCATGGTTCGCGACGATGCGGGCTCACTGGCGTTCCGCCACGATCTTGCACGGCGCGCGCTCGAAGACTCGCTCTCGCAAGCGCACCAGCAGGGCCTGCACGCCAGAGTCCTGGCAATCCTAGAAGCGCGCTCGGGAATTGCGCCGGCACGTCTCGCGCATCATGCCGACGGCGCGCGCAACGCGGTGGAAGTGCTGAGATTCGCGCCTGCCGCCGCGGCGCATGCGGCAGCCGTCGGCGCGCATCGCGAAGCGGTGTCGCATTACCAGGCGGCGCTGCGTTATGCGGACAATCTTCCGCCTTCGCAGCGCGCGCAGCTGCTCGAGCGCCTGTCGTATGAGTGCTATCTGATAGATCAAGTCCCGCGCTCGATCGATGCGCGTCGTGCAGCTCTGGAGGTGTGGCGGGCGCAGGGATCACGGCTGCAGGAAGGCGACGCATTGCGCTGGTTGTCGCGCCTCAGCTGGATCGAAGGTCGACGCGCGGAGGCGGATCAGTACGCGGCGTCAGCTGTCGCTGCGCTCGAATCGCTGCCGCCGGGCCCGGAGCTGGCGATGGCGTACAGCAATCGTGCGCAGCTCGACATGCTCGCTGCCGATGCAGATTCGGCAGTGCAGTGGGCACAGCGCACGTTGCAGCTCGCCGAGCCCGCGGGCTACGACGAGATCTGCTGTCACGCGCTCAACAATCTCGGCACCGCGCGGCTGATCGCCGGAGTCGAAGCCGGGTGGGACGATTTGAACCGCAGCCTGACCCTCGCGCTCGCGCAAGGCTTTCAGGAACACGCAGCGCGCGCCTATACGAACCTGGTGGCGATGGCGATTCAGCGCAAGCAATACAGCGCCGGGGCGCGCTACTTGAGTGAAGGCCTGACGTATTGCGAGAGGCATGATCTCGACTCGTGGCGCTTCTACATGCTTGGATGGCGCGGCCGTGCGCGCTTCGAGCAGGGCGATTGGCTCGGTGCCGCCGAGGACGCGCAAGCAGTCGTCTCCGAGGCGGGCAGCGCGCCGATCGCGCGCATCCCTGCGCTCACGATCCTGGCGCACCTGCGGATCCGGCGCGGCGATCCGGACATCGCAACGCCGCTCAACGAGGCGCGCGAGCTCGCAGCGCGTACCCATGAGATGCAGCGCCTCAGCGGCGTTGCAGTCGCAGGCGCGGATGCGGCCTGGATCGCCGGCGACCGTCAGCTCATCACACAGGAAGTCCAGCCCGTCTACGATCTCGCGCACGCGCGCCGCGACTTGTGGATGAAGGGCGAGCTGGCGCTGTGGATGTGGCGCGCCGGCGCATTCACCGAGGCACCTGCCGATATCGCCGAGCCCTATGCGCTGGAGATCGCGGGCGATTGGCAAGGCGCCGCCCGGGCGTGGCAGGCGATCGGTTGTCCTTACGAGCAGGCGAACGCACTTGCATCGGGCGGCGAGCGCGAGCAGCTCGAAGCATTGACGATCCTGGAAAAGCTCGGCGCGACGGCTGCTGCGAGTGCACTCCGCCGGCGGATGCGCGAGCAGGGCATGCGCCGCATTCCGCGCGGCACGCGCACCTCGACACGCACCCATTCGCACGGGCTCACCAAGCGCGAGGCGGAGATCTTCGAGTTGCTGGCGCAGGGACTGCGCAATTCCGCGATCGCCAAGCGGCTGTTCGTCACGACCAAGACGGTCGACCACCACGTCTCGGCGATTTTCACCAAGCTGGGCGTGTCCTCGCGCGCGGAGGCGATCGCGATGGCGGGGAAGAAGCCGGCGGATAGCGCGTGATCGGAACTGTCAGGCTGAAGCCTGACCCACAAGGGTCGGAACTGTCAGGCTGAAGTCTGACCCACAGGGGTCTGTGGGTCAGACTGTGGTCAGGCTTCAGCCTGACTCCTTGGCTCACTTCGGCAGCAGCGTCACCGGGACTTCCATGACGCTATCGACCGGCAGGCCGTTCAGCTCGGCCGCCTTGCGCACCGCCGCCTCGCTCGGTCCTTCATACACGCAGAACGTCTTCGTCTTGTCCGCGTTGGCGTAGGACTGCACCCAGCGCACGCCGACCGAGGCGTTGTTGGTGTTGACCTTCGCCTTGGTCGCGGCGTCGAGGCCGGCGAGCGCGCCGGCGGGGAAGGTGCGCTCGATCAGGTAGCGGTGGATCGTCGTCTGTTGCGCGGGGCCGTCGTTGTTGGCGACCGGCTCGGCGGCGAAGGCGCCGACGCACGTCAGGCAGGCAAGCATTGAAATCAGCGTACGCATCATCATCTCCCGAACATTGGTGGGTTCACGAATCGCGCCGAGCGCTCACACGAAGAAGAAATACGGCTCCAGGACCCGCACCTCGGTGATCTGCGAGACCGGCAGCTTGTTGCAGGCTGCGGCGCGGCGGATCGCCTCGGGCGTGGGAGCGTCGTAGATGCAGAACGTGCGCTTGCGATCGGGTGTCGCGTAGGAATGGATCCAGGTGACTCCGTACTCGGCATTGCGCTCGATCACGCGGCGGCACATCTCCGCACCGGTCTCGTTCATGGGAATGTCGAGGCCGTCGGGGAAATCGCGTTCGACGAGATAGCGAGGCATTGCGGTGTCTCCGGAAGTCGCCCGGTCAATTCCGAGCGTGAGCCCATGGTGCCGGCGCCGGGCCGGCGCCGAATCGGGAGCGGCTACCCAATTTATGGCGTTAGCTTACCTAGATTGGGTTGCCGAAGCCGGCGGGCAACAGAGTCAGGCTAAAGCCCGACCCACAAGAGCCGGCCGCGCGGGCATACTGCGCTGCCCGCGCGGGGCGGGAATCACCGATCGGATGTGGAACCGCTGGTGCCCAGGAGAGGACTCGAACCTCCACGGATCGCTCCACTGGTACCTGAAACCAGCGCGTCTACCAATTCCGCCACCTGGGCAAGGATGGGAATCTCGAGACCCGGGGGTCCCGGGCGAGGCGCGCAATCTACCGGTGGTGTTCCGGGGTGTCAATAAACGGCAGTTACAGATGAAGTCGACGCAGAAGAACAGGAAATCACATAAAACCGCGCACGCGACCGGCGCTCGTTCGCAGTCGCCGCCGGCGGCCGCGCGCGTCGTCGGCGCGCTGCGTGAAGCAGGACGGCCGCTCACTTTCGACGAGCTGGCTGCGCGCATGGGGCGCGACGGCAAGGCCGCGCGCCGGCGACTGCAGTCGCAGCTCGACGAGCTGTTGCATTCGGCAGAGATCATTCGCAACCGCCGCGATGAGTACTGCCTGCGCGAGCGCCTGCCGCTGGTCGTCGGCACGGTCAGCGGGCATCGCGACGGTCACGGCTTCCTGTTACCGGACGATCGCTCGGCGCCGGTGTTCCTGCCGCCGCGCCAGATGCTCGAAACGATGCACGGCGATCGCGTCGCGGTGCGCATCAGCGGACAGGACAACCGCGGCCGGCCGCAAGGCGCGATCGTCGAGGTGCTCGAGCGCAACACGCGCGAGATCGTCGGGCGGTTGTACGACGAATCGGGCATCAGCTTCGTCGTGCCGGACAACCCGCGCATCGGCCATCGCGTGTTGGTGCCTCGTGGCCACCTCGGCGGCGCGCGCGCCGGCCAGGTCGTGCTGGTGCAGCTGATCGAGCAGCCGTCGCGCACCGCGCAGGCGCTCGGTCACGTGACGCGCGTGCTCGGTGAGCACGCTGCGCCGGGCATGGAGACCGAGATCGCGATCCACTCGCACGGGTTGCCGTTCGAATTTCCGCGCGAGGCGGTGGCAGAGGCCGAGGCATTCGGGCGCAGCGTGTCTGCAGCCGCGAAGCGTGGCCGCGAGGACTTGCGCGATCTGCCGCTGGTCACGATCGACGGCGAGGACGCACGCGATTTCGACGACGCCGTGTACTGCGAAGAAGTGCGCGGCGGCTGGCGGCTGCTCGTGGCGATTGCCGACGTCGCGACGTATGTCGGCCAGGATTCCGCGCTCGACAAGGAAGCGCAGAATCGCGGCACGTCGGTGTATTTCCCGAACCGCGTGCTGCCGATGCTGCCCGAGGCGCTGTCGAACGGGCTGTGCTCGCTGAACCCCAAAGTCGACCGGCTCTGCATGGTGTGCGAGATGCGCGTCAGCCCGCAGGGCAAGGTGACGCGCGCGCGCTTCTTCGAAGGGGTGATGTGCTCCGCGGCGCGGCTGACCTACACGAAGGTCGCCGCTTACCTCGCCAATCCGACCGCCAAGCACGACGCGGAAGTCGTGACCGTCGGGCCGCAGCTCATGCAGCTGTACGCTGTCTTCAGAGCGCTGCTGAGCGCGCGCACTCAGCGCGGCGCACTCGACTTCGATGCGCCGGAGCTGAAAGTCCGCTTCGACGCACAAGGCAAGATCGCGGCGCTGGTCGAGTCGACGCGCAACGACGCGCACCGGCTGATCGAGGAATGCATGATCGCCGCGAACGTCGAGGCGGCGCGCTTCCTGAAGAAGCATCGCATGCCGACGCTGTATCGCGTGCACGGCTCCCCCGAGGACGACCGCCTCGAAACGCTGCGCACGTTCCTGCGCGGCTTCGGCATCCAGCTGCCGACGACGCGCGCTCTGACGCCGCAGGACCTCAGCGCCGTGCTGCATCAGGTTGTGGGCGGCGAGGAAGCGCACTTGATCCAGACCGTGGTCGTGCGCTCGATGCCGCAGGCCGTGTACCAGCCGGAGAACGTCGGCCACTTCGGCCTGGCGCTCGGCGAGTACGTGCACTTCACCTCGCCGATCCGCCGCTATCCGGACCTGATGGTCCACCGCGGCATCCGGCACATCCTGCGCGGCGGCACCGTCGATACGTTTCCGTGGTCGGCTGGCGCGATGGCGGCGCTGGGCCAGCAGTCGTCCTTCAAGGAGCGGCGTGCCGACGAGGCGACGCGCGATGCGCTGTCGTGGCTGAAGTGCGAGTACATGAGCGACAAGCTCGGCGAGGAGTTCGACGCTCTCGTCACGGGCGTCGTCGACTTCGGGCTGTTCGTGCAGGTGACCGGCGTACAGGTCGACGGGCTGGTACACGTCAGCGCGCTCGGCACGGATTATTTCTCGCGCGACAGCAGCGGCTATCGCATGGTCGGCGCGCGCAGCGGCAAGGTCTTCAGGCTCGGCGACCGGCTGCGCGTGCGGCTCATCAACGTGATCATCGACGAGCGCAAGATCGACTTCGAGCTGGCCGAGGGGTCGGGTGCGCGCGCGCTCCGCGGCCCTTGGCAGCGTCGCAAGGGTCGTCGCTGAAGGACATGCGATGAGCGAAACCAGCGTGGTATTCGGCTTGCACGCAGTGCGCACGTTGTTGCAGCAGCGTCCCGAGCGCGCCGCATTGCTGCTGCTGCAGAAGGGAAGAGAGGACGCGCGCTCGACGGAGTTGCTGCGTCTCGCGCACGCTGCGGGCGTGCGCACGGAGTGGCGCGAGGCCGGCGAGCTCGATCGGCTTGCGGGCAACGAGCGTCATCAGGGTGCGTGTCTGCAGATTCGCGCGCTGGGACCGATGGGCGAAGGAGCGCTGGATGAGCTGCTCGACCGCGCGACCGCACCGCCGCTGCTACTCGTGCTGGACGGCGTACAGGATCCGCACAACCTCGGCGCATGTCTGCGCACCGCGGACGCTGCCGGCGCAAGCGCGGTCATCGTCCCTCGCGACCGCGCGGCGGGGCTGACGCCGACCGTACGCAAGGCGGCGTCCGGCGCTGCGGAGACGATGCCGCTGATCCAGGTCGTCAATCTGGCGCGGACGCTGCGCTGGCTGAAGGAGCGTGAGGTGTGGCTCGTCGGCGCCGATGATCAAGCCCCGAAGTCGGTGTTCGAGACGCAGCTGACCGGCGCGCTGGCGCTGGTCCTCGGAGCGGAGGGCGCCGGTCTGCGGCGGCTGACCCGCGAAGCCTGCGACCTGCTGGTGAATATCCCGATGGCCGGGGCGGTGGAGAGCCTGAACGTGTCGGTTGCGACCGGCGTGCTGCTGTTCGAGGCGGTCCGGCAGCGAAAGGTGTCAGGCTGACGCCTGACCCACAGGAGCTCAGGCCAGAGACTGGCCCTGGGCAGCTCTGTGTGGGTCAGGCTTCAGCCTGACTCTGGCTACTCACCGCCCGTTCCGGTACCATTCGCGCCCCGCCGCGCACCCCTGGTTTTCAGATGTGGGGCGGGTAACCCATAACTCCTTGCCTCACCGCAGATTCTCGCTGACGGGAGGCATATCCACGAGGAGCAGCAATGCGACATTACGAGATCGTTTTTCTGGTCCATCCCGACCAGAGTGAGCAGGTTCCGGCGATGCTGGAGCGCTACAAGGGCATGATCGCGGCCGGTAACGGCAACGTGCATCGCCTCGAGGATTGGGGCCGGCGCCAGCTGGCGTTCCCGATCGCGAAGGTCCACAAGGCCCACTACGTCCTGATGAACATCGAGTGCGACAGCAAGACGCTGAGCGAGCTGACCGGCGCGTTCCGCTTCAGCGACGCCGTGTTGCGGCACCTGGTGATCAAGATGGACGCGGCCGTCACCGAGCCTTCGCCGATGGCCAAGGGCGACGAGGAGCGCGACGAGCGCTTCGTCGACGACGGCGACGACGATTCGCCGCGCGCCGACGCCTGATAACGCCGCTCACTCTTTCGGAGACCTCTCATGGCCCGCTTTTTCCGCCGCCGCAAGTTCTGCCGCTTCACTGCCGAAGGCATCGAGCAGATCGACTACAAGGATCTCGGCATCCTGAAGAGCTACATCACGGAGACCGGCAAGATCGTTCCCAGCCGGATCACCGGGACGAAGTCGCACTATCAGCGCCAGCTCGCCGTCGCCGTGAAGCGCGCGCGTTACCTGGCGCTGCTGCCGTATACCGACCAGCATTGAGCTGACGCAACGAGGTGCGTGCCGCGTCGAGCGCGGCGCGCGTGACCATGCATCGTGCAATCGCCGCCTGGCTGACGCAGCGCCCGTGGCACGCCGCAATAGCGATCGCGTTCTGCGGTGCGCTGTCGCAGCTGATGCTGCCGTTCTCGGTGCTCGCTTGCGCGATTCCGGTGCTGTGCGTGCTGCGTTTCGATGCGCGCATCGGCGCGATGGTCGCGGCGATCGGCGCCGCGTCTGCTGCGTGGATCGTGCACTCGGCGGCGGCGAGCGCGCTTGCGGCGACGCTCGCCGGCATCGCCGTGATGTTCTTCGGTCCGCTCGGGCTCGCGCTGCTGCTGAAGCGCACCGGGTCGCTGAATCTGTGCTTCCAGGTTGCGGTGCTCGGCATCGGCGTATTGCTGACCATCGTGCATGCGGTGCTGGCGGATCCGGTCGGTGTCTGGACTTCGCTGCTGAACCAGTTGCTCGACTCGATGGAGGCAGCCGGCATCAGCATCCAGCAGGACCGGCAGGAGCTGGTCGCGACGTGGGCACGCTCGATGTGGGGTGCGCTCGGCGCGCTGACGCTGGCGAGCGTATTCGGGGCGCTGTTGCTGGGTCGCTGGTGGCAATCGCTGTTGAACGCGCCGGGAGCCTTCGGCGTGGAGTATCGCGGCCTGCGCCTCGGGGTAACGCTGGGCGTCGTGGTCACGGCGCTGTTCGTGCTCGCGCTGACTATCGACAGCCCGCTGATTGCGTCGCTCGCCTGGGTCGCTTTCGTGGCGCTGACCTTCCAGGGCCTGGCCGCGGCGCATCGCAGCCGCGCCGGCGGACGGTTGAATCGCGGCTGGCTCGCGGCGATCTATCTGCTGCTGGTCGTGCCGCTGTCGATGATGGTGACCATGTTCGTGCTCGCCATCTGGGGGTTCGCTGACAATTGGTTGCGGCCGCGCCGGCCGGCCAGCCTGTAGACTCTAAATTCGTGACTGGGTAGGTGTCTCATGGAAATCATTCTGCTGCAGAAGGTCGCCAACCTCGGCAACATCGGCGACCGCGTCAAAGTGAAGCCGGGCTACGGCCGCAATTTCCTGCTGCCGCAAGGCAAGGCGACGCTCGCCACGCCTGACAACATCGCCAAGTTCGAAGCGCGTCGCGCCGAGCTGGAGAAGGCCGCCGGCGAGGAGCTGTCCGCGGCGCGCACGCGCGCCGGCAAGCTCGAAGGCTTCAAGCTCACGCTCACCGCGAAGGCGGGCGGCGAGGGCAAGCTGTTCGGCTCGGTCGGCACGTCCGACATCGCCGAGGCGGCCAGCAAAGCCGGCTTCGAGGTCGAGCGTTCCGAAGTGCGTCTGCCGCACGGCCCGATCCGTCAGGCCGGCGAGCACATCGTGCAGTTGCATCTGCATACGGACGTCACCGTCGACCTGCCCGTCACGATCGTCGCCGAAGAGTAGGCCGGGCTTCAGGCCATGGCGGAGCCTGAGTCCAAAGTCGCCGTCGTCGGGCCGCGCCGCGCCCGCGACAAGGCGGCGGTCGACGAGATCCGGGTGCCGCCGCACTCGGTCGAGGCCGAGCAGGCGGTGCTCGGCGCGCTGATGCTCGACAACCGCGCCTGGGACACGGTCGCGGACCGCCTGGTCGCCGACGACTTCTATCGGCGCGACCACCAGCTGATCTACGAAGCGATCGCCGACCTCGCCGGCCGCGGCGAGCCGTCCGACGCGGTCACGCTCTCCGAATGGCTGGAGCGCAAGGGCGTCTCCGAAGAGACCGGCGGGCTGGTCTACCTGGCCGGCCTGGTGCGCGATACGCCGAGCGCGGCGAACGTCCGTGCTTACGCCGATGCAGTACGCGAGCGCTCGACGCTGCGTCGCCTGATCACGGTCGGCGGCGAGATCGCTGCCAGCGCCTACGAGCCCGAAGGCCGCGGCGTGACCGAGCTGGTCGACGAAGCCGAGCGGCGCGTGTTCGAGATCGCCGAGGCCGGCAACAAGACCGGCTCGGGCTTCGTGGCGCTGAAGGAAGAGCTGGGCGCGGTCATCGACCGGCTCGACATGCTCAACCAGTCGAGCGGCGCGCTGACCGGCGTCAGCACCGGCTTCAACAAGCTCGACGAGATGACCGCGGGCCTGCAGAAGGGCGACCTGATCGTCGTTGCCGGCCGGCCCTCGATGGGCAAGACCACCTTCGCGCTGAACATCGCCGAGAACGCCGCGTTCGGCCCGGCCAAGGCCAAGGTCGGCGTCTTCAGCATGGAAATGTCGCGCGAGCAGCTCGCCTTCCGCATGATTTCCTCGCTCGGCCGCGTCGACCAGAGCCACCTGCGCACCGGCAATTTCGGCGACGAGGAATGGTCGCGCATCAACACCGCGATCAACATGATGAAGTCGGCGCAGATCTTCATCGATGACACAGGCGCGCTGACGCCGACCGAAGTGCGCGCACGCGCGCGCCGCCTGAAGCGCGAGCACGGCCTGGACCTCATTGTGCTCGACTACCTGCAGCTGATGCAGGTGCCCGGAACCAAGGAGAACCGCGCGACCGAGATTTCCGAGATCTCGCGCTCGCTCAAGGCGCTCGCCAAGGAGCTCAAGGTGCCGGTCATCGCGCTGTCGCAGCTGAACCGCAGCGTCGAGCAGCGCACGGATAAGAAGCCGGTGATGTCGGACCTGCGCGAGTCGGGCGCGATCGAGCAGGACGCGGACCTGATCATCATGATCTACCGCGACGAGGTGTACGACCCGAACACCACGCGCAAGGGCATCGCGGACATCATCATCGCCAAGCAACGCAACGGCCCGATCGGCGACGTGCAGCTGACGTTCCTCGGCAAGTACACCAAGTTCGAGAACTTCGCTCCCGAGTTTGCGTACGGGGACTCGTGAGCAGCGGCCCGCTAGTCACCGTCGACGCAGCCGCCCTGCGCAACAATCTCGCAGTCGTCCGCCGGTTCGCTCCCGGCGCGCGGGTGATCGCTGCGGTCAAAGCCAATGCTTACGGTCATGGGCTGGTGCACGCAGCGCGCGCGCTTGCCGACGCCGATGCGTTTGGCGTCGCGCGCGTCGAGGAAGGACTCATCCTGCGGGCGGCGCACGTCGCGCATCCGATCGTCGTTCTCGAAGGCGCGTTCGATCCGGCACAGCTCGACGCTGCTGCCAGCCATCGCCTGCAGCTCGTCGTGCATTCGTTCGAGCAGATCGCGATGCTCGAGCAGTACGCGGGCGCGCAGCGATTCGCGATCTGGCTGAAGCTCGACACCGGCATGAATCGCCTGGGCTTCCGGCCGGAAGAGCTTGCGAGCGCGCATCAGCGACTCGCGGCGTGTACCGCCGTGGCAACGATGCGCCTGCTCACGCATCTCGCGTGCGCTGAGAACGTCGGTAGTGCGGAAACGCAGCTGCAGCTGGATCGCTTTCGCGAGTTGAGCGCGCCGCTGCACGTCGAGCGCAGCATCGCCAACTCTGCCGGCATCATCGCGTGGCCTGCGGCGCATGCCGAGTGGGTTCGTCCGGGCCTGATGCTCTATGGCGCCTCGCCGTTCGCCGAGCGCAGCGCCGCAGATCTCGGATTACTGCCGGCGATGACGTTCACGACGCAGCTGGTCGCCGTGCGCAACGTCGCGGCAGGGGAGGCCATCGGCTACAACGGTATCTGGCGGGCGCAACGCCGTTCGCGTATCGGCGTTGCGGCGGTCGGATACGGCGATGGTTATCCGCGCTGCATGCGGGCCGGAGCGCCGGCGCTCGTCGACGGACGCGAGGCGCCGGTCGTGGGCCGCATCTCGATGGACATGACGATGCTGGACGTGACGGATCTGCCCGACGCCGCGGTCGGCGATGAAGTCACGTTGTGGGGGCGAGGATTGCCGGCGGAGCGTGTCGCGCAGTTCGCGGACACGATCGCGTATGAGCTGTTCTGCCGGATCGCGGAGCGGGTGAGGAGAGAAGAGGTGTCAGGCTGAAGCCTGACTCTTTCAGCCTTCGAAGAATCCCATCTTCACGCCGGCCAGCAGGATCACGTCGTTGTCCTGGAGCTTGCGCGCCTGCTCGCCGATGCCGCTGCCGTTGACGTGCGGGTAGTCGTTCGGCTTGCCGCTGTCGACGTGCACGATGAAGAAGCCGTCGGCGCGGCGCGTGATGGCCGCGACCTGCACGCCGGGGCGGCCGAGGGTCGTCAGCGCCTTGTTGAGCTCGAGCTCGCGGCCTGCGAACGCGCCGCTCAGTACCTGCAGCTTCGCCTTGGGCAGGGCCACGGGATGCTCGCCGGTCGCGCTGGTGTTGGTCGGCACCGCGCGGATCGCGGTCGCGCTTGCAGCCGACGCTTTCGGTGCGGACGCCGGCGCGATCGCCGACGCTTTCTTCGCCGCGGCGGCGGCGACCGCCGAGCCCGGCGTGATCACCATGGTCTTCTCGAATTCGTCAGGCTCGTTGTCGGAGCTCTGCGTGTCGACGAAGCGCAGCTGGTGATGGCCGACGGTGACCACGTCGCCGTGCTGGAGCGCGTGCTTCTTGATCAGCTTGCCGTTGACGTAGGTGCCGTTGGTGCTGTTGAGGTCCTCGAGGAACGAGTCGTTGAGGATGTTGATGATCAGCGAGTGATGGCCGCTGACCGCCGGGTTGTCGATGCGGATGTCGTTGTCCGGCAGCCGCCCGATGGTGTAACGCTCCTTGTTCATGTTGTATTCGGCCATGACCTGACCATCGAGGCTAAGGATCAACCGTGCCATGTAACGTCCTCGGAACTCCCGACCGGTGCGCCGGCTGAGCGGATGCTAGCCGAACCAGCGCAAGATTCTGTCAACTACGCCTGTCTTCGCTGCGAACGAGTCCACAACTTGAGCAAGGATGATCGACACGTTGTCGCGTCCGCCGTTGTCGTTCGATAGCTGAATCAATTGCTTAGCGACCGTTTCAAGACTAGCACTAAAGGTGCTCATAGTTAAGTGAATGTCGTCGTCTTCGACCATGTCGGACAGCCCGTCCGAGCACAGGACGAAGAAATCCCCCTTCTGGACCGGCTGCTCGTGGACCTCGACCTCGACCGTCGGCTCGACGCCGAGCGCGCGCGTGACGTAGTTCTTGTTGGTGGCCCGCTGTGCCTCGGCCTGCGAGTAGAAGCCGCGGTCGACCAGCTCCTGCAGCAGCGAGTGGTCCATCGTCATCTGCTCGAAGCGGTTGGCCCGCAGGCGGTACAGCCGCGAATCGCCGACGTGCGCGATGGCCACGCGGTTATCGAAGAACAGGCAGGAGACGATCGTCGTGCCCATGCCTTCGCACTGCGGCTGGGTCTTGGCTGTCTGGTAGATGATCTTGTTGGCGCGCGCGATCGCGTCGCGCAGCACGATGCTCGGGCGCGCGAGGCCGCTCTCCGGATCGGCCGAGTCCATGTCCTGGTGCTCGACCGCCTCCTTGACCAGGCTCATCACCGTCTTGACGGCGATGCCGCTCGCGACTTCGCCCGCGTTGTAGCCGCCCATGCCGTCGGCGAGGACGAACAGGCCGATGTCGGCATCGACGCCGATCGTGTCCTCGTTGTGCTCGCGCACCCGGCCGACGTCAGTGAGGCCGACCGAGCGGATCTTACCGCGCACTAGTTCGACCCCCGGCGCGCGCTCACGGGATCAGCCACTCGTGCTTGGGCTCGGCCGACTGCGCGCCGGCCGGGCCGGCGCATTCGCGCAACGCGTTCGCGAGATCGCCGCAATGCGCGTAGCGGTCGTCAGCGGACTTCGACAGCGCGCGTCCGATGATCGCGTCGATGCTCTCGGGCAGCTCGGGGCGGACCAGGCGCACCGAGGCGTGCGGCTCGGTGGCGATCTTCTGCATCAGCCGCGGCATCGACTCGGCGCGAAACGGCAGCTGTCCGCAGAGCAATTGATAGAGACTGACGGCGAGGGCGAACTGGTCGGAGCGTCCGTCGAGCGGTCGACCTTCCAGCTGTTCCGGCGACATGAATGAGGGTGTGCCCAGGACGATTCCCGTTTTGGTTCGGCTTGTATCGGTGAGGCGTGCGATACCGAAATCGGTGATCTTCAACTCATCCGTGTCGGGATTGAACATTATATTAGCCGGTTTGATATCGCGGTGAACCACGTTTTGGCGGTGCGCATAGTAGAGGGCGTCCGCCATGCGCGCGACCAACAGCATCGTGTTTTTGAAGGGCAGCAGGCGCGTGCTTTCCGTGTAGTGGCTGAGGTGCGTGCCGCGCAGATATTCCATGGCGATGTACGCCAGTCCCTGGTCCTCGCCCGCGTCGTAGACGGTGACGATCGCCGGGTGGTTGAGACGGCCCGCCATCTCGGCCTCGCGGAAGAAGCGTGCGCGCGCTTCCTGCAGATCGTCCTCCTCGAATTCCTCGGCGAGCGGAATCGCCTTGATCGCCACGACCCGGTTGATCTTCGGATCGCGGCCGAGATACACGGTGCCCATCGCGCCCTTGCCGAGTTCGCGCTCGATCTCGTAGCGACCGAGCGTGCGCGTCGGGCGCACGTGGCGCGGCGCCGGATAAGCCATGTCGGGATCGTTCGGCTGCGTGTCGAGCGCGGATCGCGGGGCGGGCGCCCGCACCGGCTCGGGCGCTGGCTTCGGCGTCAGCTCGCGCGTCAGCGGCTGTTCCTTCAAGCGCGCGCGCCGCGCTCGCAGGTCGCGGTAGTTCGGGTCGCGCGCGGCGATGTAGCTGTAGACGTTGGAAGCCTTCTGGGTCTGGCGGCGCTTCTCGAAATCGTTGCCGAGGTAGTACATCAGCTCCATCGTGGCCGCATCGAGCGGGCAGCGCCGGTACGTCTCGAACGCGAGGTCGAGCTGGCCCTGGCGCTGAAAGGTCTGGCCGAGATTGCGCAGGCTGTTTGCCGACAGGTTCTTGGCATCCTCGTTGCGTGTGGTCGCACGACGCATCAGCTCGCCGGGCAGATACAGCGCATAGCCGACCAGGATCGCGAGCCCCGGCAGCAGGAAGCGCACCCAGACCAGCGACGAGCTGAGCAGCGCGACCTCGGCAACGATGAGAATCACGATGAAGAGGACGCTGGCGAGCGCGCCGAGTCCCGCTCCCGCCAGCGGCAGCGCGAACGCGGCGAATGCAACCACCGCGATCGCCGCCAGCCACTCCAGCGCGACGGCGTACGCCGGACGCGAGTAGACCTTGCCGGTGATGAGGCTCGTCACGGTGCTCGCGGTGGTGAGTGCGAACGGCGATGTGCCGCTCGCCGGTGTCGTCACCGTGCCGGTCGCGGCCTGCGGCGAGTCGAGAAATCCGACGATCACCGTCTTGTCGCGCAGCTGTTCGACGGGTACGTCGCCCGCCAGCACTCGCCAGTAGGGGAGCTGCGTGAACTGGGGCGGCTGCGTCGGCAGGTAGTGAGGACTGACAGCGAGCGCCGCGCCGAGCGGCCGAACGCGCGATCCAAGATGTAGTGCATCTCCCGAACCGAAGTTCAGCTCGGCGGGCTCGACGCCGAGCGCGCGTGCGGCGACTGCTGTCGCCATCGAAGGCAGCAGCGCATCCGCGCCGACGCGCAACGCCGCGACGTCGGAGCGGACCTTGCCATCGCGGTCGGCGATCACTGCAGTGTGGCCGACTGCTGCCGCAGCCTGCGCCAGAATCGGCGTTGGTTGGGTGACGACGCCGGCAGTGCGCGCGTCGCGCAGTGCGCCCGCGTCGCCCTTGGCCAGCAGGTTTGCCGGCAAGTCGGACTTGCCGCCGCCGGACTCCGCGAGTCGGACATCGACCGGCAGCACGACGTTGCCGTGCGCGCGCATCGCAGCCGCGAGATGCG
>DATEJG010000106.1:0-53439 GCA_035278165.1 Steroidobacteraceae bacterium
GACCCTATCGGGCTCACCTTTACCGTGTAGCGCCCAAATCTGCGCCTGCTCGCTCTCCGACAGCCACTGCCACACCATCGCGCACCTCCTCTTTACAGCGCATGGTGTTGCATCGACCTATTGAGTTCACCTCAGCCTGACTCTTTGACTGCTCTCGGCGGCGTGAACAACCCGCGCAGGAACACCGTCTCCACTTCGCGGCGCAGGTCATTGTTCTGCTTCTTCAGGAAGCCATGGCCCTCATCGGCGAACACCACATACCAGGTCGGCACGCCGTTCGCGCGGATCCCCGCGACCACCTGGTCCGACTCGGACTTCGGCACGCGCGGATCGTTCGCGCCCTGCATCACCAGCATCGGCTTGGTGATCTTCGCGACGTTGGCGAGCGGCGCGATGCGCTTGAACACTGCCTGCATCTTCGGATCGCGCTCGTCGCCGTACTCGGCGCGACGATTGTCGCGCCGATACGCTTCCGTATTCTCGAGGAACGAAGCGAAGTCGCTGATGCCGTACCGCTCGACGCTGCCGACGAGGCGATCGGCGTAGTGCGTGCTCACGGCGAGCGACATGTAGCCGCCATATGACTGGCCGTAGACCGCGACGCGGTCCTTGTCGAGATTCGGCTGCGTGCCGATCCAGTCGAGCAACGCGCCGATGTCCTTGACGCTGTCCTCGCGCTTCTCCGCGTTGTCGAGGTCCGCATACCGTTTGCCGTAGCCGGTGCTGCCGCGCACGTTGGGCAGAATCACCGTCGCGCCGAGCACGGCTGCGAAGTACTGCGCGCCGACGTTCCACGACGGGCGCGTCTGCCCTTCCGGACCGCCATGAATGTCCATGATGACCGGCGTGCGCACGTTCGCGGCGACGCCGACAGGACGATAGACGAGCGCCGGGACCGACAGGCCGTCGAACGACTTGAAGCGCACCAGCTGCGGCTCCGCGAGCTTCGCCGGATCGAGCCCGCCGAGCTCCGAGGTGGTCCAGCGCGTGAGGCTGCCGCCGCTCACATCCCAGGTCCACACGTCACCGGCGGACGTCGCAGTCGAGAGATCGAACGCCAGCTTGGACTTGTCGGGCGAGAACGCCATGTTCTGCAGCACGCCGCGCGGCAGCTGCGGCTGCGGCAGAGCGCGGCGCGTGACCAGGTCGCGCACCACGACGTTGGAGAAGCCGTCCTCGTTCACGGCGTATGCGAGCAGCCGATCGTCATCGGAGATCGTGAAGGTGTCGACGTCCCACTGCAGATCGGGCGTCAGCACCGTGTCCTTGCCGGAGGCGATGTCGATCTGCACCAGCCTGCCGAAATCGCTGTCCTTGTTGGAGATCGCGTACACGCTGCGACCGTCGCGCGCGAAGCGGGCGTTGTCGTAGCGGACCTTGCCGGCCTTCGGCGCGATCTGCGTCACCTTGCCCGAGGCGATGTCGAGCAGCATCAGCTTCGACTCGCGATTCGAGATGCCGCGCGTGAACAGCAGTTGCGCGCGATCGGCGGAAATATCGTCGGGAGAGATCGAGCCGGTCTCGCGATACACCGTGCGCACGCTGCGCGGGTCCGCAGGATCGGCCGTCACGAGCGAATATTCCGCAGAGCCCTTGGTCGCGCGCGACCACGCGAGCATCCTGCCGTCGGGACTGAATGCGGCGGACTGATTGCGCGTGCCTGCTTCGGTGAGCTGCACCGGCTCGCCGGTCAGCCCGGTCGCGTAGATCTGGAACCACTCGTCGCCGCCGGTATCGCGCACGAACACGAAGCGGTCGGTACCCGGGATCGCCGTCGCGCCCGCGACCGGCTCGGCCTGGAAGGTGATCTGCGTGCGCGCGCCGCCCGCGGCGGTGACGCGATGAATCTGCTGGGTCGAGCCGAAGCGCGTCGCAATCAGGATCGAGTCGTCGCCGAGCCAGTCCTGGAAGCTCGCGGCGCGATAGTTCTGGTAGCGCTGGACGGCAGCGGCGACGTCCGCGGGAATCTCCGGCACGTTCTGCAACGTCGCAGTGCCGACCTGCCGCGTCGTCAGCGCCGAGGTGGATTGAGCCAGTGCGCCGGCTGCGCAGACGGAAACAGCAAGCGAACAGGCAAGCAGCAGGCGCATGGCGGGCCCTCGATGCGTGGACAGGGCCGCTATTCTAGGGACAACGACAGTCAGGCTGAAGCCTGATCCACGGAAGCACTGTGGGTCAGGCTTCAGCCTGACTGGCTCGACTCATCCTTTCTCATCAAGGTGCTCTTGCCGAACAGCGACTCGATCAGGTCCACCGCGAGCTGCGCCGTCTTGTTGCGCACGTCGAGCGCAGGATTCAGCTCCATGACGTCGACCGAAGCGAGCCGGCCGGTGTCCGCGATCATCTCCATGCACAGCTGCGCCTCGCGGTAGGTCGGGCCGCCGAGGATCGTCGTGCCGACGCCCGGCGCGATGTCCGGGTCGAGAAAGTCGACGTCGAAGCTCACGTGCAGGTGCGTGTCCGCATCGAGGCCGGCGAGCGCCTGCTGCATCGTGTGCCGCATGCCCCACTCGTCGATGTAGCGCATGTCGAACACTTCCAGCCCCTGCTCGTGCACGAAGCGCTTCTCGCCCTGGTCGACGCTGCGGATGCCGATCTGGCGGATCGCCTTCGGCGAAATCGCCGGCGTCACGCCGCTCAGGCCGGTCAGCTCGCGCGGCCCGAAGCCGCACAGGCACGCGACCGGCATGCCGTGAATGTTGCCGCTCGGCGAGAGCTGCGAAGTATTGAAGTCCGCGTGCGCGTCGAGCCACAGCACGCGCAGCTTCTTCTTCGTGTCGCGGCAGTGGCGCGCGACGGCGCTGATCGAGCCGATCGCCAGGCAGTGATCGCCGCCCAGCAGGATCGGCAAGCGCTGCGACCCGAGCTCGGCGCGGATGGCTTCGTAGATGAGCCGGTTCCAGTCGGTGACCTGCGCGAGGTGCCGATACCCCTCGGTCGGCCCCTGCCAGGGATTGGACGGGCCCGTGAGATTGCCGCGGTCCACGACTTCGATGCCGCGGTTGCGCAACGCTTCCTGCAACCCGGCGACGCGCAGCGCCTCCGGACCCATCGAAGCGCCGCGATCGCTGGCACCGATGTCCGTCGGCGCGCCGATCAGAACTGCTGCGCGAGGGGTGCTCATCGCAGGGCTCATCCGTGGGCGACCTTGATGCGCTCGCGCGCCGCGAGGCGCCCGGCGAGCTCGCCGAACAGATCTTTCGGATCCGCCATCGTCGGCAGCAGATCGATCTCGCGCCGCGTGCCGCGCTCTTCCTGATGCAGGCGATGCAGGTAGCGCAGCGCCGAGAAGTCTTCGAGCGCGAAGCCGACGGAATCGAAGATCGTGACGTCGCGATCGCTGCTGCGCGCCTGCGCCTGGCCGCTCAGCACGTCGCTGAACTCCACGACCGGGAACGTCGGCTCGAGCTGCTGGATCTCGCCTTCGATGCGCGACTGCGGCTCGAACTCGACCACGACCCGCGCATCGGGCCGACGCAGGATGTCGCCGTGCAGCTCGGTCTTGCCCGGGCAATCGCCGCCGATCGCATTGAGATGCATGCCGGGCTCGATCATCTGCGGCAGCAGGATCGTGGCGTTGCGCTTGTCGGCGGTCGCGGTCGTCACGATGTCGGCGCCCTGCACTGCCTCAGCCGTCGAGCGAAACCGTGTGACGCGCAGTCCCGGCAGCTGCAGCAACGCGAGATTGCGCTCCAGCTTTTCGGTCGCCGCGGGATCGGTGTCGAACAAGCGCAGCTCACCGATGCCCAGCAGGTGGTAGAACGCCAGCGCCTGGAATTCCGCCTGAGCGCCGTTGCCGATGAGCGCCATCGAGCGGCTCGACGGTCGTGCCATGTGGCGCGCAGCAAGCGCCGACATTGCAGCGGTGCGCAACGCAGTCGTGATCGTGAGCTCCGACAGCAGCAGCGGATAGCCGGTCTCGACATCGGCGAGCACGCCGAACGCCGTAACGGTCAGCAGGCCCTGCGCAGTGTTCTTCGGGTGACCGTTCACGTACTTGAACGAGTACAGGCGCCCGTCACTGATCGGCATCAGCTCGATCACGCCGACCGGCGAATGCGCGGCGTGGCGCGCCGACTTGTCGAAATCGCGCCAGCGCCGGTAGTCGGCCTCGATCTCGTTCGCCAGCCCGTCGATGAAGCGAGCGACGCCCAGCCGGGCCACCAGCTCCTGCACGCGCTCCAGTCCGATGTAGTCGACCATGGGTATGAATCTCCGGAGGATCGGCCCATGTTCCGGGCGCACTGACCCAATAGATAGCCAGAAAATTGATCAAAATGAGGATAAGATTGAGCAGAGTGCCAGACATGACTGGCGATCTGATCAGATCCTGAGGCCGTTATGGATGAAATCGACCGCCAGCTCATCGCACTGCTCAGGGAGGACGCACGAACCCCCGTCGCGACGCTCGCCAGGAAGCTGCGGGTGGCGCGAGGAACCGTGCAGAACCGGCTGGCCAAGCTCGAGGCCGATGGCACGGTCATGGGCTACACGGTGCGGCTGCGGCCCCAGGTCGAAGAGCAACGCATTCGCGCGCTGATGACCGTCGCGGTCGAAGGCAACAAGACGGAGGCAGTGCTCAAGGCGCTGCGCGGCGACCCGGCGGTCGGCGCGCTCTACAGCACCAACGGTCGCTGGGACATCGTCGCCGAGCTGCGCGCCGACAGCCTCGAAGCTTTCGATCGCGTGCTCGGCCGCATCCGTCGCATCGAAGGCATCTCCAGCACCGAGACGAGCCTGCTGCTCTCGACGCACAAACTCTAGGTCGACCTGTAGGTCGGGCTTCAGCGCGACTCGCCTACGACGGCTCGCCCGTGCTCGTGAGAGCAAGCGCCGTCTGCCGCTCCTGCGGCGAAGGCGGCGTCCACTGATAGAACCAGGTCTCGGTGAGCGGCCGCTGCCGATGGCGCAGGAACAGCCTGATGTCGATCGGCTGCACGCTGTCGTCCGGCGGCTTCAGGTCGAACATCGCGCGGAAGCCGCCGACCGACTGCAGCGGGCGCGCCGACGGCGTTTCGATCGTGCCGCGCGAGACCGTGACGACCGGCTCGACCTCGGTGCTCTTCGCCAACGCCGCGAGCTCGGCGCCCGCGAAGTCGACGGCGAAGCGCCACGAGAAATAGCGCCGCGTGTGGCCGACGACGCCGCCCAGGCCGGTGCGCGTCGCCACGGTCTGCGCGAGCGGCGGCACCGCCGCCGGCATGCGCGTGCCCCAGTACATGCGATAGCCGTACAGCAATTCGTCGCCCGGCTGCGGCGGTGCTGCGGGATTCCAGAAAGCGACGATGTTGTCGAACGTCTCGTTCGGTGCAGTCAGCTCGACCAGCTGGATCGCGCCCTCGGGCCACGTGCCCTTGGTCTCGATCCAGGCGCTCGGGCGGTTGTTGTACCAGACGCCGTCGTCCTGGTAGTGCTCGAAGTTGCGATCCCGTTGCAGCAGGCCGAAGCCGCGCGGATTCTCGTCGAGGTACGAGCTGAAGCGCAGCGCGCCGGGATTGGTGAGCGGCCGCCAGATCCATTCGCCTTTGCCGGTGCAGATCGCGAGCCCGTCCGAGTCGTGGATCTCCGGTCGCCAGTCGTTCGCCAGCCGCCGGTCGTTCTCGCCGCACTGATACATGCTCGTCAGCGGCGCGATGCCCAGACGCTTGATCGGTTTGCGCGGATACACAGCTGCGTCCACTTCGATCACTTGCGGCGCGCCGGGAGTCAATGCGAAGCGATACGCTCCGGCCGCGCTCGCCGAATCGAGCAGGCCATACAGCACGAGCGTGCGTGCGCCGGGCGCGGGACGCTCCAGCCAGAAGGCGACGAAGCGCGGGAACTCTTCGACGTCCTCCGCCGTGTCGATCGCCAGACCGCGCGCCGAAAGGCCGAATTGCCGCGAATCGCTGCCGCGCGCGCGGAAATAGCTCGCGCCGAGGAACACCGCGACGTCCTCGTCCCAGTTGGTCGAGGTGTGAACACGAAAGCCCGCGAACGACAGATCCGCCGGGAGCTTGCGCGTGTCGATGCCGCTGTCGGCGAACTCGAACATGTCCGGGCGGTAGCGGATCGGCCGCGCCTCGCCGTCGACGATCTCGTGCATCGCGACCGGCTCCTTGAAGCCGCGGCCGCAATGGAAGAACTCCAGCCGGAAGTCGCTCTGCGCCTGCGCCCACAGCGCGTGATCGTGACGAAAGCGGATCGCCTGGTACTGGTCGTACGTCAGCGCGCGCAGAAAGTCCGGCGCGAGCTTCTGCGGTGGACGGTACTCCGCACCGGCGAGAGCGCGCGCCTGTCCCTTGAGCGAGGCGTAGCCGAACGGTCCATCGCCCGTGGCCGTGGGAGCTGCGGCGGCAGGCAGACGCGCGCTCGACAGAGCCGAAAGCGCAATGGCCGAGTGGAGAAAGTCACGGCGTCGCATGGCCATGCGTAATCGCTCGAACCGCGCTTTGGGTCCCTGCGCGGCGCCGATTTCACATGAATTGCCTGTTACATGCTGTGGGTCAGGCTTCAGCCTGACATCTTCCCTCTGTTGAGAATCACCAGCGCGATGCCGCCGAGAATCGCCACGGACGCGATCACGATCCGCATCGTGACGTGCTCACCGAGCAGCAGCGCACCGCCGATCGTCGCGATCACCGGCACGCTCAACTGTACGGTTGCGGCGCTCGTCGCTTTCAATCCCTTCAATGCCGTGTACCAGATTGCGTAGCCGAGGCCCGACGTCAGCGCGCCCGACGCAACGGCGTAAGCGATACCGACTGCATCGAGCGACAAGTGCGAGAGCATGATCAGGCTCAGCACAGCAGCAAACGGCACCGCACGCACGAAGTTGCCCGCGGTAGCCGAAGTCGGATCGCCCGCGCCGCGACCGCGCAGCGAGTAGATGCCCCACGCAATGCCCGCGCCGACCATCAGCGCCGCGCTGTGCAGCGGCGGCGCGGCAAGACCGGGCAGCAACAGCGCGACGAGACCGAGCACTGCGCACACGAATCCGACGATCTGCCAGCCGCGTAACCGATCGCCGCTGAGGAAGCCGTAGCCGATCATCGTCGCCTGCACCGCGCCGAACAGCAGCAGCGCGCCGGTGGCCGCCGACAGCTTTATATATGCGAGCGAGAATCCGGCCGCGTACGCGAACAGAGCAGCGGCCGAAACCCAGTTGCCGGCGAGTCCGCGCCCCTGGCCGCGCAGCACGACGATGATCCACAGCGTCAGCGCGCCGGAAACGATGCGCACCGACGTGAAGCTGCCGGCGTCGATGGACGTGCCGGACAGCGCCAGGCGGCACAGCAGCGAGTTGCCGGCGAACGCCAGCATGGCGAGCGTCGTGAGGACGAGGACCCGGGAACGCGGCATGCGGCGCGTATTGTACGGAAGAGTCAGGCTTCAGCCTGACTTCCTCCTTCTCTTTACCGGAGCGCGCGCCGCATCGCCGCCGCGAATCCGCAGCGCATGCGTCGACTTCACTTCCTCCAGCACGAAGTACGTTTGCGTATGCCGCACGCCGCGCAGCGCCGCGATCTTGTCGCCGAGCACGCGGCGGTATTCGTCCATGTCCTGCACGCGCGTCTTCAGCAGGTAGTCGAAGCCGCCGGCCACCATGTGGCACTCGATGATCTCGTCCATGACCTGCACGGTGTCCTTGAAGCGCTGGAACACGTCCGGAGTCGCGTGGTCCAGCGTGACCTCGGTGAATGCCAGCAGCTGCAGACCGAGCCGCCGCGGGCTCAGCCGCGCGAAGTAGCCCTCGATGAAGCCCGCGCGCTCCAGCCGCCGCACGCGCTCGATGCACGGCGTCAGCGTCAGATTGACGGTTCGTGCCAGCTCGGCGACGGTCAGCCGTCCGTCCGCCTGCAGCAGCGCGAGGAGCTGCCGGTCCACGCGGTCCAGCTCGCGATCTCCCGCCTCCACGGTCATGGCAGTTTCTGCTCCTGATCGACGCTCGTTTGGAAGAATCCACTACGGAACTGCCTGTAAGGTAGCACGTTATGCTCCGCGCAGCCTGCGCGCCGTACAGGGAGTCCCGCCGATGTTCGACAACCCCGCATTCGACGCCCACGAGCGCGTCGTGTTCGCCGAGGACCAGGAGTCCGGCCTGCGCGCGATCGTCGCCGTCCATTCGACTCGCCGCGGCCCGGGCGCCGGCGGCTGCCGCTTCTGGCACTACCGCTCCAGCGCGGAAGCTCTCACCGACGCCCTGCGCCTGTCGCGCGGCATGAGCTACAAGAACGCGATGGCCGGACTGCCGCTCGGCGGCGGCAAGGCCGTGGTGATGGTCGACGGCGCTCACCCGAAATCGCCGCGCCTGCTCCAGGCTTTTGGCCGGCTGGTCGACTCGCTCGAGGGACGCTACATAACCGCGGAGGACGTCGGCGCCACCGTGTCGGACATGGAAGTGGTCGCAACGCAGACTCCATACGTCAGCGGCCTGCCGCGCACCGCCGTCGACGCCGATGGCAACCCCGCGCCGAAGACCGCGCTCGGCGTGTATCTCGGAATCAAGGCGGCGGTGCAGTTTCAGCTCGGTCGCAGCGATCTGCGCGGCGTCAGCGTCGGCGTGCAGGGTCTCGGCGGCGTCGGCTACGCCCTGTGCGAGCTGCTCGCCGTGGACGGCGCGAGCCTGCGAGTCGCGGACATCCGGCCCGACACGGTGCAGCGGGCCTGCAAGCAGTTCGACGCGCTCGCCTCCCAGCCGAACGAAATCCTGTTCGAGCGCGTCGACGTGCTCTCGCCGTGCGCGCTCGGAGCGATCTTCGACAGCAACACCATTCCGCGCGTGCAGGCGTCTATCATTGCCGGCGCTGCCAACAACCAGCTCGCCACGGCCGCCGACGGTGCGCGCCTGCATGCGGCCGGCGTGTTGTACGCGCCGGACTATGTGATCAACGCCGGAGGTATCATCAGCGTCGGGCGCGAGTACCTGGGCGGCGCCAGCGTCGCCTCGATCGAAGCCGAGATCGGCAGGATCCCGGAGCGCCTGACGGAGATTTTCGCCCGCTCGCGCGCCGAGAACCGCCCGACCAGCGACATCGCCGACGAGATGGCGCGACGGCTCATGGCGGCGGGTTGATCCTTTGGGTTAGTCATCAGGACCGAACAAACGATGAGTGCCATTCGAACCCGACTGCACGTGCCGCGAGCACCGGCCCGCCCCGGCGAGAAATCCGATTTCAGCTACGTGCAGATCTCGCCGGCCGGCGCGGTGGCGCGGCCCGATCCGAACGCGGCGCTGGCGCAGACGCTGTACCTCGCGGACGAGATGGTGCGCGTGCTCGGCGACGACCATCGCGCGGTCGGGCCGTGGGATCCGCATCTCGCGCCGTCGGATCTCGAGCTGGGCTTGCGCTACATGCTCATGACGCGGCAGTTCGACGACCGCATGCACCGCGCGCAGCGCGGCGGCAGGATCACCTTCTATATCAAGTCGACCGGCGAGGAAGCCGTGTCCGTCGCCGCAGGCATGGCGCTGCGCCCGACCGACATGATGTTCCCGGGCTATCGCAACCAGGGCCTGCAGATGGTGCGCGGCCAGAACCTGGTCGACCTGATGTGCCAGCTGCTCTCCAACTCGCGCGACATGTGCAAGGGACGCCAGCTCCCGGTGATGTACCACTCGAAGGACGCGCGCCTGTTCTCCATCTCCGGCAACCTGGCGACGCAGTTCCCGCAGGCGGTCGGCTGGGCCATGGCCGCCGCGATCAAGAACGAAGACACCCTCTGCGCGACCTGGCTCGGCGACGGCAGCACCGCGGAAGCGGACTTCCACTATGCGCTGTTGTTCGCACAGATCTACCGCGCGCCGGTGATCCTCAACGTCGTGAACAACCAGTGGGCAATCTCGACGTTCCAGAGCTTCGCCGGCGGCGAGCAGAAATCGTTCGCCGCGCGCGGCCCCGGCTATGGCATTCCGGGCATCCGCGTCGACGGCAACGACTTCCTCGCGGTGTACGCGGTCACGCAATGGGCGGCGGAGCGCGCGCGCATGGGCGCCGGTCCGACGCTGATCGAGCTCGTGACGTATCGCGCCGCGCCGCATTCCACCAGCGACGACCCGTCGCGCTACCGGCCGAAGGACGACCACGAGTCGTGGCCGCTCGGCGATCCGATCGACCGCCTGAAGTCGCACCTGATCGCGCTCGGCGAATGGTCCGAAGAGCGCGAGGCGAAGCTGCAGAAGGAGTGCGAGGAGCAGGTCAACGCCGCGTGGCGCGAGGCAGTCACGCACGGCACGCTGACCGACGGGCCGCGACTCGACCCCGGCACGATGTTCGAAGACGTGTTCAAGGACATGACGCCGCACCTCGCGCACCAGCGCGAACAGCTCGAGGCGGAGCTGGCGCAGCAGCAGCAGGACGCGGAGAAAAAAGACCAATGACGCAGATGAACATGATTCAGGCGCTCAACTCCGCCATGGACGTGATGATGGCGCGGGATGCGAGCGTCGTGACGATGGGCGAGGACGTCGGCTACTTCGGCGGCGTGTTCCGCGTGACCGAGGGCTTGCAGCGCAAGTACGGCCCGCATCGCGTGCTCGACTCGCCCATCTCGGAGGGCGGCATCGTCGCCACCGCGATCGGCATGAGCATCAACGGGCTGCGCCCGGTCGCCGAGATCCAGTTCGCCGACTACATCTATCCGGCCTACGACCAGATCGTCAGCGAGCTGGCGCGCATCCGCTATCGCACCGGCGGCGAGTTCAACGCGCCGGTCACGATCCGCACGCCCTGCGGCGGCGGCATCCGCGGCGGCCAGACGCACTCGCAGAGCCCCGAAGCGGTGTTCGCGCACGTCTGCGGTCTCAAGGTCGTGATGCCCTCGAACCCGTACGACGCCAAGGGCCTGCTGATCTCCTCCATCGAGGACGACGACCCGGTGATCTTCTTCGAGCCGAAGCGGCTCTATAACGGACCGTTCGACGGCGATCCGCACCGGCCCGCGATCGGCTGGAGCTCGCACCCGAAAGGCGACGTGCCGGACGGCCACTACCGCGTGCCGATCGGCAGCGCAGAGATCGTGCGGCCCGGCAAGCAGGTGACCGTGATCACCTACGGCACGATGGTGCACGTGTGCATCGCCGCGGCGGAGTCGCTCGGCATCGACGCCGAGGTCATCGACATCCGCACGATCGTGCCGCTCGATGAGGCGACGATCACGGCCTCGGTGAAGAAGACCGGGCGCTGCGTGGTCGCGCACGAGGCTACGCGCTTCGCCGGCTTCGGCGCGGAGATCCTCTCGATCGTCCAGGAAGAGTGCTTCTGGCATCTCGAAGCGCCGATCGCGCGGGTCGCGGGCTGGGACACTCCCTACCCGCACGCCTTCGAGTGGGAGTACTTCCCCGGCCAGACGCGGGTCGCTGCCGCACTGAAAGCAACGATGGAGGCAGCATGAGCCGCCATGTGGTGAAGCTGCCGGACCTCGGCGAAGGCACGGTCTCTTCGGAAATCGTCGCGTGGCACGTCAAGATCGGCGATCGCGTCGCCGAGGACCAGCCGATGGTCGAGATGTCGACCGACAAGGCGGTCGTCGAGATGCCCGCACCGGTCGCGGGCCGCGTCGTCTCGCTCGGCGGCCAGCCCGGCGATCACATCGCGGTCGGCGCGGAATTGATCGTGCTGGAGAGCGAGGAAGCTCAAGGAGTCGCGCAGGAGAACAAGGAGCCGACCCGGAGCGCAGCGCCGCCTGCGGCGAAGGAAAAGGCGTCCGGCTCGCACCTTTCTCTCGTTCCTCCGCCGGACCAGCGCGCGCCGCGCAGCGGCCGCGTGCTCGCTTCGCCCGCGACGCGTCGCCGTGCACGCGAATCCGGCATCGACCTGGCCACCGTCGTCGGCAGCGGCCGCGATGGCCGCATCCAGCGCCAGGACCTGGACGCTGCGATCAACAATCAAGGCCAGGACGCCGCTGGCGCGCCGGCACGCGGTGCTCCGCGACGTCAGCTGCGCACCGAGACCGAAGAGATCCGCATTCTCGGCGTGCGCCGTGTCAGCGCGCAGCGCGTCGCCGAATCCAAGCGCAACATCCCGCACTTCTCGTACGTCGAGGAAGTCGACATCACCGAGCTGGAGCGCCTGCGCAGGCATCTCAACTCGAAGCTGCCCAAGGGTGCGCCCGGCTACACCTACCTGCCGTTCCTCGGCATGGCGCTGATCCGCGTCATCGAGCGCTTTCCCAAGTGCAACGCGCGCTACGACGCCGAGCGCAACGTGCTCGTGCAACATCGCGGCGTGCATCTCGGCGTCGCGACCCAGACCGGCGACGGCCTGAAAGTCCCGGTCGTGCACCACGCCGAAGCGCTGTCGCTCGGCGAGCTGGCAGCGCAGATCCGCAGGGTCGCGCAGGCGGCGCGCGAAGGCACTGCGAGCCGCAGCGAGCTGAGCGGCTCGACGATCACGATCACCAGCCTCGGCAAGCTCGGCGGCATCGTCTCGACGCCGATCATCAACGCGCCCGAGGTCGGCATCATCGGCGTCAACAAGGCGGTCGAGCGCCCGGTCGTGCAGCACGGCCAGATCGCGGTGCGGCTGATGATGAACCTGTCGTCGTCGTTCGATCATCGCTTCATCGACGGCTACGACGCGGCGGAGATCGTGCAGGCGCTGAAGGAGCTGCTGGAGCAGCCGGCTGCAATTTTCATCGAAGAGTGAAGGAGTCAGGCTGCTGTGACGCACGTCACACCCGCGGCAGCCCGGCGGGCCTTTGCGACTGACCTCTCATCAATTGCCCGCCGGCGCGCCTACGCTATCCCCCGGGCAGCAGCGCTTTCGGCAAACTCGCAGTTGCGGCGCTGCCTGCATCCGTACTCATGTCAGCGTCCGCGGCGATCCGACAATTTCTCTTCGAAGTGCAGCAGCGCGTCGACTGCCACGCCGCCGCCTTCACGCCGCCCTCGCGCGACCATTTCACGTTCCAGAGCGCTGCGCAGGATTCCGCCGAAGTGCGCCGCATCCTCGAGAACGTCGCGGACTCGTTCCTGCTCGAATGCCGCAACCGCCCGGAGCCCGTCGTCAGCAACCGCGTGCGCTATGAAGCGAACGGCCCGCTGCTCGGCCGCTTCCTGGCGGTCGCGATCCAGGACGACCAGGCGCAGCTCGCCGGCGTGGCACTGCTGTTTCGCACCATGGAGCAGCCGGCGTTCGGCAAGGAAGATGCACGCGCCGTCGGGCAGCTCGCCTACCAGCTCACCAGGGTGATCTCGCTGCCGGCGGATCCGATGACCGGCCTGCCGACCCGCAGCGGCGTGGAGAAGCTCATCGAGTGGCGCCTCGGCGCACGCAGCGCGCGCACCGTTTCGACAGTGCTGTACGGCGACATCGACCAGCTGCACGTCGTCAACGATCTGCTCGGCTTCGAGGCCGGCGACCAGGTGATCGCTGCCATCGCGCATTCGCTGCAGGAGCAGCTCGCGAGCCGCGACGCGGTGCTGAGCCGCTTGTCGGGCGACCGCTTCACGATCTTCTTGCCGGATTGCGCACTCGACCGCGCGCGCGTGATCGGCGATGAGCTGCGCGACGCCGTCAGTGCGATGCCGCTGGCGATCGGCGCGGACTCGATTCCATTGTCGATCTCCTTCGGCGCCGCCACCGTGCGCAGCGGCGAGCGCAGCTTCGATCACGCGCTGGCTGCCGCCGAGGTCGCGTGCAAGGCCGCCAAGGATCGCGGCCGCAACCGCGTCGAGTCGTACGAGGTGCACGATTCGAGCATCAACCGCCGCATCGACGACATCGCGATCGTCGGCCGGCTGCGCACCGCGCTGGAGAAGGGCAACTTCCAGATCTTCGGTCAGCCGATCGCGCCGCTCCTCGCGCCGGAGAACGTGCGGCGCTACGAGACGCTGCTGCGGCTGATCGACGAGAAAGGCCGGCTCGTGCTGCCGGGACAGTTCATGTCGTCGGCGACGCGCTACCAGCTGCTGCCGCAGATCGACCGCTGCGTGATCAGCGATGTGCTGACGCGCCTCGCGACCGCCAAGCGCCAGGCGCAGTTCGCGCCGATGCACCTGTCGATCAACCTGTCCGGCCCGACGCTCGGCGACCCGACGTTCCTCGACTGGCTGGTCGTGCAGATCGACAGCAGCGGCGTGCCGGGCGACTGGCTGACGTTCGAGCTGACCGAGACCGCAGCGGTGAGCAACCTCGAGCACGCACAACGCCTGATGGCGCGGCTGGCCGAGTTCGGCTGCCGCTTCGCGCTCGATGACTTCGGCACCGGGTTGAGCTCGCTCGCGCACCTGAAGGCGCTGAACTTCTCGGTGCTGAAGATCGACGGCTCGTTCATCCGCGACATCCTGCACAACGAGCGCTCGCTCTCGCTGGTGCGCGCAGTGACGCAGCTGGCGCACGGCATGGGCATGGAGACCGTGGCGGAGTACGTCGAGACGCCCGAGATCTGCATGCGCCTCATCGAGCTCGGCGTGCAGTTCGGCCAGGGCTACGCGATCGGCCGCCCGCGGCCGCTGGAAAAGATCCTGCACCCCGACCTGCAGCAGCTCGCGAACGCGAGCTGAGCGCCGCCGGAACTCTCGGGCCGGCTCGGCCCTTGAACACAAGTAACGCGGGTGCCACTCCCGCAGCTTGTTTCCAAGGGAGCGCAGCGATGGCAACCACCCCCCGATCCGCTTCGCAATCTGCGAGCGGCTTCGCGCAACGCCTCAAAGACGACGGCCGGCAGACGCTGGAACAGCGCAAGCGTTCCGCGGCGGACCGCGTCGACGGCATTGCGCAGGCGCTGGAGCGCACCGGCGCGCAGTTCAGCGAGAACGAGCCTGCGCTCGCCGAGCTGACGAGCCGGCTCGCGACGACCGTCGGCAATCTTGCGACACGCCTGCGCGAAGGCAGCATCGACGATCTCGTCGAGGACACTCGCGCGCTTGCGCGCCGCAATCCCGGGCTGTTCGTCGCCGGCGGCCTGCTTGCCGGGTTCGCGCTGGCGCGCTTCGTCAAAGCTTCGGGTCACCGCACGCTCGTTCCCGGCGGTGAGTTGTCAACGGACAAGGCACCGACTCTGACCGACGAAGTCGCCGGCAACGCGCCGACTCAGCCGCTGCTGCAGGCGGGTGAACAACCCGGCGGACAGCCCGGTGGACAGTTATGACCGGCGCGCCGCTTCGATCCACCGACGGTCCCCTCGATCACGACCCGCTCGAGCGCGCATCGACCGGCGGCCTGCTGAGCCGCCTGCTCGGCGATCTCACCGCACTGCTGCGCAACGAAGTCGCGCTCGCCAAGGCCGAGCTGTCGGAATCGACGACGCGCGCCAAAGCCGGCGTCGCCGCGCTCATCGGTGCAGTCTCGACGCTGCTGGCGGGATCGCTCGCCCTGGTCGCCGCGGCGATCCTTGCGCTCTCCAAAGTCCTGGAGCCGTGGCTGGCGGCGCTGGTCGTCGGCGTAGTCGTCAGCGTCGTCGGAGTGGTGCTGCTCATCGGCGCCAGGAAGAAGCTGGTGCCGCCGCACATCGAGATCGACCGGACCCGCGCCGCCGTGCGCAACGACGTGGACGTGCTTGCGAGGAGAACCTGATGAACGCACCCTCGGAACAACCCGGCGGCAGCCGCGATCCCGAGCATCTCGAGCGCACCGCGGACCGGATCCGCGCCGACCTGGATCGCACGCTCGATGCGCTGGAGCGCAAGCTGTCGCCGAGTCAGCTGCTCGACCGCTCGCTCGCCTACCTGCGCGAGCACGGCGGCGACATGGCGCGCAGCGTCGGCGAAACCGTCCGGCACAATCCTGCGCCGATCATGCTGACCGTTGCCGGCCTCGGCTGGCTGGTAGCCGCAGCCGCGATGCGCTCGCGCAACGATGCGCAGGATCGTCCGCACAATGTCATGGACGACACGTTCGGCGACGAGTCGCCGTATGCCGATCCGGGCGTGCGCAGCGACAACTTTCAGGATCGCGTCGCGGCCACGCGCCAGCGCCTGCGCTCATCGCGTTATCGCGCTGCGAACAAGTTCGCGCGTGCCGCCGATGCGACGCGTGAGCGTACCCGTCGCGCGCAAAGCGAGGTGATGAGCGCCATGGAATCGCGGCCGCTCCTGTGGGGCGGCCTCGCCGTGGCGATCGGCGCCGTCATCGGCGCCCTCATCCCCGCGACGGAATACGAGGACCGGACCGTCGGCGAAGTGCGGGATCGCGCGATGGCGCGCGCGAAACAGATGGGCGAGCGCCAGTACCAGAACCTGCGCAGCAGGCTGGAGACTCACCGCGATCTCGAGGTCAGCGGCCGGGCGCACTGATGCGGAATCGAACGCGCTTGCTGGCGCCTGCTGTGCTGCTCCTTGCGGCGTGCGCCGGGGCGCGCAGCGACCGGCCCATCGATGCGAGCAGCGGCCCCAACCCGGCGCTGCCGCAGCCCGAGTCGAAGCCGATTCCGCTCGTCAACGTCGCGCCCGCGAAGGGCTGGGGCGCCGACCAGAAGCCCTCGGCGGCCGCAGGCCTCGCAGTAGCCAGTTTCGCTGCGGATCTCGATCATCCGCGTTGGCTCTACGTGCTGCCCAACGGCGATGTGCTCGTCGCCGAGACCAATGCGCCGGAGCGCCCCGAAGACCGAAAGGGCATCAAGGGCTTCTTCATGGGCAAGGCGCAGAAGAAGGCCGGCGCGGGTGTGGCAAGCGCCAACCGCATCACGTTGCTGCGCGATGCCGACGGCGACGGCGCGGCGGAGCTCCACAGCAAGTTCATCGAGGCGTTGAGCTCGCCTTTCGGCATGGCGCTGGTCGGCAATGACTTCTACGTCGCGAACACCGACGCGCTCATGCGGTTCGAGTATCGCCCCGGCGCCACCAGCATCGCCGGCCCGGGCACCAAGGTCGCCGACCTGCCCGGCGGGCCGATCAATCATCACTGGACCAAGAACGTCATCGCGAGCCCGGACGGCAAGCGCCTGTACGTCACCGTCGGCTCGAACAGCAACGCCGCGGAGAACGGCATCGAGAACGAGGAGCGGCGCGCCGCGATTCTCGAGATCGATCCCGCGAGCGGCGCGACGCGCGTGTTCGCTTCGGGCCTGCGCAATCCGAACGGTATGGACTGGCAGCCGCAGAGCGGTGCGCTGTGGACCGCCGTGAACGAGCGCGACGAGCTCGGCAACGACCTGGTGCCGGACTACATCACGTCGGTGAAGGACGGCGGCTTCTACGGCTGGCCGTACAGTTACTACGGCAGCCATATCGATGAGCGGGTAAAGCCGCAGCGGCCGGACCTGGTCGCGCGCGCCATCGTGCCGGACTACGCGGTCGGCGCGCACACCGCCTCGCTCGGCCTCGTGTTCTATCGCGGCGATCTGCTGCCGAAGCGCTACCAGGGTGGCGCGTTCGTCGGCCAGCACGGCTCGTGGAATCGCAAGCCGGCCAGCGGCTACCGCGTGATCTTCGTGCCCTTTGCCGACGGACATCCGAGCGGCAAGCCCGAAGACGTTCTCACCGGCTTCCTCGATGGCGAGCACAACGCGCTCGGCCGGCCCGTCGGCGTCGCCGTCGACAGCCGCGGCGCGTTGCTCGTGGCCGACGACGTCGGCAACCGCATCTGGCGCGTCACCCCGGCGAGCTCGCCCACGGATTCGCTATCATCGCGGCGATGAGCGAGCCTCTGCACCTGGTGTGCGGTCATTGCGATAGCATCGTGCGCGTGCCGGTGGAACGCTTCGCGGAAGGGCCGCGCTGCCCGAAATGCCACAATCCCCTGTTCGACGGCCAGCCGATCGACTTGAAGAGCGCGAGCTTCGATCGTCACATCTCGCGCAGCGACCTGCCGGTCATCGTCGACTTCTGGGCGCCGTGGTGCGGACCGTGCAGGATGATGGCGCCGCACTACGAGGAAGCCGCGCGCCGCCTGCAGCACAAAGCGCGCTTCGCCAAGGTCAACTCCGACGAGGAACCCGACGTGTCGGGACGCTTCGGCATTCGCGGCATCCCGACGCTGATCGCGTTCAAGCAGGGGCGCGAGCTCGCCCGCCAGGTCGGCGGCCTGGATCTCAACGGGCTGCTGCGCTGGGTGGATGAGGTGGGTGATTAGCGCCAGTAGAGACCCGGAAATTCTCTCGCCAGGCGCCAAGCTCGAGAATTTCTTCTATCGATACTTGAGACCCGTTCCCGTGTTGAACACGATGACCTTGTCTTGCGGCCGCACGAAGCCACTCTGCCGCAGCTGCGCTAGCGCCGCCCAGGCCGCGCCGCCTTCGGGACAGACGTCGATGCCGGAGCGCGCCGCGAGCTCGTAGGTCGCGCGCTGCATGTCGGCTTCCTCGATCGCGACTGCGGTGCCGTTGGTCTCGCGCAATGCGCGCAGGCAGATGAAGCCGCCCAAAGGTGACGGCACGCGCAACCCGTAAGCGCGCGTTTGTGCATTGGCCCAGGGCTCGGTGCGCTCTGCGCCTTCGTGGAATGCCTTCGCAACGGGGGCACATCCGGCCGCCTGCACGGACACGAACCGCGGCCGCTGGTCCGCGGGAATCCAGCCGAGCGCGGCCATCTCATCGAACGCCTTCCACATGCCGACCAGGCCGGTGCCGCCGCCGGTCGGGTACAGCACGACGTCCGGCACCTCGCCGCCGAGCTGCTCGACGAGCTCGTACGCCATCGTCTTCTTGCCCTCGATGCGATACGGCTCGCGCAGGGTCGACACGTCGTAGGCATCTTTCGGACCGTGCTCGCGCAGGAATTTACCGGCGTCCGCGATCGTGCCGGCGACGCGGTGGAGGGTCGCGCCGTACAGGGCGCATTCGTCGAAAAACGGCTTCGGCGTGTCTTCCGGCATCGCCACGACGACGGGCAGGCCCGCGCGCGCACCGTACGCAGCGAGCGCACCGGCCGCGTTGCCGGCCGAGGGCGCCGAGAACTTCTTCGCGCCCAGGTGCTTTGCCATCGAGACGGCGAGCGCCATGCCGCGCGCCTTGAAGGAGCCGGTGGGATTGCGCGCCTCGTCCTTCACCCAAACATTGTCTGCGACCGCGAGCAGCGGCGTGAAGCCTTCGCCGAGCGAGACCTCGTCGCCGGGCTCGAGCGGCAGCACCTCGCGATAACGCCACAGCGTCGGCGTCCGCGCTGCCACGTCCGCAAGCCGGAGCTTGACGGCGGCGAGATCGTAGTCGACCCGCAACGGCATGCCGCAACGCTGGCAGACCGTGAGCAGCGTGCGCGGATCGTGGCCGGTCTCGCACGCGAAGCAATGAATGCCGCGAAGGTACCTGGACAGTCGGGGTGCGTTCATCCGCGCATGATAACGCAAGGCTCGGATGGAACTGCCGAGGCCGGCTGACGCTTAGGGCACGGCTGCCCACGCTCATCCCATGCACATTCTCAAAGGACTTTCCAGATGGCTCGCGCGACTCCAGCTTCCGGCACCGACGACGACGACGACATTGCGCCCGATGCGCTCAACCTGCTCCGGCGCGACCATCGCCTCGCCGAAGAGCTGTTCGCCGAGTTCCAGCGCTCCGCTCCTCAGCAGCTCGATCCGCTCGCGCGGCGCATCTGCAAGATGCTGCGCGTCCACACGCAGATCGAAGAGGAATTGTTCTACCCGGCCGTCGGCAGAGCGCTGACGAGCGATCCCGCGCAGCCCGCGGCAGCAGACGGCACGCTCATCGAACAGGCGCTGCGCGAGCATGCGGAAGCGCAGCAATCGATCGTACGCATCGAGTCGCTGACCTCCGAGAATCCCTCGTTCCAGGACGAGGTCGCGCGGCTCGCGCAGCTTACGGCGGAGCACATCCTCAACGAGGAGCAGGAGCTGTTCCCGAAAGCGAGCGCGTCGACGCTGGACCTCACTGCGCTCGGCATCGCGCTGGCCGAACGCCGCGACACGTTGCTGGACGTGCTCGGCCTGCACGGCGACGACGAGGAAGGCGCAGCCAATCAGCGCGAGACGCATCAGCCGGGCGGCAGGCTCAGGCCGGGGCCGCAGCAGAAGGGAACGCAATAGCGCAACCCTCGCTGCTCGGCGCGGGCGCGCGCCTCTGCTAGAGTCCTCCCCGATAGACATCACAACAACTCCAGGGAGGCTCCATGAGTCATCAGCGTCGTCTGATCGTGACTGCTGCGTCGTCCACGCTGTTCCTGCTCACGCAGGCGCACGCAGCCGAGAACGAACCGCTCGAGCAAGTCGTCGTGACCGGCACGCGCGTCGCGAATCGCTCGGCACTGGACACTGCGGTGCCGGTGGACGTGGTCTCCGGCGAGCAGCTGCAGAACGTCGGCGTTTCCGAAGTGAACCAGGCCCTGTCGGTCGCCCTGCCCTCCTTCAACTTTCCGCGCCCGGGTCTCGCTGACGGTACGGACACGATCCGCCCTGCAACACTGCGCGGCCTCGCGCCGGACCAGACGCTGGTGCTCGTCAACGGCAAGCGGCGCCACGCCGCCTCGCTAGTCAACGTCAACGGCACGGTCGGACGCGGCTCGAGCGCGGTCGATCTCAACACCATTCCGAACGCGATCGTGCAGTCCATCGAAGTGCTGCGCGACGGCGCTTCGGCGCAGTACGGCTCCGACGCGATCGCGGGCGTGCTCAATCTACGGCTGCGCGAAGCCTCGTCGGGCGGCGACGCCACGGTGAGCTACGGCTGGCGCGATTCGACTTACGACACGCTCACCGGCGTGCCGGACGGCAGAATCCCGGCTTCGGTGCCGGTCTCGCAGCGGCCGACTCCCACGTGGTCGGCGCCGCCGGTCCTCTCGCGCAGCGTGTCCGATGGCGAGACGTTGCTCGCGTCCATCTGGAAAGGACTGCCGCTCGGCGAGACCGGTTTCGTGACGATCGCCGCCGAGTACAAGGACCAGGATCACACCGAGCGCGGCGGCTGGGACGCGCGCCGCCAGTACCCGCTGCTGCCCGGCAACGTCTACGACCCGCGCGAGGCGACGTTCGACCGCTTCAACTCGTGGTACGGCGAGCCGCAGCTCGATCAGAAGACGCTGTTCGTCAACGCCGGCTACGACTTCGCGAGCGGCGCGCACATGTACGGCTGGGCGAGCTGGCAGGACCGCGACGCCAAGGCGCCGGGGTTCTATCGCCTCGCCGACGATCCTTCCAATCGCAACGTGATCGAGCTCTATCCGGACGGTTACCTGCCGTTCATCGCACCGGAAGTCACCGACTACTCGGGCGCCTACGGGCTGCGCTGGAAGCTCGGCGAGTGGGACATGGACTCCTCGCTGGTGTACGGCAAGAACAAGATGGAGTTCACCATCGAGAACACGCTGAACCGCTCGCTCGGCGTCGCGAGCCCGAGGACCTTCCACGCCGGCGGCTTCGATTACGACCAGCTGGTGCTGAACCTCTCGGGCGTGCGCGGCGTGCAGGTCGGCGCATTCGCGTCACCGCTCAACGTCGCGATCGGCGTCGAGGCGCGGCGCGAGGAGTACTCGATCTTCGCCGGGGAGCCGGACTCGTACCGCAACGGCGGCGTGCTGTTCAACGGTGCGCCGACCGCGTCGGGCTCGCAGGTCTTCGCGGGCTTCCGGCCGGCGAACGCCGGCAGCGAGGATCGTACGGCCGTCGGTGCGTACATCGACCTGGAAGCGAACATCACGGACAAGTTGCTGGCGTCGGCCGCCGTGCGCGGCGAGCACTACTCCGACTTCGGCGAGAACTTCTCGGGCAAGCTCGCCGCGCGCTACGACTTCACGCCGGCCTTCGCGCTGCGCGCCTCGGTGCAGAACGGCTTCCGTGCACCGTCGCTCCAGCAACAGTTCTTCCAGACGACCTCCACCAACTTCATCGGCGGACTGCCGTTCGACGTCACGACGTTCCCCGCGACCGATCCGGTGGCGCGCGCCCTCGGCGCGAAGCAGCTGGACGCGGAGGAGTCGCTCAACTACTCGATCGGCGCGGTGCTGCGGCTGGGCGAGGTCGACATCACGATCGACGCATATCGCATCGACATCGACGACCGCATCGTGCTGTCGGAGAACCTGACTACGGCCGCGGTACGCGACTTCCTCACCGCGCAGGGCTTCATCGGCGTCGGCGGCGGACGGTTCTTCATCAACGGCGTCGACACCGAGACGCAGGGCGTGGACGTGGTGGTGAACTGGCCCGTCGAGACCGGCGTCGGCCGCTTCGACTTCACGTTCACGGCGAACTGGAACGAGACCGACGTGACCAGCGTGCCGCAGACCGCGCAGCTCGCAGCGTTGAGCCCGCCGCCGGTGCTGTTCGACCGCTTCAACATCCTGACCTTCGAGGAAGGCACGCCCGACAACAAGTTCACCGCGCAGGCAGCCTGGAACCTCGACCGCTGGGGCGCGACGCTGCGCGCGACGCGCTACGGCGAAGTGTTCTCGCCGGACAGCGCCGCAACCTTCGCGAGCGTCGCCGCCGGCACGCGCCCGAACGATGTCGTGCTCGGCGCGAAGACGCTGGTGGATCTCGAAGGGCGCTGGGACATCACCGACCACATTCGCGTAGCGCTCGGCGCGGAGAACCTGCTGGACGAATACCCGGATCCGAACCCGGCGACCGTGCCGAACGCGAATCCGACCGGAACGACTTCGTTCTCGAACTACTCGCCGTTCGGCAGGTCGGGAAGGTTCGTGTATGGGAGGTTGAGCTATAAGTTTTGAGTGATGGAGGGAGTGATGGGGTAGAGGACAGCAGCTGCCCTCATCACTCCCATCACTTCCTTACCTGGTCGCGACCGCCACGGCCGCGCACGCCATCGCCGCTCCCGTCCCGCGATTGATGTTGCGCACCGCGCGCGCGCTCTTGAAGATGCGGCGAGCGCGCGCGGCGAGCAGCACGTAGCCGCCGAGGACGAGCGGCAGGCCGATGGAGATCACGGCGACGATTTCCATGAAGCCGAACACGGTCAGGTCTTCGAGGCGCACCACGGTCGGCAGGAGTGCCAGGAAGAAGATCGCGGTCTTCGGGTTCGCCATCGTCAGCGCGAGGCTGCCGAGGAACAGCTGCAGCGGCTTCTGCCCGGTGTCGATCGGCGCCGCCTCGGCGGCGACTGCGGGCGGCGCGGTCCACAGTCGATAGGCCAGGTAGAGCAAGTACGCGGCGCCCGCGTACTTGATGATCACGAAGACCACTTTTGCGGTCTGTGCGAGCGCAGCCAACCCGGTTGCGGCGACCGTGAACCAGACCAGGTCGCCGATCAGGAACCCGGCGATGAATGCCAGGGCGCCCTGCGTGCCGCGCGCCAGCGAGCGAGCGATCACCGCAGCGACGCCGGGACCCGGCGTAGCGACTGCCAGCAGATAGACGGCGGTGAAAATCAACAGGCCGTAGAAAGACACGAGACGCTCCCGATCGGGCAGCTGCGAATGCAGAAACGCAGCTTACTGCAAGTTCATTGCAGCTGGGTATTGAGGCGGTCGACGACTGCCTGGGCCGGATCGCCGGGATAGAGCTTGCTGAAATCCCGCAGCAGCAATCGTGCGGTCGCGCGGTCGCCAGCCGTGCGTGCGAGGTGGACCAGTGTCACGAGATCGGTACTGCCCGCAGGCCGGAAGCGAGGATCCTTGCGCAGGCGCTCGCGGACCATGTCGAGGGCTTCGCCACTGCTGCGCTTCGCGAGCAGGCGCGGCAGCAGCTCGCGAGCGAGGCGATCGGCGAGCCGGCCATCGGGCCACTGCGCCGCACGCTGATAGAGCCAGCGCAACTCGACCATTTCATCCTTGCTCTGCGCAACGAACGTCTGCAGCGTGTGCCATGCGTTGGCGTGCGCGCCGCCGCGCCACTCCGCATAGATGCGATCGAACGTGCGATCGCGCATTCGTTCGTCCGGCGCGTCGTCTTGCACGACATGGGCGACGCTTTCCGGCGTATCCACTGCTTCGAGACCGATGTCCAGCCGGCGCTCGAACAGCACGCCGCCGACGATCGAGAACGTCGCGAGCCACGCGTACATCAACAGCGCCACGCGCACCACGAGCGGCAGCGCATTGCCGGGCGCCGATTCGAGAACGAAGCGCGAGAAGAGCCACACGAGCGCGATGAGGCCGAGGATCAGCAGGTAGTCGGTGCGCAGCCGCCAGATGAGCCCGAGCACGGTACGCGGGTTCAGCGACTGGATCACCGTGCCCGTTGCGCCCTGCACGGCGACCATCGCAGGGAGAACCGCGGCCGCCGCTGCCATCAGCGCCAACCCTGCGGGCGCGCCGAGCCAGGCGCTTGCGGCGCGTGCTGCGAAGTACACGCCCATCACGGTCAGCAGCATGATCAGCGGGCGCTGCTCGCTCAGCGGATTGACCATGTCGAGCGACAGCACCGGCGGCTCGAGCGCGCCCTCGGCGAGCCGGTCCATCAGCACGAACGAATACTTGCTGAACCACGACAGCAGGATCAGCCCGAGCGGAATACCGGCAATCCCGGCATATGCTGCGATGACCAGCAGCAAGCTGAAGGTGCCGATGAGCAGCAGCGTCGCCGTCTGCAGCGGCACGGCGAGATAGCGCAGGATCGCGGCGGCGCTCATGCCGCGACTCTAGCGCATCCATCGCCTACAATTCCTGCTGGTCACGGGGAGAGCACAAGAATGACCGCCACACCTTCCCATCGCCGGACCTGGATCGCTGCCGGCACTGCCGTGCTGCTCAGCGCGTGCGCGCAGCCGCAGCCGCAGCCTGCTACTTCGCCTTCTTCGAGCACCCCTGCAATCGGCAATCCGCAAGCGATGGCTGCAGCGCAGGCCGCGATGGGCGTGGAGAACGCCGAGCATCCGGGCAAGGCCGTCTACGAGCGCAGCTGCGGCGCGTGCCACGACAATCCCGAAGCGACGCGCTCGCCTTCTCTCGACACGCTCAAGGCGATGCGCTACCAGACGATCAGCTACGCGCTGACGCAGGGCAAGATGCAGGCGCAGGCGTCGGGACTGAGCGCACGGGAGCGCTCGGACGTCATCGACTACCTGGTGGGACGCGAGCCGACGCGCGATGACTGGATCGCCGGCGCGATGTGCCCGGCGAGCCGCGGCAAGCTCGACCTGAGCGCCGCACCGAGCGTCACGGGCTTCGGCTTCGACAACAAGAACCATCGCCGCCTGAGCGCTGAGCAGGCCGGCCTGCGCACGCAGGACATGCGCAATCTCGAGCTGGCCTGGGCGTTCGCGTTTCCGAAAGCCACCGCGATGCGCTCGCAGCCGGCGATCGTCGGCAAGACGCTGTTCCTGCCGGTGCCGGATTACGCGCGACTGTTCGCGATCGACATCGGCGGCCCGCCCTGCGTGCGCTGGGTGTACGAGAACCAGGTGCCGCTGCGCACGAGCGCAGCGTACGGCGAGCTGCCGGGCTCGAAGCGCAAGGTGCTGGTGTTCGGCGACCTCGGCGCGAACGTCCACATGATCGACGCGCTGACCGGCAAACAGATCTGGGTGCAGCCGGTCGGCCTGCACCCGCTGTCGCTCACCACGGGCACGCCGGTGCTGCACGAGGATCGCGTTTACGTGCCCATCTCGCAGTACGAGATCTCGCTCGGCGCCAACGACGATCACGAATGCTGCAAGAGCCATGGCGCAGTGAAGGCGCTCGACGCGCGCACCGGCAAGACGATCTGGACCGCGCACACGATGGAAGACGCCAGGCCGGTGCGCGATCGCGGCGACGGCAAAATGCTGTGGGGTCCATCGGGTGCGCCGATCTGGACGTCCCCGGCGATCGACGTCAAACGCGGCGTGCTGTACGTCGGCACGGGCGAGGCAACCTCCGAGCCCGCCGCGCCGACGACCGATGCGATCCTCGCGATCGACCTGAAAGACGGCTCGATCCGCTGGACGTTCCAGGCGACGGCCAACGACATCTTTCTCAGCGGCTGCGGCCGCAATCGCCAGGGTCTGAACTGCCCGAAGGACACGGTGTTTCGCGACGTCGACTTCGGCGCGTCCGTGATCATCGCGCGGCGGGCGAACGGCAAGGACATCCTGCTCGCAGGTCAGAAGGCAGGCACCGTCTGGGCGCTCGATCCGGATCAGGGCGGCAAGCTCGTGTGGCGCCAGGATTTCGGCGAAGGCTCCCCGCTGGGCGGCATTCACTGGGGCATCGCGACCGACGGCGAGCGCGTGTTCGCGCCGATCAACCGGCCCTACGGGTTCGCACCGAAAGCGGGCTCGACGCAGAAGCCCGGCATGCACGGGGTGAAGATCGATACCGGCGAGGTGCTGTGGACCTTCGTCGCGCAGCCTGATTGCAGCGGCGATCGCGCGACGCGCGTGAAGAGCTGCGGCACCAACATCGGCCTGTCGGCGGCGCCTGCCGTCATCGACGATGCAGTCGTCGAAGGCAGCCTCGACGGCTTGCTGCGAGTCTTCGACGCGAAGAGCGGCGAGGTGTTGTTCACGTTCGATACCGCGCGCCCATTCGAGGCGATCAACGGCGTCGAGGCGCGCGGCGGCTCGATCGACAGCGCGTCGATCACTGCGGCAAACGGCTACCTGTTCGTGAATTCCGGCTACGGGATGTTCGGGCAGCTCGCAGGCAACGTGCTGCTCGCGTTCAAACCGAAGCAGTAAGAGTCAGGCTGAAGCCTGCCCCACTCCAATGAGCCAGTGTCGACTCGTGGTGTGGGTCAGGCTTCAGCCTGACTCTGTGCTTCAGCGGTACGAGATGACGGCCTTCAGGTACTCGTAGAAGAAGTCGACCGACGTGTAGAACGACTGCACGCCCAGCCGCTCGTCCTGGCCGTGCGCGCGGAAGTCATCGCGACCGAGCGCCGAGCCGCTCACCATGTACGTCGGCAGCCCGGCCGCATTCGTGTAGATGCTGTCCGATGCGCCGACCGCCATGCTCGGCACGACCGGTGCGCCGGGCCACGTCTTCGCGGCGAGCTTCTCCAGCGGCTTGAGCACGTCGGGCCGCAGCGGCGGCGGCGCGTAACCGCGCACGCTCGGCGCAACGTCGTCGAACTGCTCGGTGATGAAATTGTAGTAGCGCACCTTCACCGCCGGATCGGCGATGACCTGCACCAGCTCCTGGCGCACTTCCTCCGGCGAATGCCCCGGCAGGATGCGGCAATTGACGTTGGCGCGCGCTGTCTGCGGGAGCGCGTTGTTCGCATGGCCGCCATACAGCCGCGTCGCGACGCAGGTCGTGCGCACGATGGCGTTGTCGATCGGATCCGCGGACAGGGTCTGCAGCGACTGCGCGTCCGGCGGCGTCTGAAGAATGCCCTGAATGACCGCAGCACGCGCCGCGTCCGACCGCTGTGCGACGCGCTCGAAGTATGCCCGCGTGACGTTGTTGAGCTCGAACGCGAAGTCGTGCGCGGCGACGCGGTCGAGAGCGCGTACCACGCTGTAGATCGCGTTCTCGCGCGGCGGCGCGGAGCTGTGACCGCCGGGGTTCGTCGCGATCAGGTCGAAGTCGGCGTAGCCCTTCTCGCTCGCTGTCAGGTCGAACTGCACGGCGCGGCCGTTCTCGAGCGTGACGCCGCCGCCGTCGTGATTCAGCACGAACTCCGCGTCGACCAGCTCGCGCCGGTTCTTGAGCAGCCAGTCGACGCCGTTGGCCGTGCCGCTCTCCTCGTCCGCCGTCAGTGCCAGGATGATGTCGCGATCCGGGCGATAGCCTTCGGCGCGGTACCGCAGCAGCGTCGCGACCATGATCGCAATGCCGTCCTTCATGTCCTGCGTGCCGCGACCGTAGAAGTAGCCGTCCTTCTCGATGAACTTGAACGGATCGACCGTCCAGTCCTCGCGCAGCGCTTCGACCACGTCGAGATGGCCGATCAGCAGCACCGGCCGCTTGCGCCCGGTGCCCTTGTAGCGCACGACCAGGTTCTGCTTGCGACCGCCCGGTCCGACGACCTGCACGTCCGCGGGCGCAAAGCCGCCCGCCAGAAAGCGCTGCGCCATGGCTTCGGCGGCCGGCGTCGAGCCCAGGCCCGACTCGGTGGTCTTGATCTCGATCAGCTCTCGAAACAGATCGCGCGCGAGCGCGTGCGGATCCTGTCGATCCGCCGCCGCGGCTGCCGCACCGGACACGATTGCGGCAACGGCCGCGACTGCTCTGACTGTCATTCGGTTTCCCTTCGGGGGCCTTTATTGATCTTTCAATCCCAGCTCTGCGCGCAGCTGCTGCGCTGTCAGCAGCTTCGTGTACACCTTGGTACCGACGTCGAACTCGCGCGCACGCGCCAGCCCGCCGACGACGACCGGATCGAACCCCGCATCGCGCACCAGCCGCTGCGCGATCTGCAGGGCTTCGGCGTCGTCGCCGGCAAGCGGAATCGCCAGCCGCTCGGGCTTGCGATTGCCATCGCGCGCGAGATTGCCGGCGTTGATGGCGTTGAACGCGCGCACGAGCCGCACGCCGGGCAGGAATTCCTTGGAAGTCACGCCCGTGCCGCGCTTGCGCGCGTCCTCGGCCATCGAGCCGTCGCGGAACGGATAAGGATTGCCGGTGTCGAGCAGCACCTTGCCTTTGAGCTCGCTCGCGAGATCGCGGCCGATGTCCGGCGTCGCCTTGTACGGCACGGACAGCAGGATCACGTCGCCGAACTGCGCTGCCTCGCGCGGCGTGCCGACGCGCACCTTCGGCCCGAGCGACTTCGCGAGATCCTGCAGCTCTTCGGGATGGCGCGAGGAGATCAGCAGCTCGTGCCCGGCTTTGGCCCAATGCGTCGCGAGCGCGCCGCCGATGTTGCCGGTACCGATGATGCCGATCTTCAACGGCGCACCCGGCTGGGCCTTGTCCTGCGCAACGGCGGGCAGCGAAACGCAGAGAGCAGCTGCGCACAGCAGGAGCGCACGCAGAACGTTGCGGGCATTCATGGTTCCTTCTCCTCGAGGTGTTGGTACAGCTGCAGAAACCGGTCGGCTGCGTAGTGCAGATTGCTCTGCCAGTCCGTGCCGGCTTGCGTGTCGGCACCGTCGGTCACGCATTTGACCGCGGTGAAGCGGCAGCGTTCGAGCCAGCATACCTTGGCCAGCGCGTAGCCTTCCATATCGAGCACATCGCACTCGATCGCACACTCTGTCGTCGCGAACGAATCGCCGGTGCCGCACACCGCTTGCGGCAGCTGCGGGAACACGGGCGGGAAGTCCAGTCGCGCCGGCACGGCCGCATCGAACGGCGTGGTACCGAGCGGGACACCGAGGCCGCTCACGTCCATGTCGCGCTGGACGAAGGCGTGACATTCGACCAGCGTGCCGGCCGCGTGACGCCGGCTGCCGGCGGTGCCGAAATTGATAACGTGCGGCAAGGCGTGCCCGGCTTGGGCGTAGTCCGCGAGTCGGCGCGTGAGCGCATACGTGGCGTTCACCTTGCCGACGCCGCAATAGAGCACCGGTATACCGCGCTTCTCGAAAACGCCTTGCCCCTCCAGGTGGAGCGCCATCACGATCAGCCGCGCGGGGAGTGCTTCGGTCATCGGGTCGGCATGATATGTTCTCGCCCCTCGGATAATAAGGGGAACGCTGCATGGCCTTCTGGAATCGCACCAAGAGCTTCGAAGCGGCGACCTCGCGCTCGACCCACAGCGCATTGAAGCCGACGCTCACCTGGGTGCACCTGATCGGCCTCGGCGTCGGCGGCATCGTCGGCACCGGCATCTATACGTTGACAGGCGTCGGCGCCGGCATGGCCGGGCCCGCGGTCATCCTGTCGTTCGTCATCGCCGGCGTGGTCTGCGCCGCCGCCGCGCTCGCCTACGCCGAGATGGCGACGATGATGCCGATGGCCGGCAGCGCCTACACGTACACGTACGTCGCCCTCGGCGAGCTGCTCGCGTGGATCGTGGGCTGGACGCTGATCCTCGAATACACCGTGGTCTGCAGCGCCGTCGCGGTCGGCTGGTCGGGCTACGCGGCCGGCGTCATCCGCTCCGCCGGCTGGCCCGTGCCCGAAGCGCTGCTGGCAGGCCCGTTCGCCGGTGGACTGGTCAACCTGCCGGCCATCGTCATCTCGCTGGCGGTCGCCGGTCTGCTCGCGATCGGCTCGCGCGAGAGCGCGACCGTGAATCTCATCCTGGTGGCGGTGAAGCTGGTCGCGCTCGCGATCTTCATCGCGATCGCGCTGCCGGCCTTCAGCTCGGCGAACTTCACCCCGTTCGCGCCGTTCGGCTACGGCTCGGTCGAGATCGCGGACGGCACCAAGCAGGGCGTGATGGCGGCGGCGGCGATCATCTTCTTCGCGTTCTACGGCTTCGACGCCGTCTCGACCGCGGCCGAGGAGACCAAGAACCCGAAGCGCGATCTCAAGATCGGCATCGTCGGCTCGATGATTCTGTGCACGGTGCTGTACATGGTGGTGGCTGCCGCTGCGCTCGGCAGCACTCGCTACCAGGACCTCGCCGGCAGCGCAGAGCCGCTGGCCATGGTCCTGCGCGGCCTGCAGCATCCGGTCGCTGCGACGCTGATCGCATCGGCCGCCGTGATCGCGTTGCCGACGGTCATCATGGCTTTCATGTACGGCCAGTCGCGCATCTTCTTCGTGATGGCGCGCGATGGGTTGCTACCGCAGCGGCTCAGCGCCGTGCATCCGCGCTTCGGCACGCCGGTGCTGATGACGTTCATCACCAGCATCATCGTTGCGCTGATCGCGGCGTTCGTGCCGTTGCAGAACATCGCGGCCGTCGCCAACGCCGGCACGCTGATCGCGTTCATCGCCGTCGCCGTGTGCATGATCGTGACGCGCAGGACTCACCCGGAGCACCCGCGCATGTTCGGGCCCGTCACGACCTGGATCATCGGGATAGTGGCCGTGCTCGGCTGCCTGTACCTGTTCGACAGCCTGCAGACCCGCACGAAGTATTCCGTGCTGATCTGGAACAGCGTCGGGCTCGCCATCTATCTGCTCTGGGCACGGCGCCGCAGCCTGCTGGAAACGGCAGGCTCGACCTAGGCTCGTACCGTCCGGTGCGCCGGCTGCCGACTTCGGTCGCAGCGGCGCGCTGCAGGTCAGGAGCTGGCCTGCTCCACGGAGGCATTCAATGCCGTAGCGAGGGCGGCATCGCCGGTCACGAGATCCTTCCAGCTCAACTCCTGGCCTTTGCGCCGACCTTTTTCGGTCAGCTTCAATCCGGTCGGCGAGATCGTCAGCACGTACGGCTTGTCGTCGATGCTGATCTCGCGCTTGAGCTCTTTTTCCAGCTTGGTCATTGCACGCTCGTGTAGTTGATCGGCGGAGGCGGATCCCCCGGCCGGGACACTCCATGAAACAGCGCCGAGGGGCGCATGTTCCGGCGGAACGGTTACCTGTCGGACGTTTACGGGCAGAGGCTAGCGCGATTTGGCGCCGGCTGCATCTTTACGGGCATCTTTGCGGGCCCGGCGGGGGCCATGGCCGGCCGGTCGGCGTAGCGGAAGATGTATTTCATCGCGTCGCCGATGGTGCTCTCCCAGACGGCCCAGCGATGGGCGCCGTCGACGATGCGCAGCTCCGCCGGCTGCCCGTTCCTGCGCAGCAGGCTGTACAGCCGCGCTGCATCCGCCTCGATGAAGTAGTCGTCGTCGTCGCCCGAGTTGATGTACATCGGCACCGTGATCTTCTTTGCGAGGAACGCCTCCCACAGCGACGGATAGTTCAGCTGCTTCCAGACTTCCGCATCGAACTGCTGCTCGCCGAACACGCCGGCGCGGCGCGCCCCGGAATTTGCCGGCGGCTCCGGATCATAGATGGCCGGCGACAGCAGAGCGGCGGCCGCGAACGTCTCCGGATACTTCAGCGCGAAACGCAGCGCGCCGTAGCCGCCCATCGACAGACCCGCGAGCACGCGCCCGTTGCGCGCGCCGATCGCACGGAAGTTGCGCTCGACGTCCGCGATCAGGTCGCGAATCACGGCGGTCTCCATCTTCTCCTTGCGGTCGACGTACCAGGTCGAGCCCGCATCCGGCATCACGATGATCGCCGGCGGGATGTCGCCGTGCGCGATCAGCGCATCGGCCGTCGGCTGGATGTGCCCGAGGTTGGTCCAGTCGTACAGGCCGCCGCCGTTACCGTGCAGCAGATACAGCACGGGATAGCGCAGCGTCGAAGTCTCGTACCCTTCCGGCAGGTACACCGCGTAGCTCCATTTGCGCTGGAGCGCAGCGGAATCGAATTCGCGGCTCAGTACGACGCCCGCCGCAGCGGGCAGCGAGAATGCGAGCGCCAGCGCTACGAGCAGCAGTGAGCTCAGCACCTTCATTCAGCGGCTCTTCCCGCCTGCTGCATCTTCTCCTGCTCGCGTGCGCCGGAGAGGATGCCGGGGAGCGCGTAGTTGCCCTCGTGGCAGGCGTATTCGTAGATGTTGGCGTCCACCGTGACGAACGGCAGCTCGCCAGTGAACGATGCCGTGAAGGTCGCCGGATCGTCGACGGTGAACCGATAGATGATCTTGTCGTGGGCGACGCGCGTGAAGCGCTCCGTGACGACGGCGTTTTCCGAGGAGCCGCGGAAGCTCTGCTCGGGACGGAAATTGCGCGTTTCGACCACCAGCGTATCGCCCTCCCACTGACCGACCGAATCGCCCATCCATTTCCTGATGCCTCGCGGCGTGTGCTGATCCTGAATCCGGATGATGCGCGCATCGTGCACCATCTCGACCAGGATCATCACGTAACCCGGCGACTGCACGATCTGATAGTAGCTGTTGTACATCACCGGCAACATCGGCGGACCGGAAGCGGAGCCGAACGACAGCAGGCAGCGCTCGCCCAGCGCACGGCCCTCGGGACCGTCGTTCTGGTTGCGCGCCGCGCGCTCAGCCGTCTGCTGCTGAGCCGCTGCAGTGAGCGGCGGGATGCGGCCATTCGCCGGCTCGATGATCAGCGACGTCCGATACTCGCCGTCGATGTTCGCCACCGTCATGCCGCGGTCGGTCCAGAACAGGTTGTAGTTGCCGACCGGCGGGAGCGACGCGATCGCTTCGATTTTCTTGTCCGGGTCGCTCGGCGCCGCGTCCGCCTCGACCGCGGCCACTGCCTCTTTGCTGATTGCGGTGGCCTCCTCCAGCGTGAACGCGCGTCGCTCGCCCAGCTCCTGCGCGCGCTCTACCGGCGTCGCCGTTGCGTTGGTCCACACGCCTTGCAGATCGGGAGTGCCGTCGGCCAACCGCGGCGCACGATAGTCGCCGGCGAAGGCATGCGCTGCGAACAGCGACGCCGCTACAGCAGCAGTGCGCACGATCCCGGTCATGGGCCGACCCTCCGAGCCTCGGCAGAGCATACCTTCGTCGAGCAAGCGCCGGCGGGCCGCTATGCAGAAAGTGCACAAGAATTATCAAGCCGAATACACGGGCGGCGACGCGTCATGGACAACGGCGGCGCGCGCCACGCACACTCCATGCATGCGTCGCATCCCCTCCTTCGTCGCATTGCTCGGCCTCGGTGCTCCGCTGCTCGCATCGGGTATGCCCGAGACGCTCGATAACTTCCGGTTGACAGATCAGCAGGGCACGTCGCGCGAGCTGTACTACCTGTCGGATCAGAAGGCAGTCGTGCTGCTCGCACAAGGCACCGCGTGCGAAGCATCGCAGCAGGCTGCGGTTGCGCTCGAAAGCCTGCGTGCGCGGTATGAGTCGAAGGGCATTGCGTTCCTGCTGGTGGATGCGAATGTCGCGGACGGTGCTTCGCGCGAAGCGCTCGCCGCCAAGGCCCGACAGGACGGCGTCACGCTGCCGATCCTCATGGATGAAACGCAGCTCGTCAGCGAGTCACTCGGCTTCACCCGCAACGGCGAAGTGGTGATCGCGGATCCGCAGGGCTGGAAGGTCACGTATCGCGGCGGCATCGGCGCTGTTCCCGTTGTGCTCGACTCGATGCTCGCTGGCGCCGCAGTGAAGACGGGTAGCAGCGAAGTCGCGGGCTGTGCGATCGACATGCCGGAGCGGGCGCGCCGCACGGCGCACGCACAGATCTCGTACGAGAAGACGATCGCACCGATGCTGCTCGACAAGTGCGTCACCTGCCATCGTGCCGGCGGCATCGGCCCCTGGCAGATGAGCAGCTACGACATGATCAAAGGGTTCGCACCGATGATCCGCGAAGTCGTGCGCACGCAGCGCATGCCGCCGTGGCATGCCGACCCCCACTACAGCGTGTTCGGCAACGATCGCGGCCTGTCGACGCAGCAGGCGCGCACGCTGGTGCACTGGATCGAGGCCGGTGCGCCGCGCGGCGGCGGCTCCGATCCGCTGCTCGCGCAGAAGAAGGACTGGCCTGCATGGCCGCTCGGCAAACCCGACCTGATCGTCGACCTGCCGGCGTTCACGGTGCCGGCGACCGGCACGATTCCGTACCAGATGACCAAGGTCGAGAACCCGCTCGATCACGATGTGTGGATCCGCGCCATCGACTGGCTGCCGGGCGAGCGCAGCATCGTGCATCACATCATCGCTTCAGCCGGCGGGGCCGAGCGGCGCGGTGCGGTGAGCCTCAACAACTACGTTCCCGGCGTCGAGCCGCTGGAGTTGCCGCCGGAGGCAGGCATCCTGCTGCCCGCGCATGCAACGTTCCACTTCCAGACGCACTACACCTCGAACGGCAAAGTGCTCACGGACCAGACCCGGATGGGCCTGTACTTCCGCAAGGACGCGCCGCAGTACAACTTCCGCAGCCTGGTGTTCGCCAATGGCAAGCTGCGGATTCCGGCGAACACGAAGTGGCACGAGGAGCGGGCCGAGCAGACGCTCGAGGCGGACGCGATCATCTACACGCTGCACCCGCACGCGCACTATCGCGGCAAGGCGTCGCGCTTCGTCGCGTACTACCCGGACGGCAAGCAGCAGACGCTGCTGAACATTCCAGCCTACGACTTCAACTGGCAGGGCACCTACGAGCTGCGCGAGCCGATGCCGATCCCCGCGGGCACGCGCATCGTGTACTCGCAGTGGTACGACAACTCGACGCAGAACCGGGCGAACCCGGACGCCAGCCGCGAGGTCACCTGGGGCGAGCAGACCTGGGACGAGATGATCTTCGGCGTGATCCGCTATCGGAATGTCGTCGAGGATGCGCGGGAGCGGCAGGGGAAGGGGCAGTCGCAGGAGGAGTTGTTCGCGGAAAAGCAGTGATGAGAGTGATGAAGAGCACCCCTCATCACTCCCATCACTCCATCACTCCCTCCCCTCACAAATACATCATCCTCCTCAACCGCGGCACCAGGAACGGATCCATCTTCGCTGCATGCCGCTGCATCACGCTGCCCGCGCTGCGCAGTGACAGCGCATCCATCGACTGATTGCGGCGATGGCCGCGGCTCTTGCCGTCCGGGTTGAACGTCCGCAGGAACCTCGGCCGGCGCCGCACGTCGGCTGCCGCTTCGAATCCCGATGCGAGACGGATCAGCGTCGGCTCGCTCCAGGCCGAGGCCATGAACGTGAGGCCGACCGGCAGGTCGAAGGCGAAGCCCATGGTTACGGTGACCAGCGGATAGCCGGCAACCGCGGCGAAGCCCGAGCTGCCGAACAGGAATGCGTCGCCGTTGATCAGGTCGGTCGGCCATGCAGGGGTGTTGGTCGGCGCGACGATCGCGTGCAGGTTGTTGGCGGCGAGCGCCGCGTCGATGCCCTGCGGCCCCGCGAGCTGCGGCCCGCGGATCAGTGCCTGCTGATACTCCGCTTCGCTGAACACCTCCGCTTCCGCCAGCTCCATCAGCTCCTGGCCGAAGAACTTCAGCTCCTGCTCGGCATGATCGAGGTTGAACTGGATCACGTCGGCCAGCGTGCTCACCGGCACGCCGGAGCGCGTCGCGAGATACGCGTTGAGGTCGCGCTTGAACTCGAAGATCAGCACGATGATCTCCGACTGGTCGGCGTTGAACGCGTCGAACGACGGGATCTCGATGTCGATGACGACTGCGCCGGCGTCGCGCATGACCTGCACCGCGTCCTCGAAGATTGCATCGGTCTCCGGCGTCACGCCGGTGAACTGGCGTGCAACGCCGATGCGCGCGCCGCGCAATCCGTCCGGATTGATGAACTGGCTGTAGTTGCGGAAGAAATGCCCGGCGCTGGCGGCCGTCTGCGGATCGCGCGCGTCCGGGCCGGTCAAAGCGCCGAGCACCGCGGCCGCATCCGCGAGCGAGCGTCCGTGAGTTCCAACGGTGTCCTGCGTGTGCGAGATCGGCACTACGCCCGCGCGGCTCGTCAATCCCACTGTGGGCTTGATGCCGGCGACACCGCACTGGCCTGCAGGACAGACGATCGAGCCGTCCGTTTCAGTCGCGAGCGCAGCGGCGGTCAGTGCAGCCGCGGTCGCGGCGCCGGACCCGGAGCTGGAACCGCAAGGGTTGCGATCCAGGATGTGCGGGTTGCGACATTGCCGGCCGACGCCGCTCCAGCCGCTCGAGCTCTGGTTGCCGCGGAAGTTCGCCCATTCGCTGAGGTTCGCCTTGCCGATGATCACCGCGCCCGCAGCGCGCAGCCGCTGAGTGACCGTGGCGTCCTGGAGCGCAGGGGCACCGACCAGTGCGAGCGAGCCCGCGGTCGTCTGCTGGCGATCGCCGGTGTCGATGTTGTCCTTCAGCAGAATCGGGATCCCGTGCAGCGGGCCGCGCGGCCCCTGGCGCCTGCGCTCCTGATCGAGCTGCTGCGCGATGCGACGTGCATCGGGATTGAGCTGGATGATCGCGCGCAGGTCGAGTCCCTTGTCGATCAGCTGGATCCGGCGCAGGTAGATGTCGAGCAGCTCCTGCGCACTCAAGCGGCGCGACGCCATCAGCGATTGCAGCTCGGCGATGCTCGCACCGGCAACGTCGTGCCGATGATCGCCGCCGGACATGGCGGAGTCCTGTGCGTCGTCATTGCCGGACTGTGCCCGGGCCAGCGGCGTCAGTGCAGTTCCCCCGGCAGCCAGTGCACCGGCCTGCAGAAAGGAGCGGCGGCTCAGACCTGCCGCCTCGCCCGGCCGTGACTCCGATTCCTCGCTACGCCCTTGCGACTCTTCTACGCTTTTCATGGCCTTCTCCCGCGTGATGAGGAGCGGCGCTTATACTCCAGGCGGCGCAGCGAAAAAATCAGCAGAGTGCGACGGCAGGAATATGCGCGCGCTCTTGTAAAAAAGCGCGGGAAAGCCTGCCGAAATATCTGCAAAAAAATGCCGGGGAGAACGCGTCTGCGCCGCCCCGGCACTTACCCTGCTTCGTGTGTTGATTTGTCTATGCGGTCAATCGCGCGCGTACCGGTCGCGGTCGCCGTACTTGCGCATCTCGCGCTCGACGTCGAGATAGGCCTCGGTCACCGGCTTGAAGTCGACCTCGGCGTCGCGATCGCTCGAGCGCTCCACTTCGTCGCGCAGCGCATGGTAGCGATCGGAAAGATCGCGGAAGGCGGCGCGCACGTCGTCGCGGTCGTCGTGTCGATCCTCGAGAGTGCGCCGGAAGTCGCGCGCCTCGTCGGCGAACTGTTGTGCGTCGCGATAGTAAGCGTTGCTCGCGCCGTCGTCGCGCGCGTCGCGCTGCAGCTCCGCCGCATTGCGCTCGAGCCGCTCGGCCGAGCTCGTCAGATTGCCGTTGCTGGTCGCGCAGCCGGCGAGACCGATGACCACGGCTGCCGCGATTCCTGATGCGATTCTCTTCACCACCATTGAACTCACGCTCCTCTCAAACGACTCGATATGCCCGAACAACGAGTCGCCGAGCGGCGCGGTTCCTGGTGGGCAGTCTCCTACGTCCGTACTAGGGCTTGATGCCGAGCGCCTTGTACAGCTGCGCCGGCTCGTGAAAAGCGCCGTCCTTGATCACCAGCGTGGGATTACGGATGTCGCTGATGCGCTGCGCGGGATCGCCTTGCACGAGCACCAGGTCAGCGAGCTTGCCGGGCGTGATCGAGCCGAGCTCCTGGTCGCGACGTGCAACGCGTGCGGCGCCGAGCGTAGCGATGCGCAACACTTCCGGCGCGCTGATGCCCGCCTGCACGTACAGCTCGAGCTCGCGATGCAGGGTGAAGCCGGCAAGCCCGTCCGTGCCGGCGACGATCGGAATGCCCGAGTCGTACAGGAGCTTGGTCATGCGCAGCGTCGCCCGCTGCGATTCGCGATAGCGCGCGTCCTTGCCTTCGGGAACCGGCAGGCCGCCGGCGAGCAGGCTGCGGCGAACCTGCGGCGGCAGGCGATCGGCGATTGCGGCATAGCTCGCCGACATCTGGCCCGGCCGGTCGGTGAACAGTCCCTCGAACACCGCGAGCGTCGGATCGACCACGACCTTGCGGTCCTTCAGCAGCCGCACGAACGAGCGCACCGGCTCGGAATTCAGGTCGAGCGTGGCGCCCCGCTCCGCGACCGCGATGAAGCGCTGCGGCGTGCGCGTGTCCTTGACCTCGTCGAAGAAGAAATTGAGGAACAGCATGTTGATGTGCTGGATCTCGTCGGCGCCGGCTTCGACGAACTGTTGCGCGGTCATGAAGGCGGGCACGTGACCGCTCACCCGCAGACCGGACGCGTGCGCGAGCTTGATGATCGTGGGGATCAGCTCCGGCTTGATCGAGCTGTACACCTTGATGCCGTCGTAACCGTGCTTGGCGTAGTAGTCGATCGCGGTGCGCGCCTCGGCTTCCGTGTCGACGAACACCTTGGTCGGGCCGGTGTAGGGACCGCGGCCGTCCATGAAGCCGCGCATGGTGATGCGCGGGCCGATCTCCTTGCCGCTGTCCATGTTGCGCTTGGTCTGCTGCAGGCCTTCGTTGTCGTTGGCGAGATCCCGCACCGACGTCACGCCCGCAGCCAGATGCAGCATGCCGTCGTTCGGCGAGACGTGAACGTGCATGTCCCAGAGACCAGGCAGCAGCGCCTTGCCGCCGGCGTCGACCTTGCGCGCCTGGGCAGGAATCTTCACGGCGCCGTCCTTGCCGACGGCGCGGATACGCTGACCTTCGATTACGACCGTGCTGCCGGGCACCGATTGTCCCGTCGCGGAGTCGAAGAGATTCGCGTTGGTGATGGCGACCGGTTGCAGCGGCTTGTGCGTCAACGTGCGCGCAAGATCGGCGGCGCGCTCATTGGCGAGAGCTTCCTGCTTCTCCAGCATCTTGGGCACGCTCGACTCCCAGCCCGCACGCACGGTGGACCCGAAGCGGTCGACCGATGCGAAGAAGCTGCGGTCGTCGTCCAGCCAGACCGTGGCCGGCGAGAAGCCGAGCCCTTCGATCAGATACGCAGTCACATGGCGCTTGTTGGCGCCGTCGCCGAGGCTCAGCTCGCCGCCGCGCTTGATGCTCGCCTCGCCCGCGGGCAGCAGCGCCATGCGCTGTCCCGGCGCCTGCAACAAAGCGCGCGCGAGCCAGCCGAGCTCTTCGGGAATGCCCTGCGTGCTGAGATAGAACGCCGGCGCTGCGGGCTTCTGCTCGCCGGCCTCGGCACTGTTCTTCCAGCGTGCGACGCCGTCGGCCAGGCTGAAGCGCTCGGCGACCGGCGACTTGATGTAGTCGACGCCGTCGAGCTCCATCGACACCGGCACGCCGGCGGTGTCCAGCTTCACGCGTGCGGTCAGCTTCGGACCGCGGCCGCGATCGTTGAACTCGTACGCGAGCGTGCGCGAGCCGTCGGCGGCCGTCGTGGTGGTCTGCATGCCGGCGGGCTTTTCCATGATCAGCACGGCGTAGCGCGTCTCGCCGGCACTCTGCGCCAGCGTCGAGCATGCAAACAGAAGAGCAGCGATCAGGACGATGGGACGCAGCATCGACGTGTTCCTCGTTCTTGTGTTCAGTGTGCGTTGTTCTGGCGCCACGGACCGGCAAGTGTGACGCCGCTCGCAATTCTACTGATTTGGCAAGAGGTTTTGCTGGGTCGTTCAGCGGCCGTCATGGAGCGGTCGGCATACTCCGCCCCCGCAACGCACCCAGGCGTTGGTCAAAGGAGACCCTCGATGTGCAAGCGTCTTGGATTGAGTGTGCTCGCGGTCCTCGGCCTCGCGGCCGCAACAGCGGTGCAGGCCGACACTCAGCCGGGCTTCTACGCCGGCGTCGGCTTCGGCACCACCACGATCGACGATGACGGCTTCGCCGGCGCAGGAATCGACGACAGCGACACGGGCTTCAAGCTCTTCGGCGGCTACAACTTCAACGAGAACCTCGCGGTCGAAGCCAGCTACTTCGATTTCGGCGAAGCCAGCGGGCGCTTCAGCGACCCGTTCTTCGGCTCCGCCAGCTTCGACGTCGGCATCTCCGGCCTGAGCGCCTCGGTGGTCGGCCGCTTGCCGGTCGCGGAGACCTTCGCGCTGTTCGGCAAGATCGGCTTCGCGTCGTACGACGTCGACGCGTCCGTCAACATCTCCGGCACTGGCGGCTCCGGCAGCCAGAGCGAGACGGACATGATCTACGGCATCGGCGGCTCGTTGAGCTTCGCGCAACGCTTCGAGGCGCGCGTGGAGTATGAAGCGCTGAACGTGGACGGCGGCGACGCCAGCATGATCTCCGTCAGCGGCGTGTATCGGTTCTGATGAGAAAATCGAGGTGAGGTCGGGCTGCGGCCCGACCTTCACTTCGCCGCCCCGGCCGCCGGCGTTTGCGCAAATCGTGAGCTGCACGCGCGCCGAGTTGCATTCCCCGCCGGCGATTCTTCCCGTCCGCGAGTGCCGCTGCTCGAAGCCGCACCGGTAACGATTGCCGACATTTGTCGCCGCGAGAGCCGCGCAACGGCGGCCGCGGTCGATGAATCGACTACGCCGCAGCGCTCGCTGCAGGCCGAATCACACACTTTTCTACAACAAAACCTACAAAGCGGCCGCGTGCGTCGGCAATCCGCGCCGTAAGCGTTTTGCGTGGCGTCGCATGGCGACAGTGTCGGACTCGACAGACATTTTGCGTGCGCGAAAAAGCTTTTGTTAACTGCGCGCCGCTTCTTCTCTCGCCTCTACGAAATGGGGATGTCTCTAATGTCGACGTATTCCTTCGCGCGCGCCTTCGCGCTCGTTGCAACTCTTCTCACCCTCGCTCTCGGTTCCGTCACTGCGCACGCGGCGAACAGCGCACCGACGATCTCCGGTACGCCGCCCACATCGGTCAAAGTGGGTGTCTGGTACAACTTCCTGCCGACCGCTTCCGATCCGGACGGCAACAAGCTGAAGTTCTCGATCAAGAACAAGCCGGCGTGGCTGGTGTTCAACACGGGCACGGGCCGGCTGTCGAAAGTGGCGGAGGCGGCCAACGTCGGCACGTACAGCAACATCGTCATCAGCGTGAGCGACGGCCTCATCACCAGGTCGCTGCCGGCGTTCTCGATTACGGTGGTCCCGAGGGCCAACCGTGCGCCGACGATCAGCGGCACGCCGCCGACTACGGTGAAGAGCGGCGTCGCTTACGCGTTCACGCCGACTGCCAAGGACGCGGACGGCGACAAGCTCACGTTCACGATCGCGAACAAGCCCGCGTGGGCCACGTTCAGCAGCACGACCGGCAAGCTCGCGGGAACGCCGAGCAGCGCGCAGACCGGCACGTACTCGAACATCACGATTCGCGTCAGTGACGGCAAGGCATCCGCTGCATTGCCGGCATTCAAGATCGTCGTCTCCTCCTCGACCACGACCACCGGCTCCGCGACGCTGAGCTGGACGCCGCCGACGCTCAACACCGACGGCTCGACGCTGACGAACCTCGCCGGCTACCGGATCTACTACGGGACGAGCTCCGGCGCGCTGAACCGCACGGTGCAGGTTGCGAACCCGGGCCTGTCGCGCTACGTGGTCGAGAACCTGACGGCAGCCACGACTTGGTACTTCTCGGTACGCGCGTATTCGAGCTCCGGGCAGGAGAGCAGCGGCTCGAACGTCGCCTCGAAGCGCATTCCGTAGCGCTCGAACCGTAGCGCTCGAAAGCGGGCTTCGGCTTCAGAACTTCGCTTCGAAGCCGAAGCCCATGAAGTTGACGCCGCCCTTGGTGTCGGCGAACACGCCGAAGATGCTGGAGCGGTGCCAGACGATGAAGCCCACCGACATGTCTTCGATGCCGCCGCGGAACAGCGGCTCGAAGGCAGCGAACTGACGCAGCGGCACGTCGACGGTCCACTCCAGGTAGTTCATCAGCTTCTCGGAGTGGATGTCGGGCCCCTTCTTGGCGAAGTCGCGCTGCTCGCTCATCGGAATGCGGTCGACGTAGCTCAAGCCCTCGCCCAGTCCGAGATCGATGTGCTTCTGCGTCCACGGCAGGCGCGCGCGATAGTTGGCTTTGACGAACGCCGTCGCACCGAGCGCGTCCGGCTGGTAACCCTGCTCGTTGAACCACTGCACGCCGACGTGCCAGGTCATCGGAAACGGCAGGCCGAACAGCGTGTCGCTGAGGTCGTGGCCCCACGTCGCGCCGATCAGATAGTTGTTCTCCGGCGATTGCTGGTAATCGCCGACGACGACCGTCACCAGGTCCGTTTCGGAAGACTTGGAGAAGTGCAGGCGCAGACGGTTGTGCGCCGGGTGATCTTCGTCCTGGGCGTGGGCGACGCCGCCCAGCAGGAGCGCGGAAACGGCAATGGGCAGGAGCGACTGCTTCATGGGACTCATCGGCTGAAGGTAATGGCGCGAAGCATAACTTGCGCGGCCGCAGCGCTCACTACGGCCTAACCTGAACGGCCGAAAGCCGCCGTTCATGCTCGCTACGGCCCGCCGCGGCTCGCCTCGCCTGCCGCGCTGGTGCATGCTTGCCCCATGAAATCCCAGCGTTTCCGCAGCGTAGTCCGCCGTCTCGGCTACCCGGCGCTCACTGCGGCTCTGGTCCTGAGCGCGGCAGCACAGGCTGCGCCGAAGGCCCCGGAGTTCACCCATCCCAGCCAGGTTGACTGGATCAACTCCAAGCCGCTCTGCACGCGATCCAGCAACGCCATGCCGGCAAGGACTTCGTAATCGTGAGCGTGCACACGCCCGAGCTACCGGAGGAGCTGGCACCCGCCAACGTGCGCAGCGCGGTGACAGAGCAACGCATCACCAATCCAGTCATGGTGGACGGCGACTACTCGTACTGGAACGCGATGAAGAACCAGTACTGGCCGGCGTTCTATGTCATCGACAAGCGCGGTCGCATCGCCGCGCGGGCAATCGGCGAGATGCACGTCGGCCAGGCGCGCGCCGCAGAACTGGAACAAGCCATCGAGCAGCAGCTCGCCGCCGACGCTTCTTGACCCCACAATGGGGCCGGTTGCGGTACACACGCCGCGATAAGAAAAAAGGAGGAGCGCCTCGATGCACACTGGATTCAGCATCCGGGCGGCATACGCCGCTACGCTCGCGCTTGCGTGCTCGGTCAACTTCGCTGCCGCCCAAGAGCAGCGCGCCGAGCACCCGGGCAGGGCCGTCTACGACCAATACTGCGGCGCTTGCCACAACCAGCCCGATGCGACTCGCGCACCCGCGCTCGCAGCGCTTCAGCAGTTGAGTGCGCAAACGCTGCGCTTCGCGCTCACCGAAGGAATCATGAAGCAGCAGGGATCGGCTGTGCCGAACGAGCAGTTGCCGCAGCTGATCGGCTATCTCGCGGCTGCCGACACGACCAGCGGCGACTGGGTCGCGGGCATGATGTGCAGGCCCGAGCAGCGCGCAGTGGATCTCTCGCAGCCCGTTGCAATGTCGACGTCCGGAGTCGACGTTCGCAACAACCGCCGGCTGAGCGCACAACAGTCCGGCCTGTCGAGCGGCGACTTGCGCACTCTGGAGTTGGCGTGGGCGATCGCATTTCCAAAGACCTCGGCGCTGCGCAGCTCCGCCGTGATCGTCGGCTCGACGCTGTTCTACTCGCCGGTGCCGACCGGCAAGCTGCTGGCGCTCGACACTCGCACGGCTTGCGTGAAATGGGCCTATGACGCCGGCGCGCCGCTGCGCTCGTCGGTGTCGTATGGCGAGGTGAGCGGCAAGCCCGCGCTCGTCTTCGGCGACGCTCGCGGCAACGTGCACACGGTCGATGCAAAAACCGGCACGCCGATCTGGACCGCGCAGGCGCGGCACGACGCTTTCGGCGCCGTCACCGGCACGCCCGTGATCGCCGGCAAGCGCATCATCGTGCCGATCTCCGCCTCAGGCGTCGGCCGCGGCGCCGATCCGAAGTACGAGTGCTGCGAAGGACACGGCGCGGTCGTAGCGCTCGACGCGGCGAGCGGCCAGAAGCTGTGGACTGCGCATACGATGGAGGACGCGAAGTACACCGGAAAAGTCAGCGCCACCGGCGTCAAGCAGCGCGGCCCATCCGGCGCGCCGATCTGGTCGACGCCTGCGATCGATGCGCAGCGCGGTCTCGTGTACGCCGGCAGCGGCCAAGCCACTTCGCTCCCTGCGACGAACACCAGCGACGCGGTGCTGGCGATCGATCTCGCGAGCGGCGAGCTCAAGTGGACGTTCCAGGCGCTCGCGCGCGACGTATGGCATCTCGGCTGCCAGCTCGATCCGAGCAAGTCCGGCCCGAACTGCCCGAGCGCCGCCGACAGCGTGCTGAAGGACTACGACTTCGGCGCCGGCGTCGTGATCGGCAAGCGCCGCGACGGACGCGACATCCTGCTCGCCGGCCAGAAGTCGGGGGACCTGTGGGGCCTCGATCCGGATGCCCGAGGCAAAGTGCTGTGGCGGCAGACGTTCGGCACCGGTACGCCGCTGGGAGGCATTCATTGGGGGCTCGCGATCGACGACGAGCGCGTGTTCGCGGCCATCAACGATCCGCTCCTGCCCGTTCCCGGCTACGTGCCGCAGCCCGGCATGAACGCGGTCGCGATCGAGACCGGCAAAGTCGTGTGGAGCAAACCGGTGCAGCCCGACTGCAGGAACGGCCGCGAGGAGCGCTTCAAGCTCTGCAGCGAGCGCTATGGCCTGTCTGCGGCGCCGCTGGTGATCGACAAGTCCGTCGTCGCAGGCGCAATCGACGGCCGCATCTACATCTACGATGCGGCGAGCGGCGACATCGTGTGGCAGTACGACACGCTGCGCGACTTCGCGACCTTGAATGGCGTCGAAGGCAAGGGCGGCAGCATCGACAGTCAATCCGTGTTCGCCGGCGCGGGTATGGTGTTCGTCGGCTCCGGCTACGGCGCGTTCAACCAGGCCCCGGGTAACGTGCTGCTCGCGTTTCGGCCGAAAGACAAGTAGATGGGATCAATCTCCTGACAGCACGCCCGGCGACTTGCCGAGGAACTCGTCCGTGACGGCCTGCTCCAGCAGGTCGAACGGCAGCGGACCCTGCGCGACGATGAAGTCGTGGTAGCGGCGCTTGTCGAAGCGCCCGGCGAGCGCCAGCTCGATGCGCGTGCGCAGCGCGTTGAGCCGCGAATAGCCGTAGAAATACGACGTCGCCTGGCCCGGTGAGCCGAACGTGTAGCGGTCGATCTCCTGTTTCGCCATCGGCTCGGACAGCATGACTTCCTCCATCAGGAAGCGCTTGGCGGCCGCCGGATCGATCAGGCCGAGGTTGAGCATGGGGTCGAGGAAGGCGCGCGCCTCGCGTGCCATCCGCATCTGCAGTACGCCGATCTGGCCATCCAGCGGCAGATACTGTTTCAGCTCGGCCTCCGCGTACAGCGCCCAGCCTTCGCCGTTCGCGCTGTTCAATGCGAAAACACCGCGCGCTATCGACACTCCGTGCTCCAGCATGCTGGCGAACTGCAGCTCGTGACCCGGCCGCGCTTCGTGGGCCGTGAGCGTCCAGGCGATCGCGTCGTAGTTGAAGTCGTCCATCACCGAGCCCGGCGCAGCGTTCGGGTTGCTGGTCGGCAGCACGAACTCGGCGGGCTCGCCGGTGTTGCCGATCAGCCGCGGCGGGTCGAGGTGCGGCGCGGGCCCCGCCGCCGATTCCGCCAGCGTCGCCAGCCGGATCACGGCCTTGCGATGCGGCAGCGTCACGAAATTCTCGCGGCGGATGATCGCCTCGATCTGCTCGAGACGCGAAGTGTAGAACGCCAGCAGCCGGTCGTCGGCTATGCGCTGCTTCTTCAGCTCGCGGAGCACGTCGCGATAATCGCTCCTGGGCCACTTGCGCTCGTCGGCGACGCGGCGCGCGACCGCCTCCATCTCGCTGCGCGTCTGCTGATAGCTGCCGAGCGCGCGCGCCATGAGCTCGTGCGGATCCATCTGCACGCCGAAACGCTTGAGGTTGTCCGCATACAGCTCGACCGGCAGCTGATTCGTCTTGCGGGCACGCGGCAGCACCGTCGCCTGCACCCACTTGCCGTATTCGTCGAACTGCGCGCGCAGCGTGCGCATGTCCTTCTGCCAGCCCTTCAGTCCGCTCTCCTCCAGGAGTTTCTGGATGCCGTCGAGATAGCGCGGCTGGTTGTCGAGATACTGCTGCGCTTCGACGATCCACGGACCGATCAGCTGCGCGTTGCCTGCTCGCTCTTCGTAGCGTGCGCGCGCCAGCGTCGTCACGGGCTCGTAGCCCTTCTCCGCGCCGACATATCGATGCAGCCGCGCGAGCGCCGCGCTGTGCCGATTCTTCGCAACACGCGCGTCGAGCAGATCCTGGAAGCCGCCGAACACCGCCTGGCCGAGATCGAAGAATGGCAGCGCCAGTTGTCCGTTCAACTGGAGACTTCGCTGCTGGTCGCGCGCTGCGCCGATGAGGATGTCGACGTCGAGTCGCACCAGCGGATCGGTCGTGGCAGCGCGCGCCTGCTCGAGCCTGATCACCGCGGCGGCAAGGTCGGCTTCCTGGCGCTCGGCAACGCCCGGGCGCACGTCGAACACCTCGCTGTCATGCCCTTCGACTCCGAACGTCGCAGCAGCCTCAGGGTTGTAGCGCGCCATCACGTCGAGCAGGATCTGCGCGTGGCGATTGCTTTCCTCGACCCAGCTCGGCTGTGCCGCGAACGCGGCGGGCGCGACGAGCGCAACGATCACTATCGCAGCTCGAACCATTGCTGCTCCTCCCATGCTTCGCTTCTCATGCGATCAATCGGCAACCATACGCACTGCTGAAATATATCGGGCGATGTAGCCTCGGGCGCAGGGGTTGAGTGCCCGCGCTGGAGCGGTCTAATTCAGGCGGGCGGCGAGAACTTTCGCCGACCCCAGCCCCGAGGTCGCTATGAGCAGTCACACACCAGGACCGTGGATCATCGGCACCGACCCCAGGTATCCCTCCGAGCCTTGTGTCGATGCAGTCGTCGACGGCGTGGTGTGGCACATCGCGCTGTGTCACATGGGCCTCGGGCCCGACGACAGCTCCGCTGAAGCGAATGCACGCCTCATCGCGTGCGCGCCCGAGCTGTATGCAGCGCTGAAGGAAACGCTGCCGGTGCTGCGCAGCGAAGTCGAGCGCCTGGCAGCGGCGCAGGCCGGTGCGCCGGCGGAAAAAGTCAGCATGTTCGGCAAGGCCCGGTCGCGCTACGAAAGCGCGGTGGCCGCCATCGAGAAAGCCGAAGGCTCCAGGCCGCTCCTGCGTCGCAACGGCACCGTGCACAACCACAACCGGAATCACAGTTAGCGCAGACGCGCGCGCAGCCGCGCGATCGTCGCCTCGTCGAGCCCGATCGCGCCCAGGTAGCCAGCGGCGCCGCCGTAGTGCGCAAGATAGTCGAGCATGTTGTGGACGCCTTGCTCCGGGCACCGCAACGCTTCGAGAATCTCCGCGCGCTCCAGGTTCGAATAGCGCACCACGTATGCGTCGGCGAGCCGCGCCGTGCTCGCCGCGTAGTCCTCGGCGATCGCTTCGGGCACGACGTCCGCCAGCGCGAGCACCAGCGCCGCGATCAGACCGGTCCGGTCCTTGCCCGCAACGCAATGAAACAGCAGCGGCTCGTCCGCAGCGTCGGCGATGAGCTGCAGGACATCCCTGAGCTGCGGCCGCGTGTGCTCCAGCACTGCGCACTTCCACATCTCCTTCTGGCATTCGCCGGCAAGCCCGGCCCACTCCAGCTCGTTGCCTGCCAGCAATGAGACCTGGTGATAGCGCACGCCTTGCCTGCTGCGCGCGAGCGGGTGCGGCTTCGCAGCGACTTCGCCCGGCCAGCGCAGGTCGATGACTGTACGCACGCCGTAGTCGGCGAGGGCCTGCAAGCCTTCGCTCGTGAGCTGAACCAGGTCATCGGCGCGCAGCAGCGAGCGCCAACGCGTCATGCCGCCGTCGAGCGTCGGATAGCCGCCGAGCTCGCGTGCATTCAACAGTTCGGGAAACCGCAGCAGACGCTGCGGAACCTGTGGAGCGGGACGAGGCACTTACTGACCTTTGTTGCGACGCTGTTGTTGTTGCATGTAGTCGTCGAATTGCCGCTGCCGCGCGGCATCCAGAGGATAGCGGCGCAGCAGCGTGCGCGCACTCTCCTCGTCGTTCTGCGCCAGCCGCATTGCGGCCATCAGCACCACGTGCGAGCGGCGCTCAGGCGTGCGGATCTCGTTGATGATCGGCAGCATGTCGTCGAGCGATTCGCCGCTGCGCGCGACCAGCGCGGTGAGCGCCTGATCCTTCGCGGGGCTGTCGCTGAGGGACAGGATCCACTTGCGTGCCCCCGCCGAGTCGTAGCGCGCCCACGTGTTTGCGACTTCGCCGATCATGCGCGTTCGCGTGTCCTCGTCCGTGACTTTCTCGGCCCAGCGCGCAGCGAGCGCCGGCGAGTGCTCCGCCAGCGGCTGCAACATGCCGCGCAGCAGCCGGTCACGCTCCCCGTCATCGGTCACGCCGCTCACCAGCTGCACGGCCATCTCGGGATTGCGTGAAGCGACGATGCGTGCGAACTGGAACGCGGTGTCCGTTCCTTCACTGCCATAGCGACGCACCCACTGCTGGCCCCGCTCGATGTCGACATTGGCGTACGCAAGCGCCACGGTGGTAATCCAGTTCGGACGCCCTTCCTTTGGCACGCGGTCGACCATGTCCGCCGCGGCCTCGACATTGCGCTGTGCGAGCGCCGCGCCGAGAAAGCGGGTGGCCTCACGCTGCATGGCCTTGTCGTCGATACCGTTGAGCCAGTCGAGCGCCGTGCCCGGCGTGAGCGTCGCAACGCTGCTGGCGACTGCGTCCAGGACTTCCCAGCGCGCCTCGCCGGGCGGCATTTTCGACAGCTGCGACATCGCGCGATCCGGGTTCGTCTGCGCGATCGCGGCCAGCACCTTGCCCATTGCCTGCGCGCGCTGCGCAGGACTCTCGGCGGTTTGTGCCAGCGCAAGAGCCTGGTCGGGATCGTACTGGGCCATTTCGCCGAGCATCGCCGACCACAGGTAGCGTCGCGGCGAGCCGCTCAGGCGCAGCGCCCAGGCGAGCGCTTCGCCGGGCTTCTGCGCGACGTACGCGTTCGCGATGCGATACGCGAGACGTCCCTGATCGGCGCGCGGCAGACCTTCCACCCAGCGCGCGGCGTCGCTCGGATTCTGCCGCGACCATTGTGTCGCGATGAGGTCGACCAGCGGCGCGGACTCGACCTGCCCCTCACTTTGTGCGAGCCGGATTGCCAGGCGCGGATCGCGATTGGCGATCTCGCTGATCACCGCTTGCATGAGCTCGCTGCGCTGCCATTCGGCCGGCAGCGCCGCGACCTTGGAGAAGGCGTGCTCCGGATCGTCCGCGGCCCAGGTCGCCACGACGGCGCTCAGGTAGGCGAAGCGCTCCGCGGCGTTCGTGGCCTGCAGGGCGCGCTCCCAAGTCGCCTCCGGGGCCACTGCGGTCAGGGCGCCGAGCAGGTACGTGTTGGTCTCGCGATCGTTGTTGACTGCCTGCCCGAGCGCGCCTTCGAGATCGAGCTCCGCATACCGCAGCAACAGGATTTCCAGCGAGCTGCGCCGCTCGCGCGGGTTCGCGAGGCCGCGAGCGTCGGCGAGCATGGAGTCGAGACGTCCGCGGTCCGCGTGCCCGGCTTCGTCGTACAGCGACAGCCGATGGGAGAATTCCGACGAGCGCTCTGTGGTCTTCTCGCGATTCGCGCGCGAAGCGGAGAGATACGATGGCCCGCGCTCTTCGTGCTGCGAGGTGAACGGCGAGCGGATCGGCGCATTGCGCCGCTCCGTCGGAGTAGGCGGCTCGACGTCGATCCCGCGCTCGCGATTCCACAGCCAGCCGCCCGCGATGCCTGCAGCGATGCCGGTCATGACCCAGACGAGCGAGGAGCGTGTCACCATCGGCGGGACTTCCGGCAACGAGTCTGCGCCCTAACGGGGCGCGGAACAACCGCCGCGGAGCGACGCGATCCAGTCGCGGATCAGCGCGACGCCTTCGGCGTGCACCAGTGAGCGGCCGAGCTCGGGCATCGCGACATCTGCCTCCGTGGATAGCATCCTATGCAACAGAATTGACTGGTCCGGTGTTCCCGGCACGATGTCGAACAGCGCATCGCCGGAGCCGCGGCCGGTCGCGATCGGGATCTTGCACTCGCCAAGCTTTACGCGGTCCGTCTCCTGCGCATGCAACAGCAATCCGGACGTGCTGGCGGCGCCGCGCGGCCGGTGACAATGTCCGCAATTGACGTCCAGGTACGCGCGTGCGCGTGCTTCGAGATCGCTGTCCGCATCGTCCCACTGCGCGTTGCGCGGGGCGCTGAGCGGATCGGGCGCTCCCGTCAGCAAGCCGGTCTTCTGCCAGTGCGCGATCTGGTTCTCGCTCACTTCGCCGTAGCGATACGTCTTGTTCAGGTGGCGCGCACGAATACCGATAGGCTCGATCTTCTGCGAGTGATGCTCGAGCGCGTGACAGCCCGCGCATTGATTCGTATCGGGCACGAGATACGCGAACGGCTGGCGACCCGCGTCGCTGACGAGCTCCAGCGACAGCGTGTCTCCGGCGAGAGCAAGCGTTGCTTCCGTCTGCTGCGCATTCCACACGTAGGGAATCGCGACCCAGCCCGCTGCTGTGTTGATCAGCAATCGCGTCTCGAGTAGTCGCACCTGCGCGAGATCGAGCGACACGCCTTGCTCCTGCGCAAGCACCTTGCGAACCGCGATGCGTCCTTCGGCCGCCTCCCCGCCGCGCGGGTAATAGAAGGTCTTCGTGATCACCGTGCCGACCGGGAACTCGAACGCATCGTCGCCGTAGCGGATGCTCGTGCCGGGCGGCAGCACGACCGTGCGCAGCTTGTGCGCATAGTCGCTGAACAGCGGCGAGTTGAGATCGTACGGAGTCACGCCTTCGTTCGGCACGAGCTTGCCGTCACGCTGCAGCAGCAGGCGCCACTCGCTCAACCGCTCGGGAAACTCATCCGCATAGTCCAGCCCCGTGCGCGGCGCCTGGTGGCACGCGCTCGCAGCGAGCGCTGCGAGCAGCCAGAAGAGAAGGCGACTCGGCAACACGACCTCGTCAGCTGGACGGCGGCGCGTCCAGTCCCGGCCAGCTGACCGGCGGCAGCGCCGGCAGCTGGCATTCGTGCGGCTTCATGTCGGTGCTGAACTTCGCGAGCTTGCCGGCGTAGTCGATGTTGGCGAAGTTCGCATCGCCGTTGTCGCGAATGCAGATCTGCGTAGCGGCGACGTCGTAGTCCCGCGCCAGCGCGCCGTCCCACAGGATGTCCGGCAAGCTGCCGGTCAGCCCGAACTTCGCGACCTTCATCGCCTTGAGCTCGAGCTGGTCCGGGCTGTCGCCGCCGCCCGCGAACTGGTTGTCGTGGATCGAGATCTGCTGCGGGTACGGGTCGAACGCCGCGTCGTTGGCCGGCTTGCCGGTGCTTTCGAACGACAGGATCAACGCGTTCGCGGTGCGGTTGTTCTCGACGCGGTTGTCGAAGAACTCGACCTCGTCGTTCGCGAGCACCATGAAGCCGGTGCCGGTCGGCACGGTCGCGACGATGTTGCCCTTCGGCGCGAAGTTGTCGGTGTTGTTGTCGTGGATGTGATTCGAGTACACGCGCGTCTTGCGCCCGTCCTTGACCGGCAGGCCCGGCAGATTGAAGACCAGGATGCCGCCGGTGTTGTTGGTGACGCTGTTGCGATACACGTCGGCGTGCGTGCTGTTCTCGATCTCGATGCCGGCGACGTTCAGCTCGGCGCGGTTGTCGCGCAGCACGATCTGCGTCGACTGACCGACGTAGATGCCGGCATCGGAGGCGCCGATCGCGGCGGACTTCTCGATCAGCACGCGCTCGCACTGCACGGGATAGAGGCCGTAGGCGCCGTTCTTCTCGTCCGGGCCGCCGGTCCACTCGACGCGCACGTTGCGGATCGTCAGGTCCTTGCAACCGTTCGCTTTCAGTCCGTCGCCCTTGGTGTCCTCGATCGCAAGATTCTCGATCGTGACGTGCTCTGCCGCGTTGATCAGCAGGCCTTCGGCGCCCTGCACCTGGCCCTTGAACGACAGCACCGTCTTGTCCGGCCCCGCGCCGCGAATCGTGACGTTGGACTTGTTGAGGCTGAGCGAGCGACTGAACGTCCACTTGCCCGCCGGCAGCTCGATCACGTCGCCGGGCTTCGCGGAGATGAGCTGCAGCTGCAGCTTCTTGTGAAAATCCGCGTCGGACTGGCTGACCTGCGCAGGCTGCTTGCCGCAGCCGACCAGCACCAGGGCGAGCGACGCCCAGAACACAATCCGCATGGCAGTTTCCCCTTTGATTTGTCGTGCCCGGCGCTTCCCCGGCAGGCGCGGCCAGTATAGTCCCGCCGCCGCGAGGCCGGGAGTATGATCCCGGCCATGACGTACGCAGCCATCACCGGCTGGGGCAAGTGCATGCCGCCCGCCGTGCTCGATAACGCGGGCCTCGCCAGCTTCATGGATACGAGCGACGAGTGGATCACCAGCCGCACCGGCATCAAGGAGCGGCGCGTGTCGCACGTGCCGATGACGACGCTGTCGCACGTTGCCTCGATGCGCGCGCTCGCATGCGCCGGCATGGATCCCGCGGACATCGACCTCGTCGTGCTCGGCACGTGCTCTGCCGACGAACAGGTACCGAACACCGCGTCGGCGATTCAGCTGCTCATCGGCGCGAACAAGGCCGCGGCGATGGACATCAACACCGCGTGCACGAGCTTCCTCTACGGCATGTCCACCGCAACTGCGATGATTCGCACCGGCGTCGTGCGCAACGCGCTGGTCGTCGGCGTCGAAGGCATCACGCCGTACATGGACTGGAGCAATCGCAACGTCGCTGTGCTGTTCGGCGACGGCGCCGCCGCGGTGGTCGTCCAAGCGAGCGAGAACGCGGAGGGCGTGATCGCGGAGAAGCTCGGCTGTTATGCCGATGCGCGTGCAACGCTGCGCGTACGCGGCATGGGCACGATCTACGGCAACGCGGGCGTGCAGCTCGGCGACACGCTCTGGGATTTCGACGGTCAGGAAATCTTCAAGCGCGCCGTGCACGGCATGTCGAAGGCGTCGCAGGCTGCACTGGAGCGCGCCGGCATCTCCAGGGAAGCAGTCGACCTGGTGATTCCGCACCAGGCGAATCTGCGCATCATCGAGTCAGTGGCGAAGCACTGCGGCATCTCGATGGACCGCGTATACGTCACCGTGCAGCGCTACGGCAACATGTCCGCGGCAACCGTTCCGGTTGCGCTCGTCGACGCGCTGGAAGAAGGAAGAGTGAAGCCGGGATCGATTCTGCTGACACCCGCATTCGGCGGCGGCCTCACGTGGTGCTCGCACGTGATCCGCTGGGGCGAGCGCGTCACTCCGCTCGGCACGAGCGACATCGATCTGCCGCCGTGCACGCAGACGGCGGTCGAGATCGTGAAGGACATCATTGCGAGGAAGAGCAACAGCGGCGAGGCGATGCGGAGGATCAGGTTGCCGGGGTAGC
>DATEJG010000107.1:0-18359 GCA_035278165.1 Steroidobacteraceae bacterium
GCGCGAACAGTCTTCTTCGTGATATCGGTCATGCGAACCCGCTAAGCCGCCGATGCATGTGCGGCACCGTGCGGCAATACTACAGCGGATTCGACTGGACGACAGTGGACAAACCAGCTATTTTTCCCGGGCTTTCTAGGATGGCCGTGGACTTGGTTGGACAGTCTTTTCGACCCTCTCAAGGCTTAAACCGGGGTTCGAATCCCCGTGGGAGCGCCATCTTTAAATTCGAGTCGGACCGAAGTCCGGCCTACGATCCGCCCGGCTTCTTCTTCTCCGGAATCGGCGTGCCGAAGATTCCCGGTCCCTGCGAAGGCTTGATGCCCTGCGCTTCCTGGTTGCGCGCGCCGCGCAGGATGCCTTCCATCGCGTAGTTGCCCTCGTGGCAGGCGTACTCGTACATGTTCTCCTTGCGCGCGTTGAAGCTCATCTCGGCACGCCAGGGCTGCGAGTAGTAGGCCGGGTCGTCGACGGTGAACTCGTAGTTGAGCTGGTCCGGCGAGGCGCGGCTGAAGCGCTCGATCACCTTGCCCTGCTCGGAGAGATAGATCGGCCCCTGGCTCGCCTGCTCGCGCCGCACGTGGATGGTCTCCACCACCAGCGTGTCGCCCTCCCACCAGCCGACCGGATCGCCGAACCACTGGTTCAGCGCGGCCGGGCGGTGCGAAGCCTGTGCGGTCGCCTTGTCCCCGGCGATCGGAATGATGCGCGCATCGTGCACCATCTCCACGAGGATCAGCAGCGACTGCGGGGTCTGCACGACCTGGTAGTTGTTGTTGTACATCGGGTTGAGCATGCCGGGACCGCTGGCGCCGCTGAACGACAGCAGACAGCGCTCGGCAAGCGGCAGCGCTTCAGGACCCTGGTACAAAGTCGCCTCGCGGGCAGCGCGCGCCTCCTTGAGAAGCTGCTTGCCCGCGTCGGACAGCGGCATCTGGCCGTTGGCGGGATCGACGATCCACGACGTGCGGTACTCGCCGTTGACGCTCGCGAGGAAGTTGCCCGGGTCGACCCAGAACGCGTTGTAGCCGCGGTCGGCGTTCTTGTCCTCGAGCAGGTTGTCGTTCAGATCGGAAGGTCCGCTGTCCGCTTCGATCAGGCGCTGGAAGGGATTGGCTTTGACGAGCGCCTCGGCTTCCGCGCGAGTCACGACCAGCTTCGTCACGCCCGGCGGACGCTGCAGGCTCGTCACGGATGCGTTCGTCCACACGCCGGCCAGCACGGGCCGCCCATCTGCAGTACGCGGCGGCGACCAGTTGCCGGGTGCAGCCTGCAAGCCAGAGCACACCATCGCGCAGCAGAGCGCGACGGCCTTCAACATCTTCGTGTTCATGTTTGCTCCCCTGCTGCCGGCGCAGCGTCCGGCGACAGGAGGGTAGCACCGACGCTTGCAGCGCGCGCCACCGCCCGTCCTGTGCATAATGCGCGCACCGGATTGGGAGCCCGCATGGCATGACCCCTGCCGATCGACGCATCTCCGAGCTGATCGACAAGTGGCTCGCCAGCATCGACCTTCACCTGAAGTACGTCGAGCTGAGCGACTCGGCGTACGCGCGCGTGCAGGCCTGGCCCAAGCACGACCGGCCGACGCGCTGGGTACTGGAAGTGGCGCGCCAGAAAATCCTCGAGCTCAAGGCGCAGTGCGAGACGCGCCACGCGATGGGCGATGGCAAGTTCTCCGAGTCGCTGGAGCTGATGGCGTTCCTCGCGAACCTGGTCGGCATCCAGCACATTCAGCGTTTCGTGCCACTCGCAGATCCGACGCGCACCGAGCCGGTCGTCTCCTCGACGACAGCGACCGTCGAAGTCATGCAGCCGCCGCGGTCAGCGGCAAAAGCACGACCTTCGGGTGATGACACGACGCGCGAGATGCCGAGGATCAAAGCGGCCGCGGCCGCACCCGCCCGGACGACAGCCGCGGCGACGCCGGCACGCGCCGCGTCGACACCTGCACGGACCCCAGCGCCCGCTCCTGCCCCGGCGAAGCCAGCCAAGAACGCATCGCTCAGCGCGGACTTGCGCGCCAAGATCGTCGCGGACGCAATCCGGCTGCTGAAATGGGGCAAGTCGTGGCACGAGCTGGCGGAGCTGATCGAGCGCATCGCCGAGCGCCCGCCGGCTGCGGAGATCCGCAAGGTGCTGCGCGCCAACCGCACGGAGATCGAGGAGAAGGCGGCGGTCTAGAGCCCCCAAAAAAAGAGGCCGGGGACTTCGCAGTCACCCGGCCAGTCAGGGGGATTCGAGGGTTCGCCTGCTAAGAGCGTGGCGAGGGGCATTCGGTTCAACCGGCGAGCGACCGACCCTTGGATGCGATCGGCAGCCCGATTTTGCGTCGCCAAATGTACAGGATGCTGCCCTGCAACACCATGACAGAAAGGTTGCAAATCGCGGATTTTCACTAAGAAATTGTCATGAGCTGATCACCGCGAACGATAGATCCGCCGACCGTCGACGAAGCGCCAGAGCCCCGCTTTGCACAGCAGTCGCGACGCCTGGCAGGCAATTAAGAGTTGTTCACCTTCGCAGGGGGCTGATCGCGCGGCTTGAAATACAAAAGTTGGCTGAACGAGAATCGCCGCCTTCTCGCACCCGGTCCACGTGACCCGCGCCGCGCGCGCCCTGCCGCCGCCGAGCGCGATAACACGAATGCGCCGCGAGAATCGTCTGCGCCGAGTGCAGCTCACTGTCGCCTGCGGGAACCGGGCTGGCGCAGCGCAGTCTCAAGGACCGTTTTTGCCAGGACGATCAACATGCCAGGAACACCATGATCGAGATCAGCCATCTGTCGAAGCGCTACGGCCCGCTCACCGCCGTGGACGACCTCTCCTTCACCGTGCAGGCCGGCGAAGTGCTCGGCTTCCTCGGCCCGAACGGCGCCGGCAAATCGACCACGATGAAGATGATCACCGGCTTCCTCGCGCCGACTTCCGGCAGCGTGCGCGTCTGTGGCCATGACGTGGAGAGCGCGCCGCTCGCCGCCAAGTCGTGCATGGGCTACCTGCCGGAAGGCGCGCCGCTCTATGCGGAAATGTCGGTGCGCGCATTCCTGGAATTCATCGCCGACGTGCGCGGGCTCGAAGGCGAGCGGCGGCGCGCGCGGCTCGACGACGTGGTCGCGCGGCTCGGGCTGCAGAGCGTGCTCGAGCAGGTGATCGAAACGCTGTCGAAGGGCTACAAGCGGCGCGTCGGCCTGGCGCAGGCGCTGCTGCACGACCCGCAGGTGCTGATCCTCGACGAGCCCACCGACGGGCTCGATCCGAACCAGAAGCACGAGGTGCGCGAGCTGATCAGCGCGATGAGCAAGGACAAGATCATCGTGATCTCGACGCACATCCTCGAAGAGGTCGAGGCAGTGTGCAGCCGCGCCATCATCATCGCGCAGGGCCGCATCCTCGCCGACGACACGCCCAAGGCGCTGGCCCGGCGCGCGCCGAGCGGCAAGCTCGAAGACGCCTTCCGCCAGATCACGCTGCACGGCGGCGCGAAGCTCAAGGAGGCGGTCAATGCGTAACACACTGGTGCTGTTCCGCCGCGAGTTCGCCAGCTATTTCGCCACGCCGCTGGCGCTGGTGTTCATCGTCATCTTCCTGGCGTTCGCCGGGCTGTTCACGTTCTTCCTCGGCGGCTTCTACGAGCGCGGCCAGGCGGACCTGCAGCCGTTCTTCAACTACCACCCGTGGCTGTACCTGTTCCTGATGCCGGCGCTGTCGATGCGGCTGTGGGCCGAGGAGCGCAAGTCCGGCACGATCGAGTTGCTGATGACGCTGCCGATCACGCCGTGGCAGGCAGTCATCGGTAAGTATCTGGCCGCCTGGGCGGTCGCCGGGCTGGCGCTGGTGCTGACGTTCCCGACCTGGATCACCGTCAACTATCTCGGCGACCCGGACAACGGCGCGATCCTCGCCGCGTACATCGGCAGCTTCCTGGTCGCGGGCGGCCTGCTGGCGATCGGCGCGTGCTTCTCCGCCGCGACTCGCAACCAGGTGATCGCGTTCATCGTCACCGTGGTCGCCTGCTTCCTGTTCCTGTTGTCGGGCTTCTCGCTGGTGCTGAACGCGTTCCAGGGCTGGGCGCCGCAGCCGGTGATCGACGCGGTCGCTTCGCTGTCGTTCCTGACGCACTTCGCTGCCATCGCCAAGGGCGTAATCGACATCCGCGACCTGCTGTATTTCGCCACCGTGATCGCAGTTTGGCTGGCGGCCACCGCGATCGTGCTCGACCTGAAGAAGGCGGACTGACATGACTTCCAGTAACCAGAACGTCGCCAGGAAGACCTTCGGCGCGGGAGCGCTGGTCGCGCTCGCAGTGCTGTTCATCGGCGTGACGATCCTCATCACTTTCGTACTGCGCGGCGCGCGCATCGACCTGACGGAGAGCAACCTGTACTCGCTCGCGCCCGGCACGCAGCGCATCGTCGGCACGATCAAGGAGCCGATCAATCTCTACTTCTTCTTCTCGCAGGAAGCGAGCGCCGGGTCGCCGCAGCTGCGCGCCTACGCACAGCGCGTGCGCGAGCTGCTGGAGGAGATGGCGCAGCGCTCCAAGGGCAAGCTCAAGCTGACCGTCGTCGATCCCAAGCCGTTTTCCGAAGACGAGGATCGCGCGACGGAGTTCGGGCTGCAGGCCGTGCCGATGGGCGCGCGCAACGAGTCGCTGTACTTCGGCCTCGCCGGCACGAACTCGACCGACGGCCGCGAGGTCATCGGCTTCTTCCAGCCGGACAAGGAGGAGTTCCTCGAGTACGACGTCGCCAGCCTGATCCATCGGCTTTCGAATCCGAAGAAGCCGACCGTCGGCCTGATCGCGGGGCTGCCGGTCGATGCATCGTTCGATCAGATGTCCGGCCGCATGATGCCGGGCTGGGCCAGCATCCAGCAGCTGCACGAGCAGATGCAGGTGCGCACCCTCGCGGCCGACGTGGCGACGATCGACCAGGACATCGACGTGCTGATGCTGGTGCACCCGAAGGATCTCGGGCCGAAGACGCTCTATGCGATCGACCAGTTCGTCATGCGCGGCGGCAAGCTCATCGCGTTCGTCGATCCGCAGTCCGAGAACGATCCGGCGGGGCAACAGGGCGGACCGATGGGGATGGCCTCGCGCTCCTCTTCGCTCGGCCCGCTGCTCGACGCGTGGGGCGTCGAGTTCGACCCCGGCAAAGTGCTCGGCGATCGCGGGCTCGGTCTCACGGTCGCGCTGCGCCAGGGCGAAGAGCCGTCGCAGCACATCGCGATCATCGGCCTGAACCGCGCCAGCATGAACTCGAAGGACGTCGTCACCTCTGCGCTCGACTCGATCAACGTGATGACTGCCGGCACCCTGAAGAAGAAGGACGGCGCAACGGTGCAGTTCGAGCCGCTGCTGCAGTCGAGCGCCGACGCGGAGTTGCTGCCGGTCGCGCGGCTTGCATTCCTGCCTGACAGCCGCTCGCTGCTCGAAGACTTCAAGCCGACGGGCGAGCGGTACGCGGTCGCTGCGCGCGTGCACGGCAAGCTGAAGTCGGCGTACCCGAACGGCGCGCCCGCCGATGTCGTTCCCGATGCCGGCAAGGACGCGAACAAGGCGGACAAGCCTGCGGGCGATCACAAGACCGAGACTGCCGGCGACGCAGACCTCATCGTGGTCGCGGACACCGATATCCTCGCGGACCCGCTCTGGGTGCGCACGCAGAACGTGTTCGGTCAGCACTTCGCGATGGCGTGGGCGAACAACGGCGACTTCGTCGCCAACGCGGTCGACAATCTGGCCGGCAGCGGCGACCTGATCAGCATCCGCGGCCGGCAGAGCTTCTTCCGGCCGTTCACCAAGGTCGACGACCTGCGACGCCACGCCGACGAGCAGCTGAGCGCCAAGGAGAAGGAGCTCGACACCGAGCTGAAGGACACCGAGAAGAAGCTGGCGGATCTCGAGGCGGGACGCAGCACCAAGGGCTCGCTCGTGCTGACGCCGGAGCAGGAGGCGGAGCTCAACCGCTTCCAGCAGGAGCGCGTGCGCATCCGCAAGGAGCTGCGCGACGTCCGCCGCAGCCTCGACGTCGAGATCGAGCGGCTCGGCACCACGCTCAAGATCGTGAACATCGCACTGGTGCCGGCGCTGCTGGCGATCGGCGCGATCCTGCTCGCACTGACGCGTCGCCGCCGGCTGCGGGCCGGACGGGCCGCGGCGCACACGGGTTAACGCCATGACATCGAGAAGACTGCTGATCCTGGGCGCTGTTGCAATCGTCGCGATCGTCGCGGGCGTGTGGCTCGCCGGCCGCGAGGGCTCCTCGGGCGCGAGCGCTGGCAACGATGCGCTGTACCCGGGGCTAAAGGAACAGCTCAACGCGATCGACGCGGTCCGCATCTACAAAGCGGGCGATGCACGCGTCGTCGATCTGGCGCGCAAGAACGACGTCTGGACGGTGAGCGAGCGCAACGGCTATCCCGCCGACGACGGCAAGGTGCGCAAGCTCCTCATCGCGATCGCCGACGCGAAGGTGCGCGAGGAGAAGACCTCCGACCCGCAGCAGTACGCCAAGCTCGGCGTCGAGGACACCAAGGGGAGCGGCGCGACCAGCCTGCGCATCGAGCTCGCCGGCGCGCCGAAGCCGGTGGACTTGATCGTCGGCAAGAACGGCGGCGGCGCGAACTCGAATTACGTGCGCCGCGCCGGCGAGCCCAAGAGCTGGCTGATCGGCACCTCGATCGACACGTCCGCGACGCCGGAGGCGTGGCTGCGCAAGGACATCATCGACGTCTCCGCCGATCGCATCCAGTCCGCCGCAGTGAATGCGCACGCAGATGACAAGGGTGCGAAGCCGTACACGGCGGCCAAGAGCACGCGCGCGGACGCCAACTTCAGCGTCGAGGGCTTGCCGAAGGGCAAGTCGCTTAGCGCGCCGACTGCCGCGAACAGCTTCGCGATGGCGCTGACCGGACTCAGCCTCGCCGACGTGAAGCCCGCGAGCGCCTTCCAGTCGACGCAGCCTGCAGCGCACGCGACGTTCAAGACGTTCGACGGCCTGGTCGTGGAGCTCGACGGCTGGGTGCAGGATCAGAAGCACTACATCGCACTGCGCCCGTCGTTCGATGCCGCGCAGGCGGAGCGCTTCAAGGTCGCGACTGCGCCATCTGAAGAAAAGAAGGACGAGAAAAGCGAGGGCGCTGCGCAGCAGCCCGAGCCGCCGAAGCCTGCCGCGCCGGACGTAGCCGAAGACGCGAAGAGCGTCGCGACGAAAGTCGGCGGCTGGGTGTACGAGATCCCGGACTACAAGTACGAGGGGATTTTCAAGCCGGTGGAGCAGTTGGTGGGAAGCAAGTGACGCGGGTGACACAAGTGACAAAGGCGACTTAGGTCACAAAGTCTTCTGACCTGTGTCACCTGTGTCACCTGTGTCACTTCTCTTCTTCGGCTCCACCACGACCCGCGTGCCGCTCCACCGATCGTGCCACGCGAGCCCGTCGCGATCGATCCAGATCCAGAAATAGCCTAGCCCGAGCGCCGCGAGCGACACGCATGCGCCACCCAGACGCACCAGCGCGTCGCGCCATGTGAGACGCGCTCCGTCGCTGCGCACCAGACGCAGGCGCCACGCGACCATACCGACGGTCTGACTGCGTTGCGTCCAGAAGCCGCAGAAGAACAGCACGATGACGAGCAGCAGCGCGCCCTGATAGATGCGCTCGAGCACACCGGAGCTGCCAGGCGTGATCGCTTCGCCGCCCGTCAACGGCAGGAACAGCGCGGTCACGATGAGCATCAGCGCCACGACGAGCAGCAGGTCGTAGATCATCGCGCCGAGCCGGCGCAGCAGGCCGGCGCTCATCGCACGCGACTGACGGCTACGCTCGTAATGACCGTGAGCAGCGCGGTCGGCAGCCAGGCGATCACGACCGGCGACAGCTCGAACACGGCGCCGCCGCTCTCCAGCATCTTCGCCATCAGGAAGAACACCACGCCGATCATGATGCCGACGACGGTGCGCGCGCCGGTGCCGGTCGAGCGCAGCGGTCCGAACGCGAACGGCACCGCGAGCACGACGATGATGGCGACCGCGACGGTCCGCGCGATGCGCGCCCAGAACGCGGTTTCGTACGCGCGCGCGTCCAGCCCGTTCTGCTTCAAGTGATGGATGTAGCTGAGCAGGCCCTGCCCCGGCAGCGATTGCGGATCGAGCACGGCGAGGCCGAGGAACTCCGGCGACAGGCGCGTGCGCATCTGCGTCGTCTGCGGGCCCTGCGACACGACGCGGTCGTCCCCGATCTGCGATTCGCGGTAGTTCTCCAGGCGCCAGACGTTGTTCGCGTCGATGCTGGCGCTGCTGGCGCGCCCCATGCCGCGCAGCTGGTGCTGCGCATCGAACTTGAACACGTACACGCCGCCGTAGCGATTGTCGCCGGACTGCTGGCCGACCGAGACGATCGTGCTGCCGTCCTTGGCCCAGGCGCTGCGATTACCGGCCAGGCTGTAGTCGTGATACTTCTCGAACGTCTTCATGCGGCGGCCGTACTGTTCCATCTGCGGCGCGACCAGCTCGCCGAGCACGCCGGTCAGCACCATGAGCACGACGCCCGCTCCCGCCACCCACATCGCGATGCGTGCCACCGATACGCCCGCGGCCCGCACGACGACCAGCTCCATCGAGCGCGCCATGTTGCCGAGCGCCAGCAGCGCACCGATCAGCGCGGCGATCGGCAACAGATCGAACGCGTACTGCGGCAGGTTCAAGCCGACGAACAACAGCGCGTCCCCGAGCGAATACGTGCCGATGCCGATTTCGTCCTGCTGCGTGATGAACAGATACAGGCCGCTCAGCACCAGCAGCACGAGCATGACGAGCAGCGTGGTCCCGAGCACGGCGCGGATCACGTAGCGGCTGAGAACGGACGTCATGCAGGCACCGTCACGGGGCGCGGCCGGCCGGGCGGACTTTCGCGCACCAGCAACCACGCGCCGATGCACAACGCTATGGCGTGCACCCACCAGATCCCGACGAACGTGGGAACGACGCCGCTCTCGACCCAGGTGCGGGCCGCATCCAGCAGCAACGAGTAGATGAAGTACGCGAGGATCGCTATGCCGATGCGGGCGAAGCGCCCCTGGCGTGGACGCAGCCGCGCCAGCGGCACGGCCAGCAGCATCAACACCACGGCGAGGATCGGGCTCGAGAAGCGCGCCTGCAGCTCGGCGATATCGGCGGGAGTCGATGACTGCAGCAGCTCGCGGGTCGTCTTGAGCTCGGCCTTGCTCTTGGTGTTGCTCAGCTCGCCGAGGCGGATCGGGATGCCGCCTTCCGCAAACTGGATGACGCGGAACTCGCCGCTCCCGGGCACGCCTTCGTAGCGGCGCCCGTCGTAGAGAATGAAGGTCTGCTCGGCCTGCCCCGCGCCGCGTTGCTCGGCGCGCGTCGCGACCCAGACCTCGAGCTTGCCCTCGTTGCCCGGCTCCTCGGTGCGATCGACGAACACGTTGACGTTGTGCAGGACGCGGTTGTCATCGACCGACTCCGCGTAGAACACGATGTTGCCGCCGCCGAAGGTGCGGAAGCGGCCGGGCTCGAGCGCGCCGAACTGCGCCTCGCGCAGCGCCTCGACCCGGATCTCCTGGGCGCGGGCCGCTGCGCCCGGGATCGCCCAGAACGACAGCCAGACGAGCAGCGCCGCGATCGCGAGGCCGAGCACGCTGATCGGCCGGAACAGCCCGGCGGGACCGACGCCGCACGACTGGATCGCCGCCATCTCGCTCTCGTGATACAGGCGCCCGAGGCCCAGCATGATCGCGAGGAAGAAGCCGACCGGGACCACGACCGTGAGATAGCCGACCGAGGTCAGGCCGATGAGCGTGAACACGACCTCGCGCGGAAAGTCGTTGGCGGCCGCCTGCGACAGCACGCGGGCGAGCTGGTTCGACAGCAGGATGACGAGCAGCACGAACGTCACCGCGAGCCAGGTCACGGCGACTTCGCGAAAGATGTAGCGGTCCAGCGTGCGCAGATCCCAACCCCGGTCGTGGCCGCACGCAGCGCGGCGCGTCGATTGCGGTAGACTACGGCACTTTCACCAGGAGCGTTCATGGAATTTTTCGTCTCGCTCGCGGGTCCCGCGAAACAACGCACCGACTGCGCCATCGTCGGCGTGTACGACAAGGGCGTGTTGTCGGCGGCAGCGACCGAGCTCGACAAGCGCATCGGCGGGCGCATCGCGCGGCTGGTCAAGCGCGGCGACCTGCGCGGCAAGGCCGGCGACCTCGTGCTGCTCGCCGACGTGAGCGGCGCACCGGTGGAACGCGTCGTCGTCGTCGGCCTCGGCGGACGCAACTCTTTCAAGCGCAAGCAGTACCGCAAAGCGCTGAGCAGCGCGCTCAACGCGGTGGCCCGCACCGGCGCCAAGGACGCGATCAGCTACCTCGGCCTGGACGGCGTCGGCGACGTCGACAGCTATGCGATGGCGCGCATCGCCGTGGAAATCGCCGGCAACTCGCAGTACCGCATTCCCGACCACAAGAGCACGAACAAGCGCCAGAAGCCGACGTTGACGAAGTTCGGCATCGCAGTCGGCGGCCGCGGCGAGCGCGGCAACGCCGAGCGCGCCATCGCGCACGGCCAGGGCATCGTCGCCGGCATGGCGCTGATGCGCGATCTCGCGAATCAGCCTGCCAACGTCTGCACGCCGGGTTACCTGGCGAAAGCGGCGCGCACTCTCGCACGCGAGCATCGCAAGATCAGCGTGCGCGTTCTGAACGAGGCCGAGTGCAAGCGCCTCGGCATGGGCTCGTTCCTGTCGGTCACCGCAGGTACCGAGGAGCCGGCTTATCTCATCGTGCTGGAATACGACGGCGGCGGACGCGGCGAGGCCCCGACCGCGCTGGTCGGCAAGGGCGTGACGTTCGACACCGGCGGCATCTCGCTCAAGCCGCCGCCGGCAATGGACGAAATGAAGTTCGACATGAGCGGCGCCGCCAGCGTGCTCGGCACGTTCAAGGCGGTGGCGACGCTCGATCTGGCCATCAACCTCGTCGGCGTCGTGCCGGCGTGCGAGAACATGCCGAGCGGAATCGCCACCAAGCCGGGCGACATCGTCACCAGCATGTCGGGCCAGACGATCGAAGTGCTCAATACCGACGCCGAGGGCCGGCTGATCCTGTGCGATGCGATCACGTATGCGCGGCGCTTCAAGCCCGACGTCGTCATCGACATCGCGACGCTCACCGGCGCGTGCGTCATCGCGCTCGGCAATCACCTGTCGGGCCTGTTCAGCAACGACGACGAGCTGGCGGCGGCGCTCGAGGACGCGGGCCGGCGCGCCGACGATCGCGCCTGGCACATGCCGATCGGCGAGGAATACGCCGAGCAGCTGAAGAGCAACTTCGCGGACTTTGCGAACGTCGCGGGCCGCGAGGGCGGCGCGATCACCGCGGCATGCTTCCTGGCGAAATTCACCGACGGGCTGAAGTGGGCGCACCTCGACGTGGCCGGCACGGCCTACCAGGGCGGCTCACAGAAAGGCAGCACCGGCCGGCCGGTGCCGTTGCTCGTCGACTACCTTCTGAACAAGTAGTGCGCGTCGACTTCTACGTGCTGTCGGAAGATGGGCCCGATGCGCGGCTGCGCTGGGCGTGCCGGCTGGCCGAGCAGGCGGCCGAACAAGGCTCGCACGTGTATCTGCAGACCGGCGGCGATGCCGAGTCGCGGCGGCTCGACGAGCTGCTGTGGACGTACAACGACCGCAGCTTCCTGCCGCACGAGATTTTCTCCGGCGCGCCGGCCTCGCACGCTCGCGTCAAAGTGCTGCTGGGTGATGCCGCGGCGCCGCCGTCGCACCGACAGCTCGTAGTCAATCTCACGGACGCGATTCCCGCGGAGCTCGACCAGTACGAGCGCGTCGCGGAGATCGTCGACGTCGATCCGGAGCGCAAGCGCAACGCTCGCGAGCGCTACAAGCAGTATCGCGAGCGCGGCTGCGCGCTCGAATCGCACAACGTGTGAGCAGTCAGGCTGAAGCCTGAGCCGCAACACGAGCTGAGCTCAGCTGATTGCTGTGGGTCAGGCTTCAGCCTGACACATACGACGCGTGGTCCACATGCTTGCCGTTCGCGCCGCGCTCCAGCGACGCGCGCAGCCGCGGCGGCAGCGGCGCCTTCTTCAGCGTGTGAGTGTCGACGTGCACGTACACCGTCTCGCTGGTCGCGATCAGCGCTTCCTCGCCGGCGATGCGGAATTCCGTCGCAAGCGTGAATGACGTGGTCCCGAGGTGCCGGGTGCTCACCGAGATCTCCAGCACCTGGTCGAAGCGCGCCGGCGCGCGCCATTCGGTCGTCTGCTTGACCAGCTGATAGTCGAGCTCGGCGCTCTGCAGCTCCTGCTCGAAGCCGAGCGTGCGCAGGAACTCGGCCGCGGCGAGGTCCACGTATTCGCCGTAGCGCGAATTGAAAACGACCTTCTGCGCGTCGCACTCGCCGTAGCGCACACGCAGGAAATAGCTGAAACGGCTCGGGTTCATGTAAGTTTAGGAGGTTAGAATGCAGCGCCGCGCCGAGCATACCGTGTGACCATGGAAAAGACTTACGACCCCCGCGAAATCGAGCAACGCCTCTACCAGCGTTGGGAGGCTCACGGCTGGTTCGCGCCGGCCGGCCGCGGCAAGCCCTATTCGATCGTCATTCCCCCGCCCAACGTCACCGGCACGCTGCACATGGGGCATGCGTTCCAGCACACGCTGATGGACACGCTGACGCGCCAGCACCGCATGGACGGCTGGAACACGCTCTGGCAGCCCGGCACCGATCACGCCGGCATCGCGACCCAGATGGTGGTCGAGCGGCAGCTGAATGCCGAGGGCAAGCATCGCCGCGATCTCGGGCGCGACGGCTTCGTCGAGCGCGTGTGGCAGTGGAAGGAGCAGTCGGGCGGCACGATCCTGCGGCAGGAGCGCCGTCTCGGCAATTCCGTCGACTGGTCGCGCGACCGCTTCACGATGGACGAGGGCCTGTCGCAAGTCGTGACGGATGTCTTCGTTCGACTCTACGAAGACGGCCTGATGTATCGCGGCAAGCGCCTGGTCAATTGGGACCCGGTGCTGCACACGGCGCTGTCGGATCTCGAAGTGGTCTGCGAGGAGGAGCAGGGTCAGCTGTGGCACCTGCGCTATCCGCTGGTCGACGGCAGCGGTCACCTCGTCGTGGCGACGACACGTCCCGAGACGATGCTCGGCGACACTGCAGTGGCCGTGCATCCCGAGGACGAGCGCTATCGGCATCTCGTAGGCAAGCAGCTGCGACTGCCGCTCGCCGAGCGCGAGATCCCGATCATCGCCGACGACTACGTCGATCCCGCCTTCGGGTCGGGCTGCGTGAAGATCACCCCCGGGCACGACTTCAACGACTACGAGGTCGGCAAGCGGCACGATCTGCCGCTCATCAACGTGTTCGACGCGAACGCGGCGCTCAACGACGCAGTGCCGCCGAAGTATCGCGGCCTCGACCGCTTCGCGGCGCGCAAGCTCGTGGTCGCGGACTTCGAGGCGCTCGGGCTGCTCGAGAAGGTCGAGCCGCACAAGCTGACGGTGCCGCGCGGCGACCGCAGCAACGCGGTGCTCGAGCCCTGGCTCACCGACCAGTGGTACGTGCGCATCGCGCCGCTCGCGGAGCCTGCGATCAAGGCAGTCGAAGACGGTCGCACGCGCTTCGTGCCGGAGAACTGGTCGAAGGAATATTTCCAGTGGATGCACAAGATCCAGGACTGGTGCGTCAGCCGCCAGCTGTGGTGGGGGCATCGCATTCCGGCGTGGTACGACGAGAGCGGCGCGATCTTCGTCGCTCGCACGCAGGCCGAAGCCGAAGCGCAGGCTCGCACCACGCACGGGCGCGACGTCAAGCTCACGCGCGACGAGGACGTGCTCGACACGTGGTTCTCCTCCGCGCTGTGGCCGTTCTCGACGCTCTGCTGGCCCGAGCAGACGCCGGAGCTGAAGACCTTCTACCCGACCAGCGTGCTGGTGACCGGCTTCGACATCATCTTCTTCTGGGTCGCGCGCATGATGATGATGGGGCTGAAGTTCGCCGGCGACGTGCCGTTCCGCGCCGTCTACATCACCGGGCTGATCCGCGACGAGCACGGCGACAAGATGTCGAAGTCGAAAGGCAACATCATCGACCCGATCGACCTGATCGACGGCATCGACCTCGAGTCGCTGGTCGCCAAGCGCACCAGCGGACTGATGCAGCCGCACCTGCGCGATCGCATCGAGAAGAACACGCGCAAGCAGTTCCCCAACGGCATTCCCGCGCACGGCGCCGATGCGCTGCGCTTCACGCTGTGCGCGCTCGCGACGATGGGCCGCGACATCCGCTTCGACCTCGGCCGTATCGACGGCTACAAGAATTTCTGCAACAAGCTCTGGAACGCCGCGCGCTACGTGCTGATGAACACGGAGGGCCAGGACTGCGGGCGGCAGGGCGGCGAGATCGAGTACTCGCCCGCCGACCGCTGGATCCGCTCACGGCTCGGAGTGACGATCGCAGAAGTGCGCACGCAGCTCGAGGCGTATCGCTTCGACCTCGCCGCGCAGGCGCTCTATGAGTTCGCCTGGTACGAGTACTGCGACTGGTACCTGGAATTCTCCAAGCCGGTATTGCAAGCGGCGACCGCGAGCGCGGCGCAGAAGCGCGGCACGCGCCAGACACTGGTTCAGGTGCTGGAAGCCTACCTGCGCCTGCTGCACCCGATGATGCCGTTCATCACCGAGGAGATCTGGCAGTCGGTCGCGCCGCTCGCAGCCAGGAGCGGCGAGACCATCATGCTGCAGCCCTACCCAGCCGCCGCCGACCTGGCGCGCGACGAGGCGGCCGAGCGCGCCATAGCGGCAATCAAGGCGGCCATCCTCGGTGCACGGCAGATCCGCGGGCAGCTGGATATTCCGCAAAGTCGCGAAATTGTGATCCATTACCAGTCGCCGCATGCGGACGATGAGCACTCTCTGAGCGCCGGCCTCGCAGTGGTCAAGGCGGTGGGCAGAATCTCGCAGTTGCAGATCGCCGCTGTCGGCACACAGCTGCCGCCCTCGGCGAGCGCGAACATCGAGCAGCGCACGATCTCCGCGCCGCTCGCCGGACTGATCGATGACCCCGCGGCGGAGCTGGCGCGTTTGCAGAAGCGCAAGGCGAAGGCGAGCCAGGATCTCGACCGGGAGCAGAAGAAGTTGAGCAACAGCAAGTTCATCGAAGGCGCGCCGGCGCACATCGTCGCCGAAGTGCACGCACGCATCGCCGAGTTTCAGCGCCAGGTCGCGCAGGTCGTACAGCAGGAGCAGGCCGTGAACGCCCTGCTGACGCAGCGTCGCGCCTGACGTCAACCCATCATGGAAGCCGCGATCCCGACATTGATCACTCAAGCCGACCCGATCGAGCTGGTCGGCGCGACGATCGCGCAGCTGAACCGCGTCATCCTCGGCAAGGAGCAGCAGCTGCGGTTGTCCATCTCGTGCATGCTGGCGCGCGGCCACCTGTTGATCGAGGACATTCCCGGCGTCGGCAAGACCACGCTGGCGCACGCGCTGGCCGAGTCGCTCGGCCTGTCGTATCAGCGCATCCAGTTCACCAGCGACCTGCTGCCCGCGGACATCATCGGCGTGTCGGTGTTCGAGCGCGAGACCAGCACGTTCCAGTTCCACAAGGGCCCGGTGTTCGCGCAGCTGGTGCTCGCCGACGAGATCAATCGCGCGACGCCCAAGGCGCAGAGCGCGTTGCTGGAGGCGATGGAAGAGCACCAGGTCACGGCCGACGGCCAGACCTATCCGCTCACCAATCCGTTCTTCGTGATCGGCACGCAGAACCCGGTCTACCAGATCGGCACGTATCCGCTGCCCGAATCGCAGCTCGACCGGTTCCTGATGCGCATCCAGCTCGGCTATCCGGACGCGACGCTGGAGCGCCAGCTGCTGCTCGGCCAGGACCGCCGCGATCTGCTCGCTACGCTGGCGCCGACGTTGTCGCCGCAGCAGCTGCTGCTGATGCAGATGATGGTGCCGCGCGTGCATGCCTCGGACGCGCTGCTCGACTACGTCCAGGCGATCGTGCGCCACACGCGCGAGTCGCCGCAGTTCGAGTCGGGACTCTCGCCGCGCGCCTCGATTGCGCTGCTGCGGGCCGCGCAGGCCTGGGCTTTGATCCATTCGCATCCCGGCGTGACGCCGGAAGACGTGCAGGCAGTCCTCGGCGCGGTGGTGGGTCACCGGCTCAAGCCGCGCGACGACGGGGCGAAACCGAGCGAGATCGGCGAGCTCGTGCTGAGGGCCGTCGCCGTCCCCTGAAGCCGTGGCAGCCGCATGCTCCAGCGTTTCCTCGCCGCTCTGCGCCGCAAGACCCGTACCTGGGCGCGCAAGCGGCACGGCGTCGATCCCGATCCGCTGATCGTTTCCAGCCGCCGCATCTACATCGTGCCCAGCGCGCTCGGCATCGCGTTCACGCTGATGCTGTTCGCGATGTTCCTCGGCGCGATGAACTACGCGAACAACCTGGCGCTCGGCCTGACCTTCATGCTCGGCGCGCTGGCGCTCACCGCGATGCACTATTGCCACCGCAACCTTGCCGGCCTGCACATCCGCTCGGCTTCGAGCGAGCCGGTATTCGCCGGTCAGACCGCGCGCTTCCGCATCGCTCTGGAGAACGACGCCAAGCTCGCGCGGCACGAGCTGGTGATCGCCAACGAGCACGGCAGCGCGCAGCCGGTGCGCGTCGAGCCGGGTGCCCGCGTCGTGGTGGAGCTGGAAATGCCAGCGCCGCAGCGCGGCCTGCTCGCGCTCGACTCCTTCGAGCTCACGACCCGCCATCCGTTCGGCATGTTCCGCGCGTGGGCATACCTGAACATGGACCTGCGCTGCGTCGTGTATCCGAAGCCGGGGCCGCGCGGCCTGCCGCCGCCACCTCTGGAAACCGACACGGGCGGCGCGCAGGACGCGATCCGCGGCGACGAGGATTTCGCGGGCCTGCGAGCATTTCATCCCGGCGATTCGCCGCGGCGCATCGCGTGGAAGGCATATGCGCGCGAGCAGGGCTTGCACGTGAAGCTCTACGCGGGCACGGCGGTGACTTCGCATTCGTTCGACTGGGAAACGCTCAGCGGGCTCGGCACCGAGGCGCGCTTGTCGCAACTGTGTCGCTGGATCGAGGATGCGTACGCCGCCGGCCGCGCCTTCGGGCTGCGCCTGCCCGGAGCGGAGATCCCGCCGAACGTCGGTCCGGGGCATCGGCAGCGCTGCCTCACGGCGCTCGCGGTGTTCGATGAGCGAGCCGCTCGTGGCTGACCCGGCAACAGTTGCCGCCGGGCCCGCGCGCGCCTGGGCCAGCCTGAGCGGCCGCACTTGGCCGCCGACGCTGCAACGTCTCGTCTGGGTCATCGCCGGGCTGGCGCTGGCAGTGCTGCCGCACGTCCCGCACATCGAGCCGTGGGTGCTGCTGCTCGCCGCCTGCGCGGCGACGTTGCGAATCATCACCGAGATCCGGCACTGGCAGCTGCTGCGGAAATGGCTGCGCGCCGTGCTCGCGTTCGTCGCGCTGCTCGCGGTGCTGCTGGACTACGGCACGCTGAACGGCATCGACGCCGGCACTGCGCTGCTCATCGTGATGGCTGGCATGAAGCTGCTCGAGACGCGCACGCTGCGCGATCTCACGATCGTCGTATTCCTGTCGTACTTCGCGCTGTTCGCGGCGTTCCTCTACAACCAGAATCTGCTGCGCCTGCCCTACATGCTGGTCACGGCGTGGGTGCTGACCGTCACGCTCATGCGCATTCACCAGACCGCAACTGCGATGCCGGTGCGCGAGGCCGTGGGGATCACCGGCAAGATGTTCCTGCAATCGCTGCCGCTCGCGATCGCGCTGTTCCTGCTGTTTCCGCGGCTGCCGGGGCAGTTCTGGGCCATCGCCCCGGGGCGCGGCACGGCGCAGACCGGGCTGTCGGACGAGATGTCGCCGGGCGAGGTGTCCGAGCTGAGCATCTCCAGCGCGCTGGCGTTCCGCGTGAAGTTCGACGGCGCAATGCCGCCGCCGGCGCAGCGGTACTGGCGCGGACCGGTGCTGCACGACTTCGATGGCCGCACCTGGCGCCGCCCGCGCATCTGGTTCCCGCCGCCCGTAGTCGAGCCCGGTGGCGCGACCTACGACTACGAGCTGATGATCGAGCCGCATCAGCGCCGCTGGATCTTCGCTCTCGACGTCCCGACGCGCTGGCCGCAGGAACGCGCAGCGCTCACCCCCGACTTGCAGCTGCTGTCGTTCCGCGACCGGCCGATCTCCACACTGACCTCGTTTCGCCTGCGCTCCACGACCGCGTACACGGTCAGCGGCGAGCTGCCTGGCGCCATGCGCGACGCGGACCTGCAACT
>DATEJG010000108.1:0-6746 GCA_035278165.1 Steroidobacteraceae bacterium
CGAGTTCTGGGCGGCACGATACTTGTCGATGAATCCGCAGACGCCGCGGACGATGAACGCGATGTTGCCTGCAACCGCGGCCGCATTCGTCAGCGGCGCACCGGCGACGGTGCAACCGTTGATCGGATTCGCCGCAACCAAGTTGCCGGTGATCGGTCCCGTCTGCGACAGCTGCACCAGGCCGCTGCCTTCGAGCGAGGGCTTCACGCCTGCGACGGACGCCGGCGAGTTCACCGTGAAGCGGGCGTAGAGACGTCCACCCGGAGTCATCGCAGCGGTGGAGATCGCCGAGCTCGCGACGCCCGGAGCGCCGGTCACGTAGGGCGTGTCGCCTTCGTTGCCCGCGGAGGTCGCGACGATGATGCCGACCGCAGCCGCGTTGTTGGTGGAGATCGCCGACGGATCGTCCGGCGAGCCGAGCGGCGAGCCGAGGCTCATGTTGATCACGTCGAGGTGATCGCTCATGTCGCCGTCGCCGTTCGGGTCCATCGCCCACTCGATCGCCTGCGAAGTGACGTCGGTGCTGCCCGAGGTGTCGTTGAACACCTTCAGCGCGTAGAGATCGGCTCCCGGTGCGACGCCCTGGCCGACGCTGCCCGGCACGCCGATGCCGGCTGCGGTGCCCGCGACGTGCGAGCCGTGGCCGTTGCCGTCGAGCGGATCTGCGTCCGGCGTCGGCACGGAATCCGGATCGTCGGCGTTGTACGTCGGGCCCGCGAAGTCGAAGCCGCCCTTGACCTTGGCAGTCGGGAAGGTGCCGGGCTCGATCACGTTCTTGTTGTTGCCGGTGTAGTCGGCAACGTTGCCGCTGCCGCCGAAGTCGGCGTGCGTGTAGTCGATGCCGGTGTCGATGATGCCGATCTTGACGTGCTCGCCGCGGCCGATGCGTTCCCACACCGCCGGCGCGCCGATCCACGGCACGCTCTCGATGTTGTCCGGCTTGTGAATCTCGACGCGGCCGACCGAGCGCACGCCCTGCATGGAGCGCAGTGCCGCGACATCGCCGGCTCTCACCTTGACTCGAAAGCCGTTCGCGCCGACGCGCTGCGCGCCGAGGATCTGCGCGCCGAGTCCTTCCAGCGCGGGACGGAATCTGGCTTGCTCGTCCGAGACGCGCTTGGCTTGCGCGCGTTGCGCCGCCGGCGAAGCGAACGCGCCGGTTGCGTCCAGACTCTGCGCGTTGAGCTCGGCGACTGCGGGCTCGGCGAGCCGCACGAATACCTGCACGCGCCCGTACTTGTCGGCGAGCGGCGTGCCGTGCAGCTTGAGCGAGCTGCTCGCATCGACTGTGCGTTTGCGGACGGTGTCCGCACCTTGCGTTACAGCGGGGGCAGCGACGAACGTTGCGGTCAGCAACATCGCCGCGATCCGTGACCGCGTCACGAAAACGTGTTGAGCCATTGGAGTATCCCCGAACGTTGTTGTGGTTGCTTGACGCAATCGACGCTACTACCACCTTGGTGGAATTTCAATTACGCAAAATTTGCGCGTGCAGCTCGCGACGCGCGTCGTCGGCGTGTACACAAACGAAGGTGTGAAGAGGTGTGAAGAAATCCGACACTCGCTCGCTCGCGAGTGCGGGCGCGGCTCAAGCGAGCTCGCGCAGCCAGTCGCGCGGACGCAGAAAATCTGCGTAGAGCCGCGCTTCTTCCGAGCCCGGCGCCGGGCGCCAGTCGTATTCCCAGCGTGCGAGCGGCGGCAGCGACATCAGGATCGATTCGGTGCGACCGCCCGATTGCAGGCCGAACGAAGTGCCGCGATCGTACACAAGATTGAATTCGACATAACGTCCGCGACGATACAACTGGAAGTTGCGCTCGCGCTCGCCGTAGGGAAGCGCGCGCCGGCGCGCGACGATCGGCAGATACGCAGGCAGAAAACTCTCGGCCACGCTGCGTTGATATGCGAAGCAGCGCGCGAAGTCCCACTCGTTGAGGTCGTCGAAGAACAGCCCGCCGACGCCGCGCGTCTCGTTGCGATGCTTGAGGAAGAAATAGCGATCGCACCAGTCCTTGTGACGGGCGTAGACGTCGTCGCCGAACGGCGCACACGCCTGCTGCGCCGTTCGATGCCAGTGCAGCACGTCTTCGTCGAACGGATAGTACGGCGTGAGATCGAAGCCGCCGCCGAACCACCACACCGGTTCCTGCGCAGTCGTGCAGAAGAAACGCACGTTGCAATGAGCGGTCGGCACGTACGGATTGCGCGGATGAAGGACGAGTGACACGCCAGCCGCGAGCCACGGCGCATCGCGCACTTCCGGGCGCTGCGCCGATGCGCTGGCCGGGAGCTTCGCGCCCATGACGTGCGAGAAGTTCACGCCGGCTTGCTCGAACACCGCGCCGTCGCGCATCACGCGACTGTCGCCGCCTCCGCCTTCCGCACGTTGCCAGGTGTCGCTGCGAAAGCGCGCTGCGCCGTCGGCCTGCTCGAGCGCGCTGCAGATGCTGTCCTGAAGTCCGCGCAGATAGGACAGCACCGCAGGGACGTCGGGAGCGGCGGACGACATGACTACTTCTTCGGAGTGCGCTTCGCCGCGGCCTTCTTCTTGGTGGCCGGCGCTTTCGCCGGCGTCTTCGTTGTCGATTTCGCCGCCGACCTGGCCGGCGCCGACGCTTGCTGTGGGTCAGGCTTCAGCCTGACTCCCTTCCCCGTCTTCGCAGCAGCGCGCGCCGGTTTCTCAGTCGGCGCCGTTTCGGCCGCAGCATCAGGCGCGGGCGCCGCGGCTTTCTTGGCGAATCTGCCGAAGCGACCCTTGCCGCGCTCCGGCGCGGCGGCGATCAGCTCCTTGCACTCGTCCAGCGTCAGCGTTCTCGGGTCGCGGTCCTTCGGAATCTTGGCGTTCTTCACCCGATCGGTGATGTACGGGCCGTAGCGGCCGTTCAGCACCTGGATGCCCGCGTCGGGGAAGTCGAGGATGATGCGGTTCGCATCGAGCTCTTCCTTGGCGCGGATCAGCTCGAGCGCGCGCGGCAGCTCGACCGTGTACGGATCGTCGTCCTTGATCGACACGAACTTCTTCGCGCCGTACTGCACGTACGGGCCGAAGCGGCCGATCGCGACGCGGATGGCGTGGCCGTCCGGCATGTTGCCGACGGTGCGCGGCAGCTTGAACAGCTCCAGCGCCTCCGGCAGCGTGATCGAGTCCATGCGCTGGTGCGGCCGCAGGCTCGCAAACTTCGGCTTCTCCTCGTCGTCCTTCGTGCCCGCCTGCACGAACGGGCCGTACTTGCCGTAGCGCACCGATACCGGCCTGCCGGTCGTCGGGTCCTTGCCGAGCTCGCGCGCTTCCGACACGTCCTCGCGCGTCACGGTGTCGTCGACATGGTCGACCCGCTGCTTGAATTCCTTCCAGAAGCGGTCGAGCACCGGCACCCAGGCCTCGTGGCCGTCGGCGATCTCGTCGAGGTCGTCCTCCATCTTGGCCGTGAAGCCGTACTCCACGTAGTGATGGAAGTTGCGTGTGAGGAAGCGGTTGACGATCTTGCCGAGGTCGGTCGGCACGAAGCGGCGGTTCACCAGCTCCGTGTACTTCTTGTTGACCAGCGTCGAGATGATGCTCGCGTAGGTCGACGGGCGGCCGATGCCGTGCTCTTCCAGCGCCTTGACCAGGCTCGCTTCCGAATAGCGCGGCGGCGGCTCGGTGAAGTGCTGCTCGGGGCGGATTCCCAGCAGCTTGAGCGCGTCGCCGACCGCGAGCGGCGGCAGGATGCGATCGTTGTCGTCGTCGCCGCCGTCGTCGACTCCTTCCTTATATACGGCGATGTAGCCGGGCTTCACCAGCGTGGAGCCGTTGGCGCGCAGCACCGCTGCGGCACCTTCGCGCTGCGCACCGCTCCCGGGCACCAGGTCGACTGCGACGGTGTCGTACACCGCCGGCTCCATCTGGCTGGCGACCGCGCGTTTCCAGATCAGGCTGTAGAGCTTGAGCTGGTCGGCGTCGATCTTGCCTTCGAGCTTCTCCGGCGTGATCGCAGCGGACGTCGGCCGGACCGCCTCGTGGGCTTCCTGGGCGTTCTTCGACTTGGTCTTGTAGACGCGCGGCGCTTCCGGCAGCGACTCCTGCCCGTAGTTCGCGACGATGACCTGGCGGATTTCCTGCACGGCCTCGTTGGCGAGATTCACCGAGTCGGTGCGCATGTAGGTGATGAGACCCACTGCGCCTTCGCCGAAGTCGACGCCTTCGTACAGCTGCTGCGCCAGGCGCATCGTGCGCTGCGCACCGAAGCCGAGCTTGCGCGCGGACTCCTGTTGCAGCGTCGAGGTCGTGAACGGCGGCGCCGGATTGCGGCGGCGCTGCTTGCGCTCGATCGACGCGACGCTGACCTTGCCGCTCGCTGCCGCTTCGATCGCGGCGCGTACCTCGGCGGCCTGCTTGTCGCTGGTGACCGTGAACTGCTCGACCTTGTCGCCGCGATACTCGATCAGGCGCGCCGGGAACGCCTGCTCGCTCTTCTCCACGTCGGCGTCGACGGTCCAGTACTCGCGCGGCTTGAAGCGCGCGATCTCCTCTTCGCGCTCGCAGATCATGCGCAGCGCCGGGCTCTGCACGCGGCCGGCGGAAGCGCCCGGCAGGCCCGCCTTCTTCCACAGGAGCGGCGACAGGTTGAAGCCGACCAGGTAGTCGAGCGCGCGCCGCGCCTGCTGCGCGTTGACCAGGTCCTGCGAGATGTGACGCGGCTGCGAGATCGCCTCGCGGATCGCGTTGCGCGTGATCTCGTAGAACACCACGCGATGCACGTCCTTGCCGTCGAGCACGTCCAGCTCTTTCAGCAGCTCGACCAGGTGCCAGGAGATCGCCTCGCCTTCGCGGTCCGGGTCGGTCGCGAGGTACAGCGCATCCGACTTCTTGAGCGCGCGTGCGATCGCGTGCACGTGCTTCTGGTTCTTTTCCAGGATCTGGTAGCGCATCGCGAACTTGCGCTTCGGGTCGACCGCGCCTTCCTTCGGCACCAGGTCGCGCACGTGACCATACGAAGCGAGCACCTCGAAGTTCCGGCCGAGGTACTTCTTGATGGTCTTCGCCTTGGCGGGCGATTCAACGATGACGAGGTTCTTCTGCTCCATAAAAAAGAAAACCGCGGTATGGCCGCGGCGCTGTAGCTGACTTGTGGTCGCTGCGTGCCGCGGCGATCAATGAACCGCCGCCCCACGGCCTTCGAGTACCAGATCCTCCATTCGCAACAATGCGTTTTCCTGACCGGGCTGGCTGAACAGGACCATCAGCACCACCCACTTCACCTGCTCGATGTCGATCTGCCGCGCGTCGAGCGCCAGCAGCCGGTCGATCACCAGCTCGCGCTGCGCCGCGTTGACGATGCCGATGGTCTCCAGATACAGAATGTAGCCGCGGCAGTCGGTGTCGAGCCGCGCCTGCTCGCGCGTGTCGAACACGCGCATCGCCCGCGAAGGCCCCTGAACGAATCGTGCATGGACGCCGGCGCGCTCGGGATCTGCACACAGCTGCTCGAGCCACTCCAGGGCGCGGCCGACTTCGCGCTCGGAGAAGCCGGCGCGCTCCAGCTCGTCCTTCAGGGTATCGCGGTCGGCTTCGGGAGCCAGCTCGATCTCGGCGTCGAAATAGTTCTCGAAGAGATAGATCAGGATATCGAGAACGCTTTCCTTCATTTCGCTGCCTTGAGGACGCGCCGGACGTACAGCCCGCCGGGACGGGACTCGAGTCTGCCGTCGAGCTCCAGGATCAGCAGCATCGCAGCCACCTCGTCGGCCTTGAGCCCGGTGCGCTCGACCAATCCGTCGACACCTGCCGGCTCGAAGCCGAGCGCATCTAACAGGATTTCATACCCTTTGTCCAATACCGGCCCGGAAACTTCCTGCGTGCCGGGAGCTGTACGGCGCGGCTCCGGAACGGCCGCTCGCAGCGCGGGCGCCAGCGCGCCGGCGAGCGTGCGCAGCTCGGTGAATATGTCGTCAGCGGTTTCGACCAGCTGCGCGCCCTGCCTGATCAGGCGATGGCAGCCGCGTGCCATGGGGTTGTGGATCGAGCCCGGGATGGCGAACACCTCGCGACCCTGATCGGCGGCAAGCCTGGCCGTGATCAACGAGCCGCTGCGCACCGCCGCTTCCACGACCAGCGTGCCGAGCGCCAGGCCGCTGATGATGCGATTGCGGCGCGGGAAGTTCTCCTTGAGCGCGGGCACGCCGAGCGGGAACTCGCTGACCAGCGCGCCGTGCGCTGCGATCGCTGCTGCCAGCGCGCTGTTCGACGCCGGATAGTCGATGTCCAAGCCGGCGCCGCAAACGGCGACCGTGTAGCCCTCGGCATCGAGCGCACCGCGATGAGCTGCTGCATCGATGCCTATCGCCAGGCCGCTCGTGATCGTGAGGCCGCAGCGTGCGAGATGAGTTGCGAAGCTCGCAGCGTTGTCACGACCGCCGGCAGTCGGATTGCGCGAGCCGACGATGGCGAGCTGCGGCAGCGACAGTACCGCCGGGTCGCCACGCACGAACAGACCGACGGGCGCGTCGACCAGCTCGGCGAGCAGCGGCGGATAGTGCTCGTCGTCGAGCGGGATGAAGTGATGATCCGCGCTCTCCAGCCAGCGCAGCTCCGCTTGGATTGCAGCGTCGCGCGGGCGAGGACGCTTGTGCAGCCACGCGGCGAGCGAGCCCGCGCCGCTCTCGCTCAATGCGGCGGGCGATGCCGCGAGAATCCCATCAGGGGAGCCGAGGCGCTCGAGCAGCGGGCGCAACTGCCCGGCGTGCAGGCCGGGAGCGTGGGTGAG
>DATEJG010000109.1:0-2044 GCA_035278165.1 Steroidobacteraceae bacterium
GACACGCTCGAGCTCGACGCCGCGCCCGCGTCCAACCCCGCGCCTGCGCTCAGCGGCGACAACCTCGCCTACATGATCTACACCTCCGGCTCGACCGGCAGGCCCAAGGGCGCGCTCAACACCCATCGCGCAATCACCAACCGCATCCTGTGGATGCAGCATGCCTACACGCTCGGCGCCGACGAGTCCGTGCTGCAGAAAACCCCGTTCAGCTTCGACGTCTCTGTCTGGGAATTCTTCTGGCCGCTCAGCGTCGGCGCACGCCTCGTGTTCGCCCGACCCGGCGGCCAGCGCGAGACCGACTACCTGGTCGAACTCATCGAGCGCGAACGGATCACCACGATCCATTTCGTGCCGTCGATGCTGCGCGCCTTTCTCGACCATCCGGACCTCGACGCGCACTGCACGTCGCTGCGCCGCGTCGTATGCAGCGGCGAGGCCCTGCCGTTCGACCTCCAGCAGCGCTTCTTCGCGCGTCTGGACGCCAAGCTGTACAACCTCTACGGCCCCACCGAGGCCGCCGTCGACGTGACCGCATGGGAATGCCGGCGCGACGACCCGCACCGCATCGTGCCGATCGGCCGGCCTATCGCCAACACCCGCCTCTACATCGTCGACGCGCAGCTGCAACCCGTGCCGGTCGGCGTGGCGGGCGAGCTGCTGATCGGCGGCACGCCGGTCGGACGCGGCTACCACGGCGAACCCGAGCTGAGCGCCGAGAAGTTCATCGCCGATCCGTTCTCCACCGACCCGCACGCACGCCTCTATCGCACCGGCGATCTCGCGCGCTACCGGCCCGACGGCAACGTCGAGTTCCTCGGCCGCATCGACCATCAGATCAAGCTGCGCGGCCTGCGCATCGAACCCGGTGAAATCGAGGCGGCGCTGACTTCGCACCCGCTGGTCGACGCCGCCGTCGTGGCGCTGCGCGGCGTGGACGGCGGCGCGCGACTCGTCGCATGGCTGCGCTCGTCGCACCCCGAAGCCGAACTGATCGAAGCGGTGCGCGGCCATCTGCGGCAGCGGCTGCCGGATTACATGGTGCCGTCCGCATTCGTCGTCGTGCCCGCGTTCGAGCATCTGCCCAACGGCAAGCTCGATCGCGCCAGGCTGCCCGAACCCGGCGACAACCTGGACCACGTTGCGCCCGTCAACGCGCTCGAAGCGCAGTTGACGGCGATCTGGCAGGAAGTGCTCGGCCAGGCGCGGATCGGCACGACCGCCAATTTCTTCGAGCTGGGCGGCAATTCGCTGTCCGCGACGAAGGTCGTCGCGCGCATCCGTCGCGATCTGCATGCGAAGCTGGAAATCCGCAGCCTGTTCGCACACCCGACCATTTCGAGCCTCGCGAAGCGCATCGCCGATACGCAGCCGATCGATTACGCGCCGGTGACGCCGCTGCCGGCGCAGGCGCACTACGAACTCTCTCCCGCGCAGACGCGGCTGTGGGTCCAGGATCGCCTCAATGCGGCGCAAGCCGGCGGGCCGCTGCCCACGTCCCTGCTGTTCGAGGGCGTGCTGGACGTGGATGCGCTCGTGCGGGCGTTCCGCGCGTTGAGCGAACGTCACGAGATCCTGCGCACGCGTTTCGTGCTGGCAGGCAATCAGCCGGTCCAGCAAGTGCTGCCGCCCGGCGAAGCCGCCTTCGCGGTCGAGGTCGTGGATCTGCAGGATGCCGAGGACCGCGATGCGCAGGCCATGTCGATCCATGCGAGCGAACGGCTCGCGCCGATGGATCTCGCCACCGGTCCGCTGTTCCGCGTCAAGCTGCTCAGGCTCTCCGAAGTCCGTCACGTCTGCATCTGCACGATGCATCACATCGTCAGCGACGGCTGGTCCACGGAGGTGTTGCTCGACGACCTGTCGAAGATCTATGACGCGTTTGTCCAGCGTCGCGACAATCCGTTGCCCGCACTCCCGATCCAGTACAAGGATTACGCCGGCTGGCTGAACCGCCTGCTCGCCGGGCCGGACGGCGAACGCATGAAGGAATACTGGCTGACCAGGCTGGGCGGCGGCCTGCGCGCGCTGGAACTGCCGGGCG
>DATEJG010000110.1:0-26835 GCA_035278165.1 Steroidobacteraceae bacterium
GCGCCGGCTCGAACAGCGCATCCGCATCGGACGGATCCGAGGCAATGATGTCCGCCGAGCGCACCACCCAGATGCTCACGCCTTCCTGCCGCCGCGTGTAGACGTCGCGCGCGTGCTCGACCGCCATGCGCGCATCCGCGGCATGAATGCTGCCGACGTGCTTGTGCTCCAGCCCCGAGCGAGCACGAATGAAGACCTCGTACAGCGGCCACTGATTGTTGGGTTGCGTCATGGTCATGCTGCCTGCGCTTCTCTCAGCCGGCGCTTCTCTGCGTGCGCGAGCGCTGCTTCGCGAACCCAGCGTCCGTCCTCGTGCGCGCGGCGCCGCGCTTCGACGCGCTCGCGGTTGCACGGTCCGTTGCCCTTCAGGATCTGCTGGAACTCGGTCCAGTCGATCTCGCCGAAGCTGTAGTGCTGGCTCTCTTCGTCCCAGCGCAGCTGCGGATCGGGCACGCGCAGGCCGAGGAACTCCGCCTGCGGCACGGTGATGTCGACGAACTTCTGCCGCAACTCGTCATTGGTGAAGCGCTTGATCTTCCAGCGCATCGACTGCGCCGTGTGCTTGGAGCTGGCGTCGTTCGGCCCGAACATCATCAGCGACGGCCACCACCAGCGCTCGAGCGCTTCCTGCGCCATGCGGCGCTGCTCGGGCGTGCCGCGCGCGAGCGTCATCATGATTTCGAAGCCCTGGCGCTGGTGGAAGCTCTCTTCCTTGCAGATGCGCACCATGGCGCGCGCGTACGGGCCGTACGAGCACTTGCAGATCGGGATCTGGTTCATGATCGCCGCGCCGTCGACGAGCCAGCCGATCGCGCCGACGTCGGCCCAGGTCGGCGTCGGGTAGTTGAAGATGCTCGAATACTTCGCGGCGCCGGTGAGCAGCTGCTCCAGCATCTCGTCGCGCGAGATGCCGAGCGTTTCGGCGGCGCTGTACAGATACATGCCGTGCCCGCCTTCGTCCTGCACCTTCGCCATCAGCACGGCTTTGCGGCGCAGGCTCGGCGCGCGCGTGATCCAGTTGCCCTCGGGCAGCATGCCGACGATCTCGGAATGAGCATGCTGGGAGATCTGGCGGATGAGCGTCTGGCGGTAGGCGTCGGGCATCCAGTCCTTCGGCTCGATGCGTTCCTCGGCATCGACCTTGGCCTGGAAGCGTGCTTCCAGCGCCGCGCGCTCGGCGGCGGTCGTGTGCAGACAGTCTGCGCCCAGCGAATCAAGACCTTGCGTGTACATCTTGAGCCTCTACCGACGTCGGGTGCGACCTAACGTGACACATTTTTGTGGCCACAGCAATTGTTTTTGTGTCACGTTCGTGGTCGTATTGACGGCCTCTCGCCATGCCGCACTCCACCGATCCGCTGGTCCGCCGCACCGACGCTCTCGTCGCCCGCTTTCGCCGGCAGCAACCGCTGCGCGGCGGCTCGTTGCTGGTCACGATTCTCGGCGACGCAATCGCGCCGCGCGGCGGCGTCATCGCGCTCGGCAGCCTGATCGAGCTCGCGCGTCCGTTTGGAATCACCGAGCGTCACGTGCGCACCGCGATCGGCCGGCTCGCGAACGATCAATGGGTCAGCTCGCAGCGCATCGGCCGCGCGAGCTTCTACACGCTGACGGCGCATGGCCGGGCGCGCTTCGCGGAAGCGACACAACGCATCTACGGCGCGATGCCCGCCGAGTGGGACGGCGAATGGACGCTCGTCATCCTGCCGCGCTCGGCGCGCAGTGCGCGCGACGGTCTGCGCGAGGAGCTGACCTGGCTCGGATTCGGCCAGCTCACCAGCGGCGTGTTCGCGCATCCGACGCATCGCGACGACACGGTGCGCTCGCGCGTCGCTGAGCTGGAGTCGGCCGGCGACGTGATCGTGATCCAGCGTGCCGTGGTCACGCACGCCTCGGACGAGCAGCTGGTCGCGATGGGGTGGGATCTCGGCGAGCTGGCGCGGCGCTATCGACGTTTCATCGAGATGTTCGCGCCGCTCGACGCCGCGCTGACCCACGCCACGCGGCCGACCGGCGAGACTGCGTTCGTTCTGCGCACCTTGCTCGTGCACGAGTATCGCAAGATCCACCTGCGCGATCCGCAGTTGCCGGCTTCGCTCCTGCCGCGGCAGTGGGCTGGCACCGATGCGCACGAGCTGTGCCGCAACCTGTACGCGAAGGTGTTCGGAGCTTCGGAGAAGCTTCTGTCGGAGCGCGTGCAGACGCTGGAGGGAGTGTTGCCGGCGCCTGCGGGCGAGATATTCGCCCGCTTCGGCGGGCTACCGCGAGCGTGACTGTCAGTCGCGCCAGTTCTCCAATCGTTCGACCAGCACCTGCAGGAAGCGGTTCGCTCGATGGCCGTCCATCACGCGGTGATCCAGCGTCAGGGTGACGTAGCAGCGCGGCCGCACGACGATGCGCTCAGCGCCGTTCTCCTCGACGACCACTGCCCGCTTCTCGAGCTTGCCGACGCCGAGAATCGCCGACTGCGGCTGGTTGATCACGATGGGAGTCGCGACCAGGCTGCCGCTCACGCCGTGATTGGAAATCGTGAACGTGCCGCCGCGCACGTCCGCCGGCGTCAGCTTGTCCTCGCGCGCGCGCGTCACCAGATCGCCCAACGCCGAGGCAATGCCGAACAGATCGAGCGACCGAACCGCGCGCACGACCGGCACGACCAGGCCCTTGCCTTCGACGGCAGTCCCGACGCCGATATCGACCGTCTCGTGAATCTCGAGCGCGTCGTCGGTCCAACGGCTGTTCGCCTCGGGCACTTCACGAATCGCATCGACGCACGCAGCCACGAAATATGCGGTCAGCGTCAGCTGCGCGCCGCGTTGCTCGAAGTCCGCACGATGCCGCGCGCGATGTTCGAGCACGGCGCCGAGATCGGCTTCGAACACAGTGGTGACGTGCGGCGCCGTGTGCAGCAGGCTCTCGACCATTCGCTCGGCAATGCGCTTGCGGATCGTCGTGTGCGGCACGCGCTTCACCGATCCACCCGCCTGCGGCGCAACTGGCTGCGACGCAACTGGCTGCGGCTCGCGCTTCCGCGCTGCATGCTCCAACACGTCGTCGACGGTAATGCGCCCGCCCGCGCCGCTGCCGCGAACATCGGCAGCGTGCAACTTGTGCTCCGCGAGCAACCGCCGGACGGCCGGGCTGTTGCGCCCGCCAGATAGAGCAGCTGCGTGCGCCGACAGCGCCGCGGTAGTCACGTCATCGAGTGCGGTTTGCTGCGCGCGTTGAGCCGGCGCCGTCGTCGCCTTGGCACTGGCCTGCGATGCCGCTCCCGCTTCGATCCGTCCGAGCAGCTCGCCCGGCGCGATCTCTTCCTGTTCCTGCTTGAGGATTTCCGCGAGCACGCCGGCGCCCGGCGCGGGGATCTCGATCGTGACCTTGTCGGTCTCGAGCTCGATCAGCGGCTCGTTTTCGGCAACGGCGTCGCCGACGGCTTTCAGCCAGCGCTGGACCTGCGAGCGCGTGCCTTCGGTCTGCTCGCTCGGTGCGCGGATCTCGATGGTTGCGGTCATGCTCGGGTGTTCTTGTTCAAAGACTCGCGATGGTGCGGATCGCCTGCACGATGCGCGCGACGCTCGGCACGACGGCATCGAGCAGCAGCGGGCTGTGCGGGCTCGGCACATCAGGCATCGTGATGCGCTCGATCGGTGCATCCAGGTCGAAGAATGCATCGCGCGCCAGCACCGCCGCAATCTCGGCGCCGAAGCCGGCAGTCAGCGTGTCCTCGTGCACGATGAGGCAGCGACGCGTCTTGCGCACCGAAGCCAGCACTGCCTCGCGGTCCCATGGCATCAGCGTGCGCAGATCCAGCAACTCGACGTCGACCGCCGACTCGGCGACAGCGTGCTCGCAGCGCTCCACCATTGCGCCCCACGTCACGATGGTCAGCTCCGCGCCGGAGCGCAGCAGCCGCGCCTTGCCGAACGGCACGACGTACTCGTCGCCCGGATACGGGCGGCGCGCCCACGCGCCGTCCAGCATCGCCCGGTGCTCGAAGAAGATCGTCGGATCGTTGCCGCGCAGCGCCGAGCGCAGCAGGCCGACGGCATCTTCGGCGTTGGAAGGCATCGCGACGCGCCAGCCGATGGCATGCACGAACTGCACTTCGTTGGTCTGGCTGTGCCACGGATCGCCGCATTTGAAGAACCCGCCGGGCATGCGCACGACCATCGGCGCCGCAAAGCGGTTGGCGGTGCGCCAGCGCATCGTGCCGCAATCGTTCAGCTGCTCGACGGCGGGATCGGCGTACTTGCGGAACTGGATTTCCGGCACCGGCATCAGGCCTGCGAGCGCCATGCCGACCGCGCGACCGATGATTCCTTCTTCCGAGAGGCTGGTGTCGAACACGCGCGCCGCGCCGAACTTGTCCTGCAGCCCGAGCGTCGCGGCATGCACGCCACCCTTGCGGCCAACATCTTCGCCGAACACCACGACGCGCTCATTGACCGCCAGCTCGTGCTCCAGCGTGCGCCGGATCGCAGTGACCATGTTGATGCGAGCGCCTTCGGCGTGCACCGTCTGCGTGCCCTCGCGCGGCTCGATGCCTTCGCTCAACGAGCCGCCCTGCTGCTGAACGTCAGGAGCTCCGTCGACGCCGGTCTCGCTGAATGCATAGCGTGTGACATTGGCGGCATCGGGCACCGGGCGACGCTCGACACTGCCGAACGCACGTTGCACGTCGTCGCGTGCCTGCGTTTCGAGCGCACGCCACGACTCTTCGCTGATCGTTGCGGGTACGAGCTGCTCACGCAGACGCACGAGCGGATCGCGCGCGCGCTCGGCCGCAATCTCGTCCGCGGACTTGTAGGCCTGCGTATCCTGACCCGAGTGGCCCGACAGCCGCGGCACGAGCAACCGCAGCAGCACCGGACCCTCGCCGCCCCGGACCGCGGCGACTGCGCTCGCGATCGTCGTCGCGGCGACGCGCGGGTTCGCGCTATCCCCTTCCAGGATTTTCAGATTGCGGAACGCGGCGAGATTGGCGGCGATGTTCGCGCCGGGCGTCTGGAATTCGGATTTGACTGAGATGCCGTAGCCGTTGTCTTCGAGGAAGAACAGCACCGGCAGCCGCTGCGTGGTCGCGATCGTCAGCGCCGACCAGAAACCGTTGGTCGCGGCCGAAGCCTCGCCGCCGTGCGCAACCGCAATGCTGCCCGCGACCCGCTCTTCGCCCAGGACCTGCGCGCGATATTGCAGAGACTGCGCCCAGCCGACGACCGGCGTGTACTGAGCACCTACGCCGCCGCAAGCCGGCAGCACGCACGGACCCTCGCGACGCGGCAGATTGAAGACGACGCCGATGTCACGCCCCTCGCTCACGCTCCCCGAGCGCATCATCGTCGAGGCCAGCGCATCTTCCGGCGTCAGGCCCAGCGCCAGCATCAAGGGCCGCGAGCGATAGTAGACGCCCACACCGTCCCGCGCGCCCGTGAGCATCTGACCCAGCAGCGCCTGGGTGACGTCATGCCCGCGCGCGGTGAATTGGTACAGCACCTTGCGCTCAGGGAGCAGACGCGACTCCTCCAGCTCGTCCAGTGCGCGAGACACCAGCACGGTGTGCGCGGCGCGCTGCCAATCGATGCTCGGCTCGGGCGCGGAGTCGGTTCGGGTTCGCTCGACGGCTCTGGCGGTCATGTTCGCAGCCTAGCCGGGCCGGATGGACGAAACTCAACAAATCGCCTTGCCTTGAGCCTCAATATTGGCGATAAAGCGCACCAGTTCGATCGTTTTTAGGGAATATCACCATGCCGCTCGATCGCTACGACGCCGCGATCCTCGACTCCCTGCAGAAGGACGGCCGCCGGCCGATCGTGGAGCTGGCCGAGCAGGTCGGCCTGTCGAATACGCCGTGCGCGCGCCGGGTGAAGCTGCTGGAGCAGGCCGGCATCATCCAGGGCTATACCGCGATCATCGACCCGGCGCCGCTCGGCCTGAAGGTGCAGGCGTTCGTGCAGGTCCGGCTGACGCGGCACACGGACGAGAACATCGAGCAGTTCCGCCGCGCCGTCGATGCGATGGAGGAGATCGTCAGCTGCCACGCCATGACCGGCAACTACGACCTGCTGCTGCAGGTGGTGGTGCCCGACCTGGAGTCGCTGAGCAACGTGGTGCTGAAGAAGCTGCTGCGGATCCGCTTCGTGCGCGACGTGCACTCCAGCATCGTGCTGAACACGATCAAGCGCTCGGCGCGGGTGCCGGTGCGGCACCTCGTGGGATGAAGCTCGTCGGGCCGATGCCCGACCTACCGGAGAACTACGGCGAGGACGAGCAGCAGCAGCGTGAATGCCTGGAAGCCGACTCGCGTCCACATGAGGCGCGTGCTGAACAGCCGGTCGGTCGCGCCGCCGCCCGACATCGCGAGCAGGCCGAGCGCCATGCTGACGCCGGTGCCGATCAACGCCAGGATGATGATCATCGTGAGCAGATCCATCGTCTCTCCCCCCAACGTGCGATGCGGCACGAATATATAATGAAACGATGCGCCTTCAAACCGCAGCACGACGCGTCGGCTGGGGAGCCTTGCCATGAGTTCTATCGCAGGCAGCCCGGCGGGCAACGCCGCCCCAGCGGCACACGGCTACGAGGACCTGACGGCGCTGTTCGCCGAGTGGCGCAGCTTCGAGCAACCCGCTCTGCGCGAGGGCGCTCCGGACTACACGGCGGCGGCGCTCGCCCGCAAGCAGACCCAGCTGAAAAACTTGCAGGCGCGGCTGCAGGCAATCAAGCCCGACGCCTGGCCGATCCCGCAGCAGGTCGACTACCACCTGTTGCGCGCGGAAATGAACGGCCTCGACTTCAACCTGCGCGTTCTCAAGCCGTGGGAGCGCGACCCGGCTTTCTACACTTCGATCCGGACCGCGCAGAGCGATACGCCGGCGCACGAAGGGCCGACCCACCACGCGATCATCGAGCTGTGGACCTGCTCGTTCCCGCTGACGCCCGACGCCGCAGCGCAGCTCACGCATGAGCTGCAGAGCGTGCCGCCGTTGCTGGCGCAAGCGCAGGTGAATCTCGTCGGCAACGCGCGCGACCTGTGGATCGCGGGCATCGGCACGATCAAGCAACAGCGCGCGGATCTGCTGGCACTCGAGCAGAAGGCGCAGGACAACGGTCCGGCGCTCAAGCAGGCGATCCAGGCAGCGCAACAGGCGACCGCACGGTTCGTCACGTGGCTGGAGCAACAGGCGCCGTCGAAGAACGGGCCGTCGGGCGTCGGCAAGGAGAACTACACCTGGAGCCTGCGCAACGTGCACCTCGTGCCGCTGACGTGGGAAGACGAGGTGATGCTGCTCAAGCGCGAGCTTGCCCGCGCGCACACCGAGCTCAAGCTGGAGGAGCAGCGCAACCGCGGGCTGCCTGCCCTGCCCGTGATCTCGAGCGCCGAGGAATATCAACGGCGCGCCAACGCGGCGGTCACGAAGTACATGGACTTCATGCGCGCCCGGAGCATCCTGCCGGTCCGCGACTACATGGATCCGGCGATGCGCGCGCAGATCGGCGCATACGTGCCGGAAGAACAGCGAAACTTTTTCGCGATCGCCAGCCATCACGAGCCGCTTGCGCTGTTCTCGCACTTCTATCACTGGTGGGACCTCGCGCGGATGCGCGAGGAGCCGCACGCCAGTGCGCTGCGTCGCGGGCCGCTGCTGTTCAACATCTGGGACAGCCGCGCCGAGGGCCTCGCGACCGCGATGGAAGAGATGATGCTGCACGCCGGCCTGTACGACGACAATCCGCGGGGCCGTGAAGTCGTCTGGATCATGCTGGCGCAGCGCGCCGCGCGCGGGCTCGGCTCGCTGTACACGCATGCCAATGAGTTCACGATGAAGCAGGCGGCGGATTTCCACGTCCAGTGGACGCCGCGCGGCTGGATGCGCCCGGATCTCGACCTGCTCGGCTTCGAGCAGCAGCTGTATCTGCGACAACCGGGCTACGGCACGTCCTACATCACGGGCAAATATCTGCTGGAGCAGCTGCTGGCCGAACGCAGCCAGCAGCTCGGCGACGCCTTCACGCTGTCGCGCTATTTCACCGAGCTGAATGCCGCCGGCCTCATTCCCGTGTCGATGATCCGCTGGGAGATGACCGGGAGTCCCGCATGAGCACGATCTCCAGGCGAACGCTGCTCGTCTCGAGCGTCGCAAGCGCGGTCGCGTTGAGCCTGCCTGCGCGGCAGGCGCGCGCTGCCGACTGGTTCCGTTATCGCGACGCCATCGTCATCGACGGGCTCGGCGGTCCGGGCGGCGGCTACAACAGCGAGCCGGACTCGGCGCTCTCGGAGCAGGAGGTCAAGGACGTGCACGAGTCGGGAATCACCTGCTCGCATGTCACGGTCGGTCCCGTCGGCACCACGGCGCCGGACACGGCCTTCATGGATACGGTGCGCGGCATCGCCTATTGGGAGCGCGAGATCGACAAGCACCCCGAGGTGCTCGCGCGCATCCGCACGGCGGCCGACATAGGCAGGGCGAAGAAGAACAAGCGCTCCGGGCTGGTGTACGGAGTCCAGGATGGCGTCGCTTTCGAAACGGACCTGGCGCGGCTCCAGGACCTGCACGCGATCGGCTTGCGCGTCGTGCAACCGACCTACAACCGTCGCAATCTGCTCGGCGACGGCTGCATGGAGCCGGGCAATGCCGGCCTGAGCCGCACCGGCGTCGAGGCGATCGAGCGCATGAACGAGATCGGCATTCTCGTGGATCTCAGTCACTGCGGCCGGCAGACCGCCGCAGATGCGATCCGCGTTTCGAAAAAGCCGGTTGCGTTCACGCACACGGGATGCGCGGCGCTCGCCGATCATCCACGCAACCGCACCGACGCAGAGTTGCGCGCCGTCGCGGAGAAGGGCGGCGTGTCCGGCATCTACTTCATGCCCTATCTGTCGGAGGGTCGTCAGCCGACGGCGGCCGACATCGTGCGCCATCTCGAGCACATGGTGCAGGTCGCAGGCGAGGATCACGTCTCGCTCGGCACGGACGGCAGCATCTCCGCGACGGTCGTCGACCAGAAGTACAAGGATGCGTTCGCGAAGAACACCCGCGAGCGGCGCGAGGCAGGCATTGCAGCGCCCGGAGAGACGGAAGACGGGTATCTGTTCGCGGCCGACCTCAACACGCCGCGTCGCTTCGCGACGCTTGCGATGATGCTGGCCGACCGCCGGCACAGCGCGGCGCGGATCGAGAAGATACTCGGCGGCAATCTGCTGCGCGTGTTCGGCGAGACCTGGAAGGCCGCGCGAGAGTCAGGCTGAAGCCTGACCCACAACAAACACTACCGACCGGGTACTACTGACTGTGGATCAGGCTTCAGCCTGACATCTCCTTCATATCCCGGCCCGCGCAGCACTTTCCCCGGCTTCGCTCCGGTGTGCCTGCCTTCATCCACCACGATTTCGCCATTGACCAGCACGTAGTCGACGCCGGTCGGCACGCCGACCGGGTTCTCGTAGGTCGCGGTGTCCTGGATGCGGTCGAAATCGAAGACCGTCAGGTCGGCCCACAAGCCCTCGCGCAGCGCGCCGCGGTCGAACAGGCGCATGCGAGTCGCCGGCAGCGAAGACAGCTTGCGCACCGCATCCTCCAGCGTCACGACCTTGCGCTTGCGCACGTACTCCGCGATCAGGCGCGGGAAGTTGCCGTATGAGCGCGGGTGCGGCAGGCCGATCGCATCCATCTCGCCGAGCTTCTCCGCCGCGCCGGCATCGCTGCCGATCCCCATCCACGGCGCCTTGAGCGCAGTCTCGATGTCGTCCTCGCTCATCATGAAGAACAGCGCCATCGCGCGATTCTTCGGCGCGGCCCCGAGCAGGATGTCCCAGGCCACGTCCGCCGGATCCTTGCCGAGCTGCTGGCCGATGTAGGCGAGGCTCTTGTAGCGGTATCTGTCGTAGCGCTCGTCGAAGGCGTTGGCGAGCACGACGTGGTCCCAGCCGCCGGAGGCATGCACGAGATTCGACCAGCCGGGGAGCGAGCCGCCCTGCACTTCGCGCTTGAGCCGCTCGCGCACGCGCTTGCTGCGCAGCTGCTCGAGGCCCTGCTCCATGCCGCGCTCCCACACCCAGTTCGGCACCGTGATGTCGAGCCCGGTGCCGCCCGCAGCATAGAGATACATGTCCGCGCCGATGCTCACGCCGCGCGCGCGGGCAGCGTCGATCAGCGCGATCGCCTGCGGCACGAGCTCGCCCCAGCCCGGCTGATACGCGCCCTTGAAGTGGAACACTTCCACCTGGATGCCGGCCTGCTCGCCGATCGCGATCGACTCGCCGATCGCCGTCAGCAGCCCCGCGCTCTCATCGCGCATGTGACTCGCATAGATGCCGTCGTACTGCGCGGCGACTTTCGCGAGCTCGATCAGGTCCTGCGTCGACTGGAAACTGTCGGGCGGATAGATCAGCGCAGTCGCAATCCCCATCGCGCCGGCACGCATCGCAGTCGCCACCAGCTCCTTCATTTTCTCCAGCTGCTGCGGCGTGGGCGCGCCGGCGCCATCGCCCATCGCCGCGACGCGCGCCTGCGCGGAGCTGTAATAGGTGCCGAAGTTGAGCGAGATGCCCTTCGCCTGCATGTCGCGGAAGTACGCGTCGATCTCCGCGGCGGGGACCGGCGTGCCGCCCTCGCCTGCGATCGCTGTCGTGACTCCCTGCAGCAGCTTGTTCTCGGCGAGGCCGCTGCGCGGCAACACTTCGCCGGACTGGTCCATCAGGTCGATCCATCCGGGCGAGACGTAGCGGTCGCGTGCATCGATCTCGCGGCGGCCGCGGCCGTCGCAGCTTCCGACGCACGCAATGCGTCCGGCCTTCACGGCAACGCTCCCGCGTATCCACGGATTGCCGAGGCCGTCGAGCAGCCGGCCGTTGCGGATCACGACGTCGTAGACAGGCTCTGCGGCGAGCGTCGGCCCGGCAGCTGCGAGCGCGGTGGCGGTGAGCAGGAGCATCGGGAAAATTCTACGCATGCGAAAAATAGTACCAAAAGAGAAATTGACCCATATGGAAAATTTAATATAGATTCGGAAAACGTCGCCGCAGTCGCGCCGGCAGGGGGAAACCACATGACCATGCAACGCTCTGCCTGGAAGTCGATTACCGCGCTGCTCAGCGCCGCCGCCGTCGCACCGCTGGCGCATGCCGCCGAAACGACGCGCGACCTGCAGGTGCTGCAGGAAATCATCGTCACCGCCACCAAGCGCAGCGAGCGCCTGCAGGACGTGCCGATCTCGGTCTCCGCGATCACCGGCGACGACATCACCACGCGCGGCTTCACCAACTACGCCGACTTCCTGAACTCGGTCCCCGGCGTGTACTTCCAGGACCTCGGCGCCGGCCAGGGCACGATTCGCATCCGCGGCATCAGCGCGTCGGAGGGCGGCGTGCCCTCCACGACCGCCACCTATTTCGGCGAGACCGTCACCAGCGTGCTGACCAATCACGGCGGCAAGCCGAACCTGCGCCTGGTCGACATCGATCGTGTCGAAGTGCTGCGCGGCCCGCAAGGCACGCTGTTCGGCGCCAGCGCGCTCGCCGGCGTCGTGCGGGTGATTCCGCGGGCGCCCGACCTGCAGGAATTCTCGGCAGATGTCGGCGTGCGCGGCTTCACTACCGCGCACTCGGACGACGCGAGCTACCACGCCGAAGCCGCTATCAACCTTCCGCTCGTGACCGACAAGCTCGCCGTCCGTGTCGTGGGTTACAAGGACGACATCGCCGGCTTCATCGACAACACCTTCGCCGGCCAGCCGGAAATCGACTGGAGCGCCGGGCTCGGCCTGCCGGACGGCACGCTGGTCAGCCCCGCGATCGCAGCGTTCAGGCGCAGCGACATCAACACCCAGAAGACCTGGGGCGCGCGCGGCACGCTGACCTGGCAGGCGAGCGACCGGCTGAAATTCGAGCTGATGCACACGACGCAGGACGTCACGGTCGACAGCGAGGAGCTCACCGATCCGCTGGGCGCGGGCGAGTACGAGCAAGCCCGCGGCCTGGACGCCTTCGAGGACGGCGGCAACGGCGAGCGGCTGGACGTCGATAGCCTGGTCATCAGCTACGACTGGGACGCGGTGTCGCTGCTCTCGGCGAGCAGCTGGACCGAGATGAAGCGCTTCAGCGATCAGGACATCGGCTTCCTCGCAGCGGCCAGCGGCCTGCCGCCGCTGCCGTGGGGCCTGCACGATCGCAGTGAAGGCGAGGTGTTCACGCAGGAGGTGCGCCTGCAGTCGCGCGGCGAGCAGCCGTTGCAGTGGACGCTCGGCGCATATTACCTCGATCAGTCGGCGAAGTTCTCGCAGTTCGTCCCGGACTATTCGTGCCCGGCGTGCCTCGGCGAAGTGCTGCGCGGGCAGAGCTTCGAGCTGGACGCGCCGCTCGCGAAGTTCTATGAGAACGAGCAGAAGTCGATCTTCGCGCAGGTCAGCTACCAGGTCGCCGAGAAGTGGACGGTCGGCATCGGCGGCCGCTACCTCGAAGACGACATCACCGACTTCGACATCGCGGCGGACGGCTTCCTGGTGCGCGGCACCGAGCCCGGTCCGACGACGCCCGAGCCGCCGCAGAGCGGGCACGTGGCCGAGTTCAATCCCTCCGCGTACGTGCGCTTCGAGCCCAGCGATGCGGCCACGCTCTATGCGCAGGCCGCCAAGGGCTTTCGCAGCGGCGTCGTCAACCCGCTGATCGCCGACAACTGCCTCGACCAGGCGGAGGCGCTCGGCGCCAAGGAGTTCACCGATCCGGACACGCTGTGGAACTACGAGCTCGGCGCGAAATCGCAGCTCGCGGACGGCCGCGTGCTGCTCAACGGCGCGGTGTACCGCCAGAAGTGGGAGGGCGTGCAGCTCGGCGTCACGCTCGAATGCGGCTTCTCGCAGATCCTCAACGCCGGCGACGCGACCAGCGACGGCGCCGAGATCGAGCTCGTGGCGCAGCCGGTCGATGCGTGGCGCTTCAACCTGTCGCTGGCCGTCAACAACACCGAGTTCGACGACGTCGTGCGCGAGTCGGGCTTCGTCCCGGGCGAGCGCCTGCCGGACGTGCCGAAGGTGAACGGCAGCGCCGGCGTGCAATACAGCTTCGAGCTGGGCGGCTCCTGGGCCGGGTTCGTGCGCGCGGACTACGTGCACGTCGGCGACGTGCGCGTGAAGTTTCCGACGCCGACCGAAGACGATCCGTTCCACGCCGACGTCGTCACGCAGGACGCCTTCGACACGGCGAACCTGCGCCTGTCGTTCCAGCGCGGCGTGCTCGGGCTCGACGTGTTCGGCAACAACATCTTCGACGAGCGCGGCGTCGTGAACACGTTGCAGCCCTCCTTCGGCAGCAAGCAGAACATCATCCGGCCGCGCGAGCTGGGGGTCGAGCTGCGCTACTCGTTCTGACCGACAAGAAAAAGGGGATCGACATGGGCATCCGCATCGCCGCGTCCCGCGCCGTTGGCATGGCCATCGCCTGGTGCGCGCTGCCGCTCGCCGCTCACGGCGCCGGCGGCGAAGGCTCCGATTCGCTGGCGTACAAAGCGAACGAGCAAGGCACGGCGCGGCCGTTGCCGGCGCGCGGTCCGACCACGGTCGAGGAGATGGAAGCGTTCCTCGACGGCTTCATGGATGCGCAGATGAAAGCCGGGCCGGTCGCCGGCGCGGTCGTCATCGTGGTGAAGGACGGCCAGGTGTTCTTCCAGAAGGGCTATGGCTACGAGGACGTCGAGAAGCACGTGCCGGTCGATCCGGCGCAGACGCTGTTCCGCCCCGGCTCGGTCTCGAAGCTGTTCACGTGGACCTCGGTGATGCAGCTGGTCGAGCAGGGCAAGCTCGATCTCGACACCGACGTCAACACGTACCTGAAGGACTTCAAGATCGCGAACACGTATCCGGAGCCGGTCACGCTGCGCAACATCATGACGCACACCGCCGGCTTCGAGGACGGCGCCGTCGGCTACCTGTTCGCGAACAAAGTCGAGGACCTGGTGCCGCTCGGCGAATGGATCGCGGCGCATCCGCCGGCGCGCGTGCGCCCGCCGACGACCAACTTCGGCGACGGCACCGGCGCTTCCTACTCGAACTGGGCGACGGCGCTCGCCGGCCGCATCGTCGAGACCGTCTCGGGCCAGTCGTTCGACGACTACGTCGCGCAGCACATCTTTCAGCCGCTCGGCATGACGCGCAGCACCTTCGGCGAGCCGCTGCCGGATACGCTCGCGCCACGCATGTCCGTCGGCTACACGCCGGAAGCGGGCGGCTTCAAGAGCCACGGCTTCGAATTCATCCATGCGGCCGGCCCCGCAGGATCGCTCTCTTCGACCGCAACCGACATGGCGCGCTTCATGCTCGCGCACCTGCAGGACGGCGCGCTCGGCGATGCGCACATCCTCGAGCCCGAGACCGCGCAGATGATGCACACGCGCGTGATGAGCCCCGATCCGGCGCTCAACGGCCACGCGCTCGGTTTCTACGAGACCTACATCAACGGCCGCCGCATCATCGGCCACGGCGGCGACACCGGCTTCTTCCACTCCATCCTCAGCCTGATGCCGGAAACCGGCATCGGCCTGTTCGCGTCGGTGAACACCGGCGGCAAGGGCGCGCGGACCTCCGTCGAGCTCGAGCGCGCATTCTTCAAGCACTACTTTCCCGCGGACCTGCCGGTCGTGAAGCCGCCCGCCGACGCTGCCAAGCGCAACGAGCGTTACGCCGGCAGCTATCGCGGCCTGCGCCACTCGTACACGAAGTTCGAGAAAGTCTTCGCTGCGTTCGGCGACGACACCGTCACGCCGATGCCTGACGGCACCCTGCTGATGGGCGACATCTTCGGCAACCCGGCGCGCTGGGTCGAAGTCGGCGACGGCGTGTTCCGCATGCAGGACAGTGACGCCTTCGCTGCATTCAAAGGCGATGACGGCAGCGGCCACGCTACTCACGTAGTAGGACTGTTCCCGCCGATCGTCGCCCAGCGCATCGCATGGTACGAATCGAGCAAGTTGCACGGTTTCATCGTCGGCATCGGCGTGCTGCTGTTCATCACCATGCTCGTCAGCGCCGTCCGCCAACGCCGCGCCGATCGTGCGCTCGCCGGCCGGCTGCGCTGGGCGCGGCCGGTCCTGGCGTTGAGCGGCGCACTGCTGTTGCTGTTCATCGTCGCAATCGCGCTGATCCTCGCGGGCGGCCTGGAGAATCTGATCTACAAGATTCCGCCGTCGCTGTACGTCGCCCTGACCTTCCCGTTGCTCGCGATTCCGTTCGCGCTGCTCGCGGCATGGTTCGCGGTCGGCGTGTGGCGCGCCGGCACGTGGACGTTCGGTGCACGCCTGCACTACTCGCTTGCCGCCGTGGCGACGCTGGCGTTCCTCATCGTGCTCAACTACTGGAATCTGCTTGGCTACCGTTTCGGCTGAACCACGCCCGTCGAGCAGCGCGGCGGCACGCACGTCGCTGATCGTCGACGTACCGGGCCCGTACCTGCTGTTCCTCGGCGACACGACCGAGGCTCCGTACGCGAAGACGGCATTCGGGCTGCGCGACTGGGCGCCCGAGAAATGCGTCGGCGAGTACGCGCTGCCGGCGGCGACCGTAACGACTGGACTGCAGCGCCTGAGGCCCGCGGAGGCTCGCGCTCGCGGCGCGCGCTCGCTGGTCATCGGAGTCGCGAATCGCGGCGGCACGCTGAATGCCGAGTGGCTGCCGGCACTGATCGAAGCGCTCGAAGCCGGACTGGACATCGTCAGCGGCATGCACGCACGACTGGCGGACAACCCGGAGCTGGACGCTGCAGCGCGCCGGCTCGGCCGCCGCTTGATCGACGTGCGGCGCCCGCCGGCGGGAATTCCGATCGCCTCCGGCCGCAAGCGCAGCGGCATGCGCCTGCTCACGGTCGGCACGGACTGTGCGCTCGGCAAGAAATACACCGCGCTCGTGCTGGCGCGCGAGCTGCGCAACCGCGGGGTCGAAGCGGACTTTCGCGCGACCGGCCAGACCGGCATCCTGATCGCCGGCGCCGGCATTCCGCTCGATGCGGTAGTCGCCGACTTCGTCGCCGGCGCGGCCGAGCTCCTCAGCCCCGACGCCGACGCCGATCACTGGGACGTGATCGAAGGCCAGGGCTCGCTGTTTCACCCTTCATATTCCGGCGTCTCGCTCGGCCTGCTGCACGGCTCGCAGCCCGACGTCCTCGTGCTGTGCCACGAGGAAGGCCGCGACAGCGTCCTCGGCCTGGAACAGTATCCGCTGCCCTCGCTCGACGAGGCCGTCTACCTGCACCTGGAGCTGGCGCGCCGCACGAATCCGAACGTGCGTTGCGCCGGCGTGTCATTGAATACGTCGCAGCTCTCGGCGTCGCGTGCGCGCACCGTGCTGGCGGAGCGCCGGGCGCAGCTCGGCCTGCCGGTCGCGGATCCGATGCGCAGCGGCCCGGAGCTCGAGGAACTGGTCACATCATGTCTGTTTCCCAACCCCGCCCGCGCCTGACGCTGCAGGTTGCAGTCGAGAAATGGCCGCTGAAGGCGCCATTTCGCATCACCGGTTTCACCTTCACCGAAGTCGACGTGGTCGTCGCGACGCTCGGCTGCGACGGTCACGTCGGCCGCGGCGAAGCAGCGGGTGTCTACTATCGCAACGACGTTGCCGCGACCATGACCCAGCAGATCGAAGCGGTGCGCGCCGACATCGAATCGGGTATCGATCGCGAAACGCTGCAGCGCTTGCTGCCGGCCGGCGGCGCGCGTAACGCCGTCGACTGCGCGTTGTGGGATCTCGAAGCGAAAATGAGCGGCACTCCCGCATGGAAGCTCGCGGGCCTCGACCCGCCCGTGCCGCTGGTCACGACGTTCACGATCGGCGCGGAAGATCCCGTGCAGATGGCGCAGACCGCGACATCGTACGCCGGCGCGCAGGCGATCAAGCTCAAGCTGACCGGCACCCCGGTCGATGCCGAGCGCGTCCGCGCGGTGCGGGCTGCGCGGCCGGAAGTATGGCTCGGTGTCGATGCCAACCAGGGCTTCACTCGCGCTTCGCTCGCTGACCTCATGCCGGTGCTGGTCGAGGCGCGCGTCGGGCTCATCGAGCAGCCGTTTCCGATCGGGCGCGAAGCGGATCTCGACGGGCTGCGCTCGCCGATCCCGATCGCCGCGGACGAGAGCGTGCAGGACCTGAAGGACGTCGCGACGCTCGTCGGGCGCTTCAACGTCGTCAACATCAAGCTCGACAAGTGCGGCGGCCTCACCGAAGGCCTGGCGATGGCGCGCCAGGCACGGGCGCTCGGGCTCGACGTGATGGTCGGCAACATGACCGGCACGGTGCTGGCGATGGCGCCGTCCTTCCTGGTCGGGCAGCTGTGCAGCGTCGTCGATCTCGACGGTCCCATCTTCCTGCGCAACGACCGCTCGCCCGGCATCGTCTACGAGAACGGCACGGTCTGGTGTCCGCCCGCGGCGTGGGGCGGCGGCGCCCGCTCGCAGTGATCAGCGAAGCCGGCAGCGCCGCCGGCGCGGACGCGCAGCGTCAGCGCACGGACTGGTTCGGCCAGCCGCGCGGCCTGACCATCCTGTTCCTGACGGAAATGTGGGAGATCTTCTCCTACTACGGCATGCGCACGCTGCTGGTCTACTACATGGTCAAGCAGCTCTTGATCACGCAGCAGCACGCGTCGCTCATCTACGGCCTGTACAACGCGTTCGTCTACTTCACGCCGATCATCGGCGGCATCCTCTGCGACCGCTGGCTCGGGCGGCGCAACTCGGTGCTGCTCGGCGGCTCGATCATGGCGCTCGGCCATTTCATGATGGCGTTCGAGCCGCTGTTCTACTTCGCGCTGGCGACGATCGGCATCGGCAACGGCCTGTTCCTGCCCAGCCTGCCGAGCCAGATTTCCGGCTTGTACCAGCCGGACGATCCGCGGCGGCGCAGCTCGTACAACTACTACTACCTCGGCATCAACGTCGGCGCGTTTCTCGCGCCGCTGGCTTGCGGCACGATCGGCGAGCTGTACGGCTGGCACTGGGGTTTCACCGTCGCCGGTATCGGCATGGTCAGCGGACTGGTCATCTACATCCTCGGCGGCCGCTACTTGCCGCCCGAGCCGCCGCGCACGGCGCCGGTCCGCCCGGCCGTACAGCAACACTGGTACGAGGCGGGCATCGCGCGCCGCTTCGCGCTGCTCGCGGGCATTTGCGGCGTCGTGGTCGTGTTCCGCGCCGCGTACGAGCAGGTCGGCAACACGCTGCCGCTGTGGATCGAGAACGTCGACCGCACCGCTGGCGCGTTCCAGATTCCGATGACGTGGTTCCAGTCGCTCAACCCGCTGCTCGTTTTCCTGCTGACGCCGTGGTTCGTGGCGCGCTGGGTGCGCCACGCGCGCGAGGGTCACGAGCTCTCGTCGCTGCGCAAGATGGCGATCGGCGCCGGCGGTGTCGCACTCTCGTACCTGCTGCTCGCGGGCGTCGCGGCGTTCAGCGGCAGCGGCGTCGTGGCCGAAGGCTGGATCTGGCTGGTGATCTTCTTCGTGGTGATGACCGCCGGCGAGCTGTACATCCTGCCGATCGGCCTTGGACTGTTCGGTCGGCTCGCGCCCGCAGGGTTTGCCGCCACGACCATCGCCTTGTGGTTCCTGGCGGCATTTTTCGGCAATCTGCTCGCCGGTGCATTCGGCACGCTGTGGAGCTCGCTGTCGCCGCCGCAGTTCTTCGCCGCGACGGCGGCAATCGCAGCACTGTCGGGTGCGCTGTTGCTGGCGTTCAACCGGCCCGCGCAACGTGCGGAAGCCGAATAAGAGATGAGTCGAGAGCAAGGGGAGACCATCATGCGCAGCAAGCTCGTATCGCTCGGCGTTGCCGCTCTGACCGTGTCCGCGCTGGCCATCGCGCAGCCTGCACCGACTGGAACGCCGGTGCAGTTCACAGCGCAGGACGCTGCGGCTTTCCTCGACGGCATGCTCCCCGCCTCCATGGCGATGGGCGACATCGCAGGCGCGACGGTCGCGATCGTCAAGGACGATGCGCTGCTGCTGACGCGTGCCTACGGGCTCGCCGACGTCGAGAAGCGCAAGCCGGTCTCCGCCGAACAGACGCTGTTCCGCCCCGCTTCGATTTCCAAGCTGTTCACCTGGACGGCGGTGATGCAGCAGGTCGAAGCCGGCAAGCTCGATCTCGACCACGACATCAACGAGTACCTGGATTTCAGGATCGAAGGCTACGGCGGGCAGCCGATCAAGCTGCGCCACTTGATGACGCACACCGCGGGATTCGAAGAGTCGTTGCTCGACCTGCTGGTCACGGACGCCAGCAAAGTGAAGCCGCTGGGCGAAGCGCTGAAGGACAGCATCCCGGCGCGCATCTATCCGCCGGGCACCGTGCCAGCCTATTCCAACTACGGCGCGTCGCTCGGAGGTTACATCGTCGCGCGCGCGGCCGGCATTCCGTTCGAGCAATACATCGAAGAGCGGATCTTCAAGCCTCTGAAGATGGAGCACTCGACGTTCCGGCAGCCCGTGCCGGAGCCGCTGCGCGAGCACCTGTCGAACAGCTACGCCGCCGCGTCGGGGAAGCCGGTGCCGTTCGAGTTCGGATCGGACGCGCCCGCGGGCGCGCTGTCGGCCCCCGCTCCCGACATGGCGCAGTTCATGCTGGCGCACCTCAACGGCGGTCTGCTGCCGGGCGGCGACGAAGCGAATCGCATCCTCGAGCCCGAGACCGCCGAGCTGATGCACAGCGTCGCGAACCGCCCTGCTCCGGGCGTCGATGCAATGGCTCACGGCTTCTACGAGCAGCAGCGCAACGGCGTGCGTGCGATCGCGCACGGCGGCGACCTGACTGCCTTTCACAGCGAGCTGGTGCTGATCCCCTCGGCGAAGGTCGGCCTGTTCGTCTCGTTCAACAGCAGCGGCAAGGCCAACTCCGTCTACAAGCTGCGCACGGCGCTGTTCGAAGGGTTCATGGACCGCTACTTCCCACGGCAGTCGCCGGCGCCGGCGGCGGCGCCCGCCGATGCGAAGCAGCACGCGGCCGCCGTCGCCGGCAACTACGAGGCCAGCCGCCGCGCCGACAGGAGTCTGTTCAGCTTCTTCTACATGTTCGGCCAGAGCGATGCGGCCGTGACCGACGACGGCAGCCTCGTCGTCGGCGGACTGACGGGCCTCAACGACGAGCGCAAGAAGTTTCGCGAAGTCGAGCCGTGGCTGTGGCGCGAGGCCGACGGCGAAATGCGCCTGGCCGCAGTGCGCGATCAGCACGATCGCGTCATCAGCCTCGTCCCCGACGGCTACGGGCCGATCATCATTTTCCAGCGACCGCCGGCATGGCGGAACAAGGCGTGGCTGGTGCCAGCGGTCAGCATTGCCGGCGGGATCGTCGTGCTCGCGCTGCTGATGCGGCTGATCGGCTTCGTGCGCCGGCGTTTTGCGCGCCCGGATGCTGCTGCACAGGCGCGCGCCGCTGATCGCAACCGCGGACGCTCGCTGGTGGCGATTCTCGCCTGCGGCGTGTTCATCGCCTTGGTGCTGACGGTGCTGACGATGTTTTCCAGCCAGTCGTTCTGGGTGATTTCGTCCGACGGCCGATGGTTCGTGCGCCTCGTGCAGTTGTCGGCACTGGTGGCGGTGATCGGCGCAATCGTGGCTGTCATCGCCGCGGTCGACACGTGGCGCGCGCCGGCGCGCAAGCTGTCGCTGTCGCTCGGCCGGACCGCGTTGGCTGCAGCGTGCCTGGTGTGGGCCTACGTCGCCGTCGCGTTCCACTTCCTGGCACTGAAACTGCAGTACTGAGTTATTCTATGCGGCATGAAATCGAAACAGCCGACGCTCGGCACGCTGCTGCGCAGGCTCCGCGCCCGTAACGACTGGACACTGAAGGAGATGAGCGAGCGGACCGGCATTCCGGTCTCTACGCTGTCCAAGGTCGAGCACGATCGCCTCACGCTGACATATGACAAGCTGCAACAGCTGAGCCAGCGGCTCAACATCCGCATGTCGGAGCTGTTCGCAGAGGGCGACGCCGTCCCCGATGCGCCGGTGACCGCACGTCGCAGCGTCGGGCGGGTCGACCGCTCGATCCGCGTCAACACCAAGAATTACGACTACTACTACCTGTGCCCGGAGCTGCGGCGCAAGCGCATGATCCCGGTGCTGACACGCATCCGCGCCCGCAGCGTCGCCGAGTTCGGCGAGCTGGTGCACCACTCGGGCGAGGAATACATCTTCGTGATCGAAGGCCGCGTGGAGATCCACACCGAGTTCTACGACCCGATCATCCTCGAGGCCGGCGAGTCGATCTACATCGACTCGAACATGGGCCACGCATACGTCGCCGCCGAGGGCTGCACCGAAGCGACGGTGCTCGGCGTGTGCTCGAGCGCCGACGACGGGCTGATGCAGTCGCTGATGAGCCTGCACGCCGACGAGCCCGTCGCCGTGACGGTGGACGACACGGAAGCACCCAAGACCGAGCGCCGCGCCAGGCCGCGCCCGAAAGTCAGGACAGCGGCCACACGATCATGATCAGCGGCACGCCGAGCAGCACGATCAGCAACGACAGCGGCGCGCCGAGCCGCGCATAGTCGCCGAAGCGGTAGCCGCCCGGTCCCATCACCAGCGTGTTGCACTGATGCCCGATCGGCGTCAGGAAGTCGCACGCCGCGCCGATCGCCACCGCCATCAGGAACGCGTCCGGTTGATAGCCGAGCTTCTGCGCGAAGCTCGCGGCTATCGGCGCCATCACCAGCACTGTCGCCGCATTGTTGAGAAAGGGCGTGATCAGCATCGCGGCGACCAGCATGAGCGCTACCGCGCCGTAGCCAGGCAGAGCGTGCGCCACGTTCGACAGCCCTGCTGCGATGATGTCCGTGCCGCCCGTCGTGCGAATCGCCTCGCTGACCGGGATCAGCGCGCCGAGCATGATCAGGATCGGCCAATCGACCGTCTCGTAGGCTTCGCGCAGCGGCAGCGACCCGGCGAGCACGGTCACCAGCGCCGCGCCGAAGAAAGCGATGCCGACCGACAGCGTGCCCGTGCCCGCGAGCACCATCGCCGTCACGAGCGCAGCGACCGGAATCAAGCCGCGACGCACGCTGCCGAGCCTGATCTGCCGCGCGGCCAGCGGCAAACAGCCGAGCTGGCGCAGCTTCGCCGGCATGTTCGCCAGCACGCCCTGCAGCACGATGACGTCGCCGCTGCGCAGCTCGATGTCGCGCAGGCGCTCGGTGAACCGCTCGCCGTTGCGGCTCACTGCGATCAGGTTGACGCCGAAGCGGTCGTGCAAGGCGATCCGTCCCGCCGCCCGGCCGATCAGCAGCGAGCTCGGGCCGATGACGGCTTCGATGACGCCGATCTCGTCGTTGGTGGCTTCCTCCGTGCGGCTGGTGCGGTTCTCGCCTTCCAGCTCGAGCTGCGACAGCGCGACGACGCGCTCCAGGGCAGCCGGCTCACCCTGCAACAACACGATGTCGTTGGCCTGCAGCTTCATGTCCGGCAGCGGCGACGCGGTCTGCTCGTCGCGGACCACGGCGGTCACCATCACTTCCTGGTTGGCGTGCTTGCGCAGCTCGCTGACGGTGAGGCCGGCGATCTCCGAATCCTCCCGGACGCGCGCCTCGGTGACGTAGTCCTTGATGTCGATCGCCTCGCTCAGGCCCGGCGCCGCCTGGCGGTTGGACGGCAGCAGCCGATAGCCGAGCACCAGGAACAGCACGCCCGCGGCGGACAGGCCGATGCCGACCGGCATGAAATCGAACATGCCGAACGGCTGGCCGAGCAGCTCGCCGCGCAGCCGCGACACGATGATGTTGGGCGAAGTGCCGATCAGCGTCATGGTGCCGCCGAGCAGCGAGCCGAACGCCATCGGCATCAGCAGCACCGCCGGGGAGCGCTGCGAGCGCTTCGCCATCTGCAACGCGATTGGAATCATCATGGCCAGCGCGCCGATGTTCTTGACGAACGCCGACAGCAGCGTGACGGCACCGACCAGCACGACGATCTGCACGCGCGTCGAGGTGACGTGCGGCGCGAGCGGTTGCAGGATCAGCTCGATGATGCCGGAGCGGGATACGGCCGCGCTGACGATGAGCGCGCTGGCGACGATGATCACGATGTCGTCGCTGAACCCGGAGAACGCCCGATCCGGCGGCACCACGCCGACCAGCACCGCGACCAGCAGCGCCACGCCCGCCACGAGGTCATAGCGCAGCCGGCCCCACACGAACATCACCATCGTGCCGGCGATGACTGCGAAGGCCAGGATCTGCTGCAGGGTCATTCGGGAGGGGGAACGTGCGGAGCTCGGCCGGCGTTCCACGATGCTAGACTTCGACGTCCAGTTTCGGACCACGCGGAGAAAAAGCCATGAGAACAACGCATCCCGGCATCGCAATCGGCTTGATCCTGCTGCTGGCTGCGTGCTCGCGCCAGCAGCCCGAAGGCGCCCAGCGGCAACCCGAGCCTGCAGCCGCCGTCCCGGCCGAGAAGTCGGATGCGCCCGCCGCGGCTGCACCGGAAGCAGCGGTGCAGGTTGCGCCGACCCAGGGCAGCACCGTCACCGGCTCGCTCGCGCTGGCCTCCTCGCCGCAGGGCGTGCACATCACCGGCTCGATCCAGGGCCTGAAGCCCGACGCCGAGTTCGGCTTCCACATTCACGAGAAGGGCGATTGCAGCGCGCCCGACGCCAGCAGCGCCGGCGCTCATTTCAATCCGACCCAGGCGCAGCACGGCAATCCCACCAGCGGCACGCACCACGCCGGCGACATGCTGAACATCCGCTCCAACGGCGAGGGCGTCGCGCAGGTCGACGTCACCGCCGCCGGCACCACGCTGCACGGCGACCCGTCGAGCGACGTGATGGGCAAAGCAGTCGTCGTGCACGAAAGCCCCGACGACTACACGACGCAGCCCTCCGGCAACTCCGGCAAGCGCCTCGCCTGCGGCGTCATCGCCGCCCCGTCGCAATAAGGCGGTGCCGGGAGAAAAAAGCGGGGGAAACTCAGCAGTGCAGCAATGCTGCGGTGCTGAGTTTCCCTCGTTTTTTTCTCCCGGCACCCGTTCAGGTCAGTGCGCCTTTGGCGCGCAGCTCGTCGATCTGCTGGCGGGAGAAGCCGGCTTCGGTGAGTACTGCTTCGGTGTCTTCGCCGGCGCGACGCGGCGGTTGGGGCGATTGCGCGTGCGTGCGGCTGAAACGCGGGGCGGGCGCGTTCTGCTCGACATCGTTGACCTTCGTGAATGTGCCGCGTGCGACGTTGTGCGGATGCCGCGCGGCCTCCTCCAACGTCAGCACCGGCGCGAAACACGCATCCGTGCCTTCCATGATGCGACACCATTCGTCGCGCGTTCGCGAAGCCACCGCCGCGGCAATCGCTGAGCGCAGCTCAATCCATTCGCGCGTGCCTGGATCGACGACCGGGAACCCGACGCGCGCATAGCGCTGCCAGTCGAGCCCGAGCTTGTCGAGCAGCTGCGCAAAGAACTGCGGCTCGAGCGCGCCGATGGCGACGTACTTGTGATCCTTCGTGCGATAGGTGTCGTAGTACGGCGCCGCGCCCGCGAGAAAATTCGCGCCGGTGGCGTCATGGAACATGCCGCGCGCGCGCAAGCCATAGAACATCGCGAGCAGTGCCGCTGCGCCGTCGACCATCGCGGCGTCCACGACTTGGCCGCGTCCCGACTGGCGGGACTCGAGCAGCGCGGCGAGCACGCCGAACGCCAGCAACATGCCGCCGCCGCCGAAATCGCCGACCAGGTTGAGCGGCGGCACCGGCTTGCCGCCCGGCGGACCGATCAGGTTCAGCACGCCCGCCAGCGCGATGTAGTTGATGTCGTGACCGGCCGCGGGTGCGAGCGGCCCGTCCTGACCCCAGCCTGTCATACGACCGTAAATCAGCCGCGGATTACGTGCGAAGCACGCATCGGGCCCCAGCCCGAGCCGCTCGAGCACACCGGGACGGAAGCCTTCGATCAGCACGTCGGCGCGCTCCAGCAGCGTCAGCACGACTTCCACCGCCGCGATGTTCTTCAGGTCGAGCGCGATCGAGCGGCGATTTCGCTGCAGCGGATCGTCCGGCGCGGGCTCGTCCTGCCGCGCCGAAGCACGCTCGATGCGGATGACCTGCGCGCCGAGGTCGGCGAGCATCATTCCGCAGAACGGTGCGGGACCGAGCGCGGCGAGCTCGACGACCGTGATGCCTGCAAGCGGACCCATGGGTATATTGTTGCGCAGTTATGAGAACCGCGCTCTGCGATCTGCTCGGCATGGAGTTTCCGCTGTTCGCCTTCAGCCACTGCCGGGACGTCGTCGCGGCAGTCAGCAACGCCGGCGGCTTCGGCGTGCTCGGCGCCAGCCGCCATACACCCGAGGAGCTGGAGCTCGAGCTGAAGTGGATCGACGAGCACGTGCACGGCCGGCCCTACGGCGTCGACATCCTGATTCCCGAGAACATGGTCGGGCGCGACGAGAACGTCGATTCCGCGGCGCTGCGCGCGCGCGTGCCGGAGCGCCACAAGGAATTCGTGCGCGCCCTGCTCGCCCGCTACGGCGTGACGCTCGATCTCGACGATCCGATCGTCACCGGCCGCGAGCTGAGTCTGCTGCCTGCAATCTCCTCGCGGCTGATGGACGTCGCCTTCGCGCATCCGATCAAGCTCATCGCCAATGCGCTCGGCGTGCCGCCGCAGTCGATGATCGATCGCGGTCGAGCGCAAGGCGTCGCGGTCGCAGCGCTGGTCGGCGCGAAGGAGCACGCGATCCGGCAGGTACAGGCTGGCGTCGACATCATCGTCGCCGAAGGCGCGGAAGCCGGCGGCCACTGCGGCGAAGTGTCGACGCTGGTGCTCGTGCCGGAAGTGATCCGTGCGCTCGCGCCGATCCGCCCGGTGCCCGTGCTCGCCGCCGGCGGTATCGTCACCGGCCGCCAGATGGCGGCGATGATGGCGCTCGGTGCGGCCGGTGCATGGACCGGCTCGGTGTGGCTCATGACGAGCGAGTCGGAAGCATCTCCGCTGATCCAGGAAAAGCTCGCGGCGGCCACGTCGCGCGACACCGTGCGCTCGAAGAGCCGCACCGGCAAATACTCGCGGCAGCTCCGCTCGGCCTGGACCGACGCGTGGAGCAGCGCTGACAGCCCCGCCCCGCTGCCGATGCCCCTGCAGCTGTTCCTGAGCGAGCCGGCGTTACGGCGCGCCGAGCACGAAGCGAGTCGCGGCAACCGCCAGGCCGAGGATCTGGTCACGTATTACGTCGGCCAGGGCGTGGGGATGCTGGATCAGGTGAAGACGTCGCGGGCGGTGGTCCGGGAATTCATGGAAGAGTTTGCGGCGGCAGCGGCGGAGATGGCGGCGCTGACGACGGAGTAGTACCGACGCAACGATCCAATAGTCGCGCGGCCTTGTTCAATGAAATCGCGGCGAGTCTGCTGCGGAAACCTACTAGCCCCGCATCCACAAGCTTGCGGAAGGCCTCGTTTCAATGAGGCGCAGCAGACTCTCTCCGCGGAGACGCGCGGATCTCGCGTTCGAGCAACTCATGCTGCTCGTGCTTCAATGAGGCCGCAGCGAGTCCGCTGCGGAAACCGGCGAACTGCGGGGCGACCTGGTGTGGCTCGGCGCTTCAATTAGGCCGCAGCGAGTCCGCTGCGGAAACGAGAGCCACGTCCCCGTCACAACTGCACGCCGGTCGAGGCTTCAATTAGGCCGCAGCGAGTCCGCTGCGGAAACCCTTCCGCAGCAGTTCGCGTAGATCCCGTTTGCCCCAGCTTCAATTAGGCCGCAGCGAGTCCGCTGCGGAAACCCGCGCGCGCCTCGGCAGCGCAGTCGAGGACGCAATGGAGCTTCAATTAGGCCGCAGCGAGTCCGCTGCGGAAACGCTGCAGCGATCGCGGCATCGAACGACC
>DATEJG010000111.1:0-12139 GCA_035278165.1 Steroidobacteraceae bacterium
CGTGCCTTCCTTCGGCGCAGTGTTGCCGCGCGCGAACATCGTGCTCACTTCCTCCCACACGACCGCGCTGTTCTGCTCGTAGCGCGTCACGAAGTCGTACTCCTGGCCGAAGTCGGTCAGGCGCATCGTGTCGAAGTGCACCGTGAGTCGCAGCGGCGCACGCACGTCGACCGGATGCAGGACACGAATCGTATTGCGCAGGTGAATCAGGCCGAGCACCTTCACCGGGAAGTTCCGGCAGATGAACAGCTGCATGTGCATCGGCATGGCTACCAGATGCAGATATGCCGCCGGCATCTCCGCTCCCGCAGGCACCGAGCACACTTCGCGGTAGCGTTGCAGATGCGAGGGCGATAGCACGACGCGCCGCGCCTCGAGCTCCACCGGCTCGATCACGGTGCCGGGCGGAGCGATGTACGGCTTCCTGCTGAGGACCACCCGGGCATAGGCCGGCACCATCGAGGGCAGGCCGCCAAATGAAATCCGGGTCGGTGAGGTCTGGGTCGAGGCTGACATCAGCAGGTCTGGGGCTCGGCGCTCACGGCACGGCGCGGTCGATGATGATATTCAAAGTACCGGCGTCGGCGCTCGGGTTCTTCGCGAAATCGTACTCAGCTTCGCCATAGTAGTCGCCGCTCTGCGCCTGCGGCGTGCCCGAGCGCGACAGGCGTGCCACCACCTGCACGCGCGGGACCGTCGCGATCGAACGCGCCGCGATCATGGCATCGCGCTCGCTTAGATCGACCGTGATGGGCAGATCCGCCGAACTATGCCGCTGCACTGCCAGCGGCGGGCCGCCCGCTGCCGGGTCGCGCGCCAGGATGAAGAGCGGCACCGATCCGCCCTTGAGCTGATCGCGAATCTGCGGCGCGATGGAGACCGCAACGCGAATCGAACGCTGCGCACCGGCCTTAGCTGCTTCGGCGCCAGCGGACGCAGATGGCGCCGCAGGCACGCCTGCGGCGGCTTCGCTGAGTTGCTGGTTGAGATCCTGCACCTGCCGCTCGAGCACGCCGCGTACTTGCTCCGGCGGATTCAGAGCGAGCAGCTGCTGGAAGCGATCGCGTCCGAGTCGCAGGTCGCCTGCTTGCAATGCCGCGATACCGCCGTACCACAGTGCGCGCGGATCGTTCGGAGCCTTGGCAAGTGCGGCTTCGAACAGACGCCCTGCCTTGCCCCTCAACGATGCCTCGTCCGTCATGACCAGCGACTCGGCGAGCCCGAGCGTTGCTTCCACGTTCTCGCCCTTGGAGTGATCGTAGGCCTGCTGAAACGCATCGACCGCGAGTGCGTAACGCTCCAGCTTTGCGTACGACCTGCCGAGCAACAGCCAGCCGTTCACGTCGTCGGGATGCTGAGCCAGCTTCGTTCGCAGGCTTTCCAGCGCCTGCTCCATGTCCTGCGCCTGAGCGGCGGCGGCATCCGCCTGGTTCCAGTTCCACTTGCTCAGCGTCGTGTACATCGCGACCGCGAGAGCTGGCACGAACAAGGCAACTGCGACTGCGGAGATACGCCGCTCCTTGCGAGAAGCGTCTGCATCGGCAGCAGGCGCGCGCAGCAGCGGCAACACGATCCACAGCAGAGCTGCCGCGATCATCGCGGCGCAGGCGATGATGAAACCCGTCACGAGGCACCCAGGCCGGGATCGGCGGGATCCGTGTCCGGCAGCCGCGACTTGCGTGCGATCACGAAGGCTGCGACCGCACCGCCGCCGACCAGCAGCAGAATTGGTGCGCCCCACAGCAGCAGCGTGCGAGCGACGAGCGGCGGCTTGTAGAGAACGTAGTCGCCGTAGCGGTCAACCATGTGCTGGAAGATCTCCTGGTCGCTCTTGCCGGCGGCCATCATCTCACGCACCTGGCGGCGCAGATCGGCGGCGAGCGTCGCGTTCGAATCCGCGATCGTCTCGCTGCGACATTGCAAGCACCGCAGCTCGCGGATCACGCGCTCGTAGCGCTGCTGCTGCGCCTGATCGCTGAACGCCGGCGCAGTATCGATGGCGAACGCAAGCTGCATGCACAGCAGACCCGCAAGAACGGCGAACAGTAGCTTCATTCGCCGCCCGCCCTCGCCTGCTTGATGCGCGGCAGAAAGTTGCGCTCCCACACGTCGAGAGTCATCGGCGACACGTACTTGTAGACGACGATGCCCTGCGCATCCACCAGGAAGGTTTCCGGCGCGCCGTATGCGCCCCAGTCGATGCCGACGTTGCCTTCGGGATCGAACGCCGATGCGGCATAGGGATTGCCGAGTGCCTGCAACCAGCGCTGCGCCAGCGGCAGCTCGTCCTTCCAGTTCAGACCGATCAGCGGCACTTCGCCGCGCCGCGCGATCTCCATCAGCGCGGCATGCTCCTCGCGACACGCCACGCACCAGCTGCCCCAGATGTTCAGCACGTAGGGACGCCCGGCGAGATCGCGGCTGGCGACCTTCTGCGAGGGATCGTCGACACGCGGCAGCTCGAACTGCGGCGCGGGCTTGCCTATCAGCGGTGAAGGAAGCGTCTGCTTGTCGCGGCCGAGACCGACGAAGAGGAACGCCGCGAGCGCGACGAACAGGCCGATCGGAATGATGAAGCGCCACATGACTGCTATGCCGTGCGCGTGCCGGCGGCCGCAGGGCTGCTCACTTCGGTCGCTGCGACGCGCTGGCGATAGCGGCGGTCGCAGACTGCGATGAGGCCGCCGATCGCGATGACCAGCGCGCCCAGCCATATGAAGCGCACCATCGGCTTGTACTGCAGCCGCAGGCTCCAGGAGCCGTCGCCGAGCGGCTCGCCCATGGCGACGAACAGGTCGCGGTTCCAGTCGCCGTCGATGCCGGCCTCGGTCATCGGATTCTGCTGCACGCGATAGGTGCGCTTCTGCGGGTACAGCCGGGCGAGCTCGCGACCGTTGCGCGTGATCGTCACCTGGCTCTCGACGGCCTCGTAGTTCGGACCGGCAACGTTACGCAGGCTGTCCATCGTGAAGGTGAAGCCGGCAACCTCGGTGCTCTGTCCCGGGCGCAGGCTCAGATCCTTCTCCTGCTTGTACGACTCGACCGTCGTGGCGCCGAGGATGAACATCGCCAGGCCGAAGTGCGCGACGCTCATGCCGAGCACGCCGGCGGACAGCGAGTGACCTTTGCGCAGCCGCTCGACGGGCTCGATCAGCGCTGCGAAGCCGACCCATAGCGCGGCGACGATGCCGACAGCGCTCAGGAGCGAGTGCCAGCCGTAGAAGAACAGCGCCACGGCGATTCCCAGCACGATGGCCGCGGCGAGCAGCATGGCGAGCAGAACTTTGGTCCTCTCGAACGAGGCCCGCTTCCATGCCGCGTGCATGCCCGGTGCAAGCAGGAAGACCAGCGGCAGCATCGGCACCAGGAACATGGTGCTGAAGTACGGCGGCCCGACCGAAACGCCGCGCAGATCGAACGCGTCGAGGAAGATCGGATAGAGCGTGCCGAGCAGGATCACCACCATCGCCGACACCAGCAGCACGTTGTTCAGCAGCAGGAACGACTCGCGCGAGACCGGCGCGAAGCCCGCATTGGACTTGAACAGCGGCGCGCGCCACGCATACAACACGAGTGCGCCGCCGATGCAGACGACGAGGAACGCGAGGATGAACAGGCCGCGCGCCGGATCGCTCGCGAAGGCGTGCACGGATTCGACCACGCCCGAGCGCACCAGGAACGTGCCGAGCAGCGACAGCGAGAACGCCATGATCGACAGCAGCAGCGTCCAGCTCTTGAACAGCCCGCGCTTCTCGGTGACGGCGAGCGAATGAATGAGCGCAGTGCCGATGAGCCACGGCATGAACGAAGCATTCTCGACCGGATCCCAGAACCACCAGCCGCCCCAGCCGAGCTCGTAATAGGCCCACCAGCTGCCGAGCGCAATGCCGACCGTCAGGAACATCCACGCGACCGTCGTCCACGGCCGCACCCAGCGCGCCCACAACGAGTCGAGCTTGCCTTCGAGCATCGCTGCGACCGCGAATGCGAATGGCACCGACATGCCGACGTAGCCGATGTAGAGCATCGGCGGATGAATCGCGAGCGCTGGATCCTGCAGCAGCGGATTCAGATCGCGACCGTCGGGCGCCGCCGGCCACAGCCGCGTGAACGGATTGGAGGTGGTGAGAATGAACAGCGCGAAGCCCGCGCTGATCAGCCCGAGCACGCCGAGCACGCGGCTCGTGATCGTATCGGGCATGTTGCGGCTGAAGGCTGTGACCGCGACCGTCCAGATCACCTGCACCAGCAGCCACAGGAGCAGCGAGCCCTCGTGCGCCCCCCACACCGCCGCGAAGCGATAGAAGGTCGGCAGCTGGGAGTTGGAGTTCTCCGCCACGTACAGCACCGAGAAATCGTTGCGGTAAAAGACATACGCGAGGCACGCGAATGCGAACGCGGTGAATACGAACTGGCCCGCAACTGCGCGTGTAGTGAGCGCCATCCAATGAGGACGGCGCAACGCCGCGCCCGCCAGCCCGAAGAACGCCTGGGGCAAGGCGAGGCAGAACGCCAGGATCAGCGCGAAATGTCCGAGCTCGGCAGCCATGGCGTCACTCCATCACGTCGACGGGGTCGGCGCCGGAGCAGCTTGCTTCTGATGCTGCTTGCGCAGGCTCTCGGCCACTTCGGGCGGCATGTACTTCTCGTCGTGCTTCGCCAGCACTTCCTGCGCCACGAACACGCCGCCCGGCCCGAGTTGACCGCGCGCGATCACGCCCTGCCCTTCGCGAAACAGGTCGGGCAGCACGCCGCTGTAGCTCACCGTCACGTCGTTTTGAAAATCCGTCACCACGAAGCGCACTTCCATGCTGCCCGTCTCACGCTTCAGGCTTCCTTCCTCGACCATGCCGCCGAGGCGGAACACACGATCGGCGGGCGCCTTGCCGGCCGTCACATCGGTGGGCGGATAGAAGTAGGCGAGATTGTCCTGGAACGCGGTCAACGCGAACGCCGTGGCCGCGCCCACGCCGAGAACGATCAGCCCGACCAGCACCATCCGGCGGCGTCGCGGTGCGAGCGTCACGCGCCCTCCTTCTGCATGTCGATGCGGCGCTTTGCGGCGCCGATCTGCTCTCGCAGGCTGCGTCGCGCCGACCACGCGCTGAAGATCAGCATCGCGATCGTCACCGCGTAGCAGGACCAGATGTACCCGCCGTAAGAACCCATGGCAATGAATTCTCGTAAGCTCATGATGTCTTTACGGTTTCCAGCAGCCAACTCGCATTGCGCTCGCGCCTGAGAATCTCGCTGCGCACCCGATCGCACAGCACGGCTGCGAAGTAGAGCATAAAGCCGAGCAACATCGTGTAGAGCGGCCAGGCCATCGACAGCTCGATCGAAGGCTTGCCGATCTTCGAGATGGTCGGCGCCTGGTGCAGGCTGTTCCACCAGACCACCGAGTATTTGACTATCGGCACATTCACGACACCGACGATCGCGAGAATGGCGCTCGCACGATCGGCTCGCTGCGTGTCGTCGAACGACGCTCGCAGCGCCATGTAGCCGAGATAAAGGAACAGCTGGATCAGCTCGGACGTGATGCGCGGATCCCATTCCCACCACGTGCCCCACATCGGGCGGCCGTAGATCGAGCCCGTGGCGAGCGCGACTATCGTGAAGCCCGCGCCGACCGGCGCACACGCCGCGGCCACCGCATGTGCGAGCTTGATTCGCCAGATGACGCCGACCGCGGCGGCAATCGCCATCACGACGTACACCTGCAACGACATGATCGCTGCCGGCGCGTGCACGTAGATGATCCTGAATGCATCCTTCTGCTGGTAGTCCGGGGGAGCGAGCACCAGCCCGCCGTATGCTGCGAGCAGCATCAGCGCCACGGCGCTCCACCAGAACCATGGACGCAGCCGCGTTGCCAGCCGATAGGCATGGGGCGGCGAGCTGAGCTTGTGAAACCAGAGCCACATATAAGAGTGAGTGCTCCCTATGTCAGGCCTCGACGCTGACCCGCATCGCGGCAGCCATGGCGAACGGCCCGAGACTGACGAACAACAAGAGCACCGCGGCGAGCAAGTTTAGCGGACCTGCAACGGCTTCGCCGTGCATTGCGAGATCCACGGCCCGCGCGCCGAAGATCAGTACGGGCATCTCCAGCGGCAGGACCAGCAGCGCCAGCAACACGCTGCCCCGACGCACGCTGACCGTCAGGGCCGCACCGACTCCGCCCAGCATGCTGAGCGAGCCGGTGCCGAGTGCGAGCGTGGCCATCAGCGCCGGCCAGGCAGACTGCGGCATACCCAGCGCGGTTCCCACGAACGGCGACATCAGTACCAGCGGCAGACCCGTGAGCAGCCAGTGCGTCGCAACCTTGGCCAGCAGCAGCAGCGACAACGGCTGGCCCGACAGAACCCACTGCTCCATCGTGCCGTCCTCGACGTCGGGCCGGAACAGCGACTCGATGGCCAGGAGCGATGCGAGCATCGCGGCCACCCACACGACGCCCGGCGCTATTCGACGCAGCTCGTCGAGCGCGGGGCTGATCGCGAGCGGGAACAGCGTCGTGATGATCGCGAAGAAGATCAGCGGCTGGATCACCTGATCCCAGTGCCGCACCGCGAGCCGCAGGTCGCGCGCGATGACCAGCCGAACGAGTGCGCCGAGCCCGGGCGACTGCATCAGTGCAGCTCCAGCGTTCGCACGTTCGCTCGTCCTTGCAGCAGCAACTGGTGCGCGGCCGTCAGGATCGAGCCGCCCTGACCCAGGTGCTCCGCCATGCACTCCTCGAACAGTGCGATGCCGGCAGAATCGAGATTCGTGATCGGCTCATCGAGGATCCACAGCGCAGCCTGCATCAACAGGATCCGGCCGATCGCCACTCGTCGCTTCTGACCGGCGGAAAGCGCGCGTGCCGGCAGATCCGCACACTGTGCGATACGCAGGCGCGCGAAGACATCGCGAACTTGCTGTGGCGTGATGGAGCGTCGAAGCGAGACGCTGTAGTGCACGTTCTCGAGCGCGGTGAGATCCGGCTTGAGTGCGTTGACGTGCGCGAGATAAGCGAGATGCTGGTGATAGTCGTCGCGACAGTCGTGCAGTTGCCGGCCACGCCACAAGACCTCGCCCGACTCTGTCGGCAGCAGCCCGGCCACACACCGCAGCAGGCTCGTCTTGCCGACGCCGTTCGGACCGACGACCTGCAGCAACTCGCCGCGATTCAGCGCGAACGAGGTCCCGCGCAACAGGTGACGCTCGCCGCGCCACAGGTGAACGGCGCGAACCTCGAGCTGCGACCCGGCTGCGGCCTCCTCGGCCTGTACATGCATTTGTTATCGGGACCCGCCTGGAGAAAGCGGCGGCAGTTTACACCACGCCCGCTGGCCGCCAGCCGTCGCGATCCTGAGGCGTCGCCACGGCCCCACACTCGCGGCCGCGTGGCTTACAATCTGCCCGCACCCGCTGCCCGGGTGGCGAAATGGGTAGACGCAAGGGACTTGAGAAATTGAGCACCCGGCGCGGAAACGCCCGGCGTGAATGGGGTCAAATTCGGGGAACCAGCACCACGCACGCGTGACTGCAATCCCGAGCTAAGCCGCGACGCGCGCGCAGCGCGCGCGGAAAGTGTAGAGACTTGACGGCCCCTGCCTAAACGCTGCCGGTGAACGTGCCGGCGGCGCACGGTAAAGAGAAAGTCCAGACTCCAAATGAGCCGCGCCCTGCAACGGCTCAGCAGCGAAAGCTGTAGCGGGTACGAAAATCCCTCGGAGGCAACTCCGTGCCGGTTCGAGTCCGGCCCCGGGCACCAGACCACGATTTTCCGTCGTCTGATATCGTCCTGCCACACGCACGAAATGCCGTAAAAACCAGCGTTTCGTCGTTCACCCACGTCCCGTGACGTCTGCCCGGACACTACCACGTCTTGGGGTAAGTTTGGGGGTAGGTTTTCTGTGTGGTTGCCGAGTTACCCCATGGATGATTGAAGGCGATTTTCGATGCTGACGGAAAGTGCAGTTCGCGACGCGGAGCCGCGAGAGAAGACGTACAAGCTGAGCGATACCGGTGGGCTATTTGTGATGGTGAATCCGGATGGCTCGCGGTGGTGGCGGCTGAGGTACAAGTATGGGGAGAAAGAGCGTGGGATCAGCCTGGGTACGTATCCGCTGGTGTCGCTGAAGCTGGCGAGGCAGCGGCGGGATGATGCGAAGAGGATGCTCCAGGACGGTTTGGATCCGAGTCATCAGCGGCGGGTGCAGCGCGTTTCGCAGACGGTGACGTTCGAGCTGGTCGCGCAAGAGTGGCTGGAGCTGCAGTCTAGGAAGCTGGGCCAGGTCACGATCTACAAGGCGCGGTGGATTCTGGAGAAGTACGTCTACCCACAGTTAGGGGCGCGGCCGATCAGTCAGATCAAGGCGCCGGATCTGCTGGCGGTGCTGAGGAAGATCGAGGCGCGCGGGATCAATGAGACGGCGCATCGGGCGAAGCAACGGGTTGGGCAGATCCTGCGCTATGCGATTGCGACAGGGCGAGCTGAGAGGGATTGCAGCGTTGACTTGCGTGGTGCGCTCGCGCCGATCGTCACGAAGAATCATGCGGCGATCACGGAGCCGGCGCGGATTGCTGAGCTCATGGTCGCGATTGATGGGTATGTCGGGCAGCCGGTGACGCATGCGGCGCTGAAGTTGTCGCCGCTAGTGTTCGTGAGGCCTGGCGAGCTGCGGCATGCGGAATGGAGAGAGATTGATTTCGCGAACGCGGAGTGGCGGATACCGGCGCAGAAGATGAAGATGCGGACGCCTCACATCGTGCCGCTTGCGACGCAAGCTGCCTCGATCTTTCGGGAGGTTCAGCCGCTGACCGGTTCTGGGCGGTACGTCTTCCCTTCCCTGCTCAGCAGGCAGCGGCCGATGTCGGAGAACACGATCAATACAGCGCTGCGGCGGCTTGGGTATTCAAGGGACGAGATGACGGCGCATGGATTTCGCGCGATGGCGTCGACGTCGCTCAATGAGCAAGGTTGGAATCCGGACTTGATTGAGCTGCAGCTGGCGCACGCGGAGAGAAACAAGGTGCGGGCGGCGTACAACCGGGCGTCGCGGTTAGCTGAGCGGCGGAAGATGATGCAGGCCTGGGCGGACTATCTAGGTTTATTGCGGAGTGATGGAGGCCGCCAAGCTTAAGTCGTGCCAGAACTGAGGGAGGTGCCGCGGCAAAATATCTCAATGCCCGAGGCTGTCACCGTGATTGCTGGATTGCCTTGCAAACTGGATCATACAGCTGCGGCTTGCAATACGTTTCGCCGGAGGAGCGATGGGACACTGGACCGATATTCCCTATGAGCAACGGTCTGATGTGGACAAGATACGTTCACAATGGACGAAGCTTAGCGGCCATCACAGCCGAACGGACTGGTCAGCGTCCGTGGTGCGCGCGGCCACTGCGTGTGAGCTGGCGGTCAATCTCGCGGTGCGTCGAGAGTTCGCGGCCCGCAGTCAGCTGTCGACGGAGTTTGTTGATGGTTTGCTCTATTGGGCTAACGGGCTACCGGGCAAGGTAACAAAGTTACTTCTTCCCCTGTTGGAGGGTCAGGAGAAACACGAAACGATCAATGCGCTCTGCAATCACGTGCAGGCGATCAGCGCGAAGCGGAATGCGATCTCTCACCAAGGAGCTTTCTGTTCGGAGGCCGATGCAACAGTCTTGATAACGTGCTGCCAACAGTTCGTTGAGGGAATCGTAACTGCCTACGAACCAACGTTTGAGCTGCCGGATCTCGCTGAGCAGCACCTTCTTGCCGAGGAAGGGTAGGTCCGGCGGAGCCTCGAGGATTTGTCGCAAAGGGCAATTTCCGAGACGACATCGGCGGCTTCGGATCCGCCCTTATCACGCTTGACGCAACAATCTGGTAGTGTTCGCTCGGGTGGTGGTAGCGCAAGATTTAACTCTGGCGCGCGAAAGCCGCCTTCAGCGATACGAAGGGTCCATTGACGGCCCCATATACGCCTACTAGTCCGTGTCTCAATAATCACGCGGCTGGGGCAAAGGAAAATATGCGCTGCCACCACCCGCCACTATGCCTAGCAAAGCCGCGTCAGCTTCGCAGATAGCAAGACTTAGAGCTTGCGCAACAGCCCAAGACCTTGCCGACCTACTTGGTACGTCCAAGGCACGCCTGCTGTTTCATCTTTTTGCGCCTACGCGCCCTAGCTATTCCACGTTCGAGATTCCGAAGAAGTCCGGCAAGAAGCGACTCATCTGTGCCCCTCCGCGCACGCTTATGAAGTGGCAGCGAGAGGTACTCACCTATCTCACTGCTCTCTACGCTCGCCGCGATGCCGTGCATGGCTTCACTCCCGGTTGGAGCATCAAATCAAATGCCGCCAAGCATGTGGAGAAGAATCTCGTGTTGAATTTCGACCTGCTGAATTTCTTTCCCACCATTCATTTCGGAAGGGTTCGAGGGATGTTCAGCAGAGCGCCGTTCAACCTACCGGACAACGTTGCGGCGATGCTAGCTCAACTCTGCACCGTCAACGGCGAACTTCCGCAGGGCGCCCCTACTTCGCCAATGATCTCCAATTTCATATGCCGTCGCTTGGACGCAGATCTCGCGCGACTCGCATCGCGCAGCGGGTGCACCTACACGCGCTTCGCTGACGACATCACATTCTCCACCTCTGCGCACCAACTGCCGAGTGCAATATTGGCGTCGTCGTTTGGTGCTTCACCGGTCACACTTGGTGATCAGCTTTTACAAACGATCTACAAGCACAGCTTCAAGGTTAATCCGGCAAAAACGCGCGTTCAAACTTCTAGGCAAAGGCAGCAGGTAACAGGACTCACCGTAAATCGACGCGTAAACGTCTCGCGTCGTTACATACGCGAGTTGCGAAAAACGTTGCGCGCATGGAATCAGGCTGGGCTCGCAACCGCGGAGCTTGACTTCCAAACTCGTGACTCTGCGGCGAAGACACGGAGATTCAGTGCTCCACCTCTACGGAAATATGTTCGTGGCAAGCTCGAATTTCTCAGAATGGTTAGAGGCAAAGGCGATCCCATCCACGCCCGATACGCCATTCAAGCGAGCAAGCTTCCGGGCTACTACGATAGGGCGGCGCTGTTGGAGGGCGCGGCGACCAAGATGGAGAGCTTCCTGAGCGAGGCCGTATGGGTGGTCGCAGAATATGATGCTAGTGGGAAACGGTTGGGAAGTGGCACGGCATTTTGGCTGGAGGGAGTTGGGTTTGTAAGTGCGCGCCACGTCTTTGAGAACACCGCGCCAGGCTACAAGCCATTTCTCGTTCGTTCATGCAAACCGTGGGACATCTACCCGATCAAGTCCTTCAAGGATCATCCAAACACGCGCCTAGATATTACGGTTCTTGAAGCTCCGGGTGCGAAAGCGTATGCGATGCTTAGACGAACAAAGCATTCCCTCGTCAGCAGTGCGCAAGTAGCTGTTATTGGTTTTCCGAGTTGGAACACCACCGGAGACAAGCTGCTTCGCGCCGATACGTCTGTCGTGCAGCTAAAGACAGTGAGCATGTGCAATCTCGCCAGCGTCGGATACTCGCTCCTATCTGGCGCGAGCGGTGGACCTGTACTGGATAAGGCTGGCCATGTCACAGGTGTGATCATCACCAATAAGGACGACAACGAGATGCCCAATGGCTTCATTAGCATCGAGCATCTTGACGCTGTCTTAGGTGCCCCGTCGAAGCCGACGTGATCGACGGCTTAAGAATCGATGGCTGTCCGTTGCACTACCCGTGGTAAGGCTCAGTACGTCTGCTCTATTGCCAAGGCAGCACTAAGCCATTGGCGGAAGCGGTAGTGGTTGATCTGGCCGATGCGGCCGTGTTTGCTGATGTATTCGTGCCGAGGAACTAGATTTCCGCTGTCGCGAACTCTTTCGAAGTCCTTTGGCTTCAAGAAGTAACAGCAGAGGACGCTTCTGACCGGAAATTTCCAATCGCTCTCGTTTTCAGGCGCGCCCGGATAGTAGGGACGACCTTCCCAAGGCTTGAATTTGCTCTGCCTACTAAGTTGTACTAGTCGCGACTCGATCTGACGGTTACCCGGTTCTCCGGTGTGTGTCTGTCAGATCAAGTTAAGAGATCGACTTTTCTCGACAGATTCTCTTGCCGTCCTCGAACGTCGCGATCGGCGTTCGACCACAGCACAT
>DATEJG010000112.1:0-4984 GCA_035278165.1 Steroidobacteraceae bacterium
CATCCGAAGTGCATAGTCGTGCGCCGGGATCAGTGCTTATTCTGGCTGCTGGCGCAAACCAGAGTGCGGTGCGATGGACGCGCCGTCGGGCAGTGGAGCGGAGTCGAGATGAGCGATGGGTTGAGGTTGAGCGCGGACAGCCACGAGGCGGACGTGGCCGTGCAGAAGGGGGCGGCCGGCAACACGCTGGTTTCGTTCGCTCCCGTGGACGTTACCGGCTTGCGCGAGCGGATCGACGGTGCGGAGTGGAGCCTGTGGCGCTATCGGGCGGCGCTGCCGTTGCGGAAGGGCTCGGAGCAGTGGCGCAAGGTCAGCCTCGGTGAAGGCCTGACGCCGCTGATCGATGCCGGCGAGGGCTGTCCCGGCCTCAAGCTGAAGCTCGAATACGCCATGCCGACGTTGTCCTTCAAGGACCGCGGCGCGGTGTTGATGGTCGCGAAGGCGAAGGAGTGGGGCGTCGAGCGCCTCGCCGCCGACAGCAGCGGCAACGCCGGAACTGCGATCGCAGCCTACGCGGCGCGCGTCGGCATCGCATGCGAGATTTTCGTCCCCGCGAGCACGTCCGCCGGCAAGCTGCTGCAGATGGAAATGCACGGCGCGCGCGTGCATCGGGTCGAAGGCCCGCGACAGGCGGCGACCGATGCGGCCCGCGAGTTCGTCGAGGCGACCGGCGTCTTCTACGCGAGCCACGTGCTGAATCCGTACTTCTTCGAAGGCACGAAGACCTATGCCTACGAGATCTGGGAGCAGCTCGGCTACCGGGCGCCGCACCACGTCATCGTGCCGGTCGGCCATGGGACGCTCGTGCTGGGCGCCTACAAGGGATTCCTCGAGCTGCTCAACGCTGGCTACATCGATGCGATGCCCAGGATCTACGCGATCCAGGCCGTGGCATGCGCACCGATCGCCGAGGCGTTTGCCGCAAACACAGCAGTCGGGCGCGTCAATGCTGCAGGCACCGTGGCGGAAGGTATCGCGATCGCGAATCCGCCGCGCGGCATGCAGATCATCGAAGCGGTGCGTGCAACCGGCGGCGACATCATCGCGCTGACGGACGACGCCGTGCGCAGCGCGCGCGAGGAGCTGGCGTTCCGCGGCTTGTTCGTCGAGCCGACCGGGGCCGTCTCATTCGCGGCTTACCGCGAGATCTACCGCTCGCGCTTCGCCGCTGGCGAGATCAGCGTCGCGCCGCTGTGCGGTGCGGGGCTGAAGTCGCCGTATCGCTAGCAAGCGGCGGGCGCCAGCGCGCCGGATCGAGCACCTGGGACACTTGCAGATCGCTGAAGCAAGCGTTCAAACGAATTGATTTGCGGCCCGAGTAGGCGAGCCATAGCCTGCTGGCCGTCCTTTGCGAAATTCAAGGACAGTTGCAGCAGGAGATTCGCGGCATGACTGTGAACCGGCGAGAGTTGATCACTGGCGCATCGGCGCTCGTTGCAGGAGCGACCGCAATCGGGCCCGCGGCCGCCGCCGGCAGCAACGCGAAGCCTGCATCGCGGCCGGCCGCGGGGCACGCGGATCGCTGCTATTCGGACGACTACCAGATCGCGCGAGGCAGGTTCATCGAAGCTGCCTCGGCCGTCGGCGCGCGGCTCGAGCACCACAAGCTCCCCGGCCACAAGGGTCCGGACGGCAAGGACCTGTTCATGGACGCCGCCTGGATCGGACCGGCTGACGCCGACGTGGTCGTCGTGTCGGTGTGCGGCACGCATGGGGCCGAGGGCTTCGGCGGCTCCGCGGCGCAGATCGACTGGCTGCTGACCGAAGCGCCGCGGCGCAATCTGCCGAAGGGTGTGGCGGCGCTGCTCGTGCATGCCGTGAATCCTTTCGGCTTCGCGCACCTGCTGCGCATCAACGAGAACGGCGTCAACATCAACCGCAACTCGGTCGACTTCAGCAAGCCGGTGCCGCAGAGCCCGCTGTTCGAGCAGATCTACAAGAGCTTTCCGACCCGGATGGGCTACGACGAGGACCTGATCGCCGAGTTCAACGAGGCGTATGTCGCCGCCGAGAAGCAATTCGGCAAGTGGGAGGTCAGCGACGCGCTGGGTCGCGGCCAGTACACGCTGGTCGATGCTCCCGAGTACGGCGGCAAGCGCTCGGAGTGGTCGTCGCAGACGCTGTTCGCCATCCTGAAGAAGAACTGCAGCCGCGCGCGGCACGTGGCGTACATCGACTGGCACACGCTCATCAAGATCGGCGACGGGCAGCTGGTGTTCCTGTGCTTCAACCAGACCCGCGACCCGCTCTTCAACCGCGTCGGCTCGTGGTGGGGCATGGAGAATATCGACCGCGAAGCAGTCAACAAGCAATGGAGCACGGGCACGAGCAACAAGCGGCCCTCGCGCAGCGGCATTCTCATGTGGGGCGTGCAGCATGCGCTGGCGCCGAAGATCGATGTCGCGGGCGCCGTGATCGAGTTCTGCGCGGACTCCGACAAGCTGCTCCACAAGGCCGATCGGGACCAGAGATGGTGGGTCTACACCCGCTGGATGCGCCAGATGCGCGACTACACCAGTCCGACCGGCCGCTTCGTTGCAGCCTGCCTGCGCGAGGTGTGCTGTCCGACGCGGCTTTCTTTCAAGGAGGCTGCGCTGACCATCGCACGCGACACGTACGCACGCACTTTCGAAGGTGCGGCGCGCTGGGCGCAAGAGAACGTCGCGGCGCAGCCCGGCAAGCTCATCCACTACGCCGCCTTCGAGTGATTCTTGTCAGCGTCGGCGCAAGTGTCGTCCGCAGGCCCGCTGCAGGCGCGGGTGCTGGACAGGTCGCTCATCAGGCACCAGCTGTTCGTAGGCGGGCGCTGGCAGGATGCGCGCAGCGGCGCCACGTTCGACGTTGACGATCCGGCGACCGGCACGATGCTCGGCTGTGTAGCGGCCGGCGGGGCTGCCGATGCGCACCTGGCGATCGAAGCAGCGTCCGCGGTATGGCCCGTGTGGCGAAGCATGACGCCGCAGGCACGCGCAGCGATATTGCGGCGCTGGGCGGAGCTGATGCGCACGGCGCGGGAAGACCTGGCGTGCATCGTGACCCTGGAGCAGGGCAAGCCTCTCGATGAGGCCCGCGGCGAGATCGAATATGCAGCGAGCTTTCTCGACTGGTTCGCCGAAGAAGGCCGGCGCGCGTACGGCGACACGCTGCCGAGCCACATCCCGGGTTGCCGGCTGATGACCACGCGTCAGCCGGTCGGCGTGGTGGCCGCAATCACGCCGTGGAATTTTCCGTCCGCGATGATCACGCGCAAGGCCGGCGCGGCACTCGCCGCGGGATGTCCCGTCATCGTAAAGCCGGCAGATGAGACCCCGTTCTCGGCCCTGGCGCTCGCCGCACTGGCGCAGCGGGCAGGCGTGCCGGATGGAGCTTTCTCGGTCGTCACCGGCGACGCGCGCCAGATTTGCGCCGAGCTCACGGCGAGCACGATCGTGCGTGCCGTCTCGTTCACCGGTTCCACCGAGGTCGGCCGCATGATGCTGCGGCAGTGCGCCGACACGATCAAACGTGTCTCGCTGGAGCTGGGCGGGCATGCGCCGTTCATCGCCTTTGCGGATTGCGATCCCTACGAGGCTGCCGAAATGGCGGTCGCGGCGAAGTTCCAGACCAGCGGCCAGGACTGCCTCGCCGCCAACCGGATCTACGTGCAGCGCACGATCTACGAAGTATTCGTCAAGCGGTTCGCCGCGCTCGCTGCGGAATTGCGCGTCGGTGGCGGACTCGATCCAGGCGTCCAGATCGGACCGCTCATCTCGCCGCGCGCGGTCGCGCGCTGCGAGCGCCAGGTCGCCGATGCCCTCGAGCGCGGTGCGCAGCTGGTGCTCGGCGGTCAGCGGCATCCGGCGGGCCGCTTGTTCTTCGAGCCGACCGTACTGTGCGATGTCACCGACGAGATGCTGATCAGCCGCGAAGAGACCTTCGGTCCGGTGGCGGCGATCACACACTTCGACACCGAGCTCGAAGTGGTCGAGCGCGCCAACGCGACCCAATTCGGGCTGGCGGCGTACGTCGCGACGCGCGACGTCGCGCGTGCGCTGCGCGTCAGCGAGCAGCTCGAGTTCGGCATGGTGGCGATCAATACGGACCGCTTCACCGGCGCGCCGATTCCGTTCGGCGGCGTGAAGCAGTCGGGCCTGGGCCGGGAAGGCTCGCGTCACGGGCTCGATGAGTTCAGCGACATCAAGTATCTGTGCGTCGACATGGAGACGGACTGAGCAGGGCACGAGGCGGCATATGACCAGATTGCTGGATACCAGGACGCTGCAGGAGCGCGACCGCGCCTCCATCATTCATCCATTCACCTCGCTGCGGCAGTTCTCTGCGGGTGAAACCGGCGGACCGCGCATCGTGACCGGCGGCGAGGGCATCCGGATCCGCGACAGCGAAGGCCGCGAGCTGATCGACGCATTCGCCGGGCTCTACTGCGTCAACGTGGGGTACGGCCGCAAGGAGATCGCCGACGCGATCCACCGCGAAGCGCTGAAGCTCGCCTATTACCACGCGTACGCCGGCAACACCAACGAGCCTGCGATCGAGCTGTCGCGGCGCGTGCTGGAGATGGCGCCGCCGTCGATGCGGCGCATCTACTACGGCACCTCCGGCTCGGACGCCAACGAGACGCAGGTCAAGATCGTCTGGTACTACAACAACGTCCTCGGGCGGCCGCACAAGAAGAAGATCATCTCGCGCTGGCGCGGCTATCACGGCGGCACCGTCATGGCGGGGAGCCTGACCGGCCTCGAGGTGTATCACCGCGCCTTCGACCTGCCGGTCGGGCCGATCGTGCACACGACGACCCCGCATCACTACTGGCACGCGCCGGCGGGGATGTCGGAAGAGGAATTCTCGCAGCGCTGCGCGGCGGATCTGCGGGCGCTGATCGCGACGGAAGGCGCCGAGACGATTGCGGCGTTCATTGCGGAGCCGGTGCTCGGGACCGGCGGGCTGATCCCGCCGCCGGCAGGCTATTGGGAAGCGATCGTGCCCG
>DATEJG010000113.1:0-25540 GCA_035278165.1 Steroidobacteraceae bacterium
GCCGGGCCAAGCTTCGCTGCGTGACTCGCAATTCCGCCGCGCGTGTTCAGATCGACGGTCTCGAACGGTCCCACCACCGACCAGCGCAGGCCGAGGCCGTCGCGGACGATGCAGTCGATGTCCTCGACGCTCGCAACGCCGTCCCGCACCAAGCAGTAAGCCTCGCGCAGCACGGCGCCCTGCAGCCGGTTGAAGACGAATCCCGCGATCTCCTTGCGGACGACGATCGGCGAGAGCCCGACCGACGTCAGCAGGCGCTGCGCGCGCTTGAGCACGCTTGCATCGGTAAATACAGCAGGAACCAGCTCGATGACGCGCAGCAGGAACGGTGGATTGCCCGGATGCGCGATCAGGCAACGCTGTGCTCCCGGCAAGTCCTGCGTGAAGCGCGACACCGGCAGCGCCGACGATGCGCTCGCGAGCACAGCGTCGGGCCGGGTGCAGGCGTCGAGCTCCGCGAAGATCTCGCGCTTCACTTGCACCTGCTCGGGCGCGCACTCTTGAACGTAGTCGGCTGATGCAGCTGCGGCACGTAGGGAATCGAACACGCGGAGGCGCTCGCGCACCGCCGCTTCCGTGGAGACTGCGAGCCCGAAGGAATCCAGGTCGCGCCAGCTGGCCGCCACTTGTTCGATCAGCGCGGCACGCTGTTGCGCACTCGGGTCGTAGATGTGCACGCGTCGCCCGGCCGAGGCGAACAGCAACGCAAACGCGGCACCGATGCTGCCGGCACCGATGATGGCGACGGGCGGAGTTTCCTGGGGCGGGTTTGGTGTCGTCACGACGTTGCGCGGCAGTGAGCGTTCTGCGCACAATTGTTCACGCCGCTAGTCGGTGTCAAGCGCGAGCAAGCAGCAGCAATGGACGATCTCGGCGGAAGAACGGTACTGGTGACCGGCGCATCGAAAGGCATCGGCGCCGCGATCGCGCGGCGACTCGGCGAAGCAGGCGCTGCGGTGATCGCTCACTACGGCGGCGATCGCGCCGGCGTCGAAGCGGCTACGCGCGCGATTCCCGCAGCGAACGTCAAGCTCATTGCCGCCGATTTCGCAGATCTCGAGCAAGTGGAGGCGCTGTGGCAGCAGGCCATGGCGTGGCGCGGCCAGATCGACGTGCTGGTGAACAATGCGGCGGTGATGCTGTGGGACGGCGGTGTCGAGCAACCGCTGGAAACCTGGGATCACGTGTGGGAAACGACGTTGCAGGTCAACGTGCTCGCCCCTGCCCGCCTGCTGCGCCAGGCAGTGCTTCACTACAAGCAGCGCGGCGGCGGCACCATCATTTCGATCTCGAGCTGGGCCGCGCAGCGCGGCGTCACGAATCCGGCGACGATCGCCTATGGCGCGTCGAAAGGCGCAATCCACGCTGCGACCAAGACCATCGCTCGCGCCTACGCGCGCGACGGGATTCTTGCGTACACGATCGCGCCCGGCGTGGTTCGCACGCGGCTTTCCGAGCAGTTCGCGGCAACGGCCGGCGGCGAGCAGCAGATCACGAACTCTCTGGCGATGGGCGAATGGGTGCCGCCGGCGGAGATCGCAGATCTCGTGGCGTTTCTCGCGACCGGCAAGGCCCGCCAGCTCTCCGGCGCGACGCTCGACGTCAACGGCGCGAGCTACATCCGCTGAACTCATCGCGCATGCGCATATCGTCGAGCGGCATCGAGCGCGACAGCGCACCCTTCGAGCTGAGCTTCGAAGGACGAACCATCACGGCGTACCAGGGCGAATCACTCGCGGCCGCCCTGCTGGCGGCCGGGGTTGCAGCATTTCGCACGACGCACACGAGCGCCACCCGCGGCCCCTTCTGCGGTATGGGCGTATGCGGCGAATGTCGCGTGCTCGTGAACGGCGCACCAGTGCGCGCATGCATGGAGCCGGCGCTGCCCGGTCTCGATGTGAAGATCGCGCCGGCATTCGCTCCCGCGAGCAGCGTAGGTGCAAGCTTCGCAACCGCGAGCAACTGGAGCGAGCTCGCAGTAGATGTGCTGGTTGTCGGCGGAGGACCCGCGGGCCTGGCTGCCGCACGCGTAGCCGCCGCTGCAGATCTCGACGTGCTGGTCGTCGACGAGCGTCGCAAGCCGGGCGGTCAGTATTTCAAGCAGCCCGCGGAAGGCTTTCGCGTCGACGAGTCTGCAGTCGACGCGCAGTTTGCGGAAGGAATGCGTCTGCTCCGCGCGGCGCGCGAGGCCGGCGCGAAGATCATGTCCGGCGCAACCGTGTGGGGAGCGTTTGCCGCGGACGCCATGGCAGTCGTCGTGGATGGGCGTACGCGACTCATTCGTGCAAAGCGACTGATCCTCGCGACAGGCGCCTACGAGCGCGCGGTACCGGTCCCGGGCTGGACGACGCCGGGTGTGATGACGACTGGAGCGGCGCAGACGCTGCTGCGGGCATATCAAGTTGCCCCTGGCCGCCGGATTCTGCTCGCCGGCAACGGTCCGCTGAATCTGCAGGTCGCGCACGAGCTGGTGCGCTCCGGCGTCGAAGTCGTTGCTCTCGTCGAGACCGCCGGGTCGCCCTTCTTCAGCGCTCCTTCCACATTGTTGCCCATGGCAACGACGGCGCCCGCGTTGCTCGCTACGGGCTTGCGCCAGGCCCTCGGGCTGCGGTTGCGCGGCGTGCCGATCCACTATCGCCACGCGCTCGTCGGTGTCGAAGGCACCGAGCGCGTGACCGGCGCTGTCATCGCAGCGATCGACGTGAGCGGCCATGCCATCGACGGCACGCGCAGGTCTTTCGCAGTCGACACCGTGTGCGTGAATTACGGGTTCCTGCCGCAGAACGAGCTCGCTCGCTCCATCGGCTGCGAATTCAAATTTGACGCACACACCGCCAGCTTCGCGGCGCAACGCGATGCCGACGGTCGCAGCAGCTTGCCGAACGTGTTCATCGTCGGCGACGCGGGCGGGATGCGTGGAGCAAGAGTTGCGTTGGCGCAAGGTGCGCTTGCCGGCGCAGCCGTTGCGGCCGACCTCGGGCGCGCTCCCATCGACGTGAAGATGTGGCGGCAGGAGATGCGCCGTCACGAGCGTTTCCAGGATGCATTGTGGCGACTGTTCGCGGCTCCGCCGCTGATCACGCAACTTGCCGACCCGGCGACGCTGATCTGTCGGTGCGAGGAAATCGATCGCCAGACGATCGAGAACCGGCTGCAGCAGCAGGCGACGACGTTCGGCACGGTGAAACGCACGACCCGGCTCGGCATGGGTCAATGCCAGGGCCGCTACTGCGCCACGCTGTGCGCCGACCTGCTCCGCCAGTGTTCCGCGCGCGAGCCCGTCGCGGACGATTTCTTTGCGCCGCGCGCACCGTCCAAGCCGCTAGCCATCGCTGCGCTGGCCGGCGACGCCGGGCCGGAGCCCGCGGCAGTGGACATCCTGAGAACACCTGGCCGGGATGCGAACATTTGCCTTGACCCGCCCGCGGACCCTACCGCACCATAGCTGCGCATCGTCGACCCGAACTCGTTCAAGCAGGGGCCGCAGTGTTTCGCAGATTTTTCCTACTGTGCCTGGCGTTGGCGCTGGCGCTGCCGGCAGTCGCCCCGGCGCGCACCCTCGACGAAATCATCAAGTCGGGAACCCTCCGCGTCGGCGTCAACCCGAACTTCCCGCCGATGAGCTCCTACGGCAAGAGCAACGCGCTGGAGGGCTTCGACGTCGACGTCGGGCGCGCGGTGGCGCAATCCCTGGGAGTCAAAGTCGAGTTCGTGACCACTGAAACCGCGCAGCGCGTGCCGTTCCTGGTCTCGAACCGCATCGATATCGCGCTCGGCGCGCTCACGCGCACGCCGCAACGCGCCAAGCTCGTGTCGTTCACGGTGCCGCTGCACACCGAAGCGATGGGCGTGATCACCACCGACAAGGTCGCCGCCAGGACCTGGCAGGACCTGAACAAGAAGGAGGTCACGCTGGTCAACATGCGCGGCAACCTCTCGGTGGACATTCTCAAGGGCAAGCTGCCGAACCCGAAGGTGCTGCTGGTGGACGGCAACGCCGACACGATTCGCGCCATTGCGCAGGGCCGCGCCGATGCGCTGGTCGAGAACGTCGACTTCTTCCTCAACTTCACCAGGAACTACCCGAACGTGAAGTGGCGCGTGCTGAAGGACCCGATCTTCGTCGCCTACTGCGCGATCGGCGTGCGCAAGAACAACGAGGCGCTGCGCGAGTTCCTCAACGTGCTGCTGTACGACCTGCATTCCTCGGGCATGATCAACGACACCTGGAAGAAGTGGTACGGCGCGCCGATGGCGGTACCGGTCGCCGTCGATCCGTTCTTCTGAAGCCGCCGCGGGCGCCGCCGGCCTCAGCTCGATGGATTACACGTTTCAGTTCGGCGATGTCTTCGCGCAGCTCCCCTACCTGCTGGGCGGCGCACTCGTTTCACTGCAGATCGCGTTCGTCTCGTTCTGGGCCGGCACGGTCATCGGCATCGCCGGCGCAATTGCGCGCGTCTACGGCAATCCGCTCGCGCGACGCGTCACCGGCGGCTATGTCACGTTCTTCACCAACACCCCGGCGCTGGTGCAGGTGTTCCTCCTCTACTACGCGCTGCCCGACGCGGGCGTGCTGCTGCAGCCGATGACTGCCGTGCTGATCGGTCTCACGCTCAACGCCGGCGCCTATCTCACGGAGATTCTGCGCGCCGGCGTGATTTCCGTGCGCCGCTCGGAAATGGAGGCAGCCATCACGCTCGGCATGTCGCGCCTGCAGATCCTGCGCTTCGTGATGCTGCCGCACATCGCCAAGACGATCTACGCGCCGCTGTCCAACTTCTTCGTCTGGCTCGTGCTCGGCAGCTCGCTCGCGGCGCTGTTCGGCGTCGAGGAGCTGACCGGCCGCGCCATCAACATCAGCACGGCCAACCTGCGCACGATCGAAACCTTCGCGGTCGTCGCCGTCATCTACGTGGTGCTCACGCTGCTCGCCAGCACTTCGCTGGCGCTGGTCGGCCGCTGGGCGTTCCGCGTCAAGGCGAAGGTGATCTGATGTTCGAGCGGATCCTGCAGGACGCCCCGCAATTCTTCGCCGGCAGCAATCTGCTGTTCATCGCGCAGGCGATGGGCCGCACGCTGGCGATGACCCTGATCGGCTGCGGCGTCGGCATGGTGTTCGGCCTGCTGATTGCGGTCGTGCGGATCTCCACGACGCCGCTGCTGTTGCCGCTGCGCGCGCTGCTGGTGCTGTACGTCGAGACGTTCCGGCGCATTCCGTTCCTGGTGATCCTGTTCATCGTGATGTTCGTGATCGAGCCGCTGATTCCCGGAGCCTCGCTGCTGAGCATCGCGACCGTCTCGGTGTGCTTGCTGTCGACGGCTTTTCTCTCCGAGGTGATCCGCTCCGGGCTCGAATCGGTGCCGCCGCAGCAGATCGAAGGCGCCCGCTCGCTGAACTTCACGTTCATGCAGTCGCTCTTCATGGTCATCCTGCCGCAGTCCTGGAAGGTCATCCTGCCGCCGGCGGCCGCCTTCATCGTGATGTTCATCAAGGACACCTCGCTCGCCTCGCAGCTGGGCGTCGTGGAGCTGACTTTCGCCGGCAAGATGCTGGTCAACCGCGGCTTCTCGCCGGTGCTCGGCTTCGGTGCGATCCTGGTCGCATACTTCATCCTGTCCTATCCGCTCAGCCGCTTCGCCGCGTACCTGGAGAAACGCCTTGCATCATCTTGAGATTCGGGGCCTGGCGACCGGCTACGGCGCTCAGCAGGTGTTGAAGGACGTGACGCTGCCGGTGGATCGCGGCGAAGTCGTCAGCCTCATCGGCCCTTCGGGCTCGGGCAAGAGTACGCTGCTGCGTGCGCTGATCGGCCTGACGCCGCCGACCAGCGGCGAGGTCTTCGTCGGCGGCAGCAAGGTGGACTACTCGAGCCGCGCCAGCCTGCGGCAGCTGCGCGACCGCATGTCGATCGTGTTCCAGCAATACAACCTGTTCCAGAACATGACGGTGCTGCGCAACGTCACGATCACGCCGCTCAAGATCAAGAAGCGTCCCGCCGCCGAATGCGAGCGCGAAGCACTGCAATGGCTGGAGCGCGTCGGCATGGCGCACAAGCACGACGCCTATCCGGACAAGCTCTCCGGCGGCCAGCAGCAGCGGGTTGCGATAGCGCGGGCGCTCGCGACGCGCCCGGAGATCCTGCTGCTGGACGAAGTCACCTCCGCGCTCGACCCGGAACGAGTCAACGAGGTGCTGGACACGATCCGCGGCCTGACGAGCGAAGGCATCACCATGATCATCGTCTCGCACGAGATGGCGTTCGTGCGCGAGGTGTCGACGCGCGTGGCGATGATGGATGAGGGACGCATCGTCGAGTGCGGCAGTCCGCAGCAGATCTTCGGTGCACCGCTGCAGGAGCGCACGCGCGAGTTCGTCAGCAAGATTCTCCGGCACTGACGCCCCGATCAGGGCTGAAACGGCAGCAGGTCCAGGTCCAGCGGCGGCAGCTTGCCCTGCACCAGGCTCGCTATGATGCGGCCCGCGGCCGGCGCGCCGGTGAATCCCATCCACGGCACGTAGTTGAGAAAGAAGCCCGGCACGCCCGGCAGCTCGCCGAGCACCGGAATCCAGTCGTGCGTGCCGTTCACGACTGCCGCCCAGGTGCGGACGATCCTGATCGCTGCCAACGCCGGCACGACGTCCAGCGCGACAGCGAGATTGCGGGCCAGCGACTGCGCGCTCACCTGCGCACGCCCGCGTTCGTCGATCAACGCCGGCCAGCCGCCGCCGATGAGAATGCCGCCCTGCTTGGTCTGCTTCGCCGTGAAGCGATCGCTCACGCAGTACACCAGATGCTTGATCAGCGGTGCGGCCGGCTCGCTGACGCTCAACTGCATCGCGAACGCCTGGATGTCGATCGTCGCACCCAGCAGTTGCGCGATCCGGCCCGCATTGATACCGGCGGCATTGACGACGCGCCGCGCCTCGTATGCCTGGCCGGTCGCCGTCGTGACCGTGAATCCGCTCGCCCCACGCTCGATCGCCGCGACACGCTGGCCCGTGGCGATGCGCGCTCCGTGCGCGGCTGCACCCGCAGCGAACGCCGGCCCTGCAGCGAGAGGATTGGCCTTGCCTTCGATCGGGCAGAAGGCAGCGCCGATCATGCGCTGCGAAATGTACGGCGCGATCCGCCGCAAATCGGCCGTGCCCAGCAGCTCGATCGGTAGACCTGCAGCGCGCTCCACTTCGGCCTTCGCTTCGATGCGACGCATCTGTGCGGCGTCGGCTGCCACCAGCAATCCGCCGTCGAGCGCGACTTCCAGGTCGGCCCCGAGAGTCGCTGCCGCTCGCTGCCACAGCTCGATCGAAGCCGCGAAGAATCGCAACGCGGGAATGTATGCGCGCGCCCACGGCTCGCCGAACTCGAGATAGGGCTCGTGCTGCAGCTGAGCGTGCAGGCTGCCGGCGTTGTTGCCGGATGCGCCGGAGTTCAGATCGCCCTGCTCCAGCAGCAGCACGTCGACGCCGTCGGCGGCCAGGTAATAAGCAGTGGCGCAGCCGGCGAGTCCGCCGCCAATGACGATCGCATCCGTCACGCAGATCCTCCATTTTTGATCGTAAGGCGGGACACTAATTGTGTTCGCTATGCTAACCTATGGACGCATAGCGCGCACAATCGGCAAGTTTCATAGGGGAGAGGCAGTTGTCGGGCAACAAATTTCACGGGAGCTATACCGTAGCCGTCACGCCCTTCACGGACGATGGCAGCAAGATCTGCACGACCTCGCTCAAGCGCTTTCTCGACTGGCAGATCGCCTGCGAGGTGCCCGGCATCATCATGCTCGGCACGACCGGCGAGTTCCTGACGATCACCGACGACGAGCGCAGCGAGCTGGTCGAGGCGACGGTCAAACACGTCAACGGTCGCATGAAAGTGCTGATCGGCACGATGAACGCGTACACCCCTACTGCCGTGCGCTACAGCCGCGAAGCGGAACAGCTGGGAGCGGACGGGCTGATGATCCTGCCGCCGTACTATTACACGCCGACCGAGGACGAGGTGTTCGCCTACTACGGCGCGATCTCGCAGGCGGTGTCGATCCCCATCATGCTCTACAACAACCCGTTCACCTCCAACATCGACATGCCGGCGAGCCTGGTCGCGCGCCTGACCAAGGCGTTCGACAACGTCCGCTACATCAAGGAAGCCAGCATGGACGTGGCCCGCGTGTTCGAGGTGATCGAGGAGTCCGGCGGCCTGATGAACGTCTTCGCCGGCGAGCGTCCCGTGGAAAGCTTCCTGATGGGCGCGATCGGCTACGTCAATCCTTTCGGCAACTACCTGCCGTACTCGACCTCGCGGCTGTGGGACTTTCTCGAGCAAGGGCGCCTCGACGAGGCGAAGCAGATCCAGCGCGTGGCGCACGAGATCGATCACATCATCGCCGAAGGTCACCCGCGCTACGGGCACCAGTGCTATTCGAAGGCACTGGCCGCGGGCTGCGGCTATCCGGTGGGCGACGTCCGCCCGCCGATCACCCGCTTCGCCGAGCTCGGCGAGGAAGGCGTGCGCCGTCGCACCAAGCTGTTGAAGCTCATTACCGATCTGGAGACCGCGGTGCGCGGCATGGTCGCCAAGCCGCCCAAGAAGTGAGCGGAATGCGTTGCCTGGTCGAGTCGACGCCACTGCTGCAGTGAGCGAGCCAACGCCGGTCGCGCGGCTGCCCGCGCTGTTCGAGCCGTACACGGTTCGCTCCGTGACGTTGCGCAATCGCCTGGTCGTCACGCCGATGTGCCAGTACGCCGCCGCGGACGGCCATGCACGGCTGTGGCACCTGGCGCATCACGGTCGCTTCTCGCTGAGCGGTGTCGGCGCTGCCGTGATCGAGGCAACGGCCGTTACACGCGATGGTCGGATCACGCCCGGCTGTCTCGGCATCTACGAGCAGAGTCATGTCGCAGGTCTGCGCGAAATCGTCGCGCTGTATCACGACCAGAAGGTTCCGGTCGGCATCCAGCTCGCACATGCCGGCCGCAAGGCTAGCGCTGCCGTCCCTCTGGAGGGTGCTGCTCCGCTGGTGCGCTCCGATCCGACGCGCGCCTGGGAGGCCGTTGCTCCCAGCGCGATCCCGATGATGGAAGGTTGGCCGGCGCCGCGCGCGCTCGCGAATGGCGAGATCGAAGAGCTGATCGCAGCGTTCGCGGCCGCTGCAACCCGCGCCTGCAGCGTCGGCCTCGACTTCGTGGAGATTCACGGCGCGCACGGCTATCTGATCAATTCATTTCTCTCGCCGCTCGCCAACCAACGCACGGATCAGTGGGGCGGCTCGCTCGAGAATCGCATGCGGTTCGCCCTCGCGGTCACACGTGCTGTTCGCGCGGCGCTGCCCGATGGCATGCCGTTGCTCTATCGAACCTCGTGCGTCGACGGCATCGAAGGCGGCGTCACTCTGGAGGATACGATCGCGCTCGCACGCGAGCTCAAGCGCTGCGGCGTCGATGTGCTCGACTGCTCGACCGGCGGCATCGTCGGTGCGTCGGGCCGTGCGCTGGTGCCGCCTTCGCCGGGCTATCTCATTCCCTACGCACATCGCATCCGACACGAAGCGCAGATCGCGACCATGACGGTCGGCCTGATCGTCACCGGCAAGCAGGCCGAGGAAGCCGTTGCCGGCGGCAGCGCGGATCTCGTCGCAATCGGTCGTCAGCTGCTCGAAGACCCGAATTTTCCGTACCACGCGGCGCGCGAGCTCGGCCACCCGCGGCCGCTCGACGTTCTGCCCGCCTCCTATGCGTTCTTCCTCGAGCGACGCCGGCTGAGTTGACCCGCACCCACCGCGCTGGAGTTTCCATGCTGCGACTCGTCATCTGCGTGATCGTCACTCTGCTGAGCTGTGGCCGGGCAGCAGCCGACGATGCACCCTCGCCCGCCGGCGCTGACTACGCTGCCCTGGTAAAGCTGTTCCAGGAGTTCCGCGAGTTCGCGCCGCCGCGCGTGCACGATGGCGTTCCGGACTACACGCCGGCAGCGATGACGGAACAGGCCGAGCGCCTCGAGGATTTCCAGCGCCGGCTCGCGGCGATCGACGACTCGCGCTGGCCGGTGAGCGAGCGCGTCGACTACATGCTGGTGCTCGCCGAGATGCGCGGCCTCGAATTCCAGCATCGCGTCATGCGACCGTGGCAGCGCGATCCGGCTTTCTACAGCACCACCAATCTCGGCTTCGGCCCGAAGATCTACGGCGCGATGGCGATCCCGAAGCTGCCGCTGTCGGCGGAGGACGCCGCGAGCTATCGCGTCAAGCTTGCAGCCGTGCCGAAGATCCTGGAGCAAGCGCGCAGCAACCTCACCGATGCGCGCGGCGACCTTGCGCGCCTCGCGATCGTGCAGAAGCGGATCGAGCGTAACGTTTACGACCAGCTCGCCCGCGACCTCGCGCGCAGCAACTCGCGCTTGAGCCGCGAGGCGGCGCGCGCCCGCGACGCTACGGACAAGTTCCTCGCGTGGCTGGAGGCGACCGAAGCGCAGCTGCCGGCGCACGGCGGCATCGGGCGCGAGGACTACGATTGGTACCTGAAGCACGTGCTGCTGTTCCCATACACCTGGGAAGACATGCGCGTGATCGCGCAGCGCGAGTACGAACGCTCGCTGGCGTTCCTCAAGATCGAGGAACATCGTCATCACGGTGCGCCGATGATCGAACCGGCGACTTCGCTCGAGGAGTTCGAGCGCCGCCGCGCGCAGGCCGATGCCGATCTGCTGCGCTTCCTGCGCGAGGAGTCGATCATGACCGTGCCCGACTGGCTGGTGCCGCCCGTCGGCGAAGGCCCGTACGAGCTGCCGACCGATCGCGACCCGACCAACAAGGGACCGTTCGCCGCGCCCATCAAGCGCCACTTCTTCCGCGAGACCGAGGATCGCGATCCGCGGCCGCTGCGCGCCCACAACCTGCCGGGGCACCTGCTGGATCAGCTGATGATCAAGCGCGACCCGCGACCGATCCGCGGCAAGCAGCTGCTGTACTTCATCGGCGGCACGCGCGCCGAAGGCTGGGCGTTCTATCTCGAGGAGTTCATCCAGCAAGCCGGGTTTCTCGATGACCGCCCGGCCACGCGCGAGATCAACTACATCCTGCAGACCAAGCGCGCGGCACGCGTGCTGCCGGAGCTGATGTTGCACGCCAATTTGTGGACCTACGACGAAGCACTCAAATCGCTCACCAGCCGCACGCCGTACTGGATGGGGCCGAACGACTCCATCGCGCGCTTCGATCTGGAGCTGTATCTGCGCCAGCCGGGTTACGGCATCGGCTACTACATCGGCAAGGTGCAGCTCGAGGCGCTGCTTGCAGAGCGCGCCGGCGAGCTCGGCCGCGACTTCGACCTGAAGAGATTCCACGACGATTTTCTCGCCGCGGGCGTGATTCCGATCTCGCTGATCCGCTGGGAGATGACCGGTAAGGCAGAGCAGATCGAGACGATGCGCTAGCTGCCGCCGCCGCGCTCGGCGCGGACGTGCACGCCGATCTCGCTCGGTCCCTCGCCGACGCGCACGGCGGCGATCGTCAAATTGCGCCACGGCGCTCGCGTCAAGCAGGCCTCGACCGATTGCAGGCGAGTCGGTGTCAGCACCGCGCCGAGCAGGCTTTCGATGCGGGCGCGGTGCCCGACGAGGCGTTGCTGCGCTTGCGCGAGCATCTGCGCGAGATCGGCCGGATCGAACGCCTGCCAGCGATTCGCGATGTCGGCAAACCCGCTGCACACCTCCTGCACGACTTTCGCCGGCGGATGCGTTTTGCAGAACTCGTACGCCTGCGCGAAGCTCTCGTTGAGCATGTTGATCGAATACTGCATGTCCTTGCGGCGGCGCTGCCGCGCCACGAACGTATTCATGTAGTGGACCGGACCGCGCGGCGCGAGCAGGTACTCGACCTCGCGCGCCTGCTCGCGGTTCTGGACTACGACTTCGCTCGCGTCGCTGTGCGCCAGCCAGTGCAACGTTCCGCCCGGCGCGAGCACGCGCGCGACCTCGGCCAAGGCTCGCGACATGTCGGCGTATTCCAGCCCGTACTGCGACACCACTGCATCGAAACTTCCGGCCTCGAACGGCAGCTGCTCGGCTGCAACGCCGCCGATGAACCTGGCCGCACGCATGTCATCTTCGAGACTCGTGACGTAGCGCAGCGGATCGATGTCGGCCAGGTCGACTCCCGTCAGCGCAAATGCGCGATTCAACGCCCGGCCCGCAGCTGCGGCGTGCGTGAGAACGATGCCGTTGCCGGTTGCAATGTCGAGAATGCGGCTGCCGCCGGCGCAGTCGCCGAACCATCGCTGCCAGGTGGCCGCGATCTCCTGCGCCGTGTGCTCGTTCTCGGGCATGCACGAGGCGCGGCGGTCCGCCTTCCAGTAGTCGCGCCAGCCCGGATTGCTGACGATTGCGTTGCTCATCGAGCTCATTCCACCACCACCCGTCGGATCTCGCGGCCGGCATTCTTCACGGGAAACACCAGTGTGCGATTGGTGCTCACGATCACCGAAACAAAGCCGGCGAGCGCGTCATCGAGCGCCTCGTCGCCCGTGTCGACGAGCAAGGCGCCAGCGTCGAGCGCCAGCAGCTTCTCGGCGGCTGCTACGACGACGATGTTTTCGGCGCCGACGGCACGGATCACCCGCGGACTGAGCTGCTGATTGCCACGCCCGAACAGAAACCCCTGCCCGCCCACGACTCCGACGATCAAGCGTGCGGGCTTGCCGGCGACGAGATCGAGCAGCTGTGTCTCGCTCATATCCTGTCCGAGACAGCGACCGCCGCTTGCCGCAGCCACCGCGAGCGGTGACCCGCCACAACCGACCGACTTCTTGACGCGCTCCAGCGTCATTCCGGGGCCGAGCAGTGAGATGCGCTCGTCGCGCACCAGGCGTGTTACTCGCTGCACGGCGCCTTCGAGAGCGCGCTCGTCGCCGAGGATCGACGCGGCTTTCGCGTGCGGCACGAAGAACGAGAGCTTTGGCACGCGCAGAAAGCCGTACAGCCGCGGCGATGGCGGCGCCTCGCGCGTATCGCCTGCTTCGCGGTCCATGACTTCTGCGTTCTGCAGCATCGCGGCGGGATCGGGCCGCGTCAGAAATGCCCGTGCGACTTCGCCGGCCGTTCGCGCGGTCGCCGCGAAGATGGCCGAGTGCATCTTCACGCCCGCAGGGACGCCGAGCACCGCGACCTCGCGCCCGACGACATCCAGCACATCGCGCGCAGTGCCATCGCCGCCCACGATCAGCAAAAGGTCCACCTGCCGATCGCGCAACGTCGCTGCTGCATGACGTGTGTCGGCGGCCGTCGTCGCATTCCCCGCAATGTCTACGACGATCTCGTGGCGCAATCCGGCACGTTCGGCGATTTCCGCGCCCATTGCGCCCGAGCATGTTTCGACGATGACGTCTGTCCCCTGCAAGGCGCGCAGAGCAGACAGCGCGCGCTCTCCAGCTACGTTCGTCGCGCCCAAGGCACGCGCTTGATCGGCCCGCGCACCGTCGGTTCCGGCCAGCCCGACGGCGCCGCCCATGCCGGCAATCGGGTTGACGATGAGTGCGAGGCGGCGCGTCATTCGTGGCGTTCCAGCGTTCTCACATAGCGAACAGATGTTCGCATATCGGCAATTCTGTGCGACTATAGCATCGCCCGCTGACCGCCCGGCCCGCCGGCGGCAGCTCCGATCCGGAGACCCCGACGCAATGCCAGCAGTGCAGCGTGCCCATCCGTTCATGCCCAACTCCGTGCCGGCGATCAAGCAGCAGCTGCTGCGTGCGCTCGGCATCGACTCGGTCGAGCAGCTGTTCGCACAGATTCCGGCAGAACATCGCCTGCGCGAGCCGTTGGCGCTGCCGCCGGCGCTGAGCGCTGAAACGGAGCTCAGCCGGCACATGGTGAGCATCCTGTCCAGGAACGTGTCGTGCGAGTCGGCGCTGAGTTTCCTGGGCGGCGGCTGCTGGCAACACCACGTCCCGGCGATCTGCGACGAAATCGTCCGCCGTACCGAATTCCTCACGCCGGTGTGGGGCACGGCTTCGTCGGATCTCGGCCGTAACCAGGCGTGGTTCGAATTCACCAGCCAGCTCGGCGAGTTGCTGGAGCTGGATCTGGTCGCGCTGCCCGTCTACAGCTGGGGATGCGCTGCAGGTCACGCGATCCGCATGGCGTCGCGACTCACCGGCCGCAACAAGGTGCTGGTACCGCGCTATCTCGATCCCGAGCGGCGCGCTGTGATCGCGAACTACTGCGAGCCGTCGCAGATGCCCTCGCACATCGCAATGATCGACGTGGCCAGCGACCCGGAGACCGGCCAGCTGGATCTGGCGGATCTTCAATCGAAGCTGACCCCCGATGTCGCTGCCGTGTATTTCGAGAATCCCGGCTACCTCGGGCAGATCGAGGCGGATGCGGAGCAGCTGTGCGCGCTGGCGCATAAAGCGGGAGCCGAAGCGATCGTCGGAGTCGATCCCGTGTCGCTGGGCATTCTCGCCGCGCCCGGAACCTACGGCGCGGACATCGTAGTCGGCTCGATTCAGCCGCTGGGCATCCACATGAACTGCGGCGGCGGGCTCGGCGGCTTCATCGCTTCGCGCGACGAGCCGCGTTACGCATACGAATATCCGACGCTGCTGATCAGCATTGCCGCCACGACGCACGGCGAACACGGCTTCGGCATGGCGCTGATGCACCAGTGCTCGTACGGCTCGCGCGAGGAAGGCAAGGACTGGACCGGCAACTCTACTTATCTATGGGCGATCGCCAGCGCGGTGTACATGTCGGCGCTGGGACCGGAGGGCTTCCGCGAGCTTGGCGAAGCCGTGATCCAACGCGCGCATTACTGCGCGAAGCTCCTGGCCGGCATCCGCGGCGTCCGCCTGCAGCGGAGCAACGGCTTCTTCAAGGAGTTCGTCGTGAACTTCGACGGCACGGGCAAGTCCGTCGCGCAGATCAACGTGGCGCTGCTCGATCGCGGGATCTTCGGCGGTCTCGATCTCAGCACGAGCTTTCCGGACCTCGGGCAGAGCGCGCTGTACTGCGTTACCGAAGTCCACACAGTCGACGACCTGCAGCGTCTGGCCACAGTCCTCACGGAGATCTGCGCACGATGAGCAAGCAGAACGGTCTGCGGCGCTATCACGCGCCGGTGTGGGACGAGCCCATCGTGATGGAGATGGGAGTGGCGGGCCGCCGCGGCTGTCATTTCCCGCTCCCGGACGCAACGATGCAGCAAGCGGTGGGAGCGGCAGCAGACCTGGTGCCCCAGTCGATGCGCCGTCGCAACCGCCCTGCGCTGCCGGAGATGTCCGAGCCGGACGTGCTGCGTCACTACCTGCATCTGTCGCAGGAGACGATGGGCATGATGGGCATCAGCCTGTTCGGCACGTGCACGATGAAGTACAACCCGCGCCTCACCGAAGGACTGGCGGCGCGCCCGTTCGTGGCCGACCTGCACCCGAATCAGTCGCCGGCAACGCTGCAGGGAGTGCTGCAGGTCATCTATGAATTCGACCGCATGTTGCGCTCGCTCTCGGGCATGGACCAGTTCACCTTCCAGCCGGCGGGCGGCGCGGATGCGGCGTACACGCAAGCTTGCATCACGCGCGCCTATCACGCTGCAAAGGGCCAGCTGGAGCAACGCACTCAGATCATCACCAGCATCCAGTCGCATCCCTGCAATCCAGCGACCTCGGCCGCAGCGGGATTCGAGGTCGTAACGCTGCCGCTCGGCGAGCGCGGCTATCCCTCGCTCGACGCATTGCGTGCAGCGGTGTCGTCGCGCACCGCCGCGCTGATGATCAACAACCCGGACGACATGGGCATCTACAATCCCGAGATCAAGGAATGGGTGCGCATCGTCCACGAAGCCGGCGGCCTGTGCTTCTACGACCACGCCAACTTCAATGGCGTGATGAGCAAACTGCGTGCGCGCGAGCTCGGCTTCGACGCGTGCATGTTCATGCTCCACAAGACCTTCGGCGTCGCCAAGGGCGGCGGCGGCCCCGCCGTAGGCGCGTATGGCTGCAGCGCCGAGCTCGCACAGTTCCTGCCTGGTCCCGTCGTGACCTTCGACGGCAAAACCTACGGTGTCAGGGACAACGCGCCGACATCGATCGGTCGCGTGCGCGAGTACTGGGGCAACGTTCAGCAGGTCGTCAAGGCGTATGCCTGGACCCGTGCCATGGGCGCAGCCGGCATCGCCGAGGCTTCGGACATGTCCGTGCTCCTCAACAACTACATGGAGCGCGAGCTGCTGAAGATCCGCGGCGTGACGCGCTCGCATCCGCAGCTCGAAGGCTGGCGCATCGAGATGACGCGCTACAGCCTCGGCCAGCTGTTCGAAGACACCGGCGTGACCGTCGCCGACGTGCAGAACCGCATGGTCGACTTCGGCGTCGACGCGTTCTGGATGAGCCACGAGCCGTGGATCGTGCCGCAGCCGTTCACGCCGGAAGCCGGCGAGATGTGGTCGAAGGAGGACATCGACTACTGGATCGCAGTGCTGAAGCAGGTGTGCGAGGAAGCGTACTCGAATCCTGAGCTGGTCAAGTCCGCGCCGCACAACCAGGCGATTCACAAGCTCGCACCCGAGTCGCTCGATGAGCCGGATCGCTGGGCGATGACGTGGCGCGCTTACCAGCGCAAGCGCGGCGCGCGCTCCGCCTGACGCAGGCGGAGCAACGATGCGCATCGCCGAACCCTGGAAGCTCGAGGAAGAGGAATGGCGGCGGCTCGTCGGACGCGTGCGCGCCGGTCGCGCGCTGCGCCCTGCCCGCTGGCCCGATGGCGCACGCTGCGCAGCCGCTCTCTCGTTCGATTGCGATCATGAAACGTTCGAGCTCGGCGCCGGCGGCACTGCCGTCGGCCGTCTCGCCTGGGGCGAATTCGGCCGTCGCGTCGGCACGCCGCGCGTTCTCGACGTGCTGCGCCGACACGGCGTGCCCGCGACCTTCTTCATGCCCGCGGTCTGCGCACTGATCGACCCGCAGGAGACGCGAACAATCGTCGCAGCCGGCCACGAAGTCGGCCTGCACGGCTGGATCCACGAGAACAACTCACGCCTCGATGCGGCGACCGAGCGCGAGCTGATCCTGCGTGCGCGCGATGTGCTGGAGCGAGCGATCGGCGCGCCGCCGGTCGGCTTTCGCTCCGCGAACTGGGACCTCAGCCCGCACACCGTCGGATTGGTCGCCGAGATGGGGCTAGAATACGACAGCTCGCTGATGGCCGACGAGTCGTGCTACGAGCTGCTCGTCGACGGCAAGCCGACCGGCGTGGTCGAAGTGCCCGTCGAATGGCTCCGCGACGACGCCGTGTACCTGATGTTCAATCGCGAGCCCGCCACCCGTCCCTGGACGCCGCCGGACAGCGTGTTTCAGATCTTCCGGCGCGAGCTCGATGCGGCGTGGCACGAGGGCGGACTGTTCCAGCTCGTGATGCATCCCTTCGTCATCGGCTACCGCTCGCGCATCTGGATTCTCGAGCAGCTCATCGAGCACGCCACGGCGCTGGGCGGCGTGTGGTTCGGCACGCACGCTGCAGTCGCGCGCTGGGCGCGCGAGCATGGCGGGATCAGTGCTGCGCCAGATAGCGATCGAGGAACGCCATGATGCGCTGATACGAGTCGAGCTGGTGCTCGGGCAGCTTCAGGCCGTGCGCCTCGTTCGAGTACAGCGCCAGCTCGTAGCGCTTGTGGTACTTGTCGAGCTCGTAGACGAAGTTGCGGATCTTGGTCACCGGCTCGATCGGATCGCCGTCGCTGTGCACGATCATCAGCGGCGTCTGCATGTCCTTGACGCGCGTCACCGGCGAGGCATTGCGATAGCGATCCGGGATCTCGGTCTCGGTGCCGCCGAGATGCCAGACGTAGTTCTGGCTGCTGCGCTGGGGATCGCCGGCGATCTCGCCGAGACCGAACACGGCGACGGCCGCCTTGAACAGCGTCGGGCGATTGGTGACTGCGAGCTGCGTCATGTAGCCGCCCATGCTGTAGCCGAGCATACCGACGTGCTCCGCATCGACGTCGGGCAGCGCGCGCAGGTAGCCGGCGGCGGACTCGATGTCCTTCAGCTGCTCGAAGCCCCAGTTGCCCTTCGGCAGATCGCGGAACTTCGTGCCGTAGCCGTTCGAGCCGCGATGATTCACCTGCAGCACCACGTAGCCGGACTGCACGATGTAATTGAAGATCGGGCTCCACTGGTTGTAGAACTGGCCGACGTTGTACGTGTGGCTCAGCACCAGCGCCGGCAGCCGCTCGCCGGGCTTCGCCCAGGAGGGACGGCGCAGATAGCCGTGGACGCTCACGCCGTCCGCACTCTTCCAGGTCACCGATTCGAGACGCTCGAAGTGCTCGGGCGTGAACGCCGCATGGCTGGTGTACGTCAGGCGCCTGGCGGTGCCGTTCAGCGGCTTCACATACAGCTCGGGCGGCGTGCGATAGTCCTCGTAGACGAACGCCACGGTGCGATCGTCCAGCCAGCCGACCGGATGGTGCGCACCGTCCTTGTTCTCGACGAACTTCGCGGCGCCGCTCGCCAGCTCGACGATCTTGAGATCGAGGTTGCCGAGACGGTTGCTGAAGTACAGCAGGCGCTTGCCGTCCGGCGAGAAGCGCAGACCGATCGTCTGAATGTAGTCGTTCTCGGGGTAGTCCTGGTCCTGCTGTTCACGCGTCAATTGCTGCTGGTCGCTGCCATCCGGCTTCATCGTCCAGACGTTGAGATAGCCGCTGCGATCGGAGATGTACGCGATGCGGCTGCCGTTCGCATAGAACGTCGGCCAGCTGTTGCGTGCATCGTCCGCGGGCGTGATTCGCTGCGGCTGACCACCGCCAGCGGCGGAGATGCTGTACAGCCCTCGCGAGTAGAAATGCTCGTCGAGCGCTGCAGCGAACACCAGGGTCTTGCCGTCGGCGGACCACGCCGGGTTGGCGCCGCCGATACGATCAGGCGTGACCATGCGCAAGCCTTCGCGCTCGCCGACGGAGCTCATCACGTAGATGTTGGAGCGCCCCCAGCGATTGGAGACGAAGGCAATCTCCTTGCCGTCCGGCGACCACGCAGCGCTGCGATCCGCGCCCCAGTCGGTGGTCAGCCGGCGTGCTTCGCCGCTCGCCAGCTCAACCGACCAGATGTCGCCTTCGGATTCGTAAGCCAGGAAGCGGCCGTCGGGCGAGAACACCGGATAGCTCTTGCTGGCCGGGCCCGTGGTGAGCTTCTGCTGCTCGCCGGTCGCGAGGCGCAGCAGGAACAGATTGCTGTCCTCGTCGTAGGCCGGCAGCAGCGGATGACCGAAGTAGCGGCCGACGTGCGTGAACACGACAGTCGAGCGATCCGGCGACAGCACGAACTGGCCGACGGCATGCGTGCCGACGATCTGCTCGAGCGTGAACTGCGGAACGTGCGCTACGCCGCCGCCTGACGGCGTCACATCCGCCACCGACGCTGTTGCGAACACAAAACCGAGCAGCGGGACCAACCGCCACGCGGCGATGCCGGCGCGCTTCATGCTCGTCGTCCTCCGTTAGTGGCCGACGCCGACAGTGAAGCCGACGAAGTACTGACGTCCGAGCACATCGAAGAGCTGCACGTTGGTCCCTGCGTCGCCACCGTCCGGGTAGCCGAGGATCGGCGGCTGCTTGTCGAACAGGTTGGTGATGCCCACCGTGATCCTGCTGGAATCGCCGATACGATAAGTGCCGGTGAGGTCCGTGTAGTAGCGCGCGCTGAGCGTGTTGTTCTGGTTCTTCGGAGCGCCCGGCAGCAGCTTCAGGTCACCGATGTGGCTGACCTCGGTGGTGATGCTGAGCGGCCCGCTGCTCCACACGGCGCGCAGCAGCGCACGGAAGTCCGGCGTGATGCGGATCGAATCGCCCGAGCACGTGCCGCCGTAGTAGCCAGCGCAATCGATCTCCCGCTGTCCGGCGAGCAGCACAGTGCTGTCCTCGGACTGCCACGTTGCCGACAGACTCAGATTCAAGTCCGCGGATTGTCCCGGCAGCGACAGGAACGACGGCATGTTCATGCCGTAGCTCGCCTGCAGGTCGACGCCGTTGACCGCCCGAGTGGCCACGTTCAGCAGCGGTGCGCGCACCACGTCGATGTTGCCGGACGTGAGCCGGCTGATGGCGCTGCACGCCGGGCCGCCGGCATCGAGGGTCTGGAAGCATGAATTGATCAGCTGCTGACCGCTCACCTGCGCAATCGCGTCGTCGACGGTGATGTCGAAGTAGTCGATCGCGATGCTCAGGCGCGGCGCGAACGGCGGCTGCAGCACCAGGCCGATCGTCGTCGTGTCGGACTCTTCCTCTTTCAAATTCGGATTGCCACCCGAGGTCACCGTGAAGCCCTGGCTCGCGCCAACCTGCAAGGTGTTGCGCAGCGCCACCGGCACGCCCTGCGCGACGCAGAGATCTTTCTGCGCTTCCGTCGGATTGTTGGTCGCGACGCATGGATCGCTGCCGCCGACGAAGCCTGCGGTCGGACCCGACAGCAGCTCATTGAGGTTCGGCGCGCGAATTGCGCTGCTCAGGCCGGCGCGCACGCGCACCCAATCGGTGATCGCCCAGTCGAGGCCGGCCTTCCACGTCGTCACTTCGCCGATGGTCGAGTAGTCGGCGCGGCGCGCGGCGCCTTCCAGCGCCAGGCTGTGGATCGCCGGCAAATCCTTCAGCACGGGCACGCGCACCTCGGCGAACACTTCGGAGATGTCGAAGTCGCCGCTGTTGATGATCGGAATCGTCGGCGTGCCGAGGTCGCCCGACAGCGCCGTGACGTCCGGCACGGTCGAGAAGTATTCCTTGCGCCACTCGAAGCCGACGGCTGTCGAGATCGGGCCGGCGGGCAGATCGAACACGTCGCCGGCGAGCGAGCCGCCGGCCACCTGCCGCTCGAACTTGTCCTGCCGGCCGGTGCCGACTCGCAGGAAGTTCACCATCTGCGGCGTGAGCGCGTCAGTGCCGAAGATCGATACCGGCACGCAGTTCAGCAGGTTGACCCGACAACGCACCGTGCCGCCGTCGACGACGGCGTCCAGCCCGAGCTGCAGCCGCGTGCGCGACAACCGGCCGATCTGGTTGACGATCACGTCGGCGCGCGCGAACTGATAGAACGTGTCCCAGCGCCACGGGCTGTCGCCGATCGTCAGGTCGCCGCGCAGGCCGGCGGTGAGATTGTAGGAGTCGCTGATCGTCGTGGTGTTGCGCGGACCGAACTCGGCGATCTGCCAGGAAACGTTGCGCACCGTGTACATGCCGTCGCCGTCGGGATCGAAGAACGCGGCGTTGGCGCCGAAGAAATTGCGCAGCGCCTGCGTGAACAACGGATTGGTGTTGGCATTCGGAATGAGCAGCGTGCCCGACTCCTGCCCCGGGCTGCTCGGATTCAGCGCCTCGGGCGCCTGCTGAAACGCATTCTCCTTCTTCGTGTAGAACAGCTGCGCGTAGGCCTCCACCTTGTCGGTGATGTCGTACTTGCCGGTCGTCGTGATCTGCCAGCGCTCCAACGGCCGCAGCAGATAGTTGCCTTTCGCATAGTTGAACTGGTCGATGGGACGGCAGAACGGCGCCGGCACGCTGCCGTTGCCGAAGCGCACGCCCTGGATCGGGCCCGGGCACGCGCCATTGGCGTTGGTCAGGTCGACACCCTGGATCCGCGCCAGGTCAGCCGCGCTGACGCCGATCAGGCCGCCGGGAATCGTGCCGACTCCGAACGGCTGCAGTACGCCGTTCGCATCCGACAGCAGCGGCTGGCTGGAAAACGCGCGATCGGTGAAGAACACCGGGTCGCGTTTCGTGTAGGAGCCATGCAGCGTGACGTTGCCGCGACCGTCCTCGGTGTTCGTGCCGAAGACCGCGTCGATCTTGTAGTTCTCGCCGTCGCCGCGACTGGTCTCGCCGTACTGTGCGGTCAGCTCGGCGCCGTCGAAATCGTCGCGCAGGATGAAGTTGACGGCGCCGGCGATTGCGTCCGAGCCGTACACCGCGGACGCGCCGCCGGTGAGGATCTCCACGCGCTCCACCAGCACGTCCGGGATCGTTGCGAGATCGACCAGTCCGGTCACGTCGGCCGGCACGAAGCGCCGTCCATCGACGAGCACCAGAGTTCGCACTGCGCCCAAGCCGCGCAGATTCGCCGACAGCACGCCGGTGCCGCCGCTCTGGTTGGTGGTGCCGGTGTTGTCGGGCTTGAGCTGCGGGAATTTGTTCAGCGTGTCTTCCAGCGTGATGTTGCCGGAGGCCTGGATCTGCTCGAGGTCGATCGTCTGCACCGGGCTGACTGCCTGGAAATCCCGGGTCCGCAGCAGACGCGAGCCGGTGACGACGATCTCTTCGACCTTCGCGCCGGGCGCTGCCGGCGCTTGCTCCTGCGCATGCACCGCTCCCGCGGCGAGACCGAGCAGCAGAGCACGTCGGACGGCGGTACTGACCTTGCAAGTCATCGCAGTTCTCCCCGGGGATTTGTCTCAAGTGTGTACGTATCGTGAACACGTGTGCGCTATATGTCAATTTGCGAATACGCATAGCACAGCACCTGTGCGCGGAGCACAGGGGTCGGGGAAACAAGCAGAGCAGGAAATTGCCGGCGCGAAGCGCGCGCTCAGGCGCGCCAGGAGCCTTCGGCGACCAACTCGTTCATGACCACATCGGTCGCGTCACGCATGCCGGAGACGAGCGTATCGATCTCGCTCTCGGAGATGATCAACGGCGGCGAGAAGGCGATCGTGTCCGCGTTCGGCAGCGCGCGACTGACGACTCCTCTGGCGAGCGCGGCCTTCACGATGCGCGCGGCCACTGTCAGCTTGGGATCGAACGCCAGCGCCGGGTCCTTGCGCGCGACGAACTCCACTGCGCCGATCAGCCCGATGCCGCGAATGTCGCCGACCAGCGGGTGCTCGCCGAACGCCGCACGTAGCCGACTATGCAGATATTTGCCGCGAGCAGCAGCGGCGGCGACCAGCTGCTCCTTCTCGAGCAGGTCGAGGTTGGCCATGCCGACGGCCGCCCCGATGGGATGCGCGCTATAGGTGTAACCGTGACCGAAGACGCCGTACTTCGTGCCGCCGTCGACGATCGTCCGCCACACCTTCTCGGACACCATGCAGCCGGAGAGCGGGAAGTACGCGGAGGTGACGCCCTTGGCGACCGTGATCAGGTCGGGGCGGAGGTCGAAGACCTCGCAGCCGAACATCTTGCCGAGGCGCCCGAATCCGCAGATGACCTCGTCGGCAATCATCAGGATGTCGTGCCGCGCGAGGATTTCCTGGATCGCCTGATAATAGCCGGGCGGCGGCACGATCACCCCGCCCGCTCCCAGCACGGGCTCGACGATCATCGCGCCGATCGTGTCGGCGCCTTCCTTCTGAATCAGCTCCTCGAGATCCGCCGCGAGCTTGGCGACGAATTGCGCATCGCTCAGCTGCTGCCCCTCCCACAGCTTGTGCGGCGCGGTGGTGTGCTTCACGAACGGCAACGGCAGATCGAATCCCGCGTGCACGCCGGGCAGCCCGGTGAGCCCGCCCGACACGATCGTGACGCCGTGGTAGCCGCGCTTGCGCGCAATGATCTTTTTCTTGGCCGGCCGGCCGAGCACGTTGTTGTAGTACCAGACGAGCTTGACTTGCGTGTCGTTGGCGTCCGAACCCGAGTTGCCGAAAAAGACTTTCGACATCGGTACCGGCGACAGACCGATCAACCGCTGTGCCAGCAGTGCCGGCTGGTCGCTGCCCATCGATGAGAAAGCGTGGCAGTAGGGCAAGTCCTGCGCCTGGCGGCGCATCGCTTCGGCGAGCTCGGTGCGGCCGTAACCGGCGTTGACGCACCACAGGCCCGCCATGCCGTCCAGGTAGCGCCGCCCCTGCACATCTTCGAGCCACACACCCGCGCCGCGAACCATCACCGTGTGCGGCCCGGCCTTCTCGTGAGCAGCGAGGCTGGTGAACGGATGAAAGGAATAGCGTCGATCGATGTCGACGAAATCGCGCGCGGCGCTGGCGTTGCTGGCGGTCATGGGTTACTCGCAGACATGCCGGTGGAAGGCGGACTGTCCGTTACGATAACGAACATCTGTTCGCATAGTACAGCAAGCATGAGAGCAAGCTATGAGAGCGAGCGAGCTGGAGGCTAGGGTCGAGTGAGTTGCTTCGACCTAAGCCGTTGAACTAAAGAACAAACTCTCGTTTTTGGGTCCGCGCAATTCCGAAGAGATACCCCTGCTGTCGTCTTCCGTGGGTCGAGAGGGCGCCGCCCGAGGCTGTTTACACCAGCCCCGAGCGGCTACCACAACCAGCCTACTTGGAGGCCGATCATGGGTGCAAGGCACGGACGAGATTCTACGCATTCGCAGAAGCGAACTCGCAGCAGCGGACGTGGAGGGATGACGAAGGACGGCGGCGGATCGTCGAGGCCTGGCAAAGCGCCAGAAGCCATGCAAGCGGTGTTCGAGATCATCAACCGCGAGTGCATGAACCTGTATCGCGCGTGCGCTCTCCTCGATTGCTTACGGGTCGCAACAGCGCACCCCGGTCACGAGAAGGAGGTAGAGACAGGGGATGTGGCGTACGTCGCGAGGGGTCTAGTAAGTGACGTTTTGAACGCGCTCGATCGCGTAGAGCTACTGAAGGCCGCGCGCCAGCGCCCACCGGAGCCGCCCTGAGCGGCTCCCCAACGGAGAAGGTCAACATGGACAGGAAACTCTTCAAGCGATTGAAGAAGAGCATGCAGCAGCACGCAAAGATCGCGCGCGGTGAGCTCGTGCCCTCTCGCGTAACGTCACGCGAGTCATCCGATGACATCGGCCCAGAGCTGCGAGCGTCCATCGCACGTGGACTATCCGACGCCGATGCGGGACGGCTCGTGCCGTGGAGGACCTGATGAAAGAGTTCGGGATCGATGAATAGGCGTGCCAGTTTGCATGTTTCGATTCGCATATCCGTAGTGGAGCGGCAGCTACTTCGCTATGTCGCATCCATTCACCGCAAATCGTTACGTCAGTTTCTTATCGAAAGCGCTCTGCGGTCGGCGGCGGAGATCGTTGCAGCACGCCCGCGCTCAGCAGTTGTCGCGTGCAACTTCAGTGATGGAAGTCGCTGAATTGGCTTGATTTCCCTGGCAATGGCGATGTATGGAGGTAGAGTAGAATGCGTGCCAGTACGGTTAGCCACGGGCAAAGCCTGAGTGAGCGACAAATGACAACTTTAGAAGTGGAATTGAATCTGCCGGATCAGATCGCGCAGGAAGCCAAGCGCGCGGGACTTCTCACGGGTAGAGCAATCGAGAGACTCATTGAGGAAGCTGTTCGCCGGGAAGCCGGAAAGGAGCTCCTGGACGCGATGCAGCGCCTGCGAGACGCGAACGTTCCTCCGCTCACTGAAGAAGACGTGGCTGACGAAGTGAAGGGAGCTCGCGCGGCGCGCAAAGGACAGCGGAAGCCCGGGTGAAGGTCGTCGCCGATACCAACGTGGTTGTATCGGGGCTGCTGTGGCTAGGCAATCCCGGGCGTCTACTTGAATCGGCTGCCAACCGACAGATTTCCCTATACACCAGCCCCGTTCTCGTCACTGAGCTACGCGACACCCTG
>DATEJG010000114.1:0-6600 GCA_035278165.1 Steroidobacteraceae bacterium
CTTTTCTCTCCCGGCACCACCTTCACGACTGCGCGTTCGACGGCAGCCAGGACTTCGGCAGGCAGGAACGGCTTGCCGACGAAGCCGAGGGGTTGCAGGGATTCGGCTTGGGCGCGCGTCGCCGGGTCGAGGTTTGCGCTGAGGTAGATGGAGCGCACGCCCCAGCCTTCGTACAACATGCGCGCGGCTTCGAGGCCGCTGGTGCCGCCGTGGAGGCGGATGTCCATGAGCGCGAAATCGGGCCGCTGCTTCGAGGCCGCTTCGAGGGCTTCCGCAGGGTCGCGCGCGATGGCCAGCACCCGGTGGCCGGCCCCTTCGATGAGATCGCTGAGGTGCCACGCAATGAGCATCTGGTCCTCGACGATCAGTACGGTGGCCGCCATGACACAGCTGACTGGAGCGGAAACGTGACGTGCACCGCGTAGAAGCCCACGGAGCGCTCCAGTGTGACCGTGCCGTTCAATTGCCGGGCGAGCATGCGGATCAGCTGCGTGCCGAGGCCGGCGACCTCGCCCGATGACTGCTCCGGCGCCTCGCCGTTGTCCGCCACAGTGAGGCGCACCTGCCCGGTCCCGTGACGCATCAGCCGCACGCTGATCACTGTCGGGCCGCTCGCCGGTTGCGCATGCTTGAGCGCATTCATCACGAGCTCGTTGACGATCAGCGCGACCGCGACGCCGTGCTCGGTCGGCAGACGCACTTCCTCGACTTCGATCTGCAGGCTCGCCTGCGCGTTCTCCTCCATGCCCGAGGCGCGCACCAGCTCCGCGCACAGCCCGGTCAGATACGTGTGCATCTCGACGGTGAGCGGATCCTGGTCCTGGTACAGCCGCTCGTGAATGGCCGCGATCGCCGTGACGCGCGAGATCGCCTTGGTGAACAGATCGCGCGTCTCCGGTTCCTTGAAGCGGTGACCCTGCAGGCTGAGCATGCTGAGCACGAGCTGCAGGCTGTTCTTGACGCGATGGTTCACTTCCTTGAGCAGCAGGTCGCGCTCGGCCAGCGCGCGGCGCAGCGCCGCCTCGCTGCGATGCAGCCGCAGCAGCGCTTTCGAAACTGCTTCCAGCTCTTCGGGCTCGACCGGCTCCACCAGGAAGCTGTCCGCGCCGGCGGCGAGCGAGTGGACGCGATCGGCCACCGCGATGTTGGTAGCCGACATCTGCAGCACCATGGTCGAGGCCGTGGCCGGATCGGCCTTCAGCCGCCGGCACACTTCCACGCCGCTCATGTCGGGCAGGTTGATGTCGAGGATGACCAGCGGCGGCAGGTCTTCGCGCGCGACCTGCAGCGCCTCGGTGCCGGTGCTCACCTCGATCACCTTGAAGCCGGCGCGATGCAGGATGCGCGTGGTCGCGTAGCGGCCCGGCTCGTTGTCGTTGCAGTTGAGGATCGTCTCAGGTTTTTCTTGCATGGTCGCTCTCCGTCACGCCACAGACCCGATGCATGGTTTCGATCACGGTGTCGCGCGATAGGTCGCTCTTCTTCAGCAGCGCGTCGGCCGTCGCTGCGCGCTCACGCTCGTCGGCAGTCTCGAGGCTCTGCGAAGTGAACAGCACGACCGGGATGCCGCGCGTGTCTTCGATGGCCTTGAGCATCTTGAGCACTTCGAAGCCGTGGACGTCCGGCATCATCAGGTCGAGGAAGATCACGTCCGGCCGCGCCTGGCGCGCCAGCCGCAGGCCGTCATAGCCGCCGGTCGCTTCGATCACCTCGTAGCGGCTGGTCGACAGGAACTGGCGCAGCGCGTAGCGCTCGATCTCGTTGTCGTCGATGATCAGCACGCGATCGAGCGCTTGCGGCGTCGCCGCTGCGACGTGCGCCAGCGCATCGGCCGTGCGTCCGCCGTCCAGGCGCAGCGGGATCGCCAGCGTGAACGTCGAGCCCTGGCCGAGGCCGCTGCGGATCTCGATGCTGCCGCCGAGCAGTCCCGCGAGCCGTTGCGACAACGGCAGGCCGAGGCCGGTGCCCTTCACGGCGGTCTGCAGCGGGTTCTCGACCTGCGAGAACTCGTCGAAGATGCGGCGGTGGTTCTCCGGGGCGATGCCGATGCCGGTATCCGCGACCTCGAACAGGATCGCCTGCTGGTCCTGCGCGAGGCTGCAGGAGACGCGCACCGAGCCGCGCAGCGTGAACTTCAACGCATTCGACACCAGGTTACGCAGGATCTGCGCGACCTTGCCCTGGTCGGTGTACAACGGCGGCAAGTCGTCCGGCTCCTCGATGATGAGCATGACGTTGTCGTTCGTGGCGAGCGGCTTGAACATGCCGCGCAGCGCGGCGAGCAGGTCGGGGACCGTGAAGGCCTCGACGCGCAGCTGGATCTTGCCGGCCTCGACCTTGCGCAGGTCGAGCAGGTCGTCGATCAGCGTCGCCAGCTGGTCGGCCGCCTGGAAGATGTAGCGCACCTGCCGCTCCTGCTCCGCGGTCAGCTCGCCGTCGAGCCGGTGCAACAGGATCTTCGACAGCGCCAGGATCGAGTTGACCGGTGTACGGAACTCATGGCTGACGCTCGACAGGAAGCGCGTCTTGGTCTCATCGGCCGTGCGCAGGTGCGCCGCGCGCTCATCGAGCTCCGAGTACAGCGCCATCACGCCGCGGTTCGTGTCTTCGAGCTCCGCGTTCAGTCGCGTCAGCTCCTCCTGTCGCAGTCGCAGCTCCTCGAGGCTGCGCAACAGGTCGCGATTCTGTTGCTGAACCTCGACGCTCGGGTCGCCTGCACGATGCGTGGCAACGGCGCGTGCAAGTGCGTCGACACGCGATCGCGTGAACGGCTCGGCACGGCGCGGCACGCTCTTGCGCAAGGTGATGGACGTGCCGCTGCCCGGCGCGGACTGGATCTCGAACCCATCCATCAGGCGCCGCGCGGTCACCAGCCCGAGCTTCGGCTCGCCGACCGGCGTCGCGCCGGTGATGGCGGCTTCGAAGTCGGCGATGCCAGGACCGCTGTCGCTGACGACGATGGACAGCGCAGCGTCGCGCCCATCCTGCTCTTCGAACGCGAACTCGATGCGCCCGCCGCCGCCGTGCCGCACGGCATTGCGCGCGACCTCCGACACGGCCGTGGCGATGCGTACCTGGTCCTGCGCATCGAAATCGAGCAGCGCGCTGACCTGGCGGGCACGCTGGCGCGCCGCGACCATGTCGCGGTCGTTGGAGAGATCGAGCTCGAGCAGTGCGTGTCTCATGACTTCGTCGCGCGTCGCACCGCGACTACGAGCGAGTCGTCGCGTCCGCGCCTGCAGTCACGATACAGCACTCCGGCGATCGTGGCGCTGGCATGCTGCATCAGCCCGGGATAGCGCTCGGGCTGCCATGAGGCGCTCAGCCCGTCGGAGTGAAAGATGATCGCGGCATCCGGCGTCACCGGATAGGCCAGCTCGCGGATGCGCGGCGTGGCATGTCCTACGATGCCGTTGTAGGAAGGAATGCGTCGTACCGCGTGGCCTTCGACGATCGCGGCAACCATGTTGCCGATGCCGGCGGCCAGCAGCTGCCCGCGCTGCCAGTCGACTTCGATCACTATCGCGGCGGCCCCGCGCGTGGTGCGCAGGTTGGTGTGGATGCGCTCGAGGACCGCGCCGGGCGGGCGCGCCTTTTCGGTCAAGAACACTTCGCACGCCATGTTCGCGGCTTGCGCCGCGCCGAGGCCGTGGCCCAGCCCGTCGACGCCCATCAGCAGCGCGCCGCCGGGGCGTTCTACGTAGCACCACGTGTCGCCGCATTCGACCTCGCCGGGCTTGGGCACGATGACGGCGCCGATCTCGAGTGCGTCGTGCGGCGCACGCTCCGGCCAGATCTCGGCGAGCACCGCCGTGCCATGGCCCGGCTGCGAGTAGACGTCGAACTCCTGCGACATGCGACTGATCGCGCCGAGCCCCGTGCCCGGGCTGCTGCCGGTGGAGAAGCCGTCGCGCAGGCATTTGGCGAGGTCCGCGATGCCCGGCCCCTTGTCGAGGCCGGTCAGCCGCACGCCGAGGCGCTCCGCGCGCTCCAGCGGTTGCGCGAGCAGCTCGCCGCCGCCGGCGTGCTTGATCATGTTGGTGCAGATCTCCATCGCGACCAGCGCGGCGCGCCCGGCATCTTCTTCGCCGAGCCCCTGCCGCGCAGCCAGCGCCGCTACGGCGCGCCGTGCCTGAGCGACCTGGCTCGATTCGTTGACGACGAGACTTTGCAAGTTACTTCCAGCGCGTGATCGTGACGCGCGTGCCCTGGCCCGGCTGCGACTGGATGTCGAACTCGTGCGAGAGCTTGCGCGCGCCGTTCAAGCCCAGGCCGAGGCCGTTGCCGGTGGTGTAGCCGTCGCGCAGCGCAAGCTCGATGTCGACGATGCCCGGCCCCTGGTCTTCGAACGTGAGGCGCAGCCCGCTGCGCTTCGGGCCGTCGAAGAGGCGCTCGATGCGCATCTCGCCGCCGCCGCCGTAGATGACCGTGTTGCGCGCCAGCTCGCTGGCGGCAGTCACGATCTTGGTCTGCTCGACCAGGCTGAAGCCGACGTCCATTGCGCGGCTCCGCACGACTTGCCGGGCCTTGACTACGTCCTCGCCGCTCCTGACAGGGAATGTTTCGGCGTCACTCGCCATTGCCGGGCTCGTCGGGTCGCGCGATCGCCTCGCGCAGCAGCGCCAGGCCTGCATCGACGTTCAGCGCGGTACGAATGCCCGGCAGCGACAACCCCAGCTCGACGAGCGTGATGGCGACGGCGGGTCGCATTCCGACCACGACCGTCTGCGCGTCGAGGATGCGCGACATGGAGGCAATGTTGCCGAGCATGCGGCCCATGAACGAGTCGACCATCTCGAGCGCCGAGATGTCGATCAGCACCGCCCGGGCGCGCGTCGCCACGATCTTCTGCGTCAGGTCGTCCTGCAGCGTCAGCGCCAGCTGGTCGTGCATGTCGACCTGGATCGACACCAGCAGGAACTGCTCGAGCCTGAGAATCGGGACGCGATCCACGGCTCAACCCTTTGCTGCCGCATTGGCGACGGTCATGCCACGGCGCTTGAGCGCGAGCGCAAACGCATCCGCCAGGCTCGCCTTGGTGGCGACCGCCGACAGGTCGATGCCCAGGTGCACGATGGTCTGCGCGATTTGCGGGCGGATGCCGCTGATGATGCAGTCGGCGCCCATCAGCTGCGCGGCCGACACGGTCTTGAGCAGGTGCTGCGCGACCAGCGTATCCACGGTCGGCACGCCGGTGATGTCGATGACGGCCAGGCTCGACCCGGTCGAGACCAGCCGCTCCAGCAGGTTTTCCATCACGACCTGGGTGCGCTCGCTGTCGAGCGTGCCGATCAGCGGCAGCGCCAGGATGCCGTCCCACAACTGCACGACGGGTGTCGACAGCTCGATCAGCTCTTCCTGCTGGCGGGCGATCAGCGACTCGCGGGCCTGCAGGAAGATCTCGGTCGTGTACAGGCCGAGCGCATCGAGCAGGATCGTCGCATCCCACAGCGTGGTGGCGAGCGGGATCGGCTCGGTCTTCAGGCTTTCGGTCGCGCGCTTGAACAGCGCCTGCTTCAGGGAAAACACGAACGTCGCCACCTGCGACGGCGTGAAGCCTTGCGTCGCGCGGCTGTGCGACAGATCGCTCAGGAACTCGCGGACCTCCACCCATTGCGGGCTGCGCGTGTCGAATTCGATGCCGTGCTGGATGGCCTGCGTCAGCAGGGCGAGGAAGCGCTGGGATTCATCCCGCAGCTGCGATTCCTGGATGCGGCCGGAGCGCCACGTGCCGCTCGTCATCTGGTTGCTCAGCCACTCGGCAAGGACTTCTTTTTGGTGCTGCTCGACGATCGCCGGCAGGCGACTGACGGGTCGGTTCACGAGACGACTCCTAAGCGGGCGAGGCCCCTGACGGGTGAATCTAGTTCTAGGTGCGGGTCCGCTGTGACCCACGACGACGATACAGTACGCAGGGCCCGGTTCGATGGTTCCCGGGGCCATGACTTTATTGCACGGTCAGCGTCGCGGTCGCCGCCGGAACTGCACGAACGGGCTCAGCTCCGCCATTCGACGATACAGAGCCTGTGCCTGCTCATTGGTCTTTTCCGTATGCCAGTACACGCGCTCGGCGCCCTGGCTGTCGGCCGCCCGGTACAGGGCTTCGATCAGGGCGCGGCCCAGGCCCAGGCCGCGGCAGGCGGGGTCGACGAACAGGTCCTCCAGGTAGCAGTAGCCGACCCGGGCCCAGGTCGAGCCATGCAGATGGAAGTGCGCGATGCCCTGGATCCGTCCGGCGCCGTCGAGGGCCACGAGTCCCTGGAAGGGGTGGGCAGGGTCGAGCAGGCGGCGCCAGGTCAGCTCGCTGATCTGCGCCGGCAGGCTCTCGCGGTAGAACTGCAGGTAGCCCTGCCAGAGCTCGTTCCAGCGGGGGCGATCCGCGGCCTGCAGGGTGCGGACGGGGGGCGATGGGTCGTTCATGGAGTCAGGCTAAAGCCTGACCCACAGGATGGACAGGGCCACTTTAGCCGGTGGCGTGTGGGCCGTGGTGGCGGTCCTTCTCGTCCTTCTTGGCTTGGTCTTTCGTGTCCTGTTTCTTTTCGTTCTTGTCGTCGTCGTTGCCGACGCCCTTGAGGCTCTGGCGCACGCTGCGCACCGAGA
>DATEJG010000115.1:0-19952 GCA_035278165.1 Steroidobacteraceae bacterium
CCAGGTCCTTGCCATTGACGAGCCTTGCGAGCTCGATCGTGCGTGGATCCGCAGTGGGCTTCAAGAAGGGCCGGTGAGCACGTGCTACAGGGCGGAGCGGCGGCTCGAGAAAAGCCTCATCAAGCCGAGCGCAGCCTCAGAAAGAACATATGACGCCAGCAAAAGCGGAACACCGAACAGAAGCAGGTAAGCAACGAGCTCGTTCGCCTCCTGTGCAAGTTGACCTGCGAAAGTCAGAAAAAGGGCAGCGGCGAACACGCCTGCGCAGGACCACAGCAGCAAGCTGATCCATGAGCGCGATGCAAGCCGGTGAAGCAGCAAGATCTCGGTTCGTCCGGCGAGCCACAGGAATCTTGTACCCAAGCCAGCGATGACTATCGCCAGAGCGGTTGCGAATAACCCCGCCTTGTTGTCAGCCCCGCCATGAGCGGCAGCCTCGCTCCAGAAGGAGACTGCAAGAATCGACAAAGCTCCGGCAATGAATACGATCTGACCCAGCATGAGGGCGCGAAGCCCTTCGCCTGTTCTGAGCAAAATCCGGTTCGCATCAGCCGGGTGATCGGAGGCTTGGTTGCGCTCGAGGTTCGCAGAACTCAGCACGTAAGCAGCAACCGCGGTAACAGCGCCGGCGTCGAGCATTGCAAAGAGGTGCGCCACGGTAGCGCCTTCCAGACCCGGCGTCCAAAGCCTGGCAGGATCGCGTGCGATCTGCACGAGAGTTTGCGTCAGGCTTGCATCTTCGAATGAGGCTGACACGAGCACGAAAGAGCAGACAAACGCCATTGCGGATACAGCCAGCAGCAGCCATTTGTTCACGTTGCTCGAACAACGCCCCGTCCGGAATTGTTTCACTGCAGACCTACTTGACACATTCACCTTTAGGGCAGTCGGTCACGGTCACCGTCCCCTGCGGGGTCGGCCCGAACACTTCCCTGAAGTGCGCCTGAATTGTGGCGATGTTGCGATTCATGATGCGGTCCGTGACATCGTCCAGGCATTCTTTGCAACCCAGCCGGTCACCATCGAATCCTTCACCCCATCCATGTCCCCAAAAGTCCAATGTGTGCCATTCGATGGGTTGACCTTCGTCGTCCACATGCTGAGGGCTGGTCGCATCCATCTCTGCATGTATTGCGATCCCCAGCGCAAACAGCGCTTCGATGTGCATGCCCTCAGCTTCGAGTTTGGCTGCGACCGCCAGCACCTTCTGGATCCACTCATCCCGCTTGCTTATTGCATCTTCAACGGATTGCCCCGGGGCCCGCATCGAATGCATGAAGGAGCGCCCGGTCGCCTGATTGGGGTGGCTGTCCGACCACTTGCTTCCCGCCTTCACCCACGCGAGCTCCGCCTTGCTGAGCCTGTCTCCAAGCGATTTCGAGATGATCGCATTGTGGGCGGCCGTACTGAACAGGCCCGGCGGATCGATACGGTTCAATGGATCGTTCCTCACGTAGGCGTAGGCATTCAGGTCATCCTGAAGCCCTAGCGCGTCCGTTTGCATGAAGCGACCCAGAGCCGCATTGTAGAAGCGGGCCTTGTAATAGCTCAGGCCGAGCGACGGCAGCACCGCCTGGCCGTTATATTGGAAGCGGAAGGTGCCATTCGTAGAGCTCGGGCGGCCATAGGCATCGTATCTATACACGCCAAGCGTGTTACCGGATGCGTTGCTCAACCCCACTGTCGAGTTCTGATGGTCGGCGTAGACGTATCGACGCGTGGTCGACGAGACTGTCTGGCCGAGGTACCAAACCAGCGGCTCATCCGCACCGCTGCCATGCACGTAGCGGTTGGTGACGTTCCCTGTGGAATCATACTCCGCGATGAGGTCATCCCCTTCGTAGAGGAACCTCGTCGCCGAGCTCGAATCCTTGTAAAGCCGGCCGAGCGGATCGTAAGTCAATGTAGTGCTGTTGCCGCTGATCAAGCGGTTCTCGACGTCGTAGCCGTATGTCGTCGAGCCGTCGTACTCCAGGTTACCGTCAATGCTCCAGTTGATCGGGCTACCTGCGATGCTCGTGTACTGATTGAGTCCGTTGTGTGAGTAGGGACGCGAGCTCAATGCAATGGCAGACACATAGGCTGGGTTGGATGTGGATCGGCTCGTGATCTGGCCCGCCCCGTTATAGGAGTTGAAGGTAAACGAGACGTCGTTCGCCGTTCCCGTTCCGTCCAGGTCATGAGCCAGGGACTGTAGACGCGATGCCGAATCGTACGAGTAGGTCGTGGTCGAAACACCGGTGCCGCGCGCAAGCAGCCATCGATGACCTTGCGCGTTATAGGTGATCGACGCGAGTGCGGTCGCAGCTCCTTCAGTCAAGCCCTCGAGACGATCCAGGCCATCGAATGCATACTGAAAGCTGACGCCGCCCGGATGCGTCACGCGCCAACGGTTACCGTCGGCATCATAGTCGGAGGTCACCGTCCAGGCGGGATCGTCGAGGTTGATGGTCGAAGATGTGACGCGGCCGAACCCATCGACGACATTGTGAATGCCACGCCCGGTCGAGGTCTGGAAGCGAGCATCGGTCAGATGGTCCTGCAGATCGTAGGCATAGAACACGTCCGCGCTGGTGCCACCCGGAATATCCTTGAATTTGACGCGGTTCAGGTCATCGTAGTCGTAGCCGATGACACGACCGTCACGCCTGCGAACCGATCTGCGATTGCCGTTGTCGTCGTAAGTGTACTCGAGGTAATCAGCGCTGTTCACTTGCCCCGCAGTGGTCGCCGAAGGAAAGGTCCAGCGCGTGAGCTGTTCGAAACCGTCGTACGTCAGCTGATTTCTGTTGCCGTTCGCGTCCGTCACAGTTTCAGGCGGACCGCCGCGGTTTGGCGCGTAAGTGTAGCTGACGCTGGTCTGCTGTTCCGAGGTGCCAAACGCGCTCTGTACGGTGAGCGGTCGATTGCGTGCATCGTAAGTCGTGCGTGTAATGCGGTCCGGACCGTCCGCGCCCTGTGTTCCGAGCGAGCATGCGGGCACCGACGACGAACCGAACGTTGCCGGATTCATGCGCACCGCTGTGCACTCGAGGCGCCCCAACGCGTCGTAGCTGAACTGCTGGAACGCATGAACGCCAGCATTCGACGCGGTGCGCTCCCACACTTTCCGACCCGCTGCGTCGTAGGAGCTCTCGATAGTCTTGAATACCGTGAATGCGCTCCAATTCGCCGGCGCCACGGTCTCGGCCGCCCACGCCGCAAGTGCGCCGTGCTCAGCGGTAATCAACAGTCCGCTACTGTTGTAGGTGTAGCGGGTTGCAAGGTGCGTCAGCGGTCCGGCATCGTCAGGATCGGGCAGTATGATGCCCGTGAGCCGACCACCGATGTCGAAGCGATAGCCTGTCGTGAATGGGGACGGAACTGACTGCGCACTGGCCAAAGACCCCCAGCTCACGACGGCCAGCATCGCGAGAACCAACGAGTAGTGCGCCGGATGAGATCGAGTCATGCGACGTCTCCTTCTCACGGACAGCTCGCGAGGCCGGCGCGCGGCTTGGTTACGCTGATTACATTTCCTCGGGCATCGTAGCGATAACAGGTTCGCAGCGTCACGCCGTCCGCCGTTGTAGCGACTCCACGAACGAACAGGTTGTTCGGACCTGAGTTGGGGCCGTAATCGTACGAGATCACGACTTCATCGCCCGTTGCGCTGCAGCTCCCAGAGACTGCGTTGCTCGTCCTGCAGTACTTCTCCTGGGTGCGCACCCAGATTGGCGTTGGCGCTTGGACATGTGAGCCAGACGAGTTCTTGTACCAGGCGTAGCGCTGCGCGTACGAGTACCGTGTCTGCGGCCGCACTCCGTTGTCGTCTGCAGGTTCGGTGACGCTTACCAGGCCGCCATGCGTAGGGTCGTACACGAAATCCGTGCGCTTGCCGCGCGCGTCGATCACATAGTTCGGTTTGTTGCAGGTGATCTGATTCGAACAGGCGGTGTTGTAGTTGGCGGTCACAGTCCGCGATACCCCGGGGCTGCCGCTGCGCGGATTATGGGTCTTGCTGGTGACGTTGCCGCGAGTGTCATAAGCAGGGACCTCGCTCTGACCTGATGCACTCGTCGCACTGAGCAGCCTGCCGGAGGTGTCGCGCACGTCCCAGGAACCACCGCCACCATATCCATTCACGGTCGAGATCGGCGAGACGTACTGGCTGTCCGGCGCGAACGTGGCGGCGATCAGGGCTTGCGTAGTCAGTCCTTGCGGATTGGTCGATGTGTAAGTCGACAAGCTCGAGCCCATTCCCGGCGTGTATGAGTATTGCCAGGTCTGCCCATCCCGGACGACCTGCTTCACCATGCCGGGGAATTGCGTAGTGCCCGCGAAACACTCGACACCGCAATACGTGTACGTGATGTTGTCCGCCGATGCACTCGTGGGCAGCTTGATGGCACTCACTCGAGTCCCCGAATGCGTATAGCGAGTGACGCGACCAAGCGCATCCGTTATCGTGACAACGCCTCCAAGTTGGGCGGTGCCCGTGCTGACGTAGCTCGCGGTCGGCCATGATTGAGCAAGGCTGCAGGTAGCGGCGAGCGGATCGCAGTATTCGTAGGCGTTGTTGATCGCAACAACCGACGCCAGCGAGGACGTATCGATCCCTGAGTAGTTGTACTTCATCTGCAACCCATCGTTGCGCGTGACGGACCTCAGCAAGCCGTCGCTCGTACGGTTCATCGTCAGCACACGTCCGTCGGGGTATTGGACACGCGTGACATGGTTTCTGGTCACAGGGAACGCGTCTTCGCGCGGACTGAGCGTGAGAATGACGCCGTCGCGCGTCTTGTGTGTATATGTGCCATCGGCATTCACGACCAACGTGGACCCGTTGCGGCTCACGGCCACGAACGTGCCGTTCTGGTACGTCCCGCTTGCCAGGTAGAAACGTTCCGTAGTGCCGTTCCACCGGATCAGGTAGCCGGGGTATGAGGTGGTTTGATTCAGATAAATGGGATCAACCTCACCCTTCATGTAGCCCCGCAGTGAGTCTTCCACGACAACCATGCGAGATCCTCGCGAATACAGTGTGTGCGACCAGCTCGAATCACCTGAGCCGATCGTCACGTCCAGGAGCGAGAAAGTGGGCGAGCCCGAAGCAAAGCTCACTCCGTTTTCATCGACCGCCGAATAGAACGGTTCGTCGGGCGGCTGGATTTGTGCGACTGCAGGCGCGCACCAGCCAATCAGGCTTGCGTATACGCGCAGCGACCGGCCGAGCGTTCCGACAACGCCCTTGCGACGATCTTTCGGTGACCTAGACGCCCTCATGGCGACACCTCATCGTTGAAGCTCTGCTGCTGGGTCGTGACAGTCTTGCGCAGGCATCCGTTCTCATCGACTGACGCATGGGCGTTTGCCGTTCATTGCAACGTGGTTCGTATGAATGTCACCGAAACGGTGTTCTGCCCTGTGTTGCCGGCGCTGTCGGTCACGAGGCACCGCCATATCGAGCTGTAGGTGGCATTTTCATTTGGCACAGTTCGCGACCAGCGCGTAGAACTCGAGCTCGGGCTGACAGCTGTCGTCTGCGTATCTCCGGAGACCCACTGCCACGCGTAGGTGTACCCCGAACCTGATCCACCGGAACCCGTGCACACGACCGGTGGGTCGATCTGTGTGGGATTCGCTCCGCGCCTGAGCCAGCGCCACGTACCGGTGCTGAGGCTCGCAGTCACCGCGGACCAGGTCGTCGCACTCGCAGTATTCGACTGACCCGAGGTATTGCCCGCGTTATCGTACGCAGCCACCGTATATGAGTAGGTCGTGCTGCCTGCGAGTCCGGTGTTGCTGTAGCTGGTCGCTGTCGTGCTTGCGACCAGCGAGCCAGCGCGGTACACGCGGTAGCCCGCCAGGCCGGAGCCGCCGGTGTCGCTCGACCCGCTCCACGAGAGATTGATGCGCGACGGACCGGCCGCCGTGGCGGACAGACTCGTCGGCGTCGACGGGGCGGTCACGTCCGGAGTGGCCACATTTTTCGCCGCGGATTGAGCCGAGACATTACCCGCTGCGTCGTACGCTGCGACGGTGTAGCTGTACGTCGTGCTGCCGACGACGGTCAAATCGGAGTAAGCCGTACTCCCGCTCGTTCCGATCTGGCTGCCCCCTCGATAGACGCGATAGCCGGCGACGCCGACGTTGTCCGTCGATGCCGTCCAGCTCAGATTGATCTGCGTCGCAGCGGATGCGGAACCAGTCAGTCCTGCGGGGACGGATGGGGCAGTCGTATCGGGTGTAGTCGCGCTTGCCGGACTTGATTGTGCCGAAACGTTCCCCGCAACATCGAAGGCTGCTACCCGGTAGCTGTACGTCGTGCCGTTGGTGAGCGATGGATCAGAATACGACGTGGTTGCGCTCGTGCCGATCTGCGACCCTCCGCGATAGATCCTGTACCCCGCGACGCCTGAACCGCCGGTGTCCGTCGACGCCGACCATGAGAGATTGATCTGCGTCGGCGACACCGCCGTGGCGCTCAGACCTGTCGGTACGGACGGCGGAATTGATTCTGACGACGTCGTTTGGGTGCGGTTACCGGCGGCGTCGTACGAGTATGTGTCGACAGCCCCAGTGCTGCTGGTCACCCTCGTAAGGCGGCCGAGCGCATCGTATGTGTATGTCGTAGTGTCCGCTCGCGCCACCAGGGAAAAGCCGAGCGCGACAAATGCGAGAACGATCGAGCACACCGCAAGCGCAGTCGTGCGCACACACCGCTTCATGGGAACGCCCCGCAGCAAACGAGTCGAGTGCGTCAGAATTCCTGGAACCGGCGAAAACCGTGCAGGCCGGCCCGCCGAGCCGGTCATGAAGCGCAGATCCGTTGACATGGCTGTTCTCTTGTTCTTATTCAGTTCCGTTGACGCACTGCCCGAAGCTCCCCAGCCGGCACCAGCCTGACAGCACGCCTAGAGACGTACCGGGTCAAAACAGCAAGCATGGTTGAAAAATGGCCCGCCGACCTTAGCGCGGCTAGTGAAGCACCCCGTATGCACAATCCGCCGAGCGCTCTTCTTCTGGCGAGGTACGTTGCTCGCGTCGCGTTTCCTTGTCAACAGCCTCGCAACAATTCTGTGGTCGCGTGCGACTCTGACGTAGTGAATTTCGCAAATCTCAAAAATACGCTCTCGAATTCGCAGGCAACACGCGCGCGTCGCAACCCACGAACGTGACCGTACCCGGCGCGAATGATCATTTGACGGCGCGGCGCTCCGTGCACCGCAGGCAACTCACTGCGCGAATTCCACGGTCACGTGCTTCGGCCGGTTCATGAACAGGAAGCACTCGCGCGCCGCTCCATTCGTGTCGTCGCAGCTCATGACGGGGTCGAATGCTCCGAAGGACACGAAGTGCGAGCCCGGATCCGGTGTCGCGATCAGCTTCACGGCCGTCCCCGAGTCATAGTCCTCGGCGCAATCGGTCCCGCACTGGATGCCGGGATGCGGCTCGGGTCCGTTCGGCCCGACGATCTCGCTGGTGACCACGCCGGAGCCGGTGCCTGTCTTGCTGACCGTGAGAGGAACTCCGCCGATCACGCGTACGAACTCCACGTCCACGTGCTTCGATCCGTTCATGACCAGGATGCACTCGCGCGCGGCCAGGTTCGTCTCGTCGCAGCTTGCTACCGGGTCGACTGCTCCGAAGGACATGAAGCGCGAGCCGGCGCCCGGCGTCGCGATGAGCTTCACGGTCGCGCCCAGGTCATAACTCTCGGCGCAATCCGTACCGCACTGGATGCCGGGATGCGGCTCGTAACCGTTCGGCCCGACGATCTCGCTGGTGACCGTTCCCGATCCGGTGCTGGTCAGTGCGACGGTGAGAAAGGTGCCGTCGATCGACACCACGCGGGTCACCTCGTCGGTGCGCGGCGGGGTATCGGAGTTGAAGACGCGCAAACGCGGGAAATAGCTGCCCCGCGCCGCATAGGTATGCTGCACGACGCGGGCGCCTGCGCCGCCGCCCGTCTCGAAATTGCCGTCGCCGTCCAGGTCCCACGAATAGCCGATGATGCCGCCGTTGGGCTTGGGATCGAAGCTGGCGCTCGCATCGAAAGTGATCGTCTGTCCGACCGTCGCGGTGGATGGATTGACCGTGAACGCTGCAGTCGGTCCGGCGAAAGCGGAGATGAACAGCTGGCGACGCACGCCGCGCGTGATCGGCACCGGATCGTCGTCGGTGACGTACAGAGTGATCTCGTGCAGATCGGCGGGAAACGCGCGCTGCGCAGTCGTGTCTCCCGGTCCGTGCGTTTCGTCGATCACGTCGTCCGAGTTGAAATCCCAGGCGTACTGCACGATCGATCTGCCGACGCTGCGATGGATGCTGCCCGATGCATCGAACGTGACCGTCTCCCCGGGTTGCGGATGCTCCGGACTGATCGTGAAGGCTGGGGAGGGTCCGCTCGCTTGATGCACGGTGACGGTGCCGTCCAGATCCCTGCCTCCGGTCACCCGCACGCCATCTGCCGGGTGCGGGTATTGGAGGTGAACGCGCAGACGGTAGCGGTAGGTGCCTGGCGAGGGAAAGGTATGAGTCACTCGCGCCTGCGACGGTCCGCGCGCGGGATAAAAGGCAGGGTTACTTTCGTCGCAGGGACCCCAGGGCGAGTTTGGCGCCGCGCCGAAGCACCACTCGTAACCGGAGATGCCTTCGTTGGGCGTGTTGTAGGGACCCAGACTCGGCGACGCATCCGCCGTGACCGGCTGGCGGGCCACCACGATGTCGGGCCAGAGCGCGGACAACCGCCCTCCATTGGAGAGCACGTTGATTCGCACGCGGGTTGCACCGATCTCCTGGGATTCAGCATCCCGGGCGTGCACCAGGAACTCCTCCGTCCGCACCGGATTCGCGGGCACGCCGTGCAGCACACCCGACTCATCCATGGACAACCACTGCGGCGCGCCTTCGAGAGAGTAAGAGACTGGAGCGGGGGCGCCGCGAAGTGCGAGCGTGTAGGGTGCAATCTCGAATCCGGCGTAGTGATCGATATCGAGCTCGTCCGGCACGCCGGTGCTACACGGGTCCGGGATGGGCAGCTGTCGATTGATGGGATTTGCCACTTGCGTTCTGAACGTGTGGCCGTCCGTCCAGACCCAGAGAAATGGATGCCCGGCCTCTCCCCGCAGATAGCCTTGGATCACGTCGCTGCACGACGCGCCGGCAAAGCTCGGATTCTGGCGGGCGAGATTGATATTTATCTGCTCGACCGCCAGTTCGGCGTCAGCAGGCATGAACGGTAAGGAGCTCGCCATCGAGCTGCGCATGAGATCGAGATACGACATGACTCTCGGCGCAGACAGGCCGCTGAGATCTACTGCGGGAGTTTCGTTGAAGTCGTGCAACTGGTTTTCCAACTGAGTCAGCCAGCGACCGAGAACCTCCGAGAACACGTCCAGGCGCAGAGAATCGCTGGCCAGCGGAAAACTCAGTGCTCCAGCTGTGCCCGGTTGCAGCGGCGACGCCGAGTGAGTGACCTGAATCCAGGCATCCAGCGCCGGGACGAGCGCGGGATCGACCTGAACCTCGAACTCGCCGTTCGCGTCAGTCGTGGCTGTAGCCAGCAGCTCGCCGACGGTCAACTCTCCGAAATAGTGCACAGCAGGGTCTGCCGGCCGAGTCGTCGGCTGCTGCACGACCCGGAATACGAACACGTTGGCATTGCTCAGCGGCGCCAGGCCGGCGACTTGCGCATGGCTGGCGCCGATGAAAAACGACGCGAGCTTCGCCAACAGAGTTTGCGGCCGCGTCTGATTGCGCACGAGCACGCCTCTCGGATCCGGCGTGAGCGCAACGCCTCTGACCGCCACAGTCGCCACCGGAGAGCTCGGCTCGACCGGACGCCGATGATCGTCGCACGCCGCAAGCAGCAGCGAGGCAAGCAGCGCGATGAGCGCTGAATATGTGAAGCGCGAGTGCGTCGTCCGCGTGCTGGCAGCCGTGCTGTTCATGATTCCCCCGATCTCTTCAGGGTGACTACGACTGGCGCCGCGCGCGCGGTTTAAACCTTCCGGCGCACATCGAACGTAGTACGCCGCATGGCACATCAACTGCACGTCGTCGATGTATTCGCGGAGCGTCCCTACGCGGGAAATCAGCTGGCCGTCGTGATCAGCGAACAGCCGCTGCCGGACGCGACCATGCAGCTCATCGCAGCCGAGACGAACTATTCCGAGACGACGTTCGTCGCCCCCGCTCCGGAAGCCGACGGCGGCTACCGCGTGCGGATGTTCACGCCCGCGCGCGAGATTGCGTTCGCGGGCCATCCGATCATCGGCACCGCGTGGGTGCTGCGGCAGCAGCTCGGACTCGCTTCTCCCACGCAGCTGCACCTCAATCTTCCCGTCGGCCAGGTACGCGTGACGTTCGAGCGCGACTGTGCGGGCGCGGACGTGGCGTGGTTCGTCGCACCGCCGATAACGCTCGGAACGACATGCGATCCCGCGCCGATGGCGGCGGCGCTCGGCATTCTGCGCAACGATCTCGATCCGGATCTGCCCGTGCAGCGCGCCGCCGCGGGCACTGCGGCGATGATCGTGCCCGTACGCACGATCGCGGCTCTACACCGCAGCAAGCTCGACCTGGATGCCTATGCGCAGATCGCGGCCAAGGGGTTTCCGCCGCTCGTGTACCTGTTCTGTCTGAGCTCCCTGCACCACCGCAACGACATCGCCGCGCGGTTCTTCTTCGACGCGCAGGGCGTGCGCGAAGATCCGGCAACGGGCAACGCAGCGGCTTTCCTCGGCGCGTACCTCCTGGAGCACGGCTTGTTCAAAGGCGGTTTCTCGCTGCGTATCGAGCAAGGTCATCGCATCCGGCGCCCTTCGATCCTGATGCTGCGCGGGCGCGTGCAGGATGGAGAGCGCGAGATCGCGGTCGGCGGCTGGGTGGTGCCGACGATACGCGGCGAGCTGCTGCATCACGACCTCTACGACTGAACGCTCTGCGCGCCCCTCGCGAGCAGCGGGCTGCACAACGCGATGCGCAGCTTTGCGATGGCGTACTTCTTGCGGCTGAACACGGTCTCGCGCGGCGCCTGCACCATGACGGCGATTGCAGCTGGATCGGTCCCCGCGGCCCAGAGCGCTATGACGTCGCGCTGCTCGCGCGGCAGCCGCCGGACCGCTGCATTGAGACGCTGCGCCATCTGCTCGCGGCTGGTGCCCTCGACAGGATCGTCGGCAGCAGCGTCCGTCTCCCAATCGTCCGCCAGCGGAACGGTGCGCACCGCTGCGAACTTGCGCTGGTACTGATCGATTGCGAGATTGCGCGCGACCGTGAACAGCCAGGCGCGGAACGCCGAATCCGGGTGCGCGCGATAGTTGCCTGCGTGCGCCACCTCGATCACTTTGAGCCACGCCTGCTGACACGCGTCGGCGGCAGCGGTGCGATCTCGCAGCAACTTCGAAAGGAACCGCAGCAGGTCGTCGCGCTGCCGCCGGAACAACTGCTCGAACGCCGAGTAGTCCAGATCGCGCTGGAAGCGCTCCATCAGCTCTTCGTCGCTGGCAACGCACGCATGCATGAGAGCTGCCGCCGGCATCTTTTCGCACCTCCGTAGTCGCGCGCGAACGCGATGATCTGCAGAGTGCTGGCAGAGGAACCGCCGTGAATCGGCGGAACTGCCTAAGTTTTGGCGGGCAGCTGCCTAAGTTTGGCCGGCAGTCACTTGCCGAGCAGCTTCCTGGCCGCGATCGCGGCTTCGGCACGCGACGCCACGCCGAGCTTCGACAATATCGCGGAGACGTGGTGATCCACTGTGCGAGTAGTGAGGTACAGGCGCGTGGCTATCGCGGAATTGCGCAGCCCTTGCGCCAGAAGCCGCAGGATTTCCAGTTGCCGCGTCGTCAGGCCGTGCGGATTGGCTCGCGTCGAGTGACGCGCGCCGCGGGGCACTTTGCGAATCCCCCGGTCGCGCATCGTCCGACGCAGCGCCAGCGCAGCGGGCGTGGCGCCGAGGCGCTCGAATATCGTCAGCGCCTTGCGCTGCGCGGCCTCGGTGCCGATCGACGCCAACGACTCGGCCTGCTCATAGGGACACCCGAGCGCCTCCCAGGCTCGCGCGGCTTCGTCATGACGGCCGCTCATTTCGAATGCGTAAGGCTGCGCGATGTCGCCGGGCGAGCCGGTCAACGCGCCGTAGCGCCACAACCGTATCGCGAGTCCGCCTTTATTCCAGGGATCCGACCCCTGCTGCGCGACTGCGTATCCGAAGCGTGCTGCCTCGACCGCCTGTGCGCGCTCGCCACGCACCTCGGCCTCGTCAGCCAACGCCATGGAGAGAGGCGCGATCCGTTGCAACTCGCGCGTCGGCGCCGCAATCTCGCGGGCCTCCTCCAGCGCCTCGCGTGCACCGGGCTCACCGCGGCGAACACGCACGTGCCCGAGCACGGTCAGCGCTGCCATTCTCGTCTGGATCGCCTCGCGCGGGCGCCGCAGCACCTCTTCAGCATCGTCGCAGGCACCGCTCCAGTCGCCCTGCTCGAAACGCAGACGTGCGCGAAGGGCGAGCATGTAACTGCCGTGAATGTCGAGGTCGCGCGCCTTGCAGTACGCGATTCCCTCCTCCAGCCGGGAGCGCGCCCGCTCGTAGCGACGCTGAATGACCGCGGACGCCGCGAGATTGACGTAAGCGCGGCCCGCATGTTCCTGCAGGTCCTGCTCGAGCGCCACGGCGAGGCTGCGCTCCAGGTCGCCCCAGCCCGCCTCGTCTGCGCCGTTGATACGCCCGACGCCGAGGTTGTTGAGCGCGTGACTGAGCACCGGTCCGTTGCGCAGCAACTCGGCGATCGCGACGGCCTTGCCGGCCCACTCGATCGCGAGCGCGCTACGGTGCGCGAGCGCAGCGAGCTGCGCACGGTTGCTGTATGCCATGGCCAGCTCCGCGCTCGGCGGCAGAGGCTGCAGCGTTTCGATCGCCTGGTCCGCGTACCTCTCCGCTTCGTCTTTGCGCCCCAGGTGCCAGGACATGCGCGACAGCCACCGCTGCACATCGCCCACCTTCAGCGCATCCGCCCGCACGCGCCAGCCTGCAAGCGCATTCTTGTACGCGTCGATGGCGGACTCGATCTGATCCGTGACGTAGTACTCGAAGGCCAGTTTCTCGAACAGGCCGGCCCGCGCCTCGAGCGGCAGATCCCCGGCATGCTCGACAGCGATGCGATAGTACGAAGCCGCTTCGCGATGGGCTCCGACTGCCGAGGCTTCCGCGCCGGCCAGGGGCGCATGCAGCAGAACGTCGGCGGAACTGCCGCTGCCGCTCGCGTGATGCACGAGCTGAGCCTGCGGCACGCTCGGCCTCGCTACCAGAATGCGCAGCACCCGCGCGTGCAGCTCGCGGCGACGCTCGAGGGAAAGCGAGTTTTCCAGCGCGCGCCGCGCCAGCTCGTGGCGAAACGCCAGCGACCCGTCCTCGCCCTGGAGCATGCCGATTGCGAGACAGCTGGCGACGCTCGACTCGTCCAGCGTCGCCGCCAGGTCGAGCAGCCACCGCTCGGCGCGGGCCGGCATGACGCAAACCAGCTCGGCGATTTCTCGCGCGGTCGCATTCAGCCGCGCGGCGCGCGTCAGGACCGCATCAGTGACGGACGCGGGCACGCGGCCCGGCGTTGCCGCCAGCACCTCGGAAACGAAGAATGGATTGCCGCCCGTGGTTGCGTACAAGTCGTCGGACGAGCGCCCGGCGCGCTGCGCCAGTTCGGCAACTGCGGCCTGCGACAACCGGTCGAGCGGCAAGCGATGCAGGCTCGCGCGCGGCAGATCGCCGATGACGAAGCGCAGCGGATGACGCGCGTCCACTTCGTCGTCGCGCCAGCTTGCGACCAGCAGCGCGCGAGTGCGATGAAGGCGCCGGCCGAGAAATTTCAGCAGGTCGAGCGTCGCTTCGTCCGCCCAGTGCACGTCCTCGAAGATCACCAGGGCCGGCGCTGCGGCGCGTTCGAGCTGCTCCAGCATCGCGACGAAGATCGCCTCGCGACTGCGGGCCGCATCGAGAGCGGACAGCAGCGCTCCGCCGGTCTGGCGGGCGATATCGTGCAGCGGCGCCAGCGGACGAGGCGTGAACAGCGCGTCGCAAGCACCCCAGAGTACTTCGGCGCGCCCGGCGTGCGCGTCGGCAAATTTGCGCAACAGCGAGGTCTTGCCGATGCCCGCTTCGCCAGTCACCAACGCAACGCTGCCGCCGCCCGCCGCAGCGGCAGCAAACCACCCTTCGAGGGCGCGCAGCGCTTGGTCGCGTTCCAGGAGCTCCATGGCTCCGCGATGTTAGCGGAGCCCAAACGCTTCGTCTCACCGCTCCCTCCACTGAGCGTAAACGCATCGACACGTCACGCCGGTAACGCGACGCTTGCGCGATGCTCACCTTGCTCGCCAGCGCGATCATCGCGCTCCCCGCCGTCGCAGAACCGCCGCCGCTCGCTCGCATCGAGGACGCGTATCCGTCATTGAGCCCGGACGGCAAACAGCTGCTGTTCCAGTCGACTCGCAACGGACGCTGGGCGTTGTACCTCGCAGACGCCGACGGCACCGGCGCCCGGATCTTTCTCGATAGCGGCGACGATCCAGCCGGCGCAGTGTGGTCGCCCGACGGCAAGCAGATCGCGTATAGCGCGACGGTGGAAGGACAGCCGGAGGTCTTCGTGATGGACGCCGAAGGCAAGCGCCGCAAGCGACTCACGCATGACCCCGGCGACGACTCGCATCCTCATTGGTCCGCCGACGGCAGCCGGATCTTCTTCAACTCGGCGCGCACGACGCCGGATCGCACCGCGCGCTGGCAGCTGCAGTGGCACGAAGTGTTCAGCATGAAGCCCGACGGCACCGACCTGCGCCAGCACACGCGCTGCCGGACCACTTGTACGTATCCGGTGCCGTCGCCGGATGGACGCCGCATCGCGTATCGCAAGGTCATCGACACGCCGGGGCTCGATTGGGCGCTCAAGAATGTCGCCCGCAACAGCGAAGTATTCGTCGCCAACATGGACGGCACCGACGAGATCAACCTGACCGCGCACGCAGCCTACGACGGCTACGCGATGTGGTCGCCTGACGGCCGCTGGATCATCTTCAGCTCCTCGCGCACCGGCCGTCCGAACGGCGGCCAACTGTTTCTCGTCCGTCCCGACGGCTCGTCGCTGCGACAGGTCACTGACAGCGCGGTGTCCTACACGCAGGCGTCGTTCACTCCCGATGGCAGCAGCGTCTACGCCAGCCGCATCTTCTCGCCGCCGGACGGCTCGTGGACGTACAGCCATCTCGTGCGCGTGCCGCTGGGCGAGCTGTGAGTCGGCTCTTCGATCTCATGCGAACGCCGTCACGAGTATCGCGGCGATCGCAAACGGGCAGACGTAGCGCATGAGTGCGCGGCAGACCTTGCGGACCGCCGGGCGCTCCGCGCCGAGCTCGGCGTCCCAGAGGGCCCCGGCGATGCGCCAGCCGATGAAGATGCTGGTCAGCAATGCGCCCACCGGCAGCATGATGTTGGCGCCGACGAAGTCGCTCGCCTGGAAGAAATCCATCTCGGCGAACGCCGGGAGCCAGCCCAGGGGTCGCCAGTGCCAGCCGCCGAACGATGCGACGGAACCGAGACCGAGCAGCCATAGCGCCGCGCCGGCAATCACCGCGGCGCGACCGCGGCTCAGGCCGCGCCGCTCCTGCAGCCAGGCAACGAGCGGCTCCATGGCGGCAACCGAGGGAGTCAGCGCCGCCAGGATGAACAGCACGAAGAACAGCGTGCCGATCGGCCGGCCGGCGGGCATTTCCGCGAAGATGGCCGGCAGCACTTCGAACACGAGCTGCGGCCCCTGGGCCGGATTCATGCCGTAGCGGAAGACGAGCGGGAAGATCAGCAGCGTGGCGAGGATCGACACCACCACGATCGCGCCGCTCACCACCAGGCCGGAGCGCACCAGCGATACCTGTCGTGGAATGTAGGCGCCGTACGCCAGCATCAAAGCCATGCCGACGCCGGTTGCGTAGAACGCCTGCCCCACCGCTGCCAGCAGCACGCCGGGAGTCAGCGAGGCGGGCACGAAGCTGAACGAGAACGCCAGGCCGGCCGCCACGTCGCCGGTTGCGAGCGAATAGGTCACGAGAATCAGCAGCAGGATCAGCAGCCCCGGCGCGCGAATCCGGTTCGCCATTTCGATGCCGCGATTCACGCCGCGCGCGCTGATCCAGACCACCAGCGAGACGAACAGCAGGTGCCACGCGCCGACCTCGAGCGGTGTGTGCAGAAAGCTCCTGAATTGCCGGGTGACGACCTCCGGGGACGCGCCCGCGAGCTGCCCGCTCGCGCATTTCCACGTGTAAGCGACCACCCAACCGGCGATCACATAGTAATAAGAAGCGATGAGCGTGATGGCCGCAGTGCCCAGCCAGCCGATGGCGCCCCACAGGCGTGAGCGCCCCGAAGCGACCGCGACGCTCGCCGCCGAGTCGAGGGCATTGCAGCCGCCGCGCCGGCCGATCAGGAACTCGGCAATCAGCAGCGGCACGGCGATGAATGCCATTGCCAGCAGGAAGGCGAACATGAAGCCGCCGCCGCCGTTGGCGCCCGCGACGTACGGAAACCGCCAGATGCTGCCCAGGCCGACCGCAGCGCCGATGGCAGCGAGATAGAACGCGACCTTCGAGGACCATGTGGTGCTGCCGTCGGTGCTCATCGACAGATCCTCGCGGCTGCCGGCGTCTAACCGGCAATACTTTCATTGCAGAAGAGCACGCTTCTGCCCGCGGCGCCACTGGTTTGCAGGGACCGCGGGAACCGCGGTGGCATGAATAGCCTTTATTCGGCAGAGAGAGCGGAGATGTGAGGCAATGACGCGCAGTTCAGCTGACTGGACCAGGATTCATTGTGAGTGCGGCGCGGACATCGCCTTCCGCAACCATTGGGCGGGCCTGGTGGAGGTCGTCTGCGGCGAGTGTCGGGTGATGCTGTCGTACAGCGGTCGTGAGCGGCTCGCGAACCTGCCGCAGGACTCGCTGATCCCGCTGCTGAGACACCTGCTCGAAGTTGCGCGCACCGAGCAGAGGAATCGCGAGAGTGCAGAAGTGCTTTGCGGTTACCTCGAAGGACGCGTGCACCAGGACACGCGAGAGCCGGTCGCCGTGACGCCCGTTGCCAGGCGTCACGGCGCTTGACGGCTACCAGCGATACTTCGCCTGGAAGTTGATCTCGCTGCCTTCCATCGGGCGCGCCAGCAGCACGCCGCCGGTGCCAGCGGCCGTGCCGAAGATGCGCGAGTTACTTTCCGTGAGCCCCAGCTCGTCGGTCACGTTCGTGCCGCGCAGGCTGAACAGCCAGTTCTCGCCGACGCTGGCATCGATGCCGAAGTCCCACGTCTCGTAAGACCCCAGCTGCTGCAGACCGGACTGATCCTGCGTGTGATCGCCGATGTGCGAGTAGCTCACGTACGCCGTGATGTCGCCCCACGCCAGCGGCAGCGTGTAGCTCGGCGTCAGCATGTAGCGCAGCTTCGGTTGGCGCTGCAGCTGCTTGCCTTCGATCCGTGCGCAGCCGTTGCCCGTCACGACGTTGGTGAACGGGAAGCACGCGTCGAAGTCCGTGTACTCGCCGTCGAGATAGTTGCCGATCACGCGGAAGCGGAAGTTGTCGGTGGCATTGATCCAGCCGATGAAGTTGATGCCCTTCGACTCCGAGCCGTAGAACAGCCTGGCGCCGGTCGGCGAGCCGTTCGCCGTCGTCTGCTGGTAGGCCAGGCCGGTGAAGTCGCGGTAATAGACGCTGAGATCGGCGTACAGCAGGTCGTTCTCGAACTTGTAGCCCACCTCGAAGTTGCGGATCACCTGCGTCGGCGCAGTGTTGCCGGTGGTAGCGCCGCGGATACCGTTGTCGAAGTCGGCGAAATGACCACCGCGATTGACGCGGGCATAAGCAGCCATCGAATCCGTGAAGGCATAGTTCGCGCCGACGGTCCACGACGTGAAGTCTTCGTCGTAGTCCGTGATGGCGAGCGTGCCGTTGCACACCGGCACGGAGTTGTTGTACTCCGTCAGCGGATTGTTATCGAGGTCGACGTTGGTCAGGTTGCAGACCCGGTTCGTGGCCTCTTGGTTCTCATAGCGCACTGAGGCGTCCAGCAGCCACTTGTCGATGCGCCACGAGTCCGACAGGTACAGCGCCTTGTTGAATGCATGGCCGGCCTGCGCGATGTTGAACCCGCCGTTGTCGAGGAAGCCCTGCTCGTCCGTCTTCTGGCGCGTCTGCCCGCCCGACACGTACGTGATCGTGATCGGCCGCGCGTTCGGCGTGTTGGTCATCATCATCTGATTGCCGAGCGCCCACTCGTCGTCCATCGTGTAATAGGCCATGTACAGGCCGACGGTCAGCGTGTTGCCGTCGAACAGCTCCTTGCTCAGGCGGAAGTCGTTGTTGAAGTGCTCCAGCTCCTTGTGGATGAACCACCAGCCCTGGTGGATCACGCCCTGCGTCGCCGGCACGATGCTGCCGTCGCGGAAGCGCGCGGTCGCCGAATTCAGCGGCAGGCCGAGGCCGCCGAGATTGGTCGGGATCGTGTACAGCTCGTCGAACAGCGGCGCCGGATTGCTGCCCGAGAACAGCGCGTTGGTGTCGACGTCGCCGCTGTTGAACAGGAACTTGTCGCTGATCGACCAGCCGTTGCCGAAGTCGTAGTCGTAGTTCGCGCCGAGGAAGATCATCTGCGCGCCGCGGCCGTTGGCGAGATCCGCGTTGGTGCCGCCGCGGGGATAGCCGTCGAGCCGCACGTGCTGAATGGCTTTGCCGTTGTAGGTCGCAGTGAGCGGATCGAAGCCCGGGAACGCATGGAAGCTGTCCGTGCCCGTCTGGATCAGCGGAATCGGCGTGATGAACTGGTTCTTGTCGTCGAGGTAGCGCGCGTACAGGACGAGGTCGCCCGTGTCGGCTTCGTGCTTGAGCGTCGCCGTGAGCTGGCCGCCCTCATCCGCTTTGAACTGCGGGTCGCGCACGCCGTCGGACGTGCGATAGAAGCCGCCGACGCTGCCATACCAGCCATCGCTGATCTTGAAGCCGTAGAAACCGTCGAGGCGATACAGCCCTTCGTCGCCGTACGTCAGGCCGAGGCTGCCGGTCGGCTCCTCCGAGCCCGTCTTGAGCAGGTAATTGCTGGTCGCGCCCATCTGGCCGCCGGCGAACACGACCGACGGGCCGCCTTGCAGGATTTCGACGGAGCGGATCGTGTCGTCGAGACGGAAGATGCTGGTCGTCTCGAAGAACGACAGCGTCGGCATGCCGTACAGCGGCGAGCCCATCATCTGCGTGGTGAAGTACGGCGCATCGCCGCCGCCGGGGAAGCCGGCGATCTCGATGTTCGCGCCGGTCTGGCCGCCGGTCGACTCGGGCCACAGGCCCGGCGAGATTTTCAGCAGGTCCGCGGTGCTCTTCGGGTTCGCGTTGCGGATCTCGTCCTCGTTCGCCGTGACGATGTTGTAGCTGGCCTCCAGCTTTTTCACGCCGCCTTGAATCGCGGTGCCGGTGACGACGACGGTTTCGAGCGAGCTGCTCTGCTCGCCGCGCGACGCCGGCGTCTCCTGCGCCTGCAGCAGCGTGGGCGTCGAAGCGGCGGCCAGCACTGCCAGTCCAACGAACTGCCGGCGACGCGTGCGCAAATTCCTGGTCATGACGCTGTCCCCCTTTGTCTTGAGTAGGTATGCGCGCGCCTGCGAGCCCGGCGCGCCTGTCTGACTAGAGGGGGCGAGCCCGGAAACCTGCCCCCACGTGGGGCAGGAATCCCGGCTCACCCCCTCTTGCACTAGGGCAGAACCAAGAACAACGGGAGCCAGCGATGGCAAGCACGACGGCCGCGGCCGTGGTCACGAGCAAGAGCCTGACGGGTCTGGACATCGGGATCATCGCGATCTACTTCGTGATCATCTTCGGGATCGGGGTGTACTTCGCGCGCAAGGGGCGCAACTCGGTCGACTATTTTCTGGCGGGGCGGAACGTGGGC
>DATEJG010000116.1:0-32607 GCA_035278165.1 Steroidobacteraceae bacterium
CCTGTCATCCGCTAGCGTACCGGGGCCCCAGCGAGGGGTGGTCAGCCGCCGACGCAACGATGGGTCACTCCGGTTCCGTGCTCGCCCGCTTGCAGCGGCTCCATCCCGCCGCTCTCTCCATTCGCGCGCGCCTCGGGCTGATCCAGTTCCTGCTGCTCGTCGCACTGGGCACGATTGCCATCGTTGCATTCGAAGGCATGGAGCGCGCAAGCCGGGCGACCGCCCTGCTCTCCACTCTCAGCGACGCACAGCGCTTTCACCTCAACGCGGACATGATGCACGACGCCCTGCGCGCCGATGTGAACGCGGCTCTGCGCGTGACCGACAACGATTCCGCGGCGTCGGGTGCGGTGGTGACCCGGGCGCGCGAGCACAGCCGGCTGTTCGAGGCGAACCTGACCGCGATGGCGAATCTCGACCTGTCGCCGGAGCTTCACCAGGACATCGAGAGCACGCATCGCCGCGCCCGCGCCTACGTCGTCGCGGCAAGCGAGCTCGTGCTCACCGCTACGCGCAACCATGAGCGTGCTGTGGAGCTGGAGGACAAGTTCAACACCGCCTTCGACGAGCTGGAGAGCGCCAACGAGATCGTCACGCAGCTGCTCGTCGAGCGCGCCGACGAGGCGGAGCGCGCCGCCGCAGCGGCGGATGCAGCCGCCAGGACGTTGATCGTGATCAGCGGCATCCTGACTGCGCTGATCGCGTGGAGCGTCGTGAGCGTGCTCGCCCGCTCGATACGACGCTCGCTGCGCCAAGTGAGCGATGCGGCCCGCGCGCTCGCCGCCGGCAATCTCTCCGCGCGCAGCGAAATCGCCAGCCAGGACGAGATCGGTGAGCTCGCGGGCGCGGTGAACAAGATGGCCGACGACTTGCAGGTCATGATCGACCGGCTGGTTGCAGATGCAGACCGCGACGCCTTCGCGACTCAGCTCATGCAGGCGCTCGACATGGCGGACGACGAAGCCGACATCCGCGGCGTCGTCGGCCGCGCCATGACCCAGGCCGGCTCGACCCTGCAGATGGAGCTGCTGCTGGCCGACGCCGCCAGCGGCGCTTTGCAGCGAGCTGTCGAGCATCCGCTCAATGGCGCTGCGGGTTGCAGCGTCGATTCGGTGTCCGGCTGTGTCGCAGTCCGGCGCGGAACGCCGGTCGTGTTCGACGACAGCAATGCATTGAATGCCTGCCCGCGGCTGCAAGGGCGGCCTTGCGGCCCGGTTTCCGCCGTGTGCGTGCCGATCGGTTTCATGGGGCGCTCCCTCGGCGTCCTGCATGCCGCAAACGCCTCGCGCAAGACGCCGTCCGAGCAACAGGTGGCGCTCCTGACCGCGCTCGGCACGCAGACAGGCAACCGCATCGGCACCGTGCGCGCGTTCGAGCGCACTCACATGCACGCTTACACGGACGCGCTCACGGGTCTCAGCAATCGCCGCGCCCTGGAGCAGATCATCGAGACGCTGGGCTCGGCCACCCCGTATGCGGTGACGATCGCCGATCTCGATCACTTCAAGCGGCTCAACGACACGCACGGCCACGAGGCCGGAGATCGCGCGCTGCGCATGTTCGCCGACGTCCTGCGACGCTGCGTTCGCCAGGGTGACCTGGCCGCGCGCTGGGGCGGCGAAGAGTTCGCGATCGTCTTCCCCCGTGCCTCAGCGGCGCAGGCAGCGGAGGTCGTCGCACGCATCCGCGCCGAGCTTGCAGACGTCGTGCTCGTGAGCAACGCCCTGCCCGTGACCGCGAGCTTCGGCATCGCGGACTCGACGATGGGCGCCACGTTCGACGAGATCCTGCGCGCCGCGGACACCGCCCTCTACCATTCCAAGAACTCGGGGCGCGATCGCGCGACGGTGGGGACGAGAAGCGCGCTGGACGCTGCCCGCAGCTGATTGCCGGCACGAAGACCGCGTGCTAGTACTGCACGCACATCAGAACGAACATCGCCGTCGCTCCGCGGCAGGTGCAGGCAGCGTGATCAGGTGCAATGCGCGCCACGTGCTCGTGTGCGGCCTCCTCGGGACGGCTGCACTCTCGGGCTGCTCGCGCGAAGCACCGCGACTTACCGCAGCGATCTCCGACCGACACATCGTCGATACAGAGCATCCGGCGCGCGTCGCATTGAACAGCGACGGGACGAGCGCCTGGCTGATCGAGGTCGACCAGCGCGACCTCGACGTCTGGATCGAGGTCCTCGACGAGCAGGGCTCGAGCGTCAGCGCCTCGGACAGCCCGAGCCGCCGCAGCGGGGTCGAGAGCACGCTGCTGCAATTGCCGGCTGGAAGCTTCAGCGTCGTCGTCCGCAGCGCCGAGCACCCGGAGAAGTCCGCGCCGATCCGCATCGATGCGTATTCAGTGTCCGCCGCGCAGCAGCGCTCACATTCTCGCTGGATCGAAGCAGCGCTCGCCGAAACGACAGCAGCGCGCGCGTTCAGGTCAATGGGCGCCGCAGCCGGGCAGCTCGCGTTGAGCTCCTATGTCACGGCTGCACAGGAATGGCGGGGCCTCGGCGATACCGCTCGCGAAGCAAACGCTGTCTTCCAGGAGGGATGGATCTCGTACCGGCTCCTGGATGATCCGGCAGGCGCCGCGCGCGCCGGCGAGCGGGCAGTCGCCTTGTTTCAACGAGCGGGCGACGAGGCGATGGCAGCGCAAAGCATGCTGCTCGCAGCTTTGACGACAGCCGAGGCACCGGCAAGCGCCTCCGACGGCAACGCGGCGGCCGCCCGCCTCGCCGCGGCTGCGCGCGACATCTTTGCCCGCAACGGTGATGCGGCGCGCGTTGCCGAGGCGATCCACGCGCAGGCCGCGATCGATCACTACGCCGGCAACTTCCTGCGGGCCCGCGAGCGATTCCTCGATTGCGAAGCGCGCTTTCGCCAGCTCGGCGAGCCCGAGGGCGTGCGCAAATGCGTGGCGAATGCCGCGCACATGAGCTACGAGCTCGGACGCTTTCGGGAAGCGGCCGAAACCTACGATCGGGTCTTCGCCGCGAACGCGCCGGAAAGCAATCCCGGCATGTATGCCGATATGCTCGACAACAGCGCTCACGCCCGCACGATCATCGGGGAGTTCGAGAGCGCCTTGCGGCAATACGCTATCGCACTCGAGCTGCATCAGCGCATGGATGATCGTGCCGGCCAGGCGCGCAGCCTGTTCGGAACCGGCGTGACCTATCAACGCATCGGCGATGCCGCACGCGCGGTGGATTACCTGGAGCGGACAACCGCCATGCGGCGCGACCTGCTGCGCGGCGCGCTGGGTGGCGACAACGAGCTGATCACGGACCTGATCACGCTGGCCGGCGCGTATCGCGAAACGGGACGGAACCAGCAGGCGCGACGCGCGCTCGATGAGGCGATGGCGCTGTCGGAGTCGAGTCGCGACCGCAGTCGCGTCGCACTTGCCACCGCCCGCTATTTCGCAGCGGACCGCGAGTTCGCCGCCGCAGCGAAGCTCTTGCGCGGCATCGTCGCGGACACCGCTGGCAACAACGCAGCGCTGACGCTGCAAGCGACGCTGGATCTTGGACGTATTCAGACCGAGCTCGGTGACTACGGCGCCGCGCTCGCGACACTACAGCACGCGCGCACCGAGTTCGCCGGGCAGGGAGCGCCGATCTTCGAGGCAGAGACGCTCTACTGGATGGCGCAGGCATATCGCCGCAGCGGCAACGCCACCCTATCGCTCGAACACACCCGGGCTGCCTTGTCGATCGCGGAACGCATCCGCGCGAGCGCGACCAATCCAGACTTTCGCAGCAGATTCCTTGCGGCGCGCCGTGCGATGTACGACCTGCAGGTGAACTTGCTGCTCGACCGGTACGGCCGGGCTGCAGACTCGCAGGAGCGTGAGATCCTCCTGTCGCAAGCTCTGCGCGCGAGCGACCAATCCCGCGCGCGGACGCTGAGCGACCTCATTGCAGCCGGCCGCTCCGACCGCGCGTCCTCGGACGACCGGCAGCTGCATCGCCTGGCGACCGACATCGCCACGCGGGAGTATCAGCTGGAGAGACTGCGCGATCAGGCTGCGCAGGCTTCGCAAGTCGAGGCGGTGAAGCGCGACATCGTGGAGCTGCGGTCGCAGTTCGATCTCGCGCTCAGTCGATTGCCGGCGCGCGAATCGCCCGGCGCTACGCTCGCGGCACCTCGCACGCCAGTCGATCTGCCGGCCGATGCGGTCACGCTCGTCTACTTCCTGTCGGAAGAGCGCAGCTTCCTGTGGATTGCCTCGGCGCAGGGCCTGCAGGGCGTGGAGCTTCCAGGCAAGGCGTCGATCGCATCGGCAGTCGCCGCGCTCCGTCGCAGCATCGCGCGACTCGATGCGAACGCAGAGCGAGGCGCTGCGCTTGCAGTCGCGTCGCAGCTGCTGCTTCCACCTGGACCGGCCCTGTCCACCGCGAGCACCTGGATCGTCGTTCCGGACAGCTTCATCCATCACGTCCCGTTCGCGGCGCTGCTCGCTCCGCAGCGCGAAGCAAGCCAGGCGCGTGTCCGGTTCGTGGTCGAGCACCATTCCATCGTGCTCGCGCCCACCTACGCGGCCGCAATGCGGATTGCGCACGATCGCGGCACCTTGACGCTGTCGAGCAGCGGGCCGGCAGTAATTTTCGGCGATCCCGTCTACTCACCGGGCGATGCGCGCTTTGGGTCGCTGCAGCCGGCCGCGCGCGGCCTCCTGCCCGTCCAGGCGCGCCTCGCCGGTACGACCCGCGAGCTCGAGCGCATCGCGATGCACTTGCGCGAGACGCGTCCGGTCATCCTGTCCGGCTTCGACGCGACGCGCGAGGCCGCTTTGTCCGAAGCCACGTTGCGTGCCGCGTTGATCCACTTCGCTGCGCACGCAACCTTCGATGCGCGCAATCCGGCGCGCACCGGAATAGAGCTGGCTGCACTCACGCGCGACGGACGCACTCTCCAGAACCTGCTCACGCCGATGGACCTGTCGACGACACGCATGCAGGCGAGCCTCGTCGTGTTGAGCGCCTGCGAATCGGCGCTCGGCGAGGAGATCGACGGCGAAGGTCCGATCGGTCTGTCCTACGGATTCCTGGCCGCTGGATCCCGGGCGGTCGTCGCCACGCAATGGCGTGTCGCGGATGCGGCCACCGCGGAACTGATGGATCGCTTCTATGCTCACGCCAGCTCAGGCAAGCGCCCGCTGCACGAAGCGCTGCGGGACGCTCAACTGGACCTGCTGCGTGCGTCGCGGTGGCGCAGTCCGTTGTTCTGGGCTGGCACGAGCATCACCGCGACGCGCTGAAGGAAATCGCAACGGCGGCCTGCTCCGTGGCCGCCGCTGCCTGCAGTCACGGATGGCCGTGAACGATGCCGTTGTGGGTGCGAATTTCGGTGTGCTCATGTCCCATGGGCACAGCCGCCAGAAAGAACTTCGGCTGCGGGTCCGTGTCGAGGGTGTAGGGCAGGAAGATCAGCAGCGTCGGATCGCCCGGGCTCTTGTCGTGCAGGTCGGCAACTCCGATCAGATGCGTCAGGCCGGAGCCGTGCTTCGCCAGAATGGCAGTGAACGCCTTGACGAACTCCGCGGTGCTGGCCGCGCACAACGCCTTGGCCTCGGGCTCGGACAACACGTTCGGCGTCGCGGTGCTCACCGCGGGCGCAATGCCCAAGCTGGGTCCCTGCAGCAGAGTGGGATCCGGATCTCGCGCAGTCGAGTCGCTGAGCGTGATCTTGAATCCGGCGCGCTCCTCGATCTCGATCATGTCCTTGGCCTGCAGGCCGGTGCCGCCGCCGACCAGGTTCGTGCACTCGCCCTCGACGACCCACTTTTCCTTGAACTGGATCGGCAGATCCGATGTGGCTGTCGTCGCCGCGGCCGGCGCGGCCGACGATGGCTGCGCCTGCGGCTGCTCGTCCGCCGGTGCACCACCGCCACACGCGCTGCACGCGAGAGCGACTGCGACTATTGCAGTCGATGTGAACGTCTTCATGCTTCCGTCTCCTTCTGGTTATTGGTCGATTCGAGCCGTGCACGTTTGCTGTTGTCGTTGATCTGTGCCGAACGGCCGATTCCTGCCAGCGACCGGCCGCGGCGAGCGGCGCTTTGCTTGCACCGGACCCGCCCCTCTGCATATAAAGCGCTCTCCACCACAGAACAAGGCCGGGCTGGCCGCTTGGATAAGGACTCGGTCGCACTCCTCCTCGAGAGGCACTATCCCGGCCTGCTCTCGCTGCTGCGCCGGCGTATCGGCGATCCCGACCTCGCCCAGGACATGCTCGGCCAGGGCATCCTGACCGCGCTCGAGCATCACCGCGCAGGCCGCGTCGCCGATCCTGCCGCCATCGCCGGCTACGCGTTCGGCTGCGCCCTGCAGCACTTCAAGAACCGGCGGCGCAACTTCGACGACCGGCCCGGCCTGCATACCGACGTCGAGGCGCTGGAAGCGATCCGCACGCAATCGACGGCGGGTATCGAGCAGGAGTTGCTGCCGACCCGGCAGGTGCGCGACGCGCTCGAGAGCTTGCCCACCGAGCGGGACCGCCTCATAGTCAAACGGTTCTACCTGGACGAAGAAGACAAGGACGTGCTGTGCCGGGAATTCAGGCTGACGACAGCGCAGTTCGACCGGGTCATCAGCCGCGCGCGGCTGCGCATGCGCGCCCTGCTGGAAGGCAGCGGCCTGCGCAAGCCTGATCTCCTCGGCATGCTGCTCTGCCTGGCCTGAGCCGAAGCGGTCACATGCGAGATTCGCGGCGCTCGCAACAGTCAGGAGCACCGGGAAGCGCGAGTCGAGGGGTGTAGCAACTGACGACGCAGTGAGCTGATGGACCGCAAGTACATCGAAGATCGCCACATCGTGGCGCGCTACCTGGCCGGCCAGCTCTCCGATCCGGAGCGGCAGTCGTTCGAGGCGTATTACCTTGCGCATCCCGATGTCGTACAGGACCTGGAGGCGGTCGCCCGCCTGAAGGTCGGGCTGATGCGCCTGGAGGAATCGGGTGAGCTCGGCACGCTGATCGCGGCGCCCCGCCGCGCTCCTCGCAACTATTACTTCCTCGCCGCGGCAGCAGCCGTCGTCGCTGCAGTCGCAGTTCTCTTCCTGTATCTGCGCGAGTCCCCGCAGCGGCCGATGCTGGCCGCGAGCGCAGGGGGTCTGGTCGATCGATCCGGTGCATCTCTCCCCGTGACCGCTACGCACTTGCTCATGCGCACGCGCAGTGCCGCCTCGTACGACACCGAGATCGCCGTCGGCGACTCGCCCCAGGCGATCGAGTTGCGCGTGCTGCCGGAAGTGGAAGCGCAGCCGCCGCGCTATCACGTGGAGCTCGCGTCGGCCGTGGCCGGCAGCAAACCGCGCGTAGTGGCCGCAGTCGGCGATCTGGCGCCGGGTGAAGATGGATTCGTCCCGGTATACCTCGATGCCTCCGGGTTGAAGCCCGGCACGTACGTCCTGACCATCGCCGGGGAAGCAGGCAGCAGCGCGTCGAGCGAGTTCGTGATCGATCTGCAACGCGCAGGTCCGCCCGGCCGCTGAGCCGGAAGACCGTGCTACCTTTCGCGCTCGCCAACCGCTCGAGGACACAATCGATGGCCGACCACACCCGTACTGCGAATAACCTGGATCGCCGCGAATTCCTCGGCGCCGCCGCACTCGCCGGCGCCGGCTCGATGCTCTTCAGCCCGCTCAGCGCGCTCGCCGCCGCCGAGCGCTACCCCGCCGTGCGCAAGGCCGCCGAAGCCGGTCGCGAAGCGGCCATCAAGCGCTTGCAGGACTGGATCGCGCTGCCGTCCATCGCCGCGGAAAACCGCAACATGAAGGAAGGCGCCGAGTACATGGCGAACCTGGCGCGCGAAGCCGGATTCGATACGGCGACGATCGTGCCGACCGACGGTCATCCCGGCGTCTTCGCGACGATGGACAACGGTGCGAAGCGCACGCTTGCGCTGTACTTCATGTACGACGTCAAGCAGTTCGACCCGGCCGAGTGGTCTTCGCCGCCGCTCGAAGGCCGCATCGTCGACAAGCCCGGGTTCGGCCGTGCGGTCGTCGGGCGCGGCGCGGTCAACCAGAAGGGACCGGAGGCCACGGTGCTCGCCGCGCTCCACGCGTTGCGGGCGGCCAAGACCAGGCTGCCGGTCAACCTGATCCTGGTTGCCGAAGGCGAAGAAGAGATCGGCTCCCCGCACTTTCACCAGATCGTGCAACGGCCCGAGGTATTTGCCGCGCTCAAGAAGTCCGAAGGCATCTTCATTCCCGCGAGCTGGCAGGACATGAACGGCACTGTCTCCGTCAACCTCGGCTCGAAGGGCGTCATCGAGCTCGAGCTGGTGGCGAGCGGCGAGAAATGGGGCCGCGGCCCGAAGGGCGACATCCATTCGAGCATGAAAGCCAGCGTCGACTCGCCGGTCTGGCGCCTGGTGCACGCGCTCGACACGCTGGTGACGCCGGACGGCAATACGCCGGCGATCGACGGCTGGTTCGAGAATGTGCGCGCGCTCACGCCGCGCGAGAAGGAGCTGATCGCCGAAGTGGCGCGCAGCGCAGCCGAGGAAGAGCAGAAGAAGCAGCTCGGCGTGAGCCGCTGGATCGACGACCTTCCCTATCAGCAGGCGCTCGAGCGGCTGGCGTCGCAGCCGACGGTGAACATCGAAGGACTCGTCGCCGGCTATACCGGTCCCGGCGGCAAGACCATTCTGCCGGGGCGCGCGGTGGCGAAGCTCGATCTGCGCCTGGTGCCGAACCAGACCCGCGACGAAGCCGTGAAGAAGCTGCGCGCCCATCTCGACAAGCACGGCTTCAACGACGTCGAAGTGAACGTCAGCGGCGGTTACGATCCGACCGAGACCGCCGAGAACAGCCGCATCATTCGCGCCGAGCTGGAGACGTACAAGCGAGCGGGCGTCAAGGCGACGCTCAATCCGCGGCTGGCCGGCTCGTGGCCGGGCGCCGTGTTCACCGCACCGCCATTGTCCCTGCCCGCCGGGCACTTCGGACTCGGCCACGGCGCCGGCGCGCACGCGCCGAACGAGTACTACGTGGTGGAGTCGACCAACCCGAAGGTCGCGGGCATCACCGATGCGATCCTCGGTTACGTCGACATGTTCCACCAGATCGCCAAGGTGAGCTGAAGCCGTCGCTACGGCGAGTCGAGAAATTCCGCGACCAACCCTGCGGTAAGCTCCGGCGCGCGCGTCTGCCGCTGCGTCATGATTGCCTCGCCCAGGTAGTCGCCATGACCGCCGACGAGCACGAGCAGGCGCGCGTTGGGAATGACGTGCGTGAGCGCGACCGCGTGCTCGGGCTTCACGACGTCGCGGTCGCCGATCACGATCAGCGTCGGCGCGCGCAGCGCGCGCAGGTCCGCTTCGGGCACGTCCTGGAAGTGACGCATACGCTCGGCGTCCTTGTCGTGCATCGTCTTCAGCCCGGCCGGATCCGGATTGACCTTCAGGAAGGCGTCCTTCAGCGGCTGCGGCATGTTCGAGATATCGGCGTTCTCCATGAAGGTCCACAGCTGCGGCTGCGCGCCCGCTCGCTGCGTCATCGCCGAGGCGAACACGAGCTTGCGCACGACCTGCGGATGCCGAATCGCGACCTGCAGCCCGACGCTGGCGCCGTTGCTGAAGCCGAACAGATCCGCCTGGTCGATCTTCAGTTGCGCGAGCAGTGCGGCAACGTCGTCAGCAGAGGTTTCGAAGCGCAGCGGCGCGTCGCGATCGCTCGTTCTGCCATGCGCCTGCTCCTCCACGGCGATCACCCATCGATCGCGTGCGAGCAGCGGCAGTATGCGTCCGAACGTCACGTCGATCGTCGAGCCGCCGCCGTGCAGCAGCACCAGGGGAACGCCCCGCTCCGGACCATAGGTCTCGTAGTACATCCTGATGCCGTTGACTGCTGCGTAGGCACCGCGGCCCAGCGCAGCGCCGGCGGCATCGGAGCCGTGTGCAACGATCGGGATCATGCTCATGAGTGCGACCAGAGCGACTGCAGACTTAGACATTGCGCGCTTTCCACACCGCGATCTGCTCGGCGAGACGATCCAGCATCTGCAGCCAGCCCGGATGAGCACCGGTCTGCTTGGCGAGCGACTCGAGAACGTTCTGCTCGAGCCGCAGCCGGGTGGCGCCGCGCACGTCCGCGAGCGTGACCGACACGAGCGTCTCGCGCGGCCAGCGTGGGTCATGGCCCGCCTTGACCGGATCGATCTCATTGCCGGCGCCGTTCGCGGTCGCCATCGTGAACACGATGCGCTCCGGTCGCACGATTTCGCGGTACGCGCCGACGCACCAGCAGTCGCCGAACGACGGCGTCTGGATGCACGAATGGAATCCGCCGCCGGGCCGCACGTCGATCCGCGTGAACTGCAGCGTGCAGCCGTGCGGCGCGAACCACTGCAGCAGATACTCGGGCCGCGTCCACGCTTCGAACACCAGCTCGCGCGGCGCGGCGAAGACGCGCTCGATCACGACGCTGCGCGCCTCGGCGCGATCAACGTTTCCTGCGGCCATTGCGTTTCTTCTCCCGGCGCTTCGGCCGTTGCAGATCTTCGAGCAGCACGTCCAGGCGATCGAATGCCTCGTCCCAGAACTGCCGGTAGCCGGCAATCCAGCCGTAAGCTCCCTCGAGCGGCGCAGCGCGCAGCGAGCAGAACTGCTGGCGACCCTCCTTGCGCTTCTCGATCAGTCGTGCGCGCTCGAGATACGCAAGATGCTTCGAGATCGCCTGCTGCGAAACGCCGAACGGCTCGGCCAGCTCGTTGACGCTTGCCGCGCCGTTGCGCAGCCGGTCGAGAATGACCCGGCGCGTCGGATCGGACAGCGCCAGGAAAGTGAGGTTGAGCTCATCCACAACCCTATGGTTGTGCATGGCGGCGCTCGAAGTCAAGCGCCGCCTGCACTGCCGCAAGCAATGGTCCGACAGGGCAGTTGCAAGGACTGCCCTACAGACGACCGTGTAGTTCCGGGACAGACGCTCGCGAATCATCCGGCTTCGGTAGACTTGCAAGGTTCGTGTCCAGCACAAGAAACCGGTCGTGTCGCTCAAGGTAACCGGACTCTCCATCGCCGCTCTGCTGGCAGCCCTCGCGCTGCGCTGGCTGCTCGATCCGTTGATGGGAGATTCACTGCCTCTCGTCACGCTGTTCGGCGCTGTCGCCATCGCCGTGTGGATCGGCGGGCCGCGTCCGGCGATCGCGGTAACGCTGCTCGGCTACATCGCCTGCGCTTACCTGTTCATTCAGCCGCGCGGCGAGCTCGGCCTGGACGAGCCGACCAACCGCGTCGGGCTCGCCGCCTACCTGCTCACCTGCGCGATCATCATCGGCTTCGGCCACGCGGCGCGCGTGGCACAGCGCCGCGCGAAAGAGCGCGGCGAAATGCTGCGCGTCACCCTGCGCAGCATCGGCGACGGGGTCATCACGACCGATCTCGAAGGTCGCGTGACGTACATGAACGACGTGGCCGCCGCGCTCACCGGCTGGGCACCAGCCGAGGCCCAGGGACAAGGTCTCGACCGCGTGTTCCAGATCGTCAACGAGGACACGCGCGCACCCGTGACCAACCCGGCGATGCGCGCGCTGCGCGAGGGTGTCGTCGTCGGCATGGCGAATCACACGCTGCTCGTGGACAAGTCCGGCAACGAGCGGCCGATCGACGACAGCGCCGCGCCGATCCGCGACGAGAACGACAATGTCTCCGGCTGCGTCCTCATCTTCCGTGACGTCACCCCGCAGCGGCAGGTCGAGCGCGAGCGCTCGCGCCAGCTCGTGGCCGCACGCATGCTCGCTTCGATCGTGCAGTCCTCCGAGGACGCGATCATCAGCAAGTCGCTCGAGGGCATCATCCAGAGCTGGAATGCCGCGGCCGAGCGCCTGTTCGGCCATCCGGCCGCGGACGCCATCGGCCGCCACATCTCGCTGGTCATCCCCGAAGACCGCATCGCCGAGGAAGACCACATCATCGCCAGCGTTCGCGCCGGCCGGCGCATCGAGCACTTCGAGACCGAGCGCGTGCGCCGCGACGGCACGCGCATCCACGTTTCGCTCACGATCTCGCCGATCAAGGACGAGGCCGGCGCGATCGTCGGCGCCTCGAAGATCGTCCGCGACATCACCGCGCGCAGGCGCGCCGAGGCGGAGCGCGACAAGTTCGTCACGCTCATCGAGAACAGCACCGACTTCATCAGCATGGCCGATCTCGACGGCATGCCCTTCTTCGTCAACCGCGCGGGACTGGAGCTGGTCGGGCTGCAGGGCATCGGCCAGGCGCGGCGCACGCACCTGTCGGAGTTCTTCTTCCCCGAGGACCGCGCGCGCGTCATGCACGAGTTCATTCCCGCCGTGCTCGCGCGCGGCCACGGCGAGATCGAGATCCGCTTCCGTCATTTCAGGACCGGCGAGGCGCGCTGGATGGCCTACAAGGTCGTGGTGTTGACGGACCCGGGCGGACGGCCGGCGGGCCTTGCGACCGTCAGCCAGGACATCACCGGGCGGCGGCATCTCGAAGACGACCTGCGCACGCTCGCCGCCGACCTGCGCGAAGCCGATCGCCGCAAGAACGAGTTCCTCGCGACGCTCGCGCACGAGCTGCGCAACCCGCTTGCGCCGGTCGCGAACATGCTCGAAGTGCTCAAACGCTCCGACGGCGACGCCACTACGCTGCGGCGTGCGCGCGAGACGATCGAGCGGCAGCTGCGCCAGCTGGTGCGCCTGGTCGACGATCTGCTGGATCTCAATCGCGTCACGCACAATCGCCTGGAGCTGCGCATCGTCGAAGCCGGGCTTGCAACCATCATCCAGCAGGCAGTGGAAGCCTCGCAGCCGCTCGCCGATGCGGCCGGGCATCGGCTGCATGTGAAGCTGCCGTCGGAGCCGCTGGTGCTGCGAGCAGACCCGGCGCGTCTCGCGCAGGTATTCGGCAACCTGCTCAACAACGCCTACAAATACACACCCCGCGGCGGCACGGTCTGGCTGACCGCCGAGCGCAGCGGCGACGATGTAGTCGTGGCGGTGAAAGACACCGGCGTCGGCATCGCGCCCGACGAGCTCGACAGCGTATTCGAAATGTTCACGCAGCTGCGGCCCTCGCTCCTGCCGGCGCAGGGCGGCCTGGGCATCGGTCTGACGCTGGTGCGCCAGCTCGTGGAAATGCACGGCGGCACGATCCAGGTGCGCAGCGCAGGCCAGGGCAAAGGCAGCGAGTTCGTGGTGCGCCTGCCGGTGCTGACCGGCTCGAGCGAAGCGCAGCCGGAGCAAGCACCGGCCACGACGCATCCGGCCGGCACGCGGCGGCGCGTGCTCGTTGTCGACGACAACGAGGATGCAGCGGTTTCACTGACGATGCTGCTGCAACTCCTCGGCCACGAGACGCATCTTGCGCACGATGGGCCGGAAGCGCTCGCGGCGATCGAAAAGCATCACCCCGAAGTCGTGCTGCTCGATATCGGCCTGCCGGGGATGAGCGGCCACGAGGTCTGCCGGCGCGTGCGCGCGCAGCCGTGGGGCAAGCGCATCCTGCTGATCGCGCTCACCGGCTGGGGCCAGGAGGACGACCGGCGCCAGTCCAGGGAGGCGGGATTCGACGGACATCTGGTCAAGCCCGTCGACCACGAGGCGCTCGCGCAGATCTTCGTGAGCACGACTGGCCAGTCCGGCTAGACGCGCCCGGCCGTATCGATCACGATTCGATCACAGACGGACGGACGCGGGCCGCGCGAAACTCTCGCTGCCGCTGGCAGTCCAAGCAGAGCCGTCTTGGGGGATTTCGATGCCGATACGGAGCGGACTTCTGTTGGCAGCAGTGCTGTTGAGCGCCGCGTCGCTCGCTACTGCCGCCGAGGAAGCGCCCACCGACGCCGGCCCGCCGCAATCATCGCTCCCACAGCTGCCCGCCGGTTCCGAGGTCATTCCGACGACTGCGCCGCCGCCCGCGGCGGAGCCCGCAATCGAAGGCGTCACCATCGAAGCACCCGAGCCGCGCTACGTCGCGCCAACCTTACGCGACAGCATCGGCCGCATCTGGGCGCCGGTCCTGATCAACGGCCAGGGCCCGTTCCGCCTGGTGCTGGATACCGGCGCCAGCAAATCCGCCCTTCTGCCGCGCGTGGCGCGCGCCCTCGGCCTGCCGATGCAACCCGCGACGATGCGCGTGCACGGCGTCACCGGCTCGACCGACGTTTCGACGATTGCCGTTCAGCAGCTGGAAGTCGGCGACCTGCTCATGGAAGCGACCACGCTGCCGATCGTGCCCGATGTGTTCGGCGGCGCCGACGGCGTGCTCGGCAACGAGGCGCTCGGCGACAAGCGCATCTACATCGACTTCCGCCGCGATCGCATCGAGATCCGCCGCTCGCGCAGCGAGCGCCCCGGCGTCGGCATGAGCAGGATTCCGTTGAAGCTCACGCGCGGCAAGCTGCTGGCGTTCCGGACGCGCATCGGCTCGGTGCCGACCACGGCCGTGATCGACACCGGCGCACAGCGCACGATCGGCAATCAGTCCCTGCGCGACGCGTTGAACCGTCGGCAGCGCAACTGGGAGCAGGAAGAGATCATCGGCGTCACGCTCGACGTGGAGAAAGGCGACAACATTCCCACGCCGCCGATAGCGTTCGGCAAAGCCACGCTGCGCGGCGTGCGCGTCACCTTCACCGACACTTCCATCTTCCAGCACTGGGGCCTCAACGACGAGCCGGCGCTGCTGCTCGGCATGGACGTGCTGGGCTTGCTGGACGTGCTGGTCATCGACTACAAGACGCAAGAGCTGCACGTCCGCTTCCGCGGCCCGAAAGCGACTGCAGGAAAAATGCGCGACAGCCTCCTCGACTAGGAGAGGCCCATGCTGACCGTTCACCATCTCGGCGTTTCGCAGTCCGAGCGCATCGTCTGGCTGTGCGAAGAGCTGTCGGTGCCCTATGAGCTGCGGCGCTACGATCGCGATCCGGTCACGCGGCTCGCGCCTCCCGAGTTCAAGGCGCTGCATCCGTTCGGCGTCGCACCGGTCATCACCGACGGGGCGCTGGTGCTGGCGGAATCCGGCGCGATCATCGAGTACATCATCGTGCGCTACGGCAAGGGCCGGCTGACGGTGCGGCCCGATGCGCCGAACTACGCCGACTACCTGTTCTGGTTTCACTTCGCCAACGGCTCGATGATGCCGGTGCAGTTCGCCGGCGCGATCAAGCCGGGGCCTGACGATTCGCCGCGCACACGGTTCATGCGCGAGCGCTGCGAGCGCAGCTGGCAGATGGTGGAAGCCAGGCTCGGCGCGGCGCCCTACTTCGCCGGCGCCGAGTTCACGGCAGCGGACATCATCATGCTGTTTCCGCTCACCACGATGCGCGCCTTCGCAGCGCGTGACCTGGCGCCGTTCCCGAACGTGCGTGCCTACCTGCAACGAATCGGCGCCCGACCTGCCTATCGCCAGGCGATGCAGAAAGGGGATCCGCAGATGACGCCGCTGCTCGCCTGACGCCCGCAGCGCCGCGGCTTTCGGCCGCGTTATTTCGTCAACTCGCGAGTGTCCGCAACCGGGCGCGGAGGGTAGCCGAATGCGAAATAGCCATCGCGCGGCCAAGGGACTAAGCTCGGCGGCGATCGGTATTGTTCACTGCCGTTCGGTGGGCTGAAGCTCGAGGCCGCCGACGCGACTGAAGCCGTCGACGGTCCGCGCCCGCCCCAGGAGGAGCGCGATGAGAGGCGGCACCCTTGCGTTGTGCACTTTGTGCGCCGCGGCGATAGTCGGTTGCTCCCGCAACGCCAGTCTTCCCGCCAACGTAACCGGCGCGCTGGAACAGGCATTCACGCGACACGACCTCGCCGCCGTCGAGGCGCTGTTCACCGACGATGCGCAGATCCTCCCCGAGCACGGTCCGGTCGTCGCCGGCCGCCAGGAAATCGAGCAGTACTTCAAAGACAGCATGACGCCGGTCGCGACCTACGACACGGACACCGAGATGACGCTGGTCAGCGGCGACCTTGCGGTCGAGCAGGGACGCTACCGGGTGCGCAACATCCGCCGCGGCCTGGACATCGAGGAAGGCAAATACGTGCACGTCTGGCGCCGCACCGGCGGCGACTGGAAGCTGTACCGGATCATCTACAACACAGACGTCGAGCCGCGCACCGAGGTCTCGATCGAGCCCGCCCGCGAAGAAGGCTAGCGTCCGCGCGATGCCGCCAGGAGATGAGCCATGAGCACTTTGTTCAAACGCTTCCGCGAGGCCGAGCCGGCCGCCAACGACGCCGGCAGTGGCTCGAAATCGCCACGTGAGGCGCTCAATGAGCAGTGGTTGCGCATCCGCGCAGGCCTCGGCGGCTCGCCCGCGATCGACAGCATGGAAGCAGTCTATCGCGTCGAGCTGCGCGAATTGCTGAGCGTCGAAAAGCAGGCCTGCGCGCTGGTCGACGAGATCTGGGTGACGATGCTCAACGGCCCGCTCGCCGAGCGCGTCAGTCAGTACGTGGCGGCGCTGCGCCGGCGGACCGCCGAGCACGAAGCAATGCCGGAGCTCGGCGAAGATGCGCGCAGCCACCGCAATCCGGTCATGCGCGCGCTGGTGCACGAAGCGAGCCGGGTCGCGGAAAACTGCGCGACGAACGTTCGCGATGTCGTGCTGATCGCGACGCTCCAGCACATGGTCCACTACCTGATCGCCAGCTACGGCACGCTCGCGGCGCACGCAAAGGTGTTGGGCCTCACGCAGCAGGCCGCGGAGTTCGCCGCGAATGCGGACACGGATCAGCAGTTCGACGCCGACCTGAGCATCCTGGCGAAGACCGAAGTGAATCCTCTGGCGGCCGGCGCTCAGCGACCGCCGGGCACGACCAACTGACGATCGTTGGCGTCGCCCCAGCTCAGCAGCGGGCGCGGAATGTGCCCGCTGTCGCCGACGGCGAGCACTTTAAGCGAGCCGTCGGGCTGCACCACGATCTCGGTCAGGCTGGCATGCGCCACGCTCATCCCGAACCAGGATCGCGGATCGACGTTGAGCGCCCTCACCACGAGATAGCGAATGACGTTGCCGTGCGCGACCAGGATGTCGTTGCGCTTCGCGCCTTTCGACGCCGTGAAAAACTGTGCGAATGCCTGGTCCAGCTGCTTGGCACAGTCCGCGCGTTCTCGTGCAGCGTCACCCTGCGCGGACTCAGGCAACGGTGGGGTGCACTCGCTCAGAAGCGGTGACTGAGTGAGCGGTACGCTCGTGAGCGTCTCATGCATGACGGCCGCCGTATCACGTGCGCGCTGCAACGTGCTCGACGTCATCGAATCGAACGCGATGCCGCTGCCGCTCAAGCGCGCGGCGATCAGGCGCGCCTGCGCCACACCCAGCGGCGTGAGTCCCGGGCCCGCCTGCGGATCGGCGTTGCGATCGGGGACGTATGCGCCGTGGCGGACCAGGTAAAGCGTTCGCGGAAAGGCCTGCTGCGAATCTGCAGCCGCGGCGACTTCGCCGATCAACGCGACGGACGCCAACAGGCCAGCGCCCACTACTGCAATTGCGCGCTCGCGCGCACGGCTCATTGCCATCTGCACGACTCCTCGGCTTGGAAAACGAAACTACTGCTGGCCGACGGTGCGCGGCGGATAGCGGCGACACGGGGGCGTCGGATCTTTCGGCGTATCCGGCTCGAGCGAGATCTTCGTCACCAGGCCCTCCTCGGCGACGACATAGCCGAGCGCGCGCGCGATCTGCAGGAACGCCTGGTAGAGCTCCTCGCTCGACAGCGGCTTGTCCCAGCTCGCCGTCACCAGCGCGCAGACGCCGGGCTCGATATCGAACGTGCGGCTCGTCAGGTCGGTGAGCTTCGCGGCGATCTGCGCGAAGTCCGCGTCGACGAACGTCGGCCGATGCTTGACCGAGCTCTGGATCTTCGCGACCTGCGCCGACGCGCTCGTCGCAGCAGCGAACGCCAGGAGCGTAACGGTCATCAGCAGCGGCTTGCGCATGGTGAGGCCTCGGCGAACCTGCAGCATATGTACTGCATTTCGCGCGCCAAGGCGACAGCAGCGTCGGCGGGCCCTAGTCGTCGCCGTCGCCGTGACGGTCGCAACGGACCTCGACATCGCCCACATCGCGATCCCGGATCGTCCCGGCGCCGTGCCGCACCTCGCAGCGGTCGCGCTCCGGCTGCTGCCGGATGGTGACGTTATACGGCGAGCCGCGCGGCAGGCGGGTCGGGAAGGTGAAGCGGCCATCGGCGGCGATGGACAGATCGTCGCTGCCGTTGTTCTGGATGATCAGGCCGGTGCCGCGCAGACGCGTCACTCGCCCGCCGACGCTGAAATCCTCGGTCTGGGTTTCGCAGTCCACCACGATGCTCGTGACGTTCCCCTGGCCGACGGACCCGGAACCGTTGCTGACCGTGCAGACCTGTGTCGGATCGTTCGGCTGGCTGGCGATCGTCACGTCATAGCGCGCACCGCTCGGCAATGCGGTGCCGAAAGCGAAGCTGCCGTTACCGTCGATCGACAGGTCGTCGCCGCCGTTGTTGCGCAGGACCAGGCCCGAGCCTTCCAGGTTGCGCACGGTGCCGCCGACGGAGAAATCGCTGGTGTTGCAGCTCACGACGACGTTGCCGACGTCGCCGCCGCCGACCGTGCCCTGCCCGTTCGTCACCGTGCACGCCTGGCCCGGATTGGCCGGCGGCGTCAGCACGGTGACCCGGTAGGTCGCACCGCTCGCCAGCGTCGTCGGGAACCTGAACTGCCCGTCCGCGCTGACGGGCAGATCGTCGCTGCCGTTGTTCTGCAGAACCAGCCCGGAGCCCTGCAAGCCGATGACCGTGCCGCCGACGGCAAATGCGCTCGCCGAGCAAGTGATCCGCACGTTGCTCACGTTGGCTGAGCCTATCGTGCCGGCGCCGCTCGCGACGGTGCACACCTGCGTCGGGTTGGTCGGCTGCGCCGCCACGTTGACCCGGTAGCGCGCGCCGCTCGGCACCGCCTCGTCGAAGGTGAATCGGCCGTTCGCCAGGATCGGCAGATCGCCGTCGCCGTTGAGTTGCACGATGAGACCCGAGCCCGCCAGTCCGCTCACCGTGCCGCCGACGGTGAAGCTGCGGCTGACGCAATTGATCGCGACGTTGGTGACATTGCTGCCCGAGACGGTCCCGGCACCGTTGCCGACAGTACAGCTCTGCACCGGATTGCTCGGCTGGCGGCGCACGGTCACTACGTAGCCGGCGCCACTCTGCAGTGCTTTCGAGAACGCGAACGGTCCGCTGCCGACGATCGCCAGGTCATTAGCACCGTTGAGTTGCAGCGAGAGACCCGTACCAGCGACCCCTGCAGCGTTACCGCCGATCGTGAAGCCGCTCGATGTACACGCCACTTCGACGTTGCCGGCGTCAGCGCCGCGGATCGTGCCGGACGGATTGCTCACGAGACAGGTCTGACCGCTCGGCTGCGTGCGCACCGTTACCGTGTAGCCCGATCCGTCGACCAGTCCGCCGAACGTGAACGGCCCGTCGGCGGAGATCGGTCGATCGCCGCTGCCATTGTTCTGCAATACCAGCCCGCTTCCGCTGAGGCCCGACACCGTGCCGCGCACCGAGAACTGCCCCGTCGCACATGTCACCGCGATGTCCGACACGTTCGCGGTCGCGATGCTGCCGCTGCCGCGCGCTATCGTGCAGGTCTGTGCGGGCGATGTAGGTTGAGAGACGACAGCGACGTTGTACGCCATTCCGGTCGCCAGCTTTGACGCGAAGGTGAAGCTGCCGTCACCGGCGATCTGCAGGTCGCCCGCACCGTTGTTCTGGAGCACGAGACCGCTGCCGGCCAGGCCGCTGACGGTGCCGCCGACGGTGAATCCTTCCTGCGCGCCCTGTGCGGGGGGCGGTTGCTGCGATTGTTCATCCACGCTCCCCCTGCCGTTCGAACATGCGACCAGGACCGAGAGCAGAGCCGGCCACCCGAGCAGGCGCACGCAGCGCAGCGACAGCATGATTTCCCCACGATGGATTCGTCCACAAACATACCGACGTGGGCCGGTAAATGTTCCGTGCTGCGCAGTCGGGCCGCTACTTCGAGCGAAGACGCCGGGCTGCAGCCCGAGCTGCGGCGGCGGCAGGGTCGACGGGGCGGATCAGCTGCGCGTCGTCGTTGCGCAAGGAGTTGACGCGCGGGCTGACCGGGTGCGCCAGCACGTGCTGCTCGGGGAGCGACTTGATCGCCGACTTCGCCTTGGTGGCGGAGCCGGTCAACCACGCAGCGTAGTCGCGGCGCTCGAGGATCGCCGGCATGTCCGCGTTGCAGCCCTGCACTTCCACCAGCAGCGGATTCGGCGGAACCGTGATGAGCGCACAGCTCTCGATCACGTCATCGCCCTCTTCCGGCTCGGTGCGGTCCCACACCGCGGCGACGCCGAATGCCGAGCGATTGACGAGCCGCACGAAGAACGGCTGCCGGTGTCCGCGCCCGGTCCGCTGCCAGGTGTAGAACCCGAACATCGGCACGATGCAGCGCCGTCCGAGATCCCAGGCGCCGCGCGTGACGGACGAATGCGCGAGGGTTGCGAACGAAGCAGTAGCCGCGCACGCCTTGCTGGCATCGGCTTCGGCCCACTCGGGAATCAGCCCCCACCGCAGCATCACGCCTTCGACTTCGTCCTCGTGCGTGCGGACGACGGGCACGTAGCGCGACGGCGCCACGTTGAAGCTCGGTGCGAACTGCCACCAGCGGCGCACGACGCCGAACTCACGTTCGGCCTGCTCCGCTTCCGGCAGGACATATCGCTCGAACATTGCAGGAAGCGACTAGTGACCGGCGGCCAGCGCTTCGCGCAGTCGAACTTTCCCGAGGCGAGCCTCGGCGCTGTCCGCGATGCCGGGCTTCCCGAGCTGGCGCGCGCACTTCGCCAACCCGATGAGCGACTGCCCGCGCCCCGGCGCGACGACCTGCGCCGCCTCGAATGCCGCGCACGCTTCCCTGGCACGGCCGAGATCGAGCAGCACTTCGCCGAGCAGCTCGTTCGCGGGCTTGTCGAGCGACGGCGGACCGAACTCCATCGGAATCGCGCGCTCGCCGGCTGCCGCTTCCGAGAGCAACGCGACGCCCTCGTTCGTGCGTCCGCGCTTGAGCAGCAGCAGACCTTGCAGCTGCTGCGCCTCGATCTTCGCCACGCGATGCTCCGGGCCATCCACCGCGACGCCGGCGGCATTCACGGCCGCAACGTAGCGTTTTCCGGAATCCTCCACGCGCTTCATCGCGGCGACGGCGTCCTCGAGCTTGCCGTAGCGCACGGCCCCATAAGCGTCGGTCCAATCGCGCGTGAACTCCGCGGTAATCAGCTGGTCGACGTTGACCTGCATCGCGGCCACCGGTCCCGACCAGTCGCCGGAATCGATCAGGTAGCGCGAGCGCATCATGGAGAACGACGCAGCCGAGCTGTTGTCGTAGTCGAGCGCGCGGTGAGCGCCCATCTCGTGGGCGGGCATCGACGGACGCGTCCGCATCTCCTCACCGCAGCCTTCCGTCAGCCGGCGCGCGTCTGCGAACCGTCCCTGTTGCAAATATGCGTAGGCGAGCCACGTAACGGCGTGGCCGCAACCGACCGGCGGCGCGTTCTTGTCGCGCGCACGCAAGCTCTCGTTGATCAGGCTGACGCTGCGCTCGTTGGCCGCCACCGTTTCGTCCCACATGCCGAGCGCCAGAAAGATGTGCGACGTCATGTGCTGCGCGTGCGGCGAGTCCGGCGCGATCCTGGCATACGCATATGCGGCCCGCAGCCCGAGCGGCGCGTGCACGGAATCGTCGACGGAGTGGATCAGGTAGTGCGCGGCGCCGGGATGCTGCGGGTTGCGCTCGAAGACATCCTCCATGAGCGCCGCCGCCCGCATGTATGTCGGCACGTCGCGGCCGGCATTCGACGTGCCGAGCAGCGCGAGTGCGTAAAAACAGGTCGCGTCGACGTCGTCCGGATACGCCTCGTGCAATTTCTCCATCGCCGCGGCGTAGCGCTGTTCGCGATCGTTCTCGTCGCTCGAGCCGAACAGGAGCTCGACCGCGCCGAGATAGGCTTTCTCGCGCGGTGTCTTCGCCTTCGCGGCGCGAGCCTCGGGCGTCGGCCCGAGCTTCGCGAGCGCGGCGCGGCCCGCGGCGGAATCCTGCTCGTGCCAGACGGCGTGGTCATGCGACATCGCCTCGCCCCAATACGCGAGCGCGAAGTCGGGATCGGCAGCCTGTGCGCGCTGAAACGCGCGCGCAGCGATCGGATACTGGAAGTTGTGGAGCGCGGCCAGGCCCGTAATGAAATCGGCCTGCGCGGCGGCCGCGCCAGAGTTCTCGAACGAGATCATGCCGAGCTTCTGCTGCCCCGCGTGCAGTGGCAGCGAGGCCCCACCGCTGGGTGCATGCAAAGCCAGGAACACGGTGCTCCACAACTGCGCGGCGTTCGACTCATCGGCGTGCGCGCCCTGCTGCCCAAACGGTTCGGCGCGGAAGTTGCCGTCGACGAATGCCCAGGTCCACAGCTCGGACGTGCGCAGCGAGCGCGACGTGTCGATCGCCGACCACAATTGCGAGCGTGCTGCGGCCAGACGCGAGCGCAGCGGCTCCGCGAGCTCCGCGCGCACAATCTGCCGATCGAGCCCCGCAGCGGCCACCGCGTGCTGCCACGACCAGAACACCGTGCCGTGATAGGCGGAGCTGGTGAACCGCGATTGAGCTTCACGGTCGGCGAAAACCGGATTCGCCACGAGCATGCCGACCGGCGTCAGCAATCCTGCCGGGAACGGCTGCATCACTTCGGCTATGCGCTGCAACTCTGCCGGTGTCGGTTCGCCGAACAGCAGCGCGAAGCCGCCATCCGAATGCATGATGGGAATCGGCCGACCTTTTGCGTCCAGCGACAGCGCATCGAAGGTGATCGCGCGATCGATCTTCGGCAGCGCCATGCCCGTGAGCTTCAGATCGCGAGCATAAGCGTCGACCTGCTGACGCGCGCGCTCGGCCGGCACAGTGACAACGAACAGCGGCGGCGCCTTTGCCGACCAGACCGCCGCCTGATTGCCTGCGCGCGCCAGCGTGCGATGCTGTGAGTCGGAAAGATAAGGATTGAGCGAGCCGCTTTTCAGCAGCCTGTCGATCGCTCGCAATGCAGCTGGCACGAACACGGCATTGACGTCGTACGCATACCGACCGCGCCCGAGCCCTTCCTCGCTGTCGCGCCAGTCACCGGTCATGCGGCCTTCCTTGATGCCGACCAGGTTCGCCGCCCGCGCGTCCGACGCGAAGGCCGCAGTCCGCTCGACCACCCAGACGAGATTGCGGACGAGCGCGTCGCCGTTGCGCACGCTGCCGCTCTTCGCGGCGAGAAACGCCGCGGCTCGATCGCGGCCGCGCTCGTCGTCGGCCAGCCAGCGAGCCGCCACGGGGGCGAGCATGAAGTCGTCATCGACCATGCCGTAGTCGTAGATCGGCGTATCGCGCGCGCCGCGCCCTTCCTTGATGTTTCTCAGCACCGCGAACTCGCCGATGTCCTCTTCGTGCGCGACTTCGCCGTTCGGCGCGAGCCGCGCCAGCACCGAGCCGATGCCGCTCTCGATCGCCGGCGGCTGCAGAACGGGCGCGAGCAGCGACAGCGATATCAGCGTGTCGCGCCCGAAGTACGTATCGAAGCGCCACGAGCCGGCCAGGAACTTCTCGCGATAGCTGAGGAACGTGAGAACTTCGCGCGAGCGCTGGTCCGCAGCCGCGGCGGTCGTCAGCAATGACGGCGTTGCGAGCGGCGTCAACGGCGTCTCGCCGGTGAGCGCCTGGATCTTGAGACGGATGCGCCCGCCGGCGCTGCCGATCGAAGTCGGCGAGAGCAGCACTCCGTCGAGCGCTTCGATCGACAACCGGTAGCCGGGCGCGCCGTCGAGTCGCTCGCGCTCCCAGATGATGCGCTTGCCGTCGATGGTCGGCGCGGTCAGCACCTGTTCCGGCGCGGTCGAGAGGATTTCGTAGTCGCGCAATACGCGCACTGACGACAGCACGGCCTGGCGAACGTTGAGCTCGGCAGCATCGACGACAGCCTCCGCTTCGATCCCGTGCAGCGGCCTGCCCTTCCTGTCCTGCAACGTCAGCGGTCGCGGCGGATCGGTGAGCGTCCAGACGACCGGCTTGGTCGTCTTCGCGAACCACAAGCCGACGCCGCTGTTGCCGGCAGGGAAAGCGGCGAGGATGCGTGGGTCCGTGCCCGAGCGCAGCAGCAGATGCGCGGCGACGCCGTCCTCGCGCACGAAGCTGTTGACGTTGCGGCCTTCATCGATCCGGAAGCTCAGCTCCGGCGCCGCGCTCTGAGCCGCGACGCCAAAACACGCCAGCAGCGCCATCGCCGGCACGAATCGGCGCAGCGTATGCTTCGATGTCTGCGTCACGTGAGTCTCCACGAGCATGCACAAGCCTCCGATATGGCCGATCGCGCTCGGGTTATGGTTGCAACTCATCGCAGCGAGCGCAACCGGGCCGAAAAATGCAAGTGCGGCAGGCCTCTGATCCCCGCGAATCGGACGCGGCACGGCGTCTCGTCGAGGAGTACGCCGCCTCGCTCGACGTCGACCTGTCGTTCCAGCAGTTCGAGCGGGAGCTGCAGCGCCTCAGCAGCGAATACGCAGGCCCCGGGGGCGCATTTCTGCTGGTGGAACATTCGGGAGAGCCTGCTGCTCGACACCCTGCCGTCCATGAAGGAAGCGCAGTCGCTGTATAACCTCGCTCGGGTTTCAACCGACGGCAGCGTACCGGTTCAATCCAGTCCCGGGCTGCGCCTTCCTGCGACTCGATTTGTGAGCGGCCGACCGCCCGACGCGCCGATCCGACCGCTCGACACGAACTTCCGTCCGCCACCCCTCTGGCCTTACATTCCGGGCATGAAAGTGCTCATCTTCGGCGGCACCGGGTTTCTCGGGCCGCACTTCGTCCAGGCGCTGCAGGCCGGCGGCCATCAGCTCACCCTGTTCAACCGCGGCAAGAGCAATCCCGGGCTGTTCAAGGATCTCGAAACCTTGATCGGCGACCGCGACGGCAAGCTCGATGCGCTGCGGGGTCGCGACTGGGACGTCGTCATCGACGATTCGGGCTACGTGCCGCGGCACGTCAAGCTGAGCGCGGACCTGCTGAAGGACCACGTCCGCCACTACATCTTCGTCTCCAGCATTTCGGTGTACGGCGCGTTTCCGAAGCCCGGGCTCAATGAAGACGACGCCGTCGCGACGCCGCCGGATCCGAAGGTCGAAGAAGTCACCGGCGAGACCTACGCCGGCCTCAAGGCAGGGTGCGAGAAAGTCGTCACCGAGACGTACGGCTCGCGTTGCACGATCGTGCGACCGCACTACGTCGTCGGACCGGGCGACAGCACTGATCGATTCACCTATTGGGTAGCGCGAGTGGCGCGAGGCGGCCAGGTGCTCGCGCCCGGGTCAGCCAGCGATCCGCTGCAATACATCGACGTGCGCGATCTCGCCGCGTTCATGCGCCGCTGCGTCGAAGCGCGGCCGCCCGGCAAGTTCAACGCATGCACGCCGCCAGGCGCGCACACGATGGGCGAGCTGATGGAGACCGGCAAACGCGTCAGCGGCTCGAATGCGACGTTCGCATGGGCGGACGCGGCGTTCATCCAGGCGAACGGGCTGATGGCGAAAGGCGAGATTCCGATCTGGCTGCCGCCGACCGGTCCGCTGGCCGGCGCGCTGCTCGTCAGCTCCGCGCGCGCCGTGCAGCAGGGGCTGCGTTTTCGCGATCTCGCGACCACCGTGCGTGACACGCTCGACTGGAACAACAAGCGCCCGGCCGAGCAGCGCGACAATCTCGCGGCCGGCCTCAAGCCGGAGCGCGAAGCGGAGCTGCTGCAGCAGCTGACTGCGCAACGCTGAACGCGCGATGGCGTATTGGATCTGCCAACTGTTCGGCTGGGGATTGAACGCCTTCGGCCAGACGATCACTGCCGTGTCGGGTCAGGTCCAGGCGCCGACGGCGCGGATCGTCGTGGAAGTCCTGTTCATCAACGGGCTCGGGCTGACTCTCACTCATTTCCTGCGCGATTACATGCGGCGGCACGAATGGCAGATGCTCAGCATCGGCGCACTGCTGCCGCGTAGTGTCGCCGCCGGGGTGGTGCTCGGCTTCCCGCTGGCTGCCGTCATGAGCTTGCTCTCGATCGCGCTGCTATGGGGCGGCGGCACGCCCGAGAAGCAGGAGCAGGTGGTCTCGCTCGGCGGCGAGCTGGCGGCATGGTTCGTGTACAGCGCGCCTTTGTTCCTGCGCGCGCTCAACTGGGCCGTGATCATTCTGCTGTGGCAGGCGATGTACTTCAGCATCACTTCGCTGCGCGACCGCCGCCTGGCAGCGCTGCGCCAGTCCGAGCTGGCGCGGGCGCTGCAGCTGGCCGAGTTGCGGTTGCTCAAGTCGCAGCTCAATCCGCACTTCCTGTTCAATTCGCTCAACAGCGTGCGCGCGCTGATCGCGGACGATCCTGCCGGTGCGCAAAAGGCTGTCACGCAGCTCGCGCGGACGCTGCGCTATACGCTGACGGCCGGCCAGGAGGAAGTCGTGTCGCTGGAGCGCGAGATGGAGATCGTCGCCGACTACCTGGAGCTGGAAGCGCTGCGGCTGGGTGAGCGGCTGCGCATCGAGCGGACGATTTCTGCCGACGCGCGCGCTGCCCACGTTCCCGTGATGTTGCTGCAAACGGTCGTCGAAAATGCGATCAAGCACGGCGTCGCCGAGCTGCCGGAGGGCGGCGTGCTGCGGATCAGCGCGCTGATGCGCGAGGGCACGCTCAGCATCGAGGTCGAGAATCCGCGGCCGTCATCGCCCGTGCCGGTGCCGTCCAACGGCGTCGGCTTGCGCAACGCTGCCGAACGGCTGCGCCTGCTGTTCGGTGCAGCTGCCGCGCTGGACCTCGATCTGTCGCGTCCGGATTTCGCGCGCGCGCGCATCCGCATCCCGCAAGCATCATGAAAGCGATGATCGTCGACGACGAACCGCTGGCCCGGCGCGAGCTGCGCCGTCTGCTCGCGGACTTCCCGTGGGTGGAGATCGTTGCCGAGGCGGGCAACATCGGCGAGGCGGCTGCAGCGATCGACGCCAACGCGCCGGAGCTGCTGTTCCTCGACATCAAGATGCCCGGCGGATCCGGCTTCGACCTGCTGGCGCGGCTGGAGCACGTGCCGCGCGTGATCTTCACGACGGCGTACGACGACCACGCAGTGCAGGCATTCGAGGTCAACGCTCTGGACTACCTGCTCAAACCGATCGAGCCGGAGCGCCTCGCCGGCGCACTGGCACGAGCGCGCGGCCCCGCGCCGCACGCCGATCCGCAGCGGCCCGTGCAGATCATCGAGAGGCTGTTCATTCGCGACGGCGCGCGCTGCTGGTTCGTGCCGCTGCACGAGGTCTGCCTGATCGCAGCCGAGGGCAACTACGTGCGACTGCACTGGCGCCAGGTGCGGCCGCTCCTCGGTCGTCCGCTGAGCAGCCTCGAAGAGCGCCTCGATCCGCAGCGCTTCTTCCGCGCCAATCGGCGGCACATCATCAACGTCGAGTTCATCGAGGCCGTGGAGCCCGGCACCAACGGCCAGCTGCACGTGCAGCTGCGCGGCGGTCCCGAGGTCGAGATTTCCCGGCGCCAGGCGCGGATCTTCAAGACGCTGATGAGCGTGTAGGCGCCGCTACGATCACTGCGGCGGCAGCTCGGTCGAATACATCACGGGCTTCGCGCCGATCACGGCGCCGATCGTCGCGCTCTCGCTGACGAACAACTTCACCTCGCGCTTGAAGCGCAGCACGGCGAGCACCGTGGCTCGCGGCCCGATGACGATCCGCGGCGGCGTGCTGCGGCCGATCGGCAGGCCGAGGCGGAAGTCGCCCACCGTGAGGCCGATCACGTTGCGCTTGTCGACGCGGATGCCGCCTTCGATGCGCGAGTCCGGCCCGATGTAGATGTCGCCGGAGGTCGTCGACACCAGCCCGCCGACGCGCGCCCCGTCGATCCGGATCGAGCCGGAGTCGCTGGAGAGGTCGCCGCCGACGTCCGCGCCGGGCTCGAGCACCAGCTCGCCGGCGCCGGTCTCGACATCGCCGTCGACGCGCGAGTTGCGGCCCAGCCTGATCGCGCCGGTGAACGATTCGAGCGACTCCGCGCCTGCGCGCGGCGGCAACGAAATGTCCCGCGTGAGCGTCTCGATCGCCTCGGCCTTGGCCGCAGTCGCCGACTCGCACCGCGCCGTGCCGTCGGCAAGCGCCAGGACGATCACGGAAAGCCAGATCCAGGGCGTGGATATCAATCGCATGGCCAACACTCCTGCGTCTCGACCGTGCGCTGAAATCTAAACGGGCCGGCGGCGAATGCCGTGGATTTGTGACGAGTGGTCCGCCCGCAGGGGTGAGTGGCGAGCTTGCGATGCGCGCCATGAGTTCCTTTCGCGATCAGTTCCTTTGCAGAGCACCTCGCATCGTTGCGGCGGGCTGACGCGGACGAGCCGAATGCGAGCGCGGACGGCTGCGCGGCTCGAACGGTTTCGCGTTCGCTGCAAAGTCGCGCGCGGGGCGCACTCGCAGCCGCCAGCAGTAGGAGCCGTCGGCGGCTCCTGCTGGACACGAAGCGTTCGAGTCGCGCATGCCTGCCTCCCTCAGTAGAAGATCCCGTAGACCGCCTGGACGACCAGGCCGCTGGCGATCGCGGCGAGCACGACGTCGTGGTCGACGCGCACCCAGTGATAGCCGCGCGGCGGCGGACGCAGGCGGTACGAGTAGTAGTCGTTCACCACATAACGCGGCGCGTAGTACGCGCGCGGCAGGCGATCGTGGTAACCCCACGAGCGGTAGTGGTAGCCCGAGGGCCGCACATAGCGCACGTAGCGATACGGGCGCCCGTCGTGATGGCGGAACGAGGCATGGCGATCCCAATCGCGCCCGCGATCGTTGCGGTAGTCGCGGCGATCGTCACGGCGATCGTCGTGACGGTCGTAGCGCCGCTCGTGGCGGTCGCGATTGTCGGCCTGGGCCGTCGTGACGACACCGCTGACGAGCGCAAGCGCAAGGGCCGTGGCAGCGAACAAGCGTTTCATTTCGATCTCCCGACGCACCGGACGAACCGGCTTGAGGCGCACTATCGTCCGCAGCGCCTGATCCACGACTGAACAATTTCAGACAGCTGGCGTTCAGCTGGAAAGCAGTCGGAGCCACCCATGGTCACAGCCTCCCCACGCAAGTACGCGCTGCATTACTGGCCGACGATTCCCGGGCGCGGCGAACTGGTTCGCCTGGCGCTGGAGTACGCGGCGGTTCCCTACGTGGACGTCGCGCGCTTGCCCGAGGATGAGGGCGGTGGCGAAGACGCGCTCTACAAGTCGCTGGATCGAGCACACGCGCACACGATTCCGTTTGCCCCGCCCTACCTGCGGGCCGGCGACCTGGTCATCGCGCAGACCGCCAACATCCTGCTGTTCATCGGCAAGCATCACGGGCTGGCGCCCGGGGACGAGGCGGGCTGGCTGTGGACGCACCAGGTGCAGCTGACGATCGCGGACTTCCTCGCGGAAGTGCACGACGCGCACCATCCCATCAGCGTCGGCGACTATTACGAGGATCAGCAGGCGGAAGCAGCCAGGCGCACGGCCGCTTTTCGCAAGAGCCGCATGCCGAAGTTCCTCGACTACTTCGAGAAGATCCTGGAGCGCGGCGACGGCGACTGGGTGAACGGCGATCCGCTCTCTTATGCGGACCTGTCGCTGTTCCAGGTCGTGGAAGGCTGCCGCTACGCCTTTCCTCGCTGGATGCACAAGCACGAGCAGAAGTATCCGCGGCTCATCGCGCTGCGCGAGCGGGTCGCCGCGCTGCCGACGATCGCGGCCTACCTGAAGTCGCCGCGACGCCTCGCCTTCAACGAAGACGGGATCTTCCGGTACTACAAGGAGCTGGATCTCGCGGACTGAGCGTCGCCGGTCCGCTGCAGCCCGGCAGGCGCCGCTTGCGCACGCCGGTACTCCGTCGGCGTCGCGCCGAAGCGCTCCTTGAACGCGCGATTGAACGGCCCGATCGAGCCGTAGCCCACGTCGAGCGCGATCGTCAGCACGGCAATGCGCTGCAGCTGCGGATCGCGCAGGCGCGCGGCCGCTTCCGTCAAGCGGTGCGTATGCAGGAAATCGTTGAAGTTCCTGAAGCCGAGGCCGTGGTTGATCACCCTGCGCAGCACGTGCTCCTGGGTGCCGAGCAGGTCCGCCAGTGCGACGATCGTCAGCGCTTCGCGCGCGTACAGGCGTTCCGTGACGAAGCGAGCGTCGAGACGATCGAGCACGCTCTGCTCGAGCTTGCTGAGCGCGATGGCCGGTGGAGCGTCGACCGCGGCGATCCAGTTGACGACGCGCCACTGCACGAAACTGGACAGCGCCAGGAGCGCAGCCGCGTCGATGACCAGGAGGTTGAGCAGCACCAGCGAACGCGGAGTCGAGCGTCCTTGCAACAGCACGATCACCTGCGTCAGGACCACTGCGGCCAGGTACAGCGACGCCACAGGGACGAACCACTGACGCAGTCGCCGGCGCTGCGCATCGAGGTCCCCCGCCATCCCCAGCTGGACGGTCAAAGGCGCGAGGCAGGCAAATGCCATGCTCGAAGCCGCAAATGCCAGACCCAGCAACCTGACCGGGGTTGCGGACTCATCGGCGGGCACCGGGAACTGCGACTGGTACAGCACGCCGGCGACACCCATGGCGCCGAGACAGATCACGTCGCTCGTTCGCAGCGTCGCGCGATCGGAGAACAGCAAGCGCGCGCAGATCCAGAACCACACCGGGTGCGTGGAGCACAGCGCCGTGAGCGGATAGACGAAGGCGCCGAAGATCCGCTCGGCGCCGGGCATCGACGTGAGCAGGAAAGCCGCAAGGCTTGCCGCAAACCATGCGACCGACCGCGTGCGATGCGTCCGCTCGCGTGTCCGCAGCACGCTCAGCACGACGAGCGCCAGAAGCGCCACGCCGACTACGCGGAGGATGAGCTCGACGGGGGACACGGCAGGCATTGTACGCTTGAACCCCTGGCAGGCGGATGTCAGGCTAAAGCCTGACCGACACCAGACTTGGCCACTGGCGCGCGCGGAGGATGCAAACGATGTCCAAGAAGAACGTCTCCAGCCTCGATGCAGATCCGGACGGCCAGCGCCTGCCGATCAAGCTCGACTCGACCTCGAACGGCGAGTTTGCGCCGGTGCCGCTGGATGCATCCCTGCGTCACGCCAACGCGCTCGCCGCGGAATGGGCGCAGGGCTTCGCGCGTCGCCTCAATCAGAGCCGCCGCAATTTCCTGGTTTCAGCGTGCGGCGCGGCTGCCACGCTGCTCGCCTTCAATGCCGCCCAGGCGCGCGCCGGCCGCGACGGCGGGTTCTTCGAAGTCACGAAGGAAGCGGCGCTCGAGCCGCAGCTCGCCGCCGCCGAGCTCGGCAAGAAGGAGTTCATCTTCGACGTGCAGGGTCACTTCGTGAACCCCTCCGGCGCGTGGCTGCGCACCGTGCCGGAGGGCGCAAAGCCCCTGTCGCAGATGCCGAATTCGACATGCGATCTGTCGAAGACGCCCGGCGACCGCAGCTACCTGAAGTGCCTGAGCGGCGAGCAGTTCGTGAAGGACGTGTTCCTGGACTCCGATACCGACATCATGGTGCTGAGCTTCGTGCCCTCGACGCGCGAAGGCGAGCCGCTGACCATCGAGGAGGCTGTCGCGACGCGCGACATCGTCGACAAGATGGAAGGCACCAAGCGGCTGATGCTGCACGGTCGCGTCAACCCGAACCAGAAAGGCGACGTCGAGGACATGGAGCGGCTCGCGAAGCTCGGCATCGTGGCGTTCAAGACGTACACGCAATGGGGCCCGGACGGCACCGGCTTCTACATGACCGACGACATCGCCATCGCCTTCGTGGAGCGCGCCCGCCAGCTCGGCGTGCACAACATCGCCATCCACAAGGGCCTGGCGTTCGGCCCGAAGAGCTACGAGCACTCCACGTCGCGGGACATCGGCCCGATCGCCAAGCGCTTTCCCGACATGAACTTCCTGATCTATCACTCGGGCTACGTCATCGACAAGGACGAGGGACCGTACGATCCGCAGCGCACCGACGGCATCGATGCGCTCGTCACCTCGGTGCTGCAGGCCGGCGTCAAGCCGAACAGCAACGTCTACGCGGAGCTCGGCTCCACCTGGCGCTTCCTGTCGATGCGCAACCCGACATCGGCCGCGCACGCGCTGGGCAAGCTGTTCAAGTACATCGGCGAAGACAACGTGCTGTGGGGCACGGACTCGATCTGGTACGGCTCCCCGCAGGATCAGATCCAGGCGTTCCGCACCTTCCAGATCGCGCAGAGCCTGCGCGACAAGCACGGCTACCCGACCCTCACTCCCGCGCTGCGTGCCAAGGTATTCGGCCTCAACGCCGCCAAGCCGTATCGCCTGTCGCCCGAAGAGATCCGTCGCGAGACCGACCGCGACGCCGTAGCCCGCAGCCGCGTCGCTTACTCGGAAACCCCCAACCCGTCGTTCGCCACTTATGGGCCACGCACGCGGCGCGAGTTCCTGAACCTGCGGCAGTGGCAGGGGTCGGGTCCTTGAGTAGGGAGGAAGAGCTCTCGCCAAGATTCTATGGTTGAGCGCAAGCGACTTTGACCCGTTCGGGGCGGAAGTCGA
>DATEJG010000117.1:0-110883 GCA_035278165.1 Steroidobacteraceae bacterium
CCGCGGCGCCGGATCCGCGGCATCCGCGACTCCAAGGTGATCGAGCCCGAGGAGCGCGCCGAGCTCGCCATCAAGATCCGCGCCGGCGCGGTCGCCTGGTCGGTGGCGTGGGCCGACGTCGAGGAGATCGACACGCTCAACATCCTGCAGGCGACCTACCTGGCGATGCGCCGCGCGCTGCTCGGCTTGCGCGTGCGTCCGGCGCACGTGCAGATCGACGGCGACCGTTGTCCGTCGTTTGCCGGCCTGTCGATGCAGTGCAGCTTCGAGGCGATCGTGGACGGCGATGCGCGGCGCGTGTGCATCGGCGCTGCGTCGATCCTCGCCAAGGTGACGCGCGACCGCATGATGGTCGGGCTCGACGCGATCTATCCGCAATACGGCTTCGCTTCGCACAAGGGCTACAGCACGCCTGAGCACTGCGCGGCGCTGGGCAAGTACGGCCCGTCGCCGATCCATCGGCGCAGCTTCGAGCCGGTGCGCATGGCCGCGGCCGCCCTGCACATCTAGCCGCTCGATCGATGTTCGTACACCTGCACTTGCACACGGAGTACTCGCTGGTCGACAGCGTCGTGCGGATCCAGAGCGAAGGCGGCGACGCGCCGGGACTGATGGATGCCGTCGTCGCCGCGGGCATGCCGGCGGTCGCGCTGACCGACCAGAGCAACCTGTTCGCGATGGTCAAGTTCTATCGCGCGGCGCAGGCCGCGGGTGTGAAGCCGATCATTGGCGTCGACCTGCGCGTGCGCGAGGTCGGCGAGCGCGTCGAGCCCTCGACCCTGGTGCTGCTGTGTCAGAACGAGATCGGCTATCGCAATCTCACGCGGCTGGTCAGCAAGTCCTACCTCGAAGGGCAGCAGCGCGGTATCGCGACGATCGACCGCTCGTGGCTCGAACCGGACAACGTCGTCGGGCTGATAGCGCTCTCCGGCGCGCGCGACGGCGATCTCGGTCGCGCGCTGCTCAATGCCCGCGACGCCGATGCGCGCAAATCGCTGGAGAGCTGGCTCGCGCTGTTCGGCGATCGTTACTACATCGAGGTGCAGCGAACGCAGCGCGAGGGCGAAGAGCGCTACATTCACGGCGCGCTCGACCTGGCTGCGGAGTACGGCGTGCCGGTCGTCGCGACCAACGACGTGCGCTTCATCCGCGCCGACGATTACGAATCGCACGAAGCGCGCGTCTGCATTCACGACGGCGCGCTGCTCGGCGATGCCAAGCGGCGGCGCCGCTACAGCACCGAGCAGTACCTCAAGACGCCGCGGCAGATGGCCAAGCTGTTCGAAGACGTGCCCGAGGCCGTCGCGAACTCGTTCGAGATTGCGCGTCGCTGCAATCTGGAGCTGAAGCTGGGCAAGTCGGTGCTGCCCGCGTACCCGGTGCCGGGAAATCTCAGCACGGAAGACTTCCTGCGCGAGGAGGCGAAGCGCGGCCTTGAACAACGCCTGCAACGCTTGAGCAGCACCGTCGTGCAGGGCCGCGCGATCGTGCGCGAAGAATACGAGCAGCGTCTGGCAATCGAGCTGGGCGTGATCTGCCAGATGGGGTTCGCGGGCTACTTCCTGATCGTCGCCGACTTCATCCGCTGGGCGCGCGAGAACGGCGTGCCCGTCGGGCCGGGGCGCGGCTCGGGCGCGGGCTCGCTGGTCGCCTACGCGATCGGCATCACCGATCTCGATCCGCTGCGCTACGACCTGCTGTTCGAGCGCTTCCTCAATCCCGAGCGCGTGTCGATGCCGGACTTCGACGTCGACTTCTGCATGGACGGCCGCGACCGGGTCATCGACTACGTCGCCGATCGCTACGGGCGCGAGCGCGTCTCGCAGATCATCACCTACGGCACGATGGCGGCGAAGGCGGTGGTGCGCGACGTCGCGCGCGTGTTCGGCCAGAGCTACGGCTTCGCCGACTCGATCGCCAAGCTGATCCCGTTCGAGCTCGGCATCACGCTCAAGGACGCGATGGCGAAGGAGCCGGAGCTGCAGCGCCGCTACAAGGCGGAGGAGGAGACCCGCGCCATCCTCGACATGGCCATGTCGCTGGAAGGCCTGGTGCGCAACGCCGGCATGCATGCCGGCGGCGTGGTGATCGCGCCGTCCGTGCTCACCGACTTCGCGCCGCTGTTCTGCGACGACACCGGCCACAACGTCGTGACCCAGTTCGACAAGGACGACGTCGAGGCGGCGGGCCTGGTGAAGTTCGACTTCCTCGGTCTGCGCACGCTGACGATCATCGATTGGGCGGTGAAGATCATCAACGCGCAGCGCGAGCGCGCCGGCGAGCCGCCGCTCGACATCAACGCGCTGCCCATGGACGACACCGCGACCTACGACCTGCTCAAGACCTGGAAGACGACCGCGGTGTTCCAGCTGGAGTCGCGCGGCATGCAGGACCTGATCCGCCGCCTGCAGCCCGACTGCTTCGAGGACATCGTCGCGCTGGTCGCGCTGTTCCGCCCCGGCCCGCTGCAGTCGGGCATGGTCGACGACTTCATCGATCGCAAGCACGGCAAGACGACCGGCCCGATCGACTACCTGCATCCCGACCTGAAGCCGGTGCTGGCGCCGACCTACGGCGTGATCCTGTACCAGGAGCAGGTGATGCAGATCGCGCAGGTGCTGGCGGGCTACACGCTCGGCGGCGCCGACCTGCTGCGCCGGGCGATGGGCAAGAAGAAGCCCGAGGAGATGGCGAAGCAGCGCTCGATCTTCGTCAGCGGCGCGACCGGCCGCGGCGTTGAGCAGCGCACCGCCGAGCACATCTTCGACCTGATGGAGAAGTTCGCGGGCTACGGCTTCAACAAGTCGCACTCCGCGGCGTACGCGCTGCTCTCGTACCAGACCGCGTGGCTCAAGGCGCATTATCCCGCAGCCTTCATGTCCGCCGTGCTGTCCTCCGACATGGACAAGACGGACAAGGTGGTCACGCTCATCGACGAGGCGCGCCGCATGCAGCTCAAGGTCGAGCCGCCCGACGTCAACAGCTCGTACTTCATGTTCACGGTCAGCGGCGCGCGCAGCATTCGCTACGGCCTCGGCGCGATCAAGGGCGTCGGGCAGTCGGTGGTCGAGATGCTGGTCGCGGAGCGCGAGGCGCATGGCGCATTCCGCGACATTGCCGATCTGTGCCGCCGCAGCGATCAGAACCGCATGAACCGCCGCGTGCTCGAGGCGCTGATCCGTTCCGGAGCGCTCGACCTGATCGGTGCCAACCGTGCGACGCTGATGCACGCGCTGCCGGCGGCGATGCAGCTTGCCGACCAGACCATACGCGCGCGCGTCGTCGGCCAGAACGACATGTTCGGCCTGATGGACCATGCAGGTTCAGCGCCCACCGTTACCCTCAGCAACGAAGTGCTGCCCGACTGGAGCCGGCGCGTGCGCCTCGACGGCGAGCGCGACACGCTCGGGCTGTATCTCACCGGCCATCCGTTCGAGGAGTTCGAGCACGAGGTGCGGCCGATCATCAGCGGGCGCATCGCCGACGTCACCGGCGACCGGCCGCCGCCGAGCGCCAACGAGGGCTTCCAGTTCCGCGGCAAGCCGGCGACGATCGCCGGCATGGTGTTCGATCTCGGCAAGCGCGGCAGCCGCGTGATCTTCACGATGGACGACCGCAGCGGGCGCATCGAGGCCTCGATGTTCGAAGACGTCTGGCAGCAGTACCGCACACTGGTTGCGAAGAGCGCGATCCTGGTCGTGGAGGGCTCGCTGCGCTTCGACGAGTACATCGAAGGCTGGCGGCTCACCGCGAAGCGCGTGTTCGACATCGATCATGCGCGCGAGCAGCACGCGCGACGCCTGGTGTTGCGCTGGCCGGAGAACGCGGATCGCAATTTCATCAAGACGCTGGAGCAGACGCTCAAGCCGTTCCGCGGCGGCCGCTGTGCAGTCGCGGTGCGCTATACGAGTTCTGCAGCGCGAGCAGAGCTGGTGCTCTCCGAAGAATGGTCGGTGAAGCCGACGCGCGAGCTGACGGAGCGCATCGCGCAGTTGTGCGGTAATGACGGTTGGCGGCTCATCTACACGCCGGCAGGAAGCGGTTAGCGGCTCGCGGTTGGTTCAGAATGCGGCCCATGCCCCCGAGCCGCCTCATCGTACTCACTGCCGGAAATTTCTTCGTCGCGACGAGCTTTCTCAGCGTCGGCGGCCTGCTGACCGACATCTCGGCTTCGCTGGCGATTCCGATCGAGCGTGCCGGGTTGCTGATCGCGGCGTTCGGGGTCTCGGCTGCGGTCTGTGCGCCGACGCTTGCGACACTGGGCTCGCGCATCGACCGCCGCCTGCTGCTCACCGGTTCGATGGCCATCTGCGCGCTCGCCAACGTGCTCGCTGCATTCAGCCGCAACTACGAACAGCTCATGTTCGCGCGCGTGCTCGCAGCTGTGACGTCTGCTGTCTACACGCCGCAGGTCGCTGCGACTGTCAGCATGCTCGTGTCCGAGGACGAGCGTGGGCCGACGCTCGCGAAATTGATGATCGGCTGGGCGGTCGGCTCGGTGCTCGGCAATCCGTTGTCGGTGCTGATCGCATCGCTCCTCGACTGGCGCGCATCGTTCGCGTTCATCGGCATCGCGAGTGCAGCCGTCGCGCTGCTGGTGTGGCGCTCGCTGCCCGCGAACGTGTACGTGCCGCCGCTCAACTGGCATCGCTGGTTCGAAGTGCTGCGCTCGCCGGCATTGCGCTGGCTGACTGCAGCGACCGCGCTTACCAACGTCGGCGGCAGCGTGATGCTGAGCTACATCGCGCCGATCGTGAAGGCAGTGCAGGGCATCAGCGGTCCGGCGCTGGCCGCGCTGTTGTTCGTGTCGGGCATCGGCGGGCTGCTGGGGAACCTGCTGAGCGTGCATTTGATCCGCCGCGTCGGCGCGACGAACGTGGCCTACAAGTGCAACGGCAGCTCGGCGCTGGTGCTGCTGGTGTGGCCGTTCATCGCCAGCTGGACTGCCGCGATCTACGTCGCGCAGTTCGTGTGGAGTCTCGGCAGCGCGGGATTTCCAGCAGTGCAGCAGGCGCGACTGGTGGCGGTCGCACCGCTCCTCGCGGCGGCGACGATCGCCATGAATTCCTCGATGACCTATCTCGGCGGCTCGATCGGCGCCACGATCGGCGCGAGCGCGTGGCCGGTGCTCGAGCCGCGCTTCATGCCGTGGGTGGGATTGGTGTTCGTGCTGGCCGCGCTCGCCTGCTCGATGCTCGGCGAGCGCGCGGCGCAGCGGGTGAGAAGCCCCGCTGGGAGTCAGGCTGAAGCCTGATCCACAGCGAGCCTTCAGCCTGACTCATAGCGAGCCCTTGTGGGTCAGGCTTCAGCCTGAGTGTTCAACCGCCCGTCAGCGCCTCGACCTGGATCGCGAGCTTCACGCCCATGTCGAAGCCGCGGGTCTTGCCCCAGTCGATGCCGAAGTCGGAGCGGTCGAAGCCGGCGGTCGCGTTGGCGCCGCAGACTTCCTTGCCCTTCTGCATCGGGTGCGGGCGGCAGTCGAAGCGGTCGATCTTCAGCGTGACCGGCTTGCTGACGCCGTGCAGGGTCAGCGTGCCGTCGACTTCGGTCGGCGCGCCGTTGACGAACTTCGCCAGCTTGCCGGTGTAGGTGGCGGTGGGGAACTTCGCGACGTCGAGCATGCCGGCATCGCCGGACTTGACGTGCTCGTTGAGCTTGTCGTGACCGAGATCGATCGACGCCGTGTCGATCGTGATGTCGAGCGTGCCGCTGCCCGCATCCTTGTCGTAGACGATCGTGCCGGAGCTCTTGTTGAACTTGCCGCGCCAGGTCGACAGGCCGCCGAAGTGGTCGGTCTCGAAGCTCGGATACGTGTGATTCGAATCGATCGTGTACTTGACGGGCGCCGCGACGGCGCTTGCGGCTGCCAGCACGGCGGCAGCGATGACGAACCTGATCTTCATGGTCACTCCAGGGGAAAAACGACGAGAAACGTCCCGAGTCTAGCCGCCGGCGCGTTTCGCCTGCCAGCCGCGGCGGGTCAGCTCCTCGACCAGGCGCTCGCGGTGATCGCCCTGGATCTCGATGCGGCCGGCGCCGCTGCTGCCTCCCGAGCCGCAACGCTTCTTGAGTTCCGTCGCGAGCGCTTCCAGTTCATTCGGCGGCAGTCCCAGTCCGGTGATCACCGTGACACCCTTGCCCTTGCGGCCCTGGGTCTCGCGGCTGACGCGGACGACGCCATCGTTGGAAGTTTTACCAGAAGGCTTACCCGACGGCTTACCCGGAGTGCCGCGCTTGCAGACGCACTCTCGTACCGGCCGCTGGCAGTTCGGGCAGCGCTCGCCGATGCCGGTGGTGTAGACGATGCGGGAGTTGGAATCGCGCTGTTTCACGATCGAAGTCAGGTGAAGGCGGAGTAGACCAGGGTGCGCAGCTCGCGACGCACCGGGTAGGTCGCGGACGGCGTCAGCTGCGTCATGAAGATCACGATCAGCTGCTCACGCGGTCGGCCCAGAAATACGTGCTGGCGAGGCCGCCCCACGAGATATCGCCGACCGATCCCGGGATCAGCGCGCGCGCCGGGCTCAGCGACACCGCGAAGCCGAGACCGAAGCCGACGCCGCCGTAAGTCGTTTCCGTGAACAGCGAGACCGACAGCTCCGGCAGCTCCTTGCCGCCCGGCAGATGGTTTGCCGACATCAGCTCCAGGGTCTTGGGACTGATGATGCGGACGCCGTCGAGCGTGCCGCGATTGAGCAGCATTCTGCAGAAGCGCAGGTAATCGGCCGCGGTCGATACCAGGCCGCCGCCCCCCGACACCAGCCCGGGCGGTTTCAGGAAGCCGCTCGTCTCGGGATCATCCTGCAGCTTCATGCGTCCGTCGGGCGTCGCCGCGTAGCACGCTGCGAAGCGCGCAGCCTTCGCCGCCGGCACCATGAAGTCGGTGTCGACCATGCCGAGCGGCTCGATGATCCGCATGCGCAGGAACTGCTCGAACGGCTGGCCCGAGACCTTGCCGACCAGGTAGCCGACGACGTCGGTCGACACCGAGTAGTTGAAGGCGGTGCCCGGCGAGAACTCCAGCGGCAGCTTCGCGAGCTCTTCGATCATGCGCTCGAGCGGCACGGCGCCCGGCAGCTCGCCGAGACCGAGCTTGCGGTACGCGGCATCGACGTTGGTACGCTGCTGGAAGCCGTAGGTCAGGCCCGATGTGTGGCGCAGCAGGTCGATGACGCGCATCGGTGCGCTCGTGCGCCGCGTGCGGAACGAGCCGATGAAGCCGCCTTCGTAGACGCCGAGCTCGCGCCACTGCGGAATGTAGCGATGCACCGGCTCGTCGAGCGCGATGCGGCCTTCCTCGACCAGCATCATCAGCGCGATGCTGGTGAGCGGCTTGGTCATGGAATAGATGCGGAAGATCGTGTCCTGCTGCAGCGGGCGGTTGCGCTCCACGTCCATGTGCCCGAGCGCGCTGCAATGAGCGATCTGGCCGTTGCGCTCGATCAGCGTCAGCGCGCAGGGCAGCTTGCCGGTGTCCAGGTATTTCTGCTGCAGGAAGCGATCGATGTGCTGCAGGCGTGGGCCGGACAGGCCGGCGGACTCGGGTCGGGCCATTGCGAAAAGTCCTGTGCGAGTTGCCGTCAGATGCGCGAGGTACGCTGCGGCTCGCGCATGAAAATGTACACCAGGAGCGAGGCCAGCACGCAGGCGGTGACGTACCAGTAGAACCAGGGCTCGTGCCCGATCGACTTGAACCACAGCCCGATGAGCGGCGCGCTGCCGCCGAACAGCGAGACGGCGACAGCGTAGGGCAGGCCGACGCCGAGCGCGCGGATCTCGACAGGGAACAGCTCGGCTTTCACGACCGCGCTGATCGAGCTGTAGAACGAGGAAATGCACAGGGCGACGGTCACGAGCCAGAACGCCATCCAGGCGCTGTGCGCTTTGGCCAGGGTCGACAGCAGCGGCACGGTCGTGAGCAGCGCCAGCACGCCGAACGTGATGAGCATCGGCCGGCGTCCGATGCGGTCGGACAGCGCGCCCATCAGCGGTTGCAGCAGCATGAACACGAACAGCGAAGCGGACGAGACGATCGTCGCGTCGGTCTTCGACAGGCCGACCGTGTTGGCGAGGAACTGCTGGATGTAGGTCGTGAAGATGTAGAAGTAGAGCGTGCCGCCCGCGGTCAGCCCGATGACGATCAGCACTTCGCGCGGGTGCTGCATCAGCAAACCGACCTCGCCGGAGCGCCGGCCGGTGGCGCGATGCTTTTCGAACGTCTCGCTCTCGGGCAGATTGCGCCGCAGATAGAGGCCGCCGAGCGCCGCGGCCGCACCGATCACGAACGGAATGCGCCAGCCCCAGGCTTCCAGCTGCTCGTGACTGAGGAACATCCACTGCAACGCCAGCAGCACGGCGAGCGACAGCAGTTGGCCCATCACGAGCGTGACGTAGAGGATGCCGGAATAAAAGCCGCGCTGATGCGCGGGCGTGACCTCGCTCATGTACGTGGCGCTGGTGCCGTACTCACCACCGACGCTGAAGCCCTGCAGTAGCCGCGCGAGCATGAGCGTCACCGGCGCCGCCAGGCCTGCAGTTGCATAGCTCGGTGCGAACGCAATCAGCAGCGAGCCGAGGCACATGAGCATGACCGACAACGTCAGCGCGGCCTTGCGTCCGCGGCGGTCCGCATAGCGACCCAGCACCCAGCCGCCCAGCGGCCGGATGAGGAATCCGCCGGCGTAGATCGCCGCTGTGTTGAGCAGCTGCGTGGTCGGATCGTCGTCCGGGAAGAACAGCGGCGCGAAATAGATGGCGCACGCCGAATACGTGTACCAGTCGTACCACTCGATCAGGTTGCCGATCGAGCCGCCGAAGACTGCGCGCAGGCGCTGGCGGGTGGCGGAGGTCGTCGCGGCGTTGGTCACTTCATTGTTGATTTTTGGCAGGCCCGCCGCCGATGGTGACCTAGTTCGGCGGCGGGCGGCAACTTCCCCCGGGAAAGTCTCCCTCCGGGAACGTCGTGGGAATGTCGTGCTCAGCTCGGCTTGTTCGGCTTGCGCACCTCTTGCGGATCGTGCTCCTTCGCATGCCGCTTCGCCTCTTCCTCGGCGCGCTCGATATCGCGCTGCTGGCGCGGGTCCACCTTCCCGGCCTTCGCGATCTCCTCGCGCCCGCGCTCGGACTCGACGAACTTCTGCGTCGCTTCGCGGTAGTTGCGGTCAGCAGACTTGTTGCCTTCGCCCTCGTTGCCCATTGCATCGCTCCTCATCGTCGTAGCACGTGACGAAAAAACGCCTCGCTTCCGGTGAGGTTCCGCGGCGGTGCGGTTATGCTTGCGCGGTGTACTGGATCCTAGCTACGGTTTTCATCGTCGCTGCTCTCGCCATTCCGCGCCTGCGGCCGCTCGGCGTCGTCGGCTGCGTCGTGCTCGGCGCGATGCTCGCGTGGGCCGTGGTGCAGCGGTTGCGCGGCGAGGATGCGGCGCAGACTGCGGCGATTCAGCAGCGCGGCAAGCCGGCGTCGCCGGCGTCGGCGCCGAGCTCCATTGCGTTGACGCTGGTGGCGTTGGAGGATCCGAAGCTGTCGGGCGGCGGCGCGCCGTTCGAGCTGCGCGGTCGCGTCGTCAACAGCGCCAGCGACACTACACTCAAGTCGGTGACTATTCGCGTCACGCGCAGCGACTGCTACGAAGGCGCAGTCGATCCGAGCGGGTGCGTGAAGCTATGGCAGGATGATCACTGGATCGCAATCGCGGTGCCGCCGCGTGAGGCGCGCGATTTCGTCGACTCGATCTGGATGCACGGCAACGCGCCGCGTGCGCGCGGCACCGTGCAGGATAGCTTCGAGTTGATCGCGGCCGCCGGCGACAAAACGCAGCCAGTGGAGACAGACGATAAGTAGTGCGTGTGCGCAGACACGCGGCCCGCGAGAGGCCGCGGCGGGGGATCGGACCGGCGCCGCGCGCCGATCAGATGCCGGCTTGCCAGGTGCTCGGCAGGCCGGTGCGCTCGAGGACGTCTTCGATGCGCAGGCAAGCCTCGCGGGCTTCCGGCTGGGCACGAAGACTGCGCGCGATCGAATTCAGGAACGTGTCGATGACCTGAATGTTCGGATGGGAAGCGGACAGCTCCGTTTCCACTCGATCAATCAGCTCGAGCACGTCCTCTTGATCACAGCGCGAGAAGGTGAGCGTACCGACCGTGTCGTGCACGGCTAGCAGAGCCTGGTGTATTTCTGTCAGCTCCTGGGTATTCACGCGGCTACTGTGGACCAGGGGATTCGAACGCGCAAGCGTTCCGTGCGAAGCTGCCGCAGCGCAGCGGTCACGGCCCGGCGCGGCAGAGCGTTTTGCGGACAACACGAGCGGGAGCAGAGAGTGCGGATAGCGCTGGCGTATGTGATCGCAGGCTGGTCGGGCTTCTTCGTGATGGCCGTCGAGCTGCTCGGCGGGCGACTGCTCGCGCCGACGTTCGGCAGCAGCATCTACGTGTGGGGCGCGATCATCACGGTGTTCATGCTCGCGCTGTCGCTCGGCTATCTGGCCGGCGGCCGCTATTCGATGTTGACGCCGAGCGTGCGTCGTCTCGGCGTGATCCTCGTGATCGCGGCGTTGACGGTCGCGCCGCTCCTGCTGTTCGCCGAGCCGATGCTCGACGCGCTGTCGGTGGCAGTGCCGGATCCGCGCTTCGGCTCGTTGTTGAGCGCGGTCGTGCTGTTCTTCGTGCCGACATTTTTTTCCGGCATGGTCTCGCCGTACGCGGTGCGCCTGCTGGTGCAGGACCGCCAGAGCTCCGGGCGCCACGCGGGGCAGCTGTATTTCGTCTCGACGTTCGGCAGCGCGGCTGGCACGCTGCTGACCTCTTTCTACCTGGTGCTGCTGCTGGAAGTGAACCAGATCCTGCTCGGCCTGATGCTGATTTCGCTGGCGATCGGCGTCATGGCCTGGTTCGTGCGTGTTCCTCGCTACGAGAGCGATCAATGAGCCGATTGTCCCTGGTGCTGACGCTGCTGACCGGCCTGCTCGCGGCGTGCTCGGCGCGCGCCGACCTGCGCCTGGTGCATTCCGAGCGGTCGCTATACCGCGAGGTCCTGGTCTACGAGAACGGCGACGTGCGTTGCATGTGCTTCACGCGCAGCTGCCGCGTCGGGCGGCAGTCGTGCATCAACACGCGGCATCCCGATCGCATCGTGATGAGCTATCCGCAGATGATGCTCGGCGCGCTGTTCGTGAATCCGGCGCCGCGTTCGGTGCTGATCGTCGGCCTCGGCGGCGGCACGCTGCCGCGCGCGCTGCGGCAGATGCTGCTCGACGTGCACATCGACGTCGTCGAGATCGACCCCGCGGTGGTGCGCGTCGCGAACCGCTATTTCCAGTTCGCGGCCGATGCGAGCACTCGCGTCTTCGAGAGCGACGGACGGGTCTACGTAAAGCGCGCACAGCGCAGCGGCCAACGTTACGACCTGATCATGCTCGACGCCTTCGATCACGAGTACATCCCCGAGCACCTGCTGACCCAGGAATTCCTCGAGGAGGTGAAGTCGCTGCTCACGCCGGACGGCGTGCTGGCCGCCAACACGTTCTCGTCGAGCCGGCTCTACGATTACGAGTCGGTCACCTATGAGAAGGTGTTCGCGAAATTCTTCAACTTGAAGCGGGAGAACCGCGTGATCATCGCGCGGCTCGGAGCACTCCCGGACCCGGCACAGCTGCGCGCGAACTCGGAGCACTTCGTGGCGGCGTTCAACTCTTTCGGCTTCAACGTCAACGAGGTGCTCCCGCTGTTCACGCAGGAGCGCGACTGGAATCCGCGCGCGCGCGTGCTGACGGATCAGTACTCGCCCGCGAACCTGCTCAATCTCGATCGCTGAGCTGCTCCAGGTGCGTGAGCGCGAGGCTCACGTCCTGCAGCTGCGGCCGCTCGCCGCCGCTCATGTTCTCCGCCTGCGCCGTCGAGAGCAGCTCCGCGTCCTTCTTCCAGGATTCGAGGATGCGGCGCTTCTCGTCGGTATCGAGTTCTTCGTCCTGCAGGACGTCCATCGGCCGCGCGTAGTGCCGCGTCGGATCCGAGATCGCGCTCTCCACGTATTCCACGTGCGTCGCCATGATTGCTTCCTGCAGCGTCAGCTGCGTTCAGTCGCGACGCATCAGCAGGCCGAGCAGCAGGCCGACGCCGGCAGCGGCGCCGATCATCGCCCACGGGCGCTCGCGTACGTAATCGTCCGTCGACTCGTAGACCCGGCGCACCTGGGCGCGCAGCCGGTCCTGATCCAGGTGATCGAGCACCGTGCTCAGCGTCTTCTCGGTGCGCTCGCGAACTTCCTGCACTCTGTCGTTGGTCACTTCGGCGGTCGCCTTCAGCAGGGCTTCGGCGTCGCGTGCCACGGCGTACAGGTCCTTGCGCAGATTCCTCAACGGTGAATGCAATGCGCCATTTCTCATGCGGACCTCCTCGACGATGGACGATGAAATAGATGCACGCGGATCGCCGCCCGCATCGCAGATGCAACGCCTCGCGCGCGGAAGCGGTTCCGGCAGGCATAATCGCGCTGCATCGTTCGATGCGGAGGGCAAGCGGTGGCGACCCAGAAAAAATCGACCCAGAGTAAATCGAGCGCGAAACGCAAGCGCGCGCCGGTCCGGCGTCGCACGCCGAAGAAGGCGGCTCCGCGCACGCGTGGCGTGCTGCCGACCGAGTGCAAGCTGGACGAGCTGCCGCCGGACGCGCGCGAGGCGGCCGATCGTGTCGAGCGCGAAGGCGGGCTGGTGATCGGCAGCTATTGCGAGCCGCTGGGCCGCAATCCGCTGCTGGTCGCCGCGCTGCCGATCGATCGCGTGCAGCCGACGCCGTTCCAGCGCGACCTGTCCGACGCGCATCACAAGAAGCTGTCCGGCGTGATCGACAAGACCGGGCTGTTCCTCGATCCGATCATCGCCATCACGGCGCCGGGCGAAGGCTTCTGGACGCCGAACGGGCTGCACCGCCTGGAGGCGATGCGGCGGCTCGGCGCCAAGTCGATCATCGCGTTGATCGTGCCGAAGCGCGAGATCGCCTGGCAGATCCTCGCGCTCAATACCGAGAAGGCGCACAACCTGCGCGAGCGCGCGCTCGAAGTCATCCGCATCTACAAAGGCCTGATCGAGGAGGATGCGCAGCGCCCGGAGAGCGACTTCGCGTTCTACCTCGAAGAGGCGTCGCTGGTGACGCTCGGCCTGTGCTACGAGCGCAAGGGCAACTTCCCGGGCGGCGCGTATCACTCGATCCTGCGGCGGCTCGAAGAGTTCTCGTCGGACTCGCTGCAGAAGTCGCTCGCCGTGCACGAGCGCTACGCGGAGCAGGTGTTCGAGCTCGACGAGCTGGTCACCGCGATCGTCGCGAAGCTGAAGGACCGCGGCCTGGTGAGCCCGTACCTGCGCAATTTCGTGGTCGCGCGCGTCAATCCGCTGCGCTGGATCAAGGACGAGCCGCCGCCGCTGCCGGAAGTGCTGAAGACCATGCGCGAGCGCCTGTCGCGCTTCAACACCGAAAAGGTCAACCAGCAGGACCTGGCGAAGATGGGCGGCGCAGCGGCGCCGGAAGAGTGAGTCACGGGTCCGGCACGAAGCCATTCGGGAACGGCTGCGGCCGGCGGTCGGCGAGTCGTTCCTTTTGCGGCAGCACGCCCTGCGCGAGCAGGTTCCGGCGCGAGTCGTAATAGATCACGATCGTCTGGTCCGGCGTGCCCGCGGCGCGCTGGAAGTCGACGTACCGGGCAGGCGAGGCTTCGCGGTGACCGTGGCCGGTGCCGAGCCTGGACTCGCTGCGTCGCGCCAGCTCGTCAGTGCTTGCTTCGGCTTTGGCGCTCGGCTCGGCGGCGGGAGCGGCCTGCGCCGCGCGATCGTCGCGAAAGCCCCGGCAGCACGGCTGATACGGCCCGTAGTCGCGATACTCGCGGAACAGCGCGACGCCGATCACGCCGACGTCGTTCGGCCGGCCGGTGCGCGCAGCGTACGAATCGGCGAGACGCGTGAAGTAGAACGTGGCGACTTCGTCGAGACTCTTGCGCCAGCCCTCGATACGCACTGAATCCCACGCACCGAGGACATAGCCGCTCTGTTGCTGCGCCGCTGTCTCGCCGGTGATGACGTTGACTCCGTCGACGCTCGTGACTGCGAGCACCCTGTCGCCGGATGAATTTCGGACGCGCAGCTCGTACTGATGGCGCGGCTCGCCTGCGACGTACAGCCGGCCCTCGTGCTCATGGATCGGCAGCGTGCGGCCGGCTGTGCGGTCGTAGACCTCGACGTCGGCCAGCCCGCCGGCGTGGGCCAGGACTGGAGCCAGCATCGCAGCTACCGCGGCAACGAACGTCGGCAGGCCAATGGCGCGCATCGAGGATCCTCTGGTGGCTGTTCCCACCAGGTATCAACGGCGTGCGTCGCGGACGGGGTTAAGCGTGCCGATAGGGGAGGTAGCTCGGCGTCCACATCGTCGCTTCGATCCGCTGCTGCAGCTCCTCCGGCGACGAGGCATTCGCGACTCCATCGCGCTGCGCCTGGCTCGCGACCGCGATCGCCACGTGCTTTGCCACCTGGCGCACTTCGGTCAATGGCGGCAGGAGCGACTGCGAGGAATCGCGACGCGCGGGCGAAAGCTCGCTGAGCGCGCGGGCAGCCGCGACGATCATCGCGTCGGTTACGCGCTGCGCCTGCGCGGCAATGACGCCGAGCCCGACTCCCGGAAAGATATAAGCGTTGTTGCACTGGCCGACGCGGATGCGCCGCCCTTCATACTCGACGTCGTCGAACGGACTGCCGGTGGCGACGAAGGCGCGCCCGCGCGTCCAGGCGATCACGTCGGCAGGCAATGCTTCGGCCTTGGACGTCGGGTTCGACAGCGGGAACACGATGGGGCGCTCCACGTGCCGCGCCATCTCGCGAACGACCGCCTCGCTGAAGGCCTGCGGTTGCGCCGCTGTGCCGATCAGGATGGTCGGGTGCGCATGCTTCACTACGTCGAGCAGAGAAATGACGTCCGCGCCCGCGGACCATCCGGCGACGGTCTCGAACGGCCTCGCGTAGTCGCGCATGAATGCGCTCAGGTCCGGCTGACCGGAATGCACCAGCCCGCGCATGTCGACGAGCCAGATGCGCTGGCGCGCCTGCTCCTCGGTGAGCCCTTCGCTGCGCATCGCGTTGACGATCTGGCCGGTGATGCCGGCGGCAGCAGAGCCTGCGCCCAGCAGCACGACACGCTGGTCGGCGAACTTGCCGCCGCTGGCGGCCACCGCCGCCATCGCGACTGCGACCGTCACGGCACCCGTGCCCTGTATGTCGTCGTTGAAGGAGCACAAGCGGTCGCGATAACGCTCCAGCAGGCGCGCCGCGTTGTGTCGCGCGAAATCCTCCCACTGCAGCGCACGCGCGGAAAGCGCCTGGCCACGGCGGTGATGAATGCTTCGACGAAAGCGTCGTACTCCTCGCCGCGGATGCGCGGGTGGCGCCAGCCGACATAGAGCGGATCGTCGAGCAGCTCCTGGTTGTTGGTCCCCACGTCGAGAATGATCGGCAGCGTGGTCGCGGGGTGAATTCCGGCGCACACGGTGTAGAGCGCGAGCTTGCCGATCGGAATGGCCATGCCGCCGATGCCGAGATCCCCGAGGCCGAGGATGCGCTCGCCGTCGGTGACCACGGCGACGCTGACGTCCTGCTCGCCGAGATTGGCGAGCATCGCGTCGATCGAGTCGCGCTGCGGATAGGCGATGTACAGGCCTCGCGGCCGCCGATAGATGCGGCTGTAGGCCTGGCAGGCCTCGCCGACCACCGGCGTGTAGATGATCGGCATCATCTCGGGCAGGTGCGCGCCGAGCAGGCTGTAGAACGCCGTCTCGTTGCGATCCTGCAGCGAGACCAGGTGGATGTAGCGCTCCAGGTTGGAGGTCTTCTGGCGATAGTTGCCGTAGATCCGCTCGAGCTGCACCTCGGGGGTCGACACCCCGGGCGGCAGCAGCCCGGTGAGACCGAGCTCGCGGCGCTCGGCTTCGGTGAACGCACTGCCCTTGTTCAGGAGCGGGAAATCCAGCAGCGCGCGGCCGGTCAGCGAGGTCTGCAGGTACGGCTCGCCGCCGGCGGGATCGCGGCGAATTTCGAATGAGCGGCTCAAGCTTCGACACTCCTGCGGACGACAGCGGGGGCGACAGGGTACACGGTCGCGCTCCTTGCCCTTCCGTGCCGCGCCCGCTATGGTCGGCGCTGTTTCGCGTCATGCCGTCACCCGCACCACTATGGCCATGAATTTCCTGGACTTCGAAGCGCCGATCGCCGAGCTGGAGGCGAAGATCGACGAATTGAAGTTCGTGTCGAGCGATGCCGAGGTGAACATCGCCGACGAGATCGCGCGCCTGCGGGCCAAGAGCCGGCAGTTGACGACCAGCATCTTTTCGAACCTGACGCAGTGGCAGATCGCGCAGCTGGCGCGTCATCCGCAGCGCCCGTACACGCTCGACTACGTCGGCGCGATCTTCACGGATTTCCAGGAGCTGCACGGCGATCGCATGTACGCCGACGATCACGCGATCGTCGGCGGGCCGGCGCGCCTCGACGGCAAGCCGGTCATGGTGATCGGCCAGCAGAAGGGACGCGACACCAAGGAGCGCGTACGGCGCAACTACGGCATGCCGAAGCCCGAGGGCTATCGCAAGGCGCTGCGCCTGATGCGCATGGCCGAGCGCTTCCAGATGCCGCTGATCACCTTCATCGACACCTCCGGCGCCTATCCCGGCGTCGGCGCCGAAGAGCGCGGCCAGAGCGAGGCGATCGCGCGCAACCTGTTCGAGATGGCAACGCTGCGCACGCCGATCGTCAGCATCGTGATCGGCGAGGGCGGCTCCGGCGGCGCGCTCGCGATCGGCGTCGCCGATCGCTTGCTCATGCTCCAGTACAGCATCTACTCGGTGATTTCCCCCGAAGGGTGTGCAGGGATTCTCTGGCGCAGCGCCGACAAGAAGGATCTGGCGGCCGAGGCGATGGGCGTGAGCGCCGAGCGCATCGCCAAGCTCGGCATCGTCGACGAGGTCATCAAGGAGCCGCTCGGCGGCGCGCATCGCGATCCGCAGGCGATGGCGGATGCGGTGAAGGACGCGCTGCTGCGCCACCTCGGCGAGCTGCAGGCGCTGCCGCAGGAGCAGGTCGTGACCAACCGTCAGGAGCGGCTGCGAGGGTACGGCGTCTACAGCGAGGGGTAGTGTTCTCTCCGTCGGCACTGCTGGCGTCCGTCGAGAGTCTCGTTCCGAGGACCAGCGCCGAGCTGTGCGTCGCATTCAGCGGCGGCCTCGATTCCACTGTTCTGCTGCATGCCCTGGCGCGCGCGATCAGCGAGCGTCCCAACTACCGCATGCGCGCGGCGCACGTCGACCACCAGCTGCATCCCGACTCCGCGAGCTGGCGCGAGCACTGCGGCCTGGTCGCCCGATCGCTGCAGGTGGAATTCGTGCCGCTGGTCGTCAGTGTTGGCACCGGTCCGGAGCTGAGTCGCGAGGCAGCGGCGCGGGATGCGCGATACGCGGCGCTTCGACAGATCCTCAAGCCGAACGAAGTCCTGCTGACCGCGCATCATGCCGACGACCAGCTGGAGACGATGCTGATGGCGCTGCTGCGCGGCGCCGGACTGCGTGGCCTCAGCGGCGTGCCGTCCGTGCAGATCTTCGGCGGCGGCTGGCTTGCGCGGCCGCTGCTCGAATTCGCGCGGTCGGAGTTGCGGGAGTGGGCGCAGGCCGAGCGCCTGACGTGGTTGCAGGATCCATCGAACGACGACCCGAGCTTCGACCGCAACTTTCTGCGCCAGCGCGTGCTGCCTGCGCTGCGCGAGCGCTGGCCCGCCGCCGTGCACAGCGCCGCGCGCTCGACAGCTCACTTGCGCGAAGCCGGCAGGCTCCTCGACGTGCTCGCGACCGCGGATCTCGAAACTGTCGCGGTCGGCGCGTGCTTGAGCATGCCGCTGCTCGCGAATCTGGCGCCCGCACGCCGGCGCAACGTCCTGCGTCACTGGATCCGTCAGCATGGCGTCCGAGTGCCGTCGACTCGCAGGCTCGCGACGATCGAGCGCGATTTGCTGATCGCGCGCGAAGACCGGCTGCCGTGCGTCGAGTGGGATGGCGCGCAAGTGCGCCGCCATCGCGGGCTGCTCTACTGCATGCGCGAGCGCGCGCCGTTCCAGTCCGATGACACGTTGACGTGGAATGTCGCGCAAGTGCTTGAACTCCCTGCGCAGCTCGGGCGCTTGCGCGTGCAAACGGATGCATCGGGCGGATTGTCGGCAGCGCGTTTGCCCGCACAGTTGCAGGTTCACTTCCGGCACGGCGGCGAGGAGCTGCGACCCGCGGGAGACGCACACCATCGCAAGCTCAAGAAGCTGCTGCAGGACGCGCGCGTGCTGCCGTGGTGGCGCGACCGAGTGCCGCTGATCTACGCCGCCGGGCGGCTGCTCGCCGTCGGCGATCTGTGGATCGCCGAAGAGTTTGCGGCTCGCGACGGCGAGGAGGCGCTGCGCATCGTGTGGGAGGAGAGACCACAGATGATTGCGAGTGAGTCAGGCTGAAGCCTGACCCACAACTGTGGGCACTATGACCTTTCGTAGTGTAGACTGTGCGCCCGTCGTGATGACGGTGTCGACGCGCCAGCGCGCACCGCCATTGGCTCCCACTCTCTCAGCGACGGTGCTCAAGATGACGCGTTATATCTGTGTGACCGGCGGTGTCGTTTCCTCGCTCGGAAAAGGCATCGCGGCTGCCTCATTGGGCGCGATCCTCGAAGCGCGCGGCCTGAAAGTCAGCATGGTGAAGCTGGATCCGTACATCAACGTCGATCCAGGCACGATGAGCCCGTTCCAGCACGGCGAGGTGTTCGTCACCACCGACGGCACCGAGACCGACCTGGACCTCGGCCACTACGAGCGCTTCGTCCGCACCACCACTTCGCGCAACAGCAATTTCACGACCGGGCGCATCTACGAGCGGGTCATCGCCAAGGAGCGCCGCGGCGACTACCTGGGCGCCACGGTGCAGGTCATCCCGCACATCACCGACGAGATCAAGCACTGCATCCGCATGGGCGCCGGCGACGCCGACGTGTGCATGGTCGAGATCGGCGGCACCGTCGGCGACATCGAGTCGCTGCCGTTCCTCGAGGCGATCCGCCAGATGGGCGTCGAGCTCGGCCACAACAACGTGCTGTACATGCACCTCACGCTGATCCCGTACATCCCGAGCTCGGGTGAGATCAAGACCAAGCCGACGCAGCACTCGGTCAAGGAGCTGCGCTCGATCGGCATCCAGCCGGACATCCTGCTGTGCCGCTCGCAGAACAAGGTGCCGGACGAGCAGCGCCGCAAGATCGCGCTGTTCACCAACGTCGAGGAGCGCGCGGTGATCTCGGCCGTCGATGCCGACGATCTCTACAAGATCCCGATGCTGCTGCACGAGGAGGGCCTCGACGACATCGTGGTCGACAAGCTGCGGCTCGACGTGCCGCCCGCCGACCTGTCCGAGTGGCGCCAGGTGGTCGCCGCCAAGACCAACCCGGATACGACCGTCACGATCGCGATGGTCGGCAAGTACGTGAACCTGCGCGATTCCTACATCTCGCTGACGGAAGCGCTGATCCACGCCGGCGTGCGCACGCGCACGCGGGTCAACATCCAGTTCGTCGAGGCCACCGACGTGGAGAAGCACGGCACCGGCTGCCTCGACGGCGTCGATGCGATCCTGGTGCCGGGCGGCTTCGGCGAGCGCGGCATCGAGGGCAAGATCCAGGCGATCCAGTACGCGCGCGAGAACCGCATCCCGTACCTCGGCATCTGCCTCGGCATGCAGCTGGCGATCATCGAGTACGCGCGCGACGTCGCGAACCTGCAGGGCGCGCACTCCACGGAGTTCAACCGCTCGGCGCCGCACCCGGTGATCGCGCTGATCTCCGAGTGGCAGGACGAGAAGGGCACGACCGAGCAGCGCACCGACCAGTCGGACATGGGCGGCACGATGCGCCTCGGCGCGCAGGAGGTGCGGCTGTCGCACGGCTCGCGCGCGCACCAGATCTACGGCTCGGATGTGATCCAGGAGCGGCACCGGCACCGCTTCGAGTTCAACAACCGCTACCTGCAGAAGATGATGAACGCGGGGCTGCGCTTCTCCGGCTTCTCGCGCGACGGGCTGGTGGAGATGATCGAGCTGCCGACCCATCCGTTCTTCGTCGCCAGCCAGTTCCATCCGGAATTCCGCTCGACGCCGCGCGACGGCCACCCGCTGTTCACCGGCTTCGTGAAGGCGGCGCGAGCGTACCGGCAGGAGCAGATGCCGGTGGCGCAATCCGCTTGATTCGACGCCTGCAGTGAAGCTGATCAATTTCACCGTCGGACCCGACCAGCCGCTGTTCCTGATCGCGGGGCCGTGCGTCGTCGAAAGCGAGGCGCTGGTGCTCGACGTGGCCGGCACGCTCAAGGAGCTGACCGGCCGGCTCGGCATCCCCTTCATCTTCAAATCGTCGTTCGACAAGGCGAACCGCTCCTCGGCGAAGAGCTTTCGCGGCCCCGGCATGGAGGAGGGGCTGCGCATCCTGTCCGAGGTGAAGCGGCAGCTCGGTCTGCCGGTGCTGACGGACGTACACGAGGACACGCCGCTCGGTGAGGTCGCCGCCGTCGTCGACGTGCTGCAGACGCCTGCGTTCCTGGCGCGGCAGACCAATTTCATCCGCAACGTCTGCTCGCAGCAGCGGCCCGTCAACATCAAAAAGGGCCAGTTCCTGTCGCCGTGGGAAATGCAGAACGTGGTCGACAAGGCGCGCTCGACCGGCAACGAGCAGATCATGGTGTGCGAGCGCGGCTTCAGCTTCGGCTACAACAACCTGGTCTCCGACATGCGCTCGCTGTCGGTGATGCGCGGGACCGGCTGCCCGGTCGTATTCGACGCGACCCACTCGGTGCAGCTGCCGGGCGGCAAGGGCAGCGCATCCGGCGGCCAGCGCGAGTTCGTGCCCGTGCTGGCGCGCGCCGCGGTCGCAGCTGGCGTCTCCGGCGTGTTCATGGAGACGCATCCCGATCCGGACAAGGCGCTGTCCGACGGCCCGAACGCCTGGCCGCTCGCCCGCATGGAGCCGCTGCTGACGACGCTCATGCAGCTCGACCGTACCGTGAAGTCCCGTCCCTTCGAGGAAAGCCTGCTATGAGCAAGATCGTCGACATCCGCGGCCGCGAGGTCATCGACTCGCGCGGCAATCCCACCGTGGAGGCCGACGTCATCCTCGATTCCGGCGCCTTCGGCCGCACCGCCGTGCCCTCGGGCGCGTCGACCGGCGCGCGCGAAGCCATCGAGCTGCGTGACGGCGACAAGCATCGCTATCTCGGCAAGGGCGTGCTCAAGGCGGTCGGCCACGTGAACGGCGAGATCCGCAAGGCACTGCTCGGCAAGGACGCGGCCGCGCAGCAGGACATCGATCGCACGATGATCGCGCTCGACGGCACCGAGTCGAAATCGCGCCTCGGCGCGAATGCGCTGCTCGCGGTATCGATGGCGGCTGCCCACGCGGCGGCGCGCGACAGGAAGCAGCCGCTGTATCGCTATCTCGGCGGGCCGGGCCCGAAGACCTTGCCGGTGCCGATGATGAACATCATCAACGGCGGCGCGCACGCCGACAACAGCGTCGACATCCAGGAGTTCATGATCCTGCCGGTCGGCGCGCCGTCGCTGTCGGAGGCGCTGCGCTACGGCGCGGAGATCTTCCACACGCTCAAGAAGGTCCTGCACGAGCGCAAGCTCGCGACCGCGGTCGGCGACGAGGGCGGCTTCGCGCCGGACCTGCCGTCGAACGAAGCGGCGCTCGAGACGATCCTGGAGGCGATCGATCGCGCCGGCTACAAGGCCGGGCGGCAGATCTTCCTCGGGCTGGACGTGGCGAGCACCGAGTTCTACGCCGACGGCATCTACGAGCTGGAGTCCGAGCATCGCAAGTTCACCTCGGCGCAGTTCGCCGACTACCTCGAAGGCCTGGTCGGGCGCTATCCGATCGTGACCATCGAGGACGGCATGAGCGAGAACGACTGGGACGGCTGGGCGCTGCTGACCCAGCGGCTCGGCAAGCGCGTGCAGCTGGTCGGCGACGACCTGTTCGTGACCAATACCAGGATCCTGAAAGAAGGCATCGAGAAGCACATCGCCAACGCGATCCTGATCAAGGTCAACCAGATCGGCACGTTGACCGAGACGCTGGCGGCGATCGACATGGCTGCGGCGGCCGGGTACGCGGCGGTGGTCTCGCACCGCTCCGGCGAGACCGAGGACGCGACGATCGCCGACATCGCGGTGGCGACCAGCGCCACGCAGATCAAGACCGGCTCGATGTCCCGCTCGGATCGCATCGCGAAGTACAACCAGCTGCTGCGCATCGAGGCGGAGCTGGGTGCCGAAGCGCGCTACGCCGGCGCCGAGGCGTTCCCCGTGCCGCTGCCGGGGATCGCGTGCTAGTGAAATGAAATTCATCGCCGCCGCACTGCTGATCCTGCTGGCGCTGCTGCAGTACCGCCTGTGGCTCGGCGACGGCAGCGTCCGCGAAGTGTCGCGGTTGAAGACGGAGATCTCCGCGCAGGAAGAGCAGAATGCGCGGCTGCGCGAGCGCAATCGCACGCTCGCGGCCGAGGTGCAGGACCTCAAGAAGGGCACGACGGCGATCGAGGAGCGCGCCCGCACCGACCTGGGCATGGTCGGCAAGAGCGAAACGTTCTATCAGGTCGTGTCGCCGAAGAGCCCGCCGGCCGACCCTGGCAGCGAGGCCGCCGCTCCAAGCGTCCCGCGCTAGCGACGGGGACGAAATGGCTGCGAGCGGCTCCGTGACAGTCAAGTACTGGGTCGTCGTCCCGGCGGCCGGCAGCGCGCGGCGCATGGGCGATGGCAGCCTGCCGAAGCAATACCTGCAGCTGGCCGGCCGCAGTGTCATCGAGTGGGCGCTCGCGCCGTTCCTCGAGCGCGGCGATTGCGAGCGGATCATCGTGGTGCTTGCAGAGCAGGATCGACAGTGGGCGCAGTTGCCGCTCTCGCATCATCCGCGGGTTGCGACGACGACGGGCGGGGCCGAGCGCGTGGACTCAGTACGTGCCGGACTGCGCGCGCTTGCTGCGTACTCGGACGAGCGTGACTGGGTCCTCGTGCACGACGCCGCGCGGCCTTGCTTGCGAGCCGCGGATCTCGACCGGCTGATCGACGAGCTTCGCGACGATGCGGTCGGCGGACTCCTGGGTGCGCCCGTCGTCGACACGCTGAAGCGCGCGGATCAGGCACAGCGTGTACAAGAGACGGTTTCGCGAGCGTCGTTGTGGCGCGCGCTTACGCCCCAGATGTTTCGGTACGGCGTCCTGGATCGCGCACTGCGCGCCGTGGACGACTCGCGTGCGCCGCCCACCGACGAGGCGCAGGCGGTCGAAGCGCTCGGCCTGCAGCCGCGGCTGGTGCGCGGCGACCCGGACAACATCAAGATCACCTTGCCTGACGACGTGGAGCGCGCCGCGCGCCTGCTGGAATCCTGGAGCACACCATGAGCGGCAGCCTGCGCGTCGGCCAGGGATACGACGTTCACGCGTTCAAGGAGGGCGACCACGTCATGCTCGGCGGCGAGCGCGTCCCGCACACCCGAGGCGTATTGGCGCATTCCGACGGCGACGTCCTGCTGCATGCGATCTGCGATGCGCTGCTCGGCGCGGCCGGGCTCGGCGACATCGGCATGCACTTCCCGGACAGCGATCCGCGCTGGCGTGGCGCGGACAGCCGCGCGTTTCTGCGCCACGTGCGCCTGCTGCTGCAGGATCGCGGCTATCGCGTCGTGAACGTCGATGCGACCGTCATCGCGGAGCGCCCGCGGCTGGGCCGCTATCGCGACGCGATGCGCGCCAACATCGGCAGCGACCTCGCCATCGACGCCGAGCGTGTCAACGTCAAGGCGACGACCACCGAAGGGCTCGGCTACATCGGCCGCGGCGAGGGCCTCGCGTGCCAGGCAGTCGTGCTGGTCGAGCACACCAGCGGAATACGAGCCCCGTGAACCCGATCGAAGAGATGGCGACGCTGCCGTGCGCGCACGGCGGTCCGGCGGGTCGCGCCCAGCTGCGCGCCGCGCCGGAGGATTTCCTGGTACAGGAGTGGCTCGGCTGGGACGCGGACGGTGCAGGCGATCACCTCTTGCTGCGCGTTCGCAAGCGCGGTGCGAACACTCTGTGGGTGGCGAAGCAGCTCGCGCGGCTGGCGAAGGTCGATCCGCGCGACGTCGGCTTTGCCGGCTTGAAGGATCGCGATGCTGTCGCGGAGCAGGCGTTCACGCTGCCGGCCCGCTCTGCGATCGGCGATGCATGGCTTGGCGTGAGCGGCGACGGATTCGAAGTGATCGCAGCGGCGCGCCACCGCCGCAAGCTCAAGCGAGGCGCGCTCAAGGGTAACGACTTCACGATCGTGCTGCGCGCATTCACCGGCGACATCGCCGCGCTGGAGCAGCGGCTGCGAGCGATTTCAGGTGCCGGCGTGCCGAACTATTTTGGACCGCAGCGTTTCGGGCGGGACGGCAGCAATCTGCGAACCGCGCTCGCGTGGTTCAGCGGCGAGGCTGCGCCAGCAGACCGTTGGCAGCGCGGCTTTGCCCTGTCGGCTGCCCGCGCCGCGATATTCAATGCAGTGGTTGCACAGCGCGTGCGCGATGGGACCTGGAACAGGCTGCTGCCGGGCGAAGTCGTGAACCTGGACGGCACCGGCAGCGTGTTCGTCGCGGATAGTGTCGATGCCACGCTCGAAGAGCGCTGCGCGCGCCTCGACGTTCATCCCTCGGGCCCGATGTGGGGCGGACCGACATCCGCGGCGGGTGCAGCGGCGGCGTTGGAGGCGGACGTTGCCGCGCGCTACGACGTGCTCGCGCACGGGCTCAGCGTTGCACGGCTGGAGCCGGAGCGTCGCGCGCTGCGCATGCGCGTCGATTGTCTCGAGTGGACCATCGAGGCGGACGTCGTGAGCTTGCGCTTTCGGTTACGGCGCGGCGCGTTTGCGACGGCCGTAGTGCACGAGTTGATAGACAATGCGTGGGGGCAGGGGAGTGATGGAAGTGATGAAGTGATGGAGTGATGTATTGTCACTTTGCCTTCAACAACACATATATCGCCCCGCTGCCGCCATCGACAGCACGCGCGGAGCCGAACGCAAGCACATCATCTGCACGTTGCAGCCAGTGATTCACGACATTCTTCAGCACCGGTCCGCGCGGCCCCGAACGGCGGCCCTTGCCATGCACGACGCGCACGCAGCGCAACCGCTGCGCAACGCTCTCGGCGACGAACGCGCGCAGCGCGGATTTCGCTTCCGCGCCCGTCATGCCATGCAGATCGATCTCGGCATCGACGACGAAGGCGCCGCGCCGCAGCCGCGTCAGGACCGCTTCGGAGATGTGCGGGCGGCGAAAGCTCAGCTCGTCACCCGTGGCGAGCACTGCTTCGTCCGCCGGCGGCAGCAGGCTCTCGCGCAGCACCTCGACCTGGTCGGCGCGCGTGAAGCGCGCCTTCGCCGGCGGCTTCGGACCGGTGCGCTGCGTCTTGCGGCCGCGCTCCAGCGGTCGCACGTCCCGCATCGCTTCGCGGAAGGCGCGCGCCTCGCGGTCTTCGTCGTCGTTCACTCGAGCACTCCGGCGCTCATCCCATGATCCTGTAATACGGACACGGTCTTTAAAGTATAGTTTCCCGCAGTGAAGATTCTCATCAGCAATGACGACGGCTACCGTGCCGAAGGGCTCACGGCGCTGAGCAACGCGCTGGCGCAGCTCGCGCAGATCACCGTGGTCGCGCCCGATCGCAACCGCAGCGGCGCCAGCAATTCGCTCACGCTCGACGTGCCGCTGCGCGTGCTGCCGTTCGACGAGCGCAAGTATTACGTACTCAACGGCACGCCGACCGATTGCGTGCACCTTGCGATCTCGGGCTTGTTCGAGGAAGACCACGACATGGTCGTGTCCGGCATCAACGACGGCCCGAACCTCGGCGACGACGTGCTGTACTCGGGCACCGTCGCGGCCGCGATCGAAGGCCGCTTCCTCGGCTTGCCGGCGATCGCGGTGTCGCTCGTGATGCAACCCGGCTCGGGGCAGCACTTCGCGACCGCAGCGCGCGTCGCGAGCGAGCTGGTGATGCGCGTGCAGCGCGCACCGCTCCAGGCGACCATCCTCAACGTCAACGTGCCCGACGTGCCGTACGAGGCGCTCAAGGGTTACCAGGCGACGCGCCTCGGTTTCCGGCACCGCTCGGAGCGCATCGTGCCCGCGGCAGATCCGCGCGGCCGGCCGGTCTACTGGGTCGGTCCCGCGGGCGTCGGGCAGGATGTCGGGCCCGGCACCGATTTCCACGCCGTCGCCAACAACTACGTCTCGGTGACGCCGCTGCAGATCGACCTGACGCGGCACTCGATGCTGGAAGACATGCGAGCATGGCTGCAGGGAAGGAGCGAGTGAGTTCGTCCGGCAGCGGCAACCAGGGAGGCAACCGTGCCGGCATCGGCATGACTTCGGCGCGCACGCGCGAGCGCCTCATTCAGCGGCTGCGCGAGCAGGGCATCAACAACGCCCAGGTGCTCGATCAGATCCGCAATGTGCCGCGCCACCTGTTCGTCGACGAAGCGCTCGCGACGCGCGCGTATGAAGACACGGCGTTGCCCATCGGCCATGGCCAGACGATCTCGCAGCCGTACGTCGTCGCCAGGATGAGCGAGGCGCTGCTCGAAGCGGGCACGCCCGGCAAGGTGCTGGAGATCGGCACCGGCTGCGGCTACCAGACCGCCGTGCTCGCGCCGCTGGTGCGCTTCATTTACAGCGTCGAGCGCATCAACGCGCTGCTGGACCGCGCCCGCGCGCGCTTCAAGGAACTCGGCATCCGCAACGTTCATTTGCGTCATGGCGACGGGTTCCAGGGCTGGCCGGCGCACGGGCCGTACGACGGCATCCTGATGGCCGCGGCGCCGCTCGCGATCCCGGAAGTGCTGTTCCAGCAGCTCGCGCCCGGCGGCCGGCTGATCGCGCCGGTCGGCCCCGAAGGTCGCCAGCAGCTGCTGCGGCTGACGCGGCGGGGCGATGAGCTGCAGAAGGAGACGCTCGGACAGGTGAGCTTCGTGCCGCTGCTGAAGGGTACGACGTAAAGGAGAGAGACGCCGTTGGCGGTTAACGCTTGGCGGACAGTCAAAGGCCGCAGCTTTCGCGGTGGTATCAGCTTCCCTGTCGTGCTGCTGGGCGCGCTCTTGCTGATGTCCTGTTCCTCGACGCCCGAGCGTCCGCAGACCTACACCGTAAAGCGCGGCGACACCCTTTCCGCCATCGCCGGGCGCCACAAAATCGACTGGCACGACCTCGCGCGCTGGAATCGGATCGGCGGCGATCATGTGATCTACCCGGGCCAGGTGTTGAAGATGTATCCAAGCGCGCGCGTGTCCGCTACGCGTGCCGGCAAGCCCGCTCCTGCTAGGCAGACCGCGCCGGCAAGCGCGCCGCCGCAGTGGCAATGGCCTGTCGCCGGCGGCACTGCGACCCTGACATCGCGACCCAACGGCGGCCAGGGGCTCACTGTCAGCGGCGTGCTCGGCGAAGTCATCCGCGCGGCTGCCGCGGGCCGAGTCGTCTATACGGGCTCTGGATTGCTGGGTTACGGCCAGCTGGTGATCCTCAAGCACAACGACACGTATCTCAGCGCGTACGGTCACACGCAGTCGGTCGCCGTTCGCGAAGGCGACGCAGTCAGCGCCGGGCAGGCGATCGCAACGATGGGCGCGGGTCCGCAGGGGGATGCGATGCTCTACTTCGAGATCCGCGTCAACGGCACGCCCGGCAATCCGCTGTCGTTCCTGCCACGACGCACGCAATAGACGGGAAGGGTCGCTGTACACCAGACTGAGTCTGGCCCGAAGATTGCTTGATGAATCGCGCGCTGCGGCGCTACCGATCAGTAGTTGCGCTCTGCATGATCGTGTGTCTAACATCCGCGCCCAATGTCGTCGCCTGGCGACGAGTGCAGTGAAGGGTTACCGGCAGAAGACGCGGGGGCGGAGGGGGATTCGAGGAAACAGCGCGAAGAAGAACAAAAGCAAAACAACAAGAATATTGCGTCGTGCGAGGCTCTTTTTAGAGCACGCAGCGACGAGTTGGTCGAACGAACTTCAGTCCCTCGCGTCTTCTCCCGGTCGCCCCGACGTGCACCGGGAGAATCCCCTCCCGAGAATCACTCCAGCAGCAGAGCAGCCACTGCGCGGCGCGCCTCGCTCACGAGGACGTTGTACGTTCGACAAGCGGCGCCCGTGTCCATCACCTCGCAGCCGATGCCGCGCTCCAGGATCGCGGCGATGAGTCGCGCGTCGGCAAAGCGCTGCCGCGTGCCGGAGCCGAGCACGACGATCTCCGGCTGCAGCGCGAAGATCGGCTCGAGGTCCGCTGGCGTCAGCTCATCGAGCGTCTGCGGCCGCCAGTCCTCGATCAGCTGCTCGGCGCTGATCAGGCAGCTTCGCCGCAGCACCTTCTCGCCGACGCGCACTTCGCCCGGCGCGTAGGAGCGCACCATGAACGCCGCCGCATTTCTGTCGTCCGTCAATCTCATTGACTTACGATAGCGCGAATGACCAAGGCTCTCACGCTGATCGCGCCGGAGATCGCGCCTGCATGGCGTCAGGCAATCGCCGAACGCAGCGCGCGCTGGCCGCTGCTGGCGCGCCTCGGCGGGCGCGGCGCGATTCGCGAGCTGCCGGCGCCGCTTGCCGGGCTGCGCACCTGGCAGAGCGCATTGCTCGACGCTCTCGGCATCCATGAGCACGCCGAGTATCCGAGCGCGGCCGTCATGCGCAGCGGCGACGCATCTGCGCGTGCTCCCGGCTATTGGCTGCAGCTGCAACCGATGCATTTCTCAGCCGGCCTCGATCGATTGACGGCCGTCATGCTGCACGGAGCGAACGGCGTCGTGCGTGCGGAGCTCGCTGAGCTGGAGCCGACGATCGCGGCGCACCTGCGCACGGTCGGCATGGAGCTGGTCACGACGTCGCAGGAAGATTGGCTCGTCCACAGCGAGCGCGCGCTCGACCTGCGGACTGCGACACCGGAGAGCGCTGTGGCGAGTCCGCTCGAGCAGGCAATGCCGCAGGGTCGCGATGCGGGCGAGCTGCGGCGCCTGATGACCGAGCTGCAAATGCTGTTGCACGACCATCCGGTCAACGTCGCGCGGCTGCGTCGCGGAGTCCCGGAAGTGAACGCCGTGTGGTTTCATGGAGCAGGAGAGATTCGCGAGCTGCAGCGCTACGCGCTGCCGCAGGCTTTCGGCGATGACTTGTATCTGCAGGGAATCTACCGTTTGAACGATGCCACCGTGACAGCTGCGCCGCCGGACGCGCAGGCGACGCTTGCACGACTCAGCTCGCGCGCAGTCGTCGTGGTCGCGGTCGATGACCTCGACGTGCTCGAAGCCGCGTGGGTCGCACCGCTGACGCGCGCGCTGACCGCGGGCGCGATTGCGCAGTTGGATCTCGTGCTCGACCAGTGGCGCGTCACGGTGAAGCGACCTGCGTTGCTCAAGTTCTGGCGCAGCTCGCGCGATCCCGCGCAGTGGGTCGCATGCTGACGCGAACGATCAAGCGCCGCGACGGCGGCGAGGGCGACGGGCTGGCAAGCGATCTGCATCCGCTGCTGCGACGCCTGTATGCGGCGCGCGGCGTGCGGCTCGCGACCGAGCTCGATCTGGGGCTGAGTCAGCTCATTCCAGTCACGCAGCTCGGCGGCGTCGCCGCCGCGGTCGAGCTGCTCTGCGCACACTTCCAGAAGCGCGGGCCGATCGTGGTGATCGGCGACTTCGACGCCGACGGTGCCACCAGCACTGCGCTCGTCGTCAGGCAGCTGCGCCGGCTCGGCTTCGCGTCGATCGATTTCCTGGTGCCGAATCGCTTCCAGTATGGCTACGGGCTGACGCCGGAGATCGTGCGTCTCGCGGCGCAGCGCCAGCCTGCCTTGATCATCACCGTCGACAACGGCGTCTCCAGTCATGCCGGCGTCGATGAAGCGCGCGCGCTCGGCATCGATACGCTGATCACCGATCACCATCTTGCTCCGCCAACGCTGCCGGCGGCGGACGCGTTGGTGAATCCCAATGCGCCCGGCAATTCATTCCCGAGCAAGGCGCTCGCCGGAGTCGGCGTCGCGTTCTATCTGATGGCTGCGCTGACGCGCGAAATGCATGCGCGCGGTCTGCACGCCGGCGACGCCCCGGTGGCGGATCTGCTCGATCTCGTCGCGCTCGGCACAGTCGCGGATCTCGTGCCGCTCGATCGGAACAACCGCGTGCTCGTGCACCAGGGATTGCGGCGCATCCGCGCTGGTCGCTGCTGCGCAGGCGTGCGCGCGCTGCTGGAGACTTCGAATCGCGTGCCCGCCGCCGTCATGGCGTCCGATCTCGGCTTCCAGGTGGGCCCGCGATTGAACGCGGCCGGCCGGCTCGACGACATGTCGATCGGCATCCAGTGCCTGCTCACCGACGATCCGCAATCGGCGCGGTTGCTGGCGGCGCGACTCGCGCAGTTGAACCAGGATCGCCGCGAGCTCGAGCTGCAGATGCAGCAGGATGCGATGCTCGCGATCGCAGACATGCGCGCCGAGGATCCGGCGCTGCCGCTCGGCTTGTGCCTGTTCGACGAAACGTGGCATCAGGGCGTCGTCGGACTGGTGGCGTCGCGGGTGAAGGACCGCGTGCATCGGCCGGTGATCGCCCTGGCGCGCGCCGATGCAACGACACTGAAGGGATCCGCGCGCTCGGTCGACGGCGTGCACATCCGCGACGTGCTCGATGCCGTGACCGTGCGGCATCCTGATCTGGTCGAGAAGTTCGGCGGTCACGCGATGGCAGCGGGCCTCACCCTGCGCGCCGCGGCGCTGGAAGACTTCCGGGCCGCGTTCGATGCCGAGGTGCGCCGCTGGATGACGATCGACGACGCGATCGGCATCGTGCACTCGGATGGCCTGCTCGGTCGCCGCGAGCGCACGCTCGACGTCGCCAAGCTGCTGCGCTCCGGCGGGCCCTGGGGTCAGGCGTTTCCCGAGCCGGTGTTCGACGACTGCTTCGAAGTGCGCGCGGTGCGCGTCGTAGGCGAGCGCCACCTGCGGCTCGATCTCCAGGACTGTGACGGCGGCCTGTGCGAGGCAATCGCGTTCCGGCACTTCGACGACGAGGATGCGCCCGAAGTCCAGCCCGCCGCGCGCGTCGAGCTGGCGTACCGCCTGGACGTGAACCAGTACAACGGGCTGGAGAAGCTGCAGCTGGTGGTGGAGTATCTGCGCGTGCTGTAACTATGTGGGTCGGGCTTCAGCCTGACCGTCGCTGTCAGGCTAAAGCCTGACCCACATCGTGCTACCATCCGCCGCCTTTCATTCCTCAGCTCCCGTCATGGAAACCAACCAGATCCGCCGTACTCTCGAAGACCTCACCGAGCGCAGCGAGGCGCTGAGGAGGTTTCTTTGAGTACGACCTCAAGAGCGAGCGCCTCACCGAGGTAAGCCGCGAGCTGGAAGATCCCGCGATCTGGAACACGCCGGATAGAGCCCAGGAGCTGGGACGCGAGCGCGCCCGCCTGGAGCAGGTCGTGAGCACGCTCGACCGCGTGAGCAACGGCCTCAAGGACGCCGGCGAGCTGCTGACCCTGGCCGTCGAAGAGAGCGACGAGTCGACTGCGCAGTCGGTCGAGCGCGACCTGGCGGCGCTGGAGCGCGACGTCAAGCAGCTCGAGTTCAAGCGCATGTTCCCCGGCCAGATGGACTCGCACAGCGCGTTCCTCGACATCCAGGCCGGGGCGGGCGGCACCGAGGCGCAGGACTGGGCGCAGATGCTGCTGCGCATGTACCTGCGCTGGGGCGAGCAGCACGGCTTCAAGACCGAAGTCGTGGACATCAGCGACGGTGAAGTCGCCGGCATCAAGGGAGCGAGCGTCAACTTCACCGGCGACTACGCGTACGGCTGGCTGCGCACCGAGACCGGCGTGCATCGCCTGGTGCGCAAGTCGCCGTTCGATTCGAACGCGCGTCGCCATACCTCGTTCGCCTCGGTGTTCGTCTCGCCGGAAGTCGACGAGGACATCGACATCCAGATCAATCCCGCGGACGTGCGCACCGACGTCTATCGTTCGAGCGGCGCCGGCGGCCAGCACGTCAACAAGACCGAGTCGGCGGTGCGCCTCACGCACCTGCCGACCGGCATCGTCGTTGCGTGCCAGGCCGAGCGCAGCCAGCACAAGAACCGCGACAAGGCGTGGAAGCAGCTGAAGGCGAAGCTGTACGAGCTGGAAGTCAACAAGCGCAACGCCGCGACCAAGGTGCTCGAGGACAACAAGTCGGACGTGAGCTGGGGCAACCAGATCCGCTCGTACGTGCTGGACCAGTCGCGCATCAAGGATCTGCGCACCAACGTCGAGGTCGGCAACACCACGGCAGTGCTCGACGGCGATCTCGATCCGTTTCTCGAAGCGAGCCTGAAGCAGGGGTTGTGATGTCGGACGACGAGAACAAATTGATCGCCGAGCGGCGCGCGAAGCTCGGCAAGCTGCGCGAAGGATCCGCCGGAGGCGGCGGCCAGGCGTTCCCCAACGATTTCCGTCGCGACGCGCTCGCCGACCAGCTGCTGACGGCGTACGGCGACCGGCCGGCCGAGTGGTTCGACAAGAACGCGATTCGCGTCAAGGTCGGCGGCCGCATGCTGGCGAAGCGCGTCATGGGCAAGGCGAGCTTCGCGAAGATCGCGGATCGCACCGGGCAGATCCAGGTGTTCGCGCAGGGCGAGTCGCTCGGCGCGAGCTACGAGGAGTTCAAGGGCTGGGACGTCGGCGACCTCATCGGCGTCGAGGGCGTGCTGTTCAAGACCAGGACCGGCGAGCTCACCGTGCGCGCCGAGAAGCTGCGGCTGCTGACCAAGTCGCTGCGGCCGCTGCCCGACAAGTGGCACGGCCTCGCCGACCAGGAGATCCGCTATCGGCAGCGCTACGTCGACCTGATCGTCAGCCCGCAGAGCGCGCAGGTGTTCAAGACCCGCACGCGCATCATCAAGTACCTGCGCGACTTCCTCGACGCGATGGACTTCCTGGAGGTCGAGACGCCGATGATGCAGGCGATCGCCGGCGGCGCAGTGGCGCGGCCGTTCGTCACGCATCACAACGCGCTCGACATGGACCTGTACCTGCGCATCGCGCCGGAGCTGTATCTGAAGCGCCTGCTGGTCGGCGGCTTCGAGCGTGTGTACGAGATCAACCGCAACTTCCGCAACGAAGGCGTCTCGACCAAGCACAACCCGGAATTCACGATGCTCGAGCTGTACCAGGCGTACGCCGACTTCAGCGACTTCATGAGCCTGGTCGAGCGCATGTGCCAGGGGCTGTGCGACGCCGTGATCGGCTCGCGCCGCATCGAGTACCAGGGCGAGGTGTTCGACTTCGGGCAGCCGTTCCGGCGCGTCACGATCGAGGACCTGGTCGTGCACTTCAATCCGGGCATCGAGCGCGTGAAGCTGCGCGACATCGAGTACCTGCGCGGCTGGTGCGACAAGCTTGGCATCGCGTATCTGCCGGGCGACGGCGCCGGCAAGCTGCAGGTCGACATGTTTGAGAAGACGGCGGAGCATCGCCTGCTGCAGCCGACTTTCGTGTACGCGTATCCGGCGGAGGTCTCGCCGCTGGCGCGGCGCAACGATTCCGATCCGTTCCTGACGGACCGCTTCGAGTTCTTCGTCGGCGGGCGCGAGCTCGCCAACGGATTTTCCGAGCTCAACGACCCGGAAGACCAGGCGGCGCGCTTTCGTGAGCAGCTTGCGCGCAAGCAGGCCGGCGACCTGGAGGCGATGCAGTACGACGCCGACTACATCCGCGCGCTGGAGTACGGCATGCCGCCCGCGGCGGGTCTCGGCGTGGGCATCGACAGGCTGGTGATGTTGCTGACGAACTCGCCGTCGATCCGCGATGTGCTGCTGTTCCCGTACATGAGACCGGAGTCAGGCTGAAGCCTGACCACATCAGGCTTGAAGCCTGACCAGGATAGTGACCGTGGGTCAGGCTTTAGCCTGACTCTCGGTGACTGAGTAAGGCAGCGGCAACTTCTGCAGCATCGCCCCCCGGTTCGCTTCCAGCTCCAGCCCAGCATCCTGCTGCGCCAGGCTGATCACGGCCAGCAGCTCGCAGCCGTCGCCTGTCGCTGCAGCGTCGACGACGTCGCCGGCGTGCTGCTCGCCCGCGAGGATTCGCGTTCCGGGAACCGGCGGCGGGGTCGTGCAGCCGAAGCGGAACATGCGGCGCTTGATCGCGCCGCGGAAGTGCGTGCGTGCAATGATTTCCTGTCCGGTGTAGCAGCCCTTCTCGAAATCGACGCCGCCGAGCAGATCCAGGTTGAGCATCTGCGCGATGAACGCTTCGTGGGTCTGCGGGTACACCTGCGGGAGGCCGGCGCGGATGCCGGCGAGCCGCCAGTCGCCATCGCTATAAGCGTGCGGCGGCGCGAACGCGACCGCCCCCGGCAGATCGTCGATGGCAACCTTCGAGCGCAACACGTACTTGCGCAGCCGCGTCGCCGTCTGCCCGATCATCGATGCGGGCAGCGCCAGCTCGATCCACTCTCCATGGTCGGTCAGCCACAGTACTGCCTGCACCCGGCCCTGCGCCGAATTGCACGAGGCCAGCAGCGCCCGCGACGGCGTGAGCGCTTCCAGATCGGCGCTCAGCTGACCTTGCAGGAAGGAGCGGGCATCCGCGCCGCTGACGCGCAGCGCACGCAGGTAGGAGGCGTTCACCTGAGGGTCCATCGGTTCGCAAAATCCGAAGTCAAGCCTCGCGACAAACTAACGGGCCCGAGGTTCCGCCTCAAAACCGCTTCTGGCACACTTGCCCGTGCCCATATGTCGCATGGCACGCAATCATCGTCCGCTTCGCCGCCGACCACAAATACGAATGAGTTGGCCGGTCATGCCGCGGACGCGCCCGCCGCCGCCGGGCCTGCGCAGCGACCCCCGGCTGCTCCGCGCGAGCACGGCGGCCGTGGCGGACCCGATCCCACGCGCTACGGCGATTGGGAAAAGAACGGACGCGCGATTGATTTCTGATGGCGATTTCTGATCGGGGGTGAGCTTGGATAGCACGAGCACTCGTCGGCGGCCGCTGTCGCCGTTCCTCACCGTGTACCGCTGGCAGTACACGATGTCGCTGTCGATCCTGCATCGCGTGACGGGTTGCGCGCTCTCGGTCGGCCTGTTGCTGCTCGTCTACTGGCTGATTGCCGCGGCAAGCGGTGCCGCCGCATACGAAACTGCGCGCCACTTCTTCGTCCATCCCCTGGTGCGCGTCCTGCTGATCGGCTTCTCGTTCGCATTCTTCTATCACCTGCTGAACGGCGTGCGGCACATGACGTGGGACACCGGTCATGGCCTGGAGCGCAAGGCGGCGCGCCTGAGCGGCTGGATCGTGTTCCTCGGCGCCATCGCTACCACCGCGCTGTTCTGGATCCTGCTGCTGCGTGATCACGGAGGTGCGGCATGAGCCTGCGCAGTCCGCTCAGCCGCGTCAGCGGCCTGGGCACGGCGAAGGACGGCGTCTCGCACTGGTGGTCGCAGCGCGTGACGTCAGTTGCGCTGGTCCTGCTCGGTCTGTGGTTCGTCGTGTCGCTGTTGCGCATGCCGACGCTCAGTCACGAGCTGGTCCTGGCGTGGATCGCCGGGCCCGTGAATGCCGTGCTGCTGCTGCTGCTGATCGGCACGCTCGTCTATCACTCGCAGCTCGGCGTGCAGGTCGTGGTCGAGGACTACGTGCATCACCATGGTTTGAAGATCGCGACGATGCTGCTGCTCACCTTCGCGCACGTCGTTGTCGCAGCGCTGGCCGCGTTCGCGGTGCTGCGCATTGCATTCGGCGGTGGCGCATGAGCGAGTACAAATTCATCGATCACAGCTACGACGTCGTCGTGGTCGGCGCCGGCGGCGCGGGCCTGCGCGCGACCTTCGGGCTGGCGCACTCGGGCTTGTCGACCGCGTGCCTCACCAAAGTGTTTCCGACGCGCAGCCACACGGTCGCGGCGCAGGGCGGCATCAGTGCGGCGCTCGGCAACATGGGCGAGGACGACTGGCGCTGGCACATGTACGACACCGTCAAGGGCTCGGACTGGCTCGGCGACCAGGACGCGATCGAGTTCATGTGCAAGGAGGCGCCGAACGCGGTGATCGAGCTCGAGCACTACGGACTGCCGTTCTCGCGCACCGACGACGGGCGCATCTATCAGCGGCCGTTCGGCGGCATGACCACGCACTATGGCAAGGGCACGGCGCAACGCACCTGCGCGGCGGCCGACCGGACCGGTCACGCGATGCTGCACACCTTGTATCAACAGGCGCTGCGGCACGAAGCGCAGTTCTTCGTCGAATACTTCGCTATCGACCTCATCATGGAGAACGGCGAGTGTCGCGGCGTCGTGGCCATCAACATGGCCGATGGCACGCTGCATCGCTTCCGCGCGCACCAGACGATACTCGCGACGGGCGGCTACGGTCGCGCGTACTTCTCGTGCACCTCGGCGCATACGTGCACCGGCGACGGCGGCGGCATGGTGCTGCGCGCCGGATTGCCTCTGCAGGACATGGAGTTCGTGCAGTTCCATCCGACCGGTATCTACGGCGCCGGCTGCCTGATCACCGAAGGCGTGCGCGGCGAGGGCGGCATCCTGCGCAACTCCAACGGCGAGCGCTTCATGGAGCGCTACGCGCCGAACGCCAAGGATCTGGCGTCGCGCGACGTCGTGAGCCGCGCGATGACGATCGAGATCCGCGAGGGCCGCGGCGTCGGCGAGCACAAGGACCACATCTTCCTGCACCTCGAGCACCTGGGCGCGGAGGTGATCCACGAGCGTCTGCCGGGCATCGCCGAGACCGCGAAGATCTTCGCCAATGTCGACGTCACCAAGCAGCCGATCCCGGTGCTGCCGACCGTGCACTACAACATGGGCGGCGTGCCGGCGAACGTGCACGGCGAAGTGGTCACGCTGCAGAACGGCAACGCGGACAGCGTCGTGCCCGGCCTGATGGCCGTCGGCGAAGCGGCCTGCGTGTCCGTGCACGGCGCAAACCGCCTCGGCTCGAACTCGCTGCTCGATCTCGTCGTCTTCGGGCGCGAGGCTGCGCGTCACTGTGCCGCGACGGTCAAGCCCGGTACGCAGCACAAGCCGTTTGCCAAGGATGCAGGTGATCTCGCGGTGAGCCGCCTCGACAAGCTGCGCAACGCCAAGGGCACGATCAGCACGGCGCAGATCCGGCTCAACATGCAGCGCGTGATGCAGGCGCACGCCGCGGTGTTCCGCACCGGCGAGTCGCTCGACGAGGGCGTGCGCAAGCTCGACGCAGTCGTCAGGTCGTTCGCCGACGTGAGCGTCAGCGATCGCTCGCTGATCTGGAACACGGATCTGATCGAGACGCTGGAGCTGGACAACCTGCTCGGCCAGGCGGTGGCGACGATCCGCTCCGCCGCGAATCGCCAGGAGAGCCGCGGCGCGCAGGCGCGCGAGGATTTCCCGGATCGCGACGACGTCAACTGGATGAAGCACACGCTGTGCTGGGTCGATGCGGGCAGCAACGTGCGCATCGACTATCGCCCGGTGCATCTGAACACGCTGACCGGCGACGTCGAGCCGATCCCGCCGAAAGCCAGGACCTACTGACATGGCCCAATTCCGCTTGCCCGCGAACTCCAGGATCCGCCCCGGCAAAGTGTTCAAGGCGCCGGCCGGCGCGAAGCAGGTGCGGGCGTTCAAGATCTACCGCTTCGACCCCGAGTCCGGCGAGAACCCGCGCGTCGACACCTACGAGGTCGACATGGCGAGCTGCGGCCCGATGGTTCTCGACGCCCTGATCAAGATCAAGAACGAGATCGACCCGACGCTGACGTTCCGCCGCTCGTGCCGCGAGGGCATCTGCGGCTCGTGCGCGATGAACATCGACGGGCTCAATACGCTCGCCTGCACGCGCGCCAACGAGGACATTCGCGGCACGGTCAAGATCTACCCGCTGCCGCACATGCCGGTGGTCAAGGACCTGGTGCCGGACCTGACGGACTTCTACGCGCAGTACGCGTCGGTCAAGCCGTGGCTGCAGACCCGCACCCCGGCGCCGCCGGATCGCGAGCGGCTGCAGGCGAAGGAGGACCAGGAGAAGATCGACCGGCCGGCGGCATGCATCTTGTGCGCGTGCTGCTCGACCTCCTGCCCGAGCTACTGGTGGAACAGCGACCGCTATCTCGGGCCGGCGGCACTGCTGGCGGCGTACCGCTGGATCGTCGATACGCGCGACGAGGCGACCGGCGAGCGGCTCGATGCCCTCGAGGATCCGTTCCGCCTGTACCGCTGCCACACGATCATGAACTGCACCGAGGCCTGCCCGAAGGATCTCAATCCGGCCAAGGCGATCGCCGAGATCAAGAAGAAGATCGCGGAGCGGCGTCATTGATCGACGCACACGGCCGGCTGCACTGGCGCTGCCGGCGCGGGTTGCGCGAGCTCGACGTGCTGCTCGAACGATACCTCCGGGAACGCTATCCTTGCGCCCCGGCCGCCGAACAACAGGCGTTCGAAGCGCTATTGGACCTGCCGGACCCCGAGCTGCTCGATTGCGTGATGCGGCGGCAGGTTCCGACCGATCCGCACTGGGCTCATGTCATCGCGAAACTCACCGACCCTGACGCTTGATGTCCGCATGCGCCGCGCAGAGCAGCGCGCGGCGTGCTTCGTGCTCGCCGCCGGCGTCGTCGGCGTCGCGCTGCTGCGGCCCGCGTCATGGACGGAATTACTCGCTGCCGCCGGCAGTCTTGCAGCGCTTGCGTACGGCCTGTGGCGCGCCGGGTGGATCGGCTCCGTACATCGCATCATCAGTGTGCAATGGCTCGCCGACGGGCGCTGGCTGCTGACGGACCGACGCGAAAACACTTTCCTGGCCGAGCTTTCCGCCGACACGCGCTTGGCGGGAAGCGTCCTGTGGCTGTCCTGGAGAGCCACCGATGACACCCTGCGCAGCAGGCGGCATTCGATGCTGCTGACCGCCGGCGATCTGGCCGCCGGGCAGCTGCGTGCGTTGCGTGTCCGGCTCGGAATCGCAGCCTTGGAGCGGGTGTTGCCCGAAGCGTCGCGGCGATGAGAACCGTTCGCGAACGACGTTGTGCCGTCACGAAAATGTGCTGTAGTTCCGCGAACTTTCCGTGGGGCGGTCAGTCTATCGGAGCAGTCCTCGGGGGGCGGTCGGAAAGCAGGTTGCGGCCTGCGTTCCGCTCCCATGAGGATGCCGGTCGATGACGCAGGACGACTCCGACCAGCAGCTCGTCGAGCGGGTCCAGGCAGGCGACAAAGCCGCCTTCGACCTGCTGGTGCGCAAGTACCAGCACCGCGTGCTGAAGCTCGTGAGCCGGTTCGTTTCGGACGCCGCGGAGGCCGAAGACGTCGCTCAGGAAGCCTTTCTCAAGGCTTACCGGGCGCTGGCTTCGTTCCGGGGCGACAGTGCGTTCTACACGTGGCTGTATCGCATTGCGATCAACACGGCCAAGAACGCGCTGGTGTCCAACCGCCGGCGGCCGGTCGACTTCGACCTGGATCTGCAGGATCCGGAGCAGTACGACCGGCACGCGCGACTCAAGGAGGGCGACACCCCAGAGGGTGTGCTGCTCACCGAGGAGATCCGCAACGTCGTGGAGCGCGCGATGGAGCAGCTGCCCGAGGATCTGCGCACGGCGATCGTGCTGCGCGAGCTCGAAGGGCTGTCGTACGAGGAGATAGCGGAGGCGATGGATTGCCCGGTCGGCACGGTGCGCTCACGGATATTCCGGGCGCGCGAGGCGATCGACCGTAAGCTCAAGCCGCTGCTGGATTGAGCGCCCGCCTGCTGGAACGCTGCGGGCGGAAATTGTGAAATTGCCGGCGCCCCGGAACGGTGCGTTGAATTGCGGGGCCGGATGCTGGCAATGTTGGTCGTGTATGGAGCGGTGACGAAGATCATGACAGATGCGGTGAACGAACAGATGTCTGCCTGCGTCGACGGCGAGCTGCCGGCGGCGGAGCTGGATCTGTTGCTGAAGCGCCTGGAGCGCAATCCCGAGCTGCGCGCAGCGCTCGGCCGCTACACCGCCATCGGCGAGGCCATGCGCCATGGCAGGCCGGCAGTGGCATCCCGGACTTTCGCCGACAAGGTGATGGCGGCCGTCGCGCAGGAACCGGCTGCCGCGACTGCTCGCCGGGCTTCCCGGGTGCCGCCGATCCTGATGCGCAGCCTGCGGCCGCTCGCCGGTGTCGGCGTCGCCGCAACCGTGGCTGCCGTGGCGATCTTCTCGGTGCAGCGCACTGGCGAAGTGCCGCAAGCGATTGCTGTAAACGCGCCTGCCACTGCGCCGGCGGCCCTTGCGCAGAACGTCGACGAGGGTCCGAGCTACGTGGTGCCCACCTCGACTTCGCAGCCGGTGTTCGTGCCGGCCACGAGGCTCACGAACTACGTCGTGGCGCACAGTGAATATTCCTCGCCGCTGGCGCGCCGCTCGGTGCTCACCGGCGTGCTCGCGGAAGATGACGGCGATCCGGATGTCGCGCCCGGTCGCGACGATCAGAGCCGCGCGGACCAGGCGCCGCGAGACGAGAGCCAGCCGCCGGCGGCGCGCTCGCAATAACCAGCCTCGATGGCCCTTCTCAGATATCCGCTCGCCCTGGCCGCCGTCGCGCTGACGGCGCTGAGCCCGGCCCACGCGGCTGACCGCGTCGCGCGCGAATGGCTGGAGCGCATGTCCGAGTCGCTCGCCACGCGCAACTACGACGGGCGCTACCTGCACGTACGCAACTCGCGCACCGAGACGATGCGCATCATCCACCGCGTCGAAAAGGGCAAGGTCACCGAGCGGCTGGTGTCGCTCGACGGCAGCGGCCGCGAGATCATCCGCAACCAGAACGAAGTGATCTGCTACCTGCCCGACCGCCGCATGGTGCTGACCGAGAAGCGCACCGACGATCGCACGCTGATGGCGACGGTGCCGCTCTACAACGAGCAGCTCGAAGCCCACTACAGCATCGAGCGCGGCGCCTTCAAGAAGGCGCTCGGCCGCCGCACGCAGGTGATCCTCGTGCAACCGCGCGACGAGTACCGCTACGGCTACCGCCTGTGGCTCGACGACGAGACCGCCATGCCGCTGATGTCGCAGCTGTGCGATCGCAACGGCAACGTCATCGAGCAGATCGTGTTCGCCGAGCTGAATTTCCGCGACCGCATCGCCGCGGACGCGGTCAAGCCCGCCGTGTCGGGCGAGGGGTTCCGCTGGGTCCGCCAGGACGCACAGGAGCCGCGCATGGCGAACGTGCCGCTCGGCTGGAACGTCATCAGCCTGCCCTCCGGCTTCCGGCTGACCACCTGGCGGCTGCAGATCATCGCCGGCTCGAGCGTGCCGGTGCGGCACCTGGTGCTGTCGGATGGGCTGGCGTCCGTCTCGGTGTTCATCGAGCCGCGTACCCCGCAGACCGAGGCGATGCGCGGGCTTGCCAAGGTGGGCGCCGCGTTCGCCTATTCGCGCGACCTCGACGGTCACCAGGTCACGGCTGTCGGCGAAGTTCCGGCCGCAACGGTCGAGGCGATCGCCGAAGCGGTCACCAAGGCCGAATCGACGCTCGCGCCGATCGCACGCGACCAGCGCCAGTAGCGCGCTGCCTTCCCATGCCCCGCTGGACGGTCTACAGCCGTGCCGATTGCAGTCTGTGCGAGCGGCTGTGCGAAGAGCTGGCCGGGCTGCTCGGCCCGGCGGCCGCAGCGACGGTGCAGGTCGTCGACATCGACGGCACGCCGGAGCTGGAACAGAAGTACGGCACGCGCATTCCGGTGCTGCTGGCCGACGGCGAATTCGTCTGCGCCTACCGGCTGGATCCGCAAAGAGTACAGGCGTGGTTGCAGAGGTCAGGCTGAGGCCTGACCCACGAGAACCTGCACCGGGCGCTGTGGGTCGGGCTTTGGCCTGACAACCCGCTATAATCCGCCGCCGTTTGGACCCCCGGCCCGACCTGTGAAGCTGATCCGCAACTTTTCCATCATCGCCCACATCGATCACGGCAAGTCCACGCTGGCCGACCGCTTCATCCAGCTGTGCGGCGGGTTGGAAGCCCGCGAGATGGAAGCGCAGGTGCTCGACTCCATGGATCTGGAGCGGGAGCGCGGCATCACGATCAAGGCGCAGAGCGTGTCGCTGCGCTACCGCGCCCGCGACGGCGAGACCTACCAGCTGAACATGATCGACACGCCGGGTCACGTCGACTTCTCCTACGAGGTCTCCCGCTCGCTCGCCGCCTGCGAGGGCGCGCTGCTGGTGGTCGACGCGGCTCAGGGCGTCGAGGCGCAGAGCGTCGCGAACTGCTACACCGCGATCGAGCAGGGCCTGGAAGTCGTGCCCGTGCTCAACAAGATCGACCTGCCGTCGGCGGACCCGCCGAAGGTGATCAAGGAGATCGAGGAGATCATCGGCATCGAGGCGCAGGACGCGCTGCGCGTCAGCGCCAAGACCGGCGAGAACGTCCCGGAGCTGCTGGAAGAGCTGGTGCGGCGCATCCCCGCGCCGCGCGGCGACCCCGCGGCGCCGCTGCAGGCGCTGATCATCGATTCGTGGTTCGACAACTACGTCGGCGTGGTCTCGCTGGTGCGCGTCATGAACGGCTCGCTGAAGACCGGTGCCAAGATCCGCGTGTGGTCGACCGGTCGCGCGCACCAGGTCGACAAGCTCGGCCGCTTTACCCCGAAGTCGGTGCAGAGCGAGACGCTCGAGACCGGCGAGGTCGGCTTCGTGATCGCCGGCATCAAGGAGATCGACGGCGCGCCGGTCGGCGACACGATCACCCTCGACGCCCGGCCGGCCAGCGAGCCGCTCGCGGGCTTCAAGAAAGTGCAGCCGCGCGTATTCGCCGGCCTGTTCCCGGTGAAGTCCGAGGACTACGAAGGGTTCCGCGACGCGTTGGCCAAGCTCAAGCTCAACGACTCGGCGCTGCATTACGAGCCGGAAGTGTCGACCGCGCTCGGCTTCGGCTTCCGCTGCGGCTTCCTCGGGCTGCTGCACATGGACATCGTGCAGGAGCGGCTCGAGCGCGAGTACAACCTGACGCTGGTCACCAGCGCGCCGACGGTCGTCTACGAGATCGCGCGCACCGACGGCAGCACCGTGTACGTCGACAATCCCGCCAAGCTCCCGCCCAGCAACGAGATCGACGACATCCGCGAGCCGATCATCACCGCCAACATCCTGCTGCCGCCCGAGCACGTCGGCGCGGTCATCAAGCTGTGCACCGACAAGCGCGGCAAGCAGACCAAGATGCACTACGTCGGCAACCAGGTGTCGCTGCAGTATGAGATGCCGCTCGCCGAAGTGGTGCTGGATTTCTTCGATCGCCTCAAGTCGGTGAGCCGCGGCTACGCGTCGTTCGACTACGAGTTCAACCGCTTCGAGAGCGCGCCGGTCGAGCGCCTGGACGTGCTGATCAACGGCGACGTCGTCGACGCGCTGTCGATGATCGTCCACCGCGACAACGCCTATCAGCGCGGCCGCGAGCTGGTCGACAAGATGCAGGAGCTGATTCCGCGACAGATGTTCGAGGTGGCGGTGCAGGCAGCGATCGGCAGCCACATCATCGCGCGTGCCACGGTGAAGGCGTTGCGCAAGAATGTCACCGCCAAGTGCTACGGCGGCGACGTCTCGCGCAAGCGCAAGCTCCTCGAGAAGCAGAAGGAAGGCAAGAAGCGCATGAAGCAGCTCGGCTCGGTCGAGATCCCGCAGGAGGCGTTCCTCGCGGTGTTGCAGGTGGGCAAGGAAAAATAAGCATGATCTTCGATTTCTCCTTCATCCTGGTCGCGGCCACCGCCGTGACCGGCATCGTCTGGGGCGTGGACAGCTGGTTGTTCAAGCCGAAACGCGTCGCCCAGGCTGCCGCAGGCGCCGCCGGCGGCACGCAGCCGGAAGTCCGCGAGCCGGTGGTGGTCGAGTACGCTCGCTCGTTCTTTCCGGTGATCCTGATCGTGCTGCTGATCCGCTCGTTCCTGTTCGAGCCGTTCCGCATCCCGTCGGACTCGATGATGCCCACGCTGCTCGACGGCGATTTCATCTTCGTCAACAAGTACGCCTACGGCCTGCGCCTGCCGGTGATCAACAGCAAGATCGTCGCGATCGGCGCGCCGCAGCGCGGCGACGTGATCGTGTTCCGCCTGCCCTCCGACCCTTCGACCAACTACATCAAGCGACTGATCGGGCTGCCGGGCGATCACATCGCCGTGCGCGACGACCAGCTCTACGTCAACGGCACGAAGATCGAAGTGCAGCTGAACGGTCTCTACGAAGGGGTCGGGCAGTCCGGCGCGCGCAACATGAATGCGCGGCTCGGCACCGAGCAACTCGGGACGGTCCGGCACCAGGTGCTGTACCAGAACCGCCGGCCGGACGATTACGACCAGACCGTGCCGCAGGGCCACTACTTCTTCATGGGCGACAACCGCGACAACAGCCGCGACAGCCGCTTCCCCGAGGTCGGCTTCGTCCCCGAGGGCAATCTGGTCGGCAAGGCCGTGCGCATCTGGCTGAACTGGGACTGGCCGGACGCGCCGCTGTGGAGCCGCATTGGCGATCCGATTCACTGAACAGCACCCGGCGGTGCGGCGGCCGGCGGGTACTGTGGACTGGATGCTGGACGTAAGGCCCGTCTTATGACAGACAGGCGGCACGTTCTACACAGTCGAGGCAGGTATGCAGCAGGTCATGGGGAGTTTCACGGTCCGTTCCCGTCAGCGGGGCGCCACCTTCATCGGCATGGTGGTCATCATCGCGATCCTCGGGTGCGCTCTCTACGCTGTCATTCGCCTGACGCCGGTGTTCCTCGAGTACATGGCAGTCGCGCGCGCGCTCGAGCAGACGGCCAAGGACCACGCGGACGGGCCGACTACTCCGCAGGACTTGCGCACTTCGCTGAGCCGGCGCTGGACGATCGAGGACATCGACAGCATTCAGCCGGCCGACATCGAGATCAAGAAAGGCCCGAACGGGGGCTACACCATGCGTGCCTGGTACCGCGCCGAGACGCCGTTCGTGGCGAACGTCTCGCTGGTAGCGGACTTCGACAAGACCGTCACGGTCGGCGGCCGCTGAGCGCTGCGCCCGGGAGAGGCCGGATCGAGTCTTGAAGACGGCGCGCGAATGGCTGCATGACACGCTCGGCTACGAGTGTCGCGATACGGCGCTGCTGGAAGCGGCCCTGACCCATCGCAGCGCCGGCGGAGCGCACAACGAGCGGCTGGAGTTCCTCGGCGACGCCGTGCTCAACTGCATCGTCGCGATGCTGGTGTTCCGCGAGTTCGGCGCCGCCGACGAGGGTGAGCTGTCGCGCTTCCGTGCGAGCCTGGTCAGCGGCGAGGCGCTGGCGGTCATCGCTGCCGAGATCGAGCTGGGCGACCAGCTGCGGCTCGGCTCGGGCGAGCTGAAGTCCGGGGGCTTCCGGCGCAAGTCGATCCTCGCCGACGCGCTCGAAGCGCTGTTCGGCGCCATCTACCTGGACGGCGGCTTCGAAGCGGCGGCGCGCGTCATCGAGCGGCTGTTCGTGCCGCGCCTGGCAGGGCTGCCGAGCGCAGCGGAACTCAAGGATCCGAAGACCCGTTTGCAGGAAGCGCTGCAGGCCCGCGGCCTGCCGCTGCCGAGCTATGCAGTCGAATCCACTTCCGGCGAAGCTCACGACCAGGTGTTCCAGGTGCGCTGCTCGGTCGACGCCCTGGGCCTGCGCGGGGTCGCGAGCGGCCCGAGCCGCCGCCGCGCCGAGCAGGCCGCCGCCCAATTGATTCTCAACGCGCTGATGCAGACGTTACAGGGGACCTGAGGTGAGCGACGAGCCCGTGGCCGGCGCAGCGCCGCCGGACTACCGCTGCGGTTTCGCGGCGATCGTCGGCCGGCCGAACGTCGGCAAGTCGACGCTGCTGAATGCGCTGCTCGGGCGCAAGATCAGCATCGTCAGCCCCAAGCCGCAGACCACGCGGCACCGCATCCTCGGCATCCTGACGCGGCCCGACGCGCAGGTGATCTTCGTCGACACGCCCGGCCTGCACGCCGGCGCGCGCCGGGCGATGAACCGCCACATGAACCGCGCGGCGCTGGCATCGCTCCAGGACGCCGACGTCAACGTGTTCGTCGTCGAAGCGCTGCGCTGGAGCGACGAGGATCAGCGCGTGCTCGACGAGCTGGTGAAGCAGGGGCGGCCGATCATCCTGGTGCTCAACAAGGCCGACAAGGTGTTCCCGAAGGAGCGCCTGCTGCCGTTCATCGAGGAAGTCGGCCGGCGGGCGCAGTTCGCGGAAGTGGTGCCGCTGTCGGCGCTCAAGCACAACAACCTCGAGCAGCTGCCCGCGACCATCGCGCGCTACCTGCCTCTCTCGCCGCCGCATTTCCCGGAAGACCAGCTGACCGATCGCTCGGACCAGTTCCAGGCCGCGGAGATCGTGCGCGAGAAGCTGACGTTGCGGCTGCGGCAGGAGCTGCCGTACGGCCTGACGGTCGTCATCGAGCAGTTCAAGGAAGAGGACGGCCGGTTGCTGATCAACGCCGTGATCTGGGTGGAGCGCAGCGGTCAGAAGGCGATCGTGATCGGCAACGGCGGCGAGCAGCTCAAGGAGGTCGGGCGTTCCGCGCGCCTCGAGATGGTGGAGCTGTTCAAGCGGCCGGTGCACCTCGAGCTGTGGGTGAAGGTGAAGGAGAACTGGTCCGACAACGAGACTGCGCTGCGTCAGCTGGGCTACGAGACGTGAGCGAAGCGCGCCGGGTGCAGCTGCAGCCGGCCTATGTGCTGCATCACCGTCCATATCGCGACACCAGCCGGATCCTCGAGCTGTTCACACGCGACCACGGTCGCGTCGCGGTGTTTGCGCGCGGCGCGCGCACTTCGCGCAAGGCCGGTGCAGCGCTCAATTCGATCCTGCAGCCGTTCAACCGGCTGCTCGTGTCGTGGAGCGGGAAGGGCGAAGCCGGTCAGCTGACCGGTGCCGAGTTCGACGGCGCAGTATCGGCCCTGCCGCCCGACCGGCTGGTGAGCGGCTTCTACTTGAACGAGCTGTTGCTGAAGCTGTTCGCGCGCCATGACAGCCACGCCGACGTCTTCGCCTTGTACGGCGCGACGCTCGACTCCCTGAGGACCGACCGTGACGGCGTGCGCGCGCTGCGGCTCTTCGAGAAGCGTCTGCTCGATGCGCTCGGCTACGGGCTCGCGCTTGAGCGCGACTGCGAGTCCGGGCTGCCGCTCGATGCGCGCTATGCCTATCGCTATCGCATCGAGGAAGGTCCCGTGCGAGTCGCAGGCGTCGCCGAGGGCAGCAGCATGTATTCCGGCGGGACTCTGCTGGCGCTGGCGCGCGAGGACTTTACGGACCCGGCGGTGTGCAGCGAGGCCCGCGCTCTGCTGCGCGCCGCGCTGGATCGCTGCCTCGAAGGCAAGGAGCTGCGCACGCGACAGGTCATGCACGCCCTCAAGAGAAGAAGGGACTCGTGACTGGGCGGCTGGTAGCATCTCGCCCCATGCTGCACCTCGGAGTCAACGTCGATCATGTAGCCACGCTGCGCCAGGCGCGGCGCACGAGTTATCCCGATCCGGTGTTCGCCGCGCTGATCGCCGAGCAGTCAGGCGCGGACAACATCACGATGCATCTGCGCGAGGATCGCCGCCACATCCAGGATCGCGACATCCGCGCCGCCCGCCAGCTGCTGCAGACCCGGTTGAATTTCGAGATGGCGGCGACCGTGGAGATGGTGCGCATCGCCTGTGAGGTGCGGCCGGCGGACTGCTGTCTCGTTCCCGAGCGGCGCACCGAAGTGACGACCGAGGGCGGTCTGGACGCTGCGTCGCAAGTGGCTGCGCTCACGCCGGTATGCCGCCAGCTCGCCGATGCCGGTATCCGCGTCTCGCTGTTCGTGGATCCGGATCGCTCGCAGCTCGAGGCGGCGGTGCGCATCGGTGCTCCTGCGGTCGAGCTGCACACCGGTGCCTATGCCGACGCGAGCGGCGAGCAGCAGGCGCGCGAGCTGCAGCGGCTGCGCGAGGCAGCGCGCCACGCGAGCAGCCTCGGGCTGATCGTGCACGCCGGCCACGGGATGAACTATCACAACGTGCAGCCGATCGCCGCGATCCAGGAGATCGTCGAGCTCAACATCGGCCACGCGATCGTCGCGCGGTCGCTGCTCGACGGCATGGCGCGCGCAGTTGCGGAAATGAAGCGGCTGATGGTGGAAGCGCGCGGCGCGCGCGCCGCCACATGATCTTCGGCATCGGCACGGACGTGGTGCAGCTCGAGCGCGTGCGGGCGATCCACGAGAAGTTCGGCGAGCGTTTCGTGCAGCACCTGCTGCTGCCCGCCGAGCTGGAGGCGTTCCAGCGCCACAGCCGGCCGGAGCGGTTCCTGGCGATGCGTTTCGCGGCGAAGGAGGCGATCGTCAAGGCGATGGGCACGGGCTTCGCGCACGGCATGTGGATCCGCGACACCGGCGTCGTGGCGAACGCCGCGGGCCGGCCGGGGATCGTCTGGTCGGAGCGTGGCCGCCGCATGTGCGAGCAGCTCGGCATCGGCGAAGGCCACGTGACGCTGACCGACGAGGCCGGGCTGGTCGTTGCCGTCGCCGTGCTGATGAGGAAATGAGCGTGGCGGTATTCGTATTCGACATCGAGACGATTCCCGACGTGGAGCTCGGCCGCCGCGTCTACGGCTTGCACGACCTGACCGACAAGCAGGTCGGCTACGTGATGCAGGCGAAGCGCCGCGAGGAGTCCGGCAGCGAGTTCCTTTCCTATGAGCAGCACCGCATCGTCGCCATCTCGGTCGCGATGCGCATGCGGGACAGCTTCAAGGTGTGGTCGCTCGGCGAGCCCGGCGCACCGGAAGCGGAGCTGGTGCAGCGCTTCTTCGACGGCATCGAGAAGTACACGCCGGACCTGATCTCGTGGAACGGCGGCGGGTTCGACCTGCCGGTGCTGCACTATCGCGCGCTGCGGCACGGCATCGTTGCCCCGCGCTACTGGGAAGCAGGCGACGCCGACCAGGCGTTCCGCTTCAATAATTATCTGAGCCGCTTTCACGCGCGCCACCTCGACCTGATGGACGTGCTGTCGAGTTACCAGGCGCGCGCGCGCGTCAGCCTGCAGGGTGCGGCGCTGTTGCTCGGGCTGCCCGGCAAGCTCGGGATGAGCGGCGACAAGGTGTGGGAGGCGTATCTCGACGGGCAGATCGAGCTGATCCGCAACTACTGCGAGACCGACGTGCTCAACACCTACCTGGTGTTCCTGCGCTTCGAGCTGATGCGCGGCCGGCTGCTGCACGAGGAATACCGTACCGAAGTCGCGCGCGTGCGCGACACGCTGGCGCAGCAGGCCAAGCCGCATTTCCTGGAATTTCTCACGGCCTGGCAGGAAGCGCCCTGTTGAACGCCGGAGCGCGCACGCGGCCCGAGCGTCGCATCGAAACCGCCGAGATCATCGACCTGTCGCAGGATGGCCGCGGTGTCGCGCGCGTCGACGGCAAGACCGTGTTCATCGACGACGCGTTGCCCGGCGAGCGGGTCGAGTGGCTGCGCACCAAGCGCAGCCGCAACTTCGACGAAGGACGTCTCGAGCGCGTGCTCGAAGCGGCGCCTGACCGGGTCGAGCCCCGCTGCGCGCACTTCGGCGTGTGCGGCGGCTGCGTGCTGCAGCATCTGGCTCCCGCGCGGCAACTGGAGTTCAAGCAGCGTCAGCTGTACGAGACGCTCACACGCATCGGCAAGGTGACTCCGGCGGAAGTGTTGCCGCCGTTGCAGGGTGACGTGTGGAACTATCGACGGCGCGCGCGTCTGGCCGCGCGCTGGGTGCCGAAGAAGGAGCGCACGGTGCTGGGCTTCCGCGAGCGCAGCACGAGCTACATCGCAGACGTACGACGCTGTGAAGTGCTGCTGTCGCCGGTCGGCTCCATGATCGAGCCGCTGTCGCTGTTGCTCACTGCGCTGAGCGTGCGCAATCGCGTGCCGCAGATCGAAGTCGCAGTCGCGGACAACGCTGTCGCTCTCGTCGTGCGCGTACTGGAGGAACTGACATCCGCGGACCGCGATCTGCTGTTGCAGTTCGAGCGCGAGCACGGCGTGCAGATCTACGTCCAGCCAGGCGGCTACGAAACCGTCGCGCCGCTGAGCGGCGCGGCTGTGCCGCTCGAATATCGCCTGCCGCAGTTCGACGTCACGGTGCGTTTCCAGCCGAGCGACTTCGTGCAGGTCAATGGCGAGCTGAACGCCCGAATGGTCGCGCGCGCAGTGGAACTGCTCGCACCCGTTGCTGGCGAACGAGTGCTCGACCTGTTCTGCGGCCTTGGAAATTTCTCGTTGCCGCTGGCGCGCAGTGGCGCGCAAGTCGTCGGCGTCGAAGGCGATGCTGGTCTTGTCGCGCGTGCGCGCGCGAACGCAGTCCTGAACGGTGTCGGCAACATCGAGTTCGTGTCCGCTGATCTCGCGCAACCGTCAGTGTGCGATGCCTCCTGGGCGCGGCGCTCGTATGACAAAGTCCTGCTGGATCCGCCGCGCGCAGGTGCACAAGCTGTCCTGCCGATCCTCGCGCGCAGCGGCGCCAAGGTCGTGCTGTACATCTCGTGCCACCCGGGCAGCCTGGCGCGCGACGCGGGCATTCTCGTGCACGAGCACGGATTCACGTTGCGCGCCGCCGGTGTCATGGACATGTTCCCGCACACCGCGCACGTCGAATCGGCGGCACTGTTCATGCGAGGGAGCCGGCCATGACATTGGGTCCCCTGATGATCGACGTGCAGGGCACGAGTCTCACCGAGGAGGATCGCGAGCTGCTGCAGCATCCACTGGTCGGCGCGCTGATCCTGTTCACGCGCAACTTCGAGAGCATCGAGCAGCTCGAACGACTCGTCGCGGATGTTCGCGCCGTGCGCACGCCGCCGCTGCTGGTGACAGTCGATCACGAAGGCGGACGTGTGCAGCGCTTCCGCAAGGACTTCACCGTGCTGCCGCCGATGCGCACCATCGGCCGCCAATACGACCTGGACGCGGCTGCGGGACGACAGCTGGCACGTCAGTGCGGCTGGCTGATGGCGGCGGAGTTGCGCGCAGTCGCCATCGACATGAGCTTCGCGCCGTGCGTGGACCTCGACTACGGGGTCAGCAGCGTGATCGGCGACCGCGCCTTCCATCGCGATCCGCAGGTCGTCGCGGAGCTGGCGATCGCGTTCGTGGGCGGCATGCGCGAGGCGGGCATGGCTGCTACCGCCAAGCACTTCCCGGGCCACGGAGCCGTCGTTCCGGACTCGCACGTGGCCATTCCGGTAGATCGGCGCCCCCTCGCGGACGTCGACGAGGACCTCTATCCCTACCGCCGGTTGATTGCGAACGGGCTGCCGGCCGTGATGGCCGCGCACGTCATCTTCGAGGCCGCCGACGAGCTGCCTGCAGGGTTTTCCCGGTACTGGATTCAGGAAGAGCTGCGCGCGGATCTGGGGTTCGACGGCGCCATTTTTACCGATGACCTGTCGATGAAGGGTGCAGGCATCGTCGGCGACATGCCGCAGCGCGCTGCGGCGGCGCTGGCGGCCGGGTGTGACGTCCTTTCGCTGTGCAACGATCGTCAAGGTGTGCTGCAAGTCATCGATTCTTTGCGGGGAACCGGGGATCCTCTGAGCCAGGTGCGCATGGTGCGCCTGCACGGCAAACCGGGCCCAAGCCGGGGAGCGCTGCGCGCCTCGGCCGAATGGCAGGCCTGCGAGAGCGCCGTCAGGGCATCCATGGAGCGACCCGACCTGAAGCTGAACCCATGACCCAAGCTGCTGCGACACAAGCTGAACTGACCAAGGCCGCATCGACAATGAGCGCCGATCAGAGCCTATCGCCGAGCCTGTTCCAGGCGCTGGCCGCCGCCGCGCCGGACGGCGTCGTGATCTGCGATGCCCGCTCCGGGGAATGGCAGGTCGTCTATGCCAACGCAGCGATGGAACAGCTCACCGGTTACGAGGCTTCGGCCCTGCACGGCCGCAACCTGCGCTTCCTGCAGGCCGAGGATCACGATCAGGAGGGCCTCGCGAAGATTCGCGCCGCCCTCAGCGACGGCACTTCCTGTCACACGACGCTGCGCAACTACCGCCGCGACGGGACGATGTTCTGGAACGAAGTGACGCTGGTGCCGCTGCGCAATCCGGAAGGGCGCGTCACGCACTTCGCCAGCTTCCATCGCGAAGGCGGCGACCGGCTGCGGCTCGACGCGCGCGATGCCCGCGATCCGTCGATGAGCACGCAGACGATGCTGGCCTACCTGCGGGACGACAAGCTCACCGGCCTGCTGCGCCGGACGTATTTCGAAGAGCTGGTGAAGCGCGACTGGGGCCTGGCGCAGCGCGAGTCGCGCCGGCTCAGCTTCCTGGTGTTCGATCTCGACTGCTACTCGCAGTACCGCGACGTGTTCGGGCGTCCCGGCGCCGACCAGTCGTTCCGTCGCATCGCCCGCGTCATCGCCGGCTGCTTCCGCCGCGCCAGCGATCTGTGCGGACGCTTCGACGAGGACCAGATCGCGGCGCTGACGACGGGGCTCGACCTGGGGCAGGCCGCGAAGCTGGCCGAAGCAGTGCTGGCCCGCGTACGCGACCTGGCGATCCATCATCCGCGCTCGTCGGTGTCGCGCTTCGTGACTGCGAGCGCCGGCGTCGTCTCGCTGGTGCCGGCGCACGATGCGCTGCCGACGCGCGCCTACGAGGCTGCGCTGCGTGCGCTGAAAGACGCAAAAGAGCTCGGCCGGAACCGCGTCGTCAGCCGCGACTGCGATTGAAAAGAAGTCACCCCGTGGGCGGGGTCGGCGTCACGATCGCGATGACGCCAAATCTCGGCGAATCCATGTAGTGCCGCTCGTTGCTGCGCATCCGGCGGCTCTGGCGCAGCACGAACCTTTGCGGCGCCTCGCCCGCGGCACCCGGCGCGTCGTACACCAGGTCGAGCGTCAGGTGCAGATACCGGCCGCGCGACAGCGCGACCTGGCCCTGCAGTCCCGAGCCCGCCGGCACCAGCGAGTTGATCGTCAGGAACTTTGCGTCGCCGCGCGGATAGCCGGGCTGCGTCCAGCCGAAGTGCGCGAGCGGCTGATAGTTGCGGCTGCGCCGCAGAGTGTCGGCGATCGCGGTGAGCTTGAACCTCGCGGGAACCAGCGGCGGGAAGCTCGTAGTGGTTTCCGGGGCCGGCTCGCTCGGCGTGAACGGCGTGGCATCGTCTTCGGGAATCGCCAGGCGCTGGCCGGCCGCGGCCGCCTCGATGCTCCATTCCTCGGGCGATGCGTTCGGGTTCAGCGGGCGGAAGATCAGCAGCTCGACGTCGTAGGACTGCAGCACCGCCGGCGATTGCTGAGCGGATGCCGGCAGCGTCACCGCGCCCAGCGCGGCAGCCAGCAGGGCAACGAGTCTGAATAGCTTCATCGGCGCAGTTTAGCAGCAGCGGGTTTCTGCAGAGCCTCGAGCAATTGCTCGACCGCGGCGAAACGCTGCTCGTCCTGCTCCAGTTTCACGCTGAAGCGCAGTTTCGTGCCGCCTTCCAGGCGGTGCGTGCGCGAATTCTGCTGCACGTAGCGGATCAGCGTCGCCGGCTCGACGCGCGTGTCGCGCTCGAACGTGACCGAGCCGCCGCCCGGACCCACGTCGATCTTGCGCAGGCCGAGCGCGCGCGCCGTCTGCTTGTAGCCGGCAATGCGGAACAGGTTCTTCGCCGGCTCCGGCAGCAGGCCGAAGCGGTCGATCATCTCGACCTGCAGCTCGCGCAATTCCTCGGGGTTCGCCGCGGCGGCGAGGCGCTTGTACAGCACCAGCCGCAGGTGGACGTCCGGCAGATAGTTGTCGGGCAGGAGCGCCGGCACGTGCAGGTCCACTTCGGGTCCCTGATGCATCGGTTGATCGAGCTGCGGGATCTTGCCGGACTTGAGCGCGTTCACCGCGCGCTCGAGCATTTCCATGTAGAGCGCATAGCCGATCTCCTGGATCTGGCCGCTCTGCTCCTCGCCGAGCAGCTCGCCGGCGCCGCGGATCTCCAGGTCGTGGGTCGCGAGCGTGAAGCCCGCGCCCAGGTCTTCCAGCGACTCGATCGCTTCGAGGCGCTTCGCCGCATCCGCGGTCATCGCATTGCGCGGCGGCGTCAGCAGGTACGCGTAGGCCTGGTGGTGCGAGCGGCCGACGCGACCGCGCAGCTGGTGCAGCTGCGCCAGGCCGAGCTTGTCGGCGCGATCGATGATGATGGTGTTGGCGGAGGGCACGTCGATGCCGCTCTCGACGATCGTCGTGCACACCAGCAGGTTGCTGCGCTGGTGATAGAAGTCGAGCATGACCTGCTCCAGCTCGCGCTCGCGCATCTGGCCGTGACCGACTGCGATGCGCGCTTCCGGCACGAGCTCGGCGATCGCGCGCGCAGTGCGCTCGATCGTCTCGACGCTGTTGTGCACGTAGTAGATCTGGCCGCCGCGGCGGATCTCGCGCAGGCACGCTTCGCGAATCGTCGCCGACTCCCATTGCGAGACGAAGGTCTTGATCGACAGGCGCGCCGCCGGCGGCGTCGTGATCAGCGACAGCTCGCGCAGCCCGCCCATCGCCATGTTCAGCGTGCGCGGAATCGGCGTCGCGGTGAGCGTCAGCACGTCGACTTCGGCGCGCAGCTGCTTCAGCTTCTCCTTGTCCTTGACTCCGAAGCGGTGCTCCTCGTCGATGATCAGCAGGCCGAGCCGCCCGAACTTGACGGCGCTCTGCAGCAGCCGGTGCGTGCCGATCACGATGTCCGTCTGGCCGGACTCCAGGCTCTGCAGCACCTGATCGACTTCGCGCGCGCTGCGGAAGCGCGACAGCGCCTCGACCTTGACGGGCCAGTCGGCGAAGCGGTCGGCGAAGGTCTGGTAATGCTGTTGCGCGAGCAGCGTGGTCGGTACGAGCACTGCGACCTGCTTGCCGGCTTGCACCGTGACGAACGCTGCGCGCAGCGCGACCTCGGTCTTGCCGAAGCCGACGTCGCCGCACACCACCCGGTCCATGGGCTTGCCGCTGCCGAGATCCGCGATGACCTGCTCGATGGCTTGCGATTGATCCGGCGTTTCCTCGAACGGAAATGCCGCTTCGAACGTGCGCAGGTCGGTCTCGTTGGCGACGAGCTGCTCGCCCTGGCGCGCGGCGCGTCGCGAATACAGATCGAGCAGCTCCGCGGCCGTGTCGTGGATGCGCTGCGCCGCCTTGCGTTTCGCTTTCTCCCACGTGTCGGTCCCCAGCTTGTGCAGCGGCGCGGTCTCTGCCGGCGCGCCGGTGTAGCGGCTGACGAGATCGAGCGCGTGCACGGGCACGTACAGCTTGTCGCCGTCGGCGTATTCCAGCAGCAGGAACTCGTTCTTCAGTCCACCGACGTCCAGCGTGACCAGGCTGACGAAGCGGCCGACGCCGTAGTGCTCGTGCACGACCGGCGAGCCGGGCCGCAGGTCGGTGAGGTCGCGGATGATCTTTTCGGGATCGCGCTCGGCGCGCCGGCGACGCCGTTCCTGCCGCGCGCGCTCGCCGAACAACTGCTCCTCTGCGACCAGCGCCAGGTGCGGCTCGGTCAGCACGAGGCCGGTCGCGATCGGCGAGACGGTGATGCCGAGCGGCGCGGCACCGTCGACGAAAGCCGACCAGCCGTCGACCAGCTGCGGCCGCACGTCGCGGCGCTGGAGGATGTCGAGCAGCATTTCGCGCCGGCCGGCGGATTCGGCCGCGATCAGCACGCGACCCTGGAAGTCGGCGAGAAAGCGCGCAAGCTCGCGCGCCGGCTCTTCGCTGCGGGCGTCGATGCGCAGCGCCGGAGGCGAGCGTGTCGCGAAGTTCTGATAGGGCAGGGACTGAGTCAACGGGTCGAGCTCGACGCGCGACAGCTCGATCCGGCGCAGCGCTGCGAGCCGCTGCGTGAGCTCGTCGACCGGCGTGAACACTTCGCGCGGCTCGAGGATCGGACGCTCGGCATCGTGGCCGCGCTGCTCGTGCCGGCTCGTGATCTCGGCGAACACCTGCGCCGCCGCGCCCTGCACGTCAGTTTCCACCGCCACGATGGTGTTGGCCGGCAGGTAATCGAACAGCGTCGCAGTGGCATCGAAGAACAGCGGCAGGTAGTACTCGATGCCGGGCGGCGGCGCGCCCTCGGCGATGTCGCGATACAGCCCCATGCGCGTCAGGTCGCCGGGGAAGCGGTTGCGGAAGCGGCGCTTGAAATTCTGGATGCCGTCGGCGGTCAGCGGAAACTCCCGCGCAGGCAGCAGGCGCAGCGCGCCCGCGCGCTCGCCGGAGCGCTGCGTCTCGGGATCGAACACGCGGATGCTCTCGACCTCGTCGTCGAACAGGTCGATGCGATACGGCGTGGCGCTGCCCATCGGGTACAGGTCGATGATCGAGCCGCGTACCGCGAACTCGCCGGGCGCCATCACCTGCGAGCTCGCGACGTAGCCGGCGCCGCTCAGCCGGTCGCGGAACGCGGCGACGTCGAGCACCTCGCCGACGCTCAGGTCGAACGCATGCGCGTCGATGTACGTCTGCGGCGGCAGGCGCTGCAGCGCCGTCTCCAGATCCACGATGACGATGCCCTTGGCGAGGCGCGGCAATGCCGACAGCATCCGCAGTCGCCGCGAAACTATGTCGGGATGCGGTGAGAACAGGTCGTAGGGCAGCGTCTCCCACGCCGGGAAGTGCTCGATATAGGTGCCGGGCTGGCAGTAGAAGCGCAGCTCGTCTTCCATGCGGCTCGCCTGCCGCGCATCGCTCGCGACGACCAGCAGCGGGCCCGACGCCTTGCGCGCGGCTTCGGCAAGCCAAAGCGAGGTCGCGGAGCCGTACAGCTGGCCCCAGCGCACGTGCAGCTGGGCCTTGCTCGGCAGAAGCGGGCGATCGGATTCGGTCGGGTGCAAACCTGGCTCCAAAATACAGACACTCGGGCCGACGCCGTGAGGCGTCCCCGAAGAGGGCGCGAGGGTAGCAGGTGGGGGCGGCCGGCTCTAGGAGCAAGAGCCGACAGTGGGGAGTCAGGCTGAAGCCTGACCCACAGGCTCGTGTGGCTCAGACTTCAGTCTGACCGCGTTCAGCCCGGCGTCACGACGGTGTGAACGACGAGGTTGTTCTCGAAGTAGACGACGAAGCCGGGATATTCCCAGCGCGTGATCGGCGGCTGGGCCGTGGTGCCGCCGCCGACGGCGGGGACGCGGCGCGCCGGTGCGCCGTACCTGGCCTCGACCTTCTCCATGGACATGCCGCTGGCGGGAGTGTTGCCCGAAGCCGCAGGGTTCGGCACCTGCAGCTCGTCTGCGACGGCCGGACCCGACAACGCCAGGGCGGCGGCCGCGGCCACGAGCCAGGATGTGCAACGCATGGGACCGTCCTTCGGAAACTGCGACGATCGACTCTATAGCAGGGATTACATAAGGACCAAGCACGGCACCTCGATTTGTTGTCGCAGTTCACATTTCCCGGTCGCGTGCAGTAGCCTTGCCGGCCTTATGTTCCATCCCGTGCCCGTGTACGTGGGCCTGCGCTACGTCGTGAGCCGCAGCCGCGGCTTTTTCGTTTCGTTCATCAGCTGGATCTCGATGCTCGGCATCTGCGTCGGCGTCGCGGCGCTGATCACCATCATCTCCGTCATGAATGGCCTGGAAGGGGAGCTGCGCACCCGCCTGTTGAGCCTGGCGTCGCACGCGACGCTCGCCGGGCCTGCCGAGCGCATGCGCGACTGGCAGGCGCTCGCCGAGCGCATCCGCCGCGAGCCCGGCGTCGAGGGCGTCGCTCCCTACCTCGACCTGCAAGGCATGCTCGGCCGCGGCGAAGACATGCGCGCCGCGCTGGTTCGCGGCATCGAGCCGCAAGTCGAGCCGCAGGTCTCCGAGATCGGCACGCACATGAACGTCGGCAGCCTCGACGATCTGCGGCCGGGCGCCCGGCACATCGTGCTCGGCGCGGGTCTGGCCTACGCGCTCGATGCGCGCGTCGGCGACGAGATCACGGTGCTCGTGCCGGTCAGCGGCGCAGGCGGCGAGGGCGCGATCGCCGGCATCGATGTGCAGCCGCGCATCCAGACGTTCACGGTCAGCGGCATTTTCGAGGTCGGCGCAGAGCAGCACGACAACGTGCTCGCGTTCGTCGACCTGCAGGACGCGGCTGCGATCGCCGGCACCGGCGGCGCACCGGGCGGCCTGCGGCTGAAGTTCGCGGACATCTTTGCGGCTCCGACTCGTGTGAAGCAGATCGCGGCAGCGCTCGGCGGCGATCTCGCGACCAGCGACTGGTCGATCGAGAACGCCAGCTTCTTCCGTGCGATCGGCATCGAGAAGACCATGATGACGCTGATCCTGATGCTCATCGTCGCCGTGGCGGCGTTCAATATCGTCGCGGCGCTCGTGATGGTGGTGAACGAGAAGCGCACCGACATTGCGATCCTGCGCACTGTCGGGATCACGCCGCGCGCGATCCTCGGCGTGTTCATGACCCAGGGCGTGATCATCGGCTGGTTCGGCGCGCTGCTCGGCCTCGGCCTCGGCCTGGCGCTGGCGCTCAACGTCGACACGATCGCGCCGTTCATTGAGCGCGTGACCGGCAGCCGCATCTTCGATCCGAACGTGTTCGTGATCTCGCAGGTACCTTCGGAGGTGCATTGGCCGCAGGTGATCGGCATCACCGTGACGGCGCTGGTGCTCACCGTCCTCGCCACCATCTACCCGGCGCTGCGCGGCGCCGCGACCGAGCCGGCCGAGGCATTGCGCTACGAATGAGCTACGAGTTCCTGATCGGGCGGCGCTACCTGCGCGCGAGCCGCGGCAACCGCTTCGTCTCGTTCATCTCCACGATCTCGATGGCAGGAGTGGCGATCGGCGTCGCCGTGCTCATCGTGGTCCTCTCGGTGATGAACGGTGCCGAGCGCGAAGTGCGCGAGCGCATCCTGAGCCTGACTGCACACGCGACCATCAGTGCGCTCAGCTCGCGGCTCGGCAACTGGCAGGAAGCGGCTGCGCGGGTTCGCGACAATCCCGAGGTGTTGGCTGCGGCCCCGTTCATCGAGGACCAGGCGCTCCTGCTCGCCTCGGGCAGCAAGAGCAGCGGCGCGATCGTCACCGGCGTGCTCCCCGAAGACGAACGCAACGTCACCGTGATCGCCGACAAGGTCGTCGCGGGATCGTTCGCTGCGCTCGAGCCTGGCGGGTACGGCATCGTACTCGGCAGCGAGCTGGCGAAAGCGCTGGGCGTGGAGCTCGGCGGTCGGGTAGTGGTCACCACGTCGCTGCGCACGACCACGCCGGCCGGCGTGATGCCGCGCTGGCGCGCCTTCAAGGTGGTCGGGCTGTTCTCCGCCGGCATGTACGAGTACGACCGCAACCTGGCGTACATCCATATCGCCGATGCTGCGAAGTTGTACCGCATGGGCGAGGACGTCACCGGGCTGCGGCTCAAGCTCGCCGACCTGTTCGCGGCGCCGCGCGTGGTGCGCGAGCTGGCCGGCTCGCTCGGCGGTGGCTATTACATCGACGACTGGACGCGCAAGCACGCGAACTTCTTCCGCTCGATCCAGCTGACCAAGTCGGCGCTGTTCCTGATCCTGCTGCTGGTCGTCGGCGTCGCGGCGTTCAACATCATCTCGACGCTGGTGATGGTGGTGAAGGACAAGCGCTCCGACATTGCGATCCTGCGCACGGTCGGCGCCGCGCCGCGCAGCATCCTCGCGATCTTCCTCACGCAGGGCGTGGCGATCGGCGCGATCGGCACGCTGTGCGGCGTGCTCCTCGGCGTGCTGATCTCGGTGAACCTGGAAGGCCTGATCCACGGACTCGAGGCGCTGCTCGGCGTGCACTTCCTCGATGCCAAGGTCTACTTCATCACCGACCTGCCGGCACGCGTCGAGTGGAGCGACGTGCTGAAGATCAGCCTGACGGCGTTCGGCCTGTGCTGTCTGTCGACCCTGTACCCCTCCTGGCGCGCGGCGCGTACGCAGCCGGCACAATCGCTGCGACACGAATGATCAACACCATGGCGAACACCGTCCTCACCTGCAGCGGCCTGCACAAGCACTTCGAGCAGGGCGACGCGCGCGTCGAAGTGCTGAAAGGAGTCGATCTGCAGATCGACGCGGGCGAGCGCATCGCGATCGTCGGCGCGTCCGGCTCCGGCAAGACCACGCTCCTGCAGCTGCTCGGCGGGCTCGATCTGCCGACCTCGGGAACGGTGTCGATCGCCGGCCAGGAGATCAATCGACTCTCCGACGCCGCGCGCGGCGAGCTGCGCAATCGCGCGCTCGGTTTCGTGTATCAGTTTCATCACCTGCTACCGGAGTTCACGGCGCTGGAGAACGTGGCAATGCCGCTGCTGATTCGCCGCATGCCGGTGGCTGAAGCGCGGCAGCGGGCTAGCAGCCTGCTCGAGCGCGTGGGGTTGGGAGCACGGCTCACGCATCGACCGGGACAGTTGTCAGGGGGCGAGCGACAGCGTGCGGCCGTCGCGCGGGCGCTGGTCACTCAGCCAGCCGTAGTGCTGGCGGATGAGCCGACCGGCAATCTCGACGGCGCGAATGCGCGACAGGTGTTCGAGCTGATGCTGGAACTCAACCGCGAGCTGCAGACTGCGCTCGTGATCGTGACGCACGCGCCGGAGCTGGCGACGCGGATGCAGCGCACGCTGACGCTGAGTGACGGCAGATTGCTGTCAGGCTGAAGCCTGACGCTTCGTCATTTCTTGCCCAGCGCCGACTCTCTGCGCGCGCTGTCTTCCTTGCGCTTGTGATATCTCAGCACCAGGCTCAGGTGCCAGATGCCGCCGAGCGTAACGTAACCGGCGATCGCGGCGGCGATGCCGAGGATCAGGCAGCCGAGCAGGAACGGCTTCCAGATCGGGACCAGTGCGGTCGTCAGCCACGACCAGCTCAGCTCGAACGCGATGGTGTGGAAGCCGAGGCCGAGCAGATGACAGCCGACCCAGTACGCCGAGATGTACATGGGCACGAGCGTGAGCGGGTTGGCGAGAAAGGTGCCGGCGATCGCCGCGGGCACGTTGAGCCGCAGCGCCAGCGCAGCTGCAGTCGCGACGATGATGTGCACCGGCAGTGGCACGAACGAGATGAACAGCCCGAGGGCGAACGCGCGCGTCACGCTGCGGCGGTTGAGGGTCCAGTAGGCCGGGTGCTCGAGCAGCAGGCGGAACGGCCGCATGAACCAGCGCTGCTTCCAGCGCTGGCGCTGGCGGGTCAGGGTCTTGAACAGTCGTCGGGGCATGGGGGCGAAGTATCTCAGACAGGGAGGTCTGGATGGGGCGGCTCGCGGTCGCATTTCTGCTCGGCCACTGCTGGATTCACTGCCTGCCGCGGCTGCCCGCGTGGCATTGGTCCCTGGCTCTGCTCGCAGCAGCGCTCGCGCTCGTGCGCGTCGGGAAATTCAAACTCGGCGCCGCGGCGGCAGCGGGAGTGGCCTGGGCGCTGCTGAACAGCGTCTGGCGTACGGCGGGCGATTTGCCGCCGACATTGGAAGGTCAGGACTTGCTGGTGCGCGGCTATGTGGCCTCCCTTGCGCGCGCCGCCGGCGGCGATTCGCAATTCATGCTTGATGTCGTCGCGCCACGCGGCGGTGTCTCGCCGCGGATCCGGCTCGTGTGGTACCAGGCAGCGCGCGCGCCGCAGGCCGGCGAGTTGTGGCAGCTCGTCGTACGACTGAAACGACGCAATGGCTTCGCGAATCCTGGCGGCACTGACCACGAAGCGCAGTTGTTTCGGGAAGGCGTCGGCGCGACGGGCTACGTGCGCGAGGACGCGCGCAACGCGCAGCTGGCTCCGCCCTCGTCGCGGTACGCCGTTACGCGCTTGCGCGCGTGGATCTCGGATCGCATCCAGCAGTCGGTGCACGACCGGCAGATGCTCGGTGTCCTGCAGGGGCTGGCCGTCGGCGACACGCAGGCGATGAGCCCCGAGCAATGGCGCGTGTTCGCCGCGACCGGGACGACACATCTGATGGCGATCTCGGGTCTGCACATCAGCATGGTGGCGGCGCTCGCTGCGTGGTTGGGCGGCGCGATCGTGCGGTTGCCGCGCGCCCAGATGCGGCGCTGGAGCGCGATGCATGGACAGGTGATCGCCGGATCGGCAGCGGCGCTGGCGTATTCGACGTTGGCGGGCCTGTCGGTACCGACGCAGCGCACGTTGCTCATGCTCGCGATCTACTTTGCCGCGCGGTGGCATCGGCGCGAGCTCGCTGTGACCCATGCGCTCGGGTTGTCCCTGACAGGTGTGCTGCTGGTCGATCCGTTTGCGCCATTGGCGCCGGGCGCGTGGCTGTCGTTCGGCGCCGTCGCGATCATTCTGCTGGCAGTGGCCGGACGCGTGCGCCGCGACGGTGAGGTGACTGCGTTCGTGCGCGTGCAGGGTGCGATCACGATCGGCCTCGCCCCATTGCTTCTCGCAGCTTTCGGCAGCGTCTCGCTGCTCTCGCCGCTGGCGAACGCGATCGCCGTTCCGTTGTTCACCGTGCTGATCGTGCCGACGGTGCTGCTCGGAGCCGGCGCTGCTTGCGTCTCGCTGTCCGCCGGCGAATGGGTGCTGGCGATTCCAGTGCACCTGATGCAGTGGGCATGGCCGCTGTTGCAGTCGCTCGCGGAGCGCCCGCTGGCGCTGTGGCATTTCCCGCAGCCTTCGCTGCCGGCGTTCATGGCCCTGGTCGTCGGAGCTTTGCTGATCGTTGCACCCGGGATCTGGCCGACGCGCCTCGCGGGTGTATTGCTGTGCATGCCGGTCCTGCTCCAGCGCGTGCCGGGTCCTACTGTCGGGGATTTCGAGCTGGCGATGCTCGACGTGGGGCAGGGGCTCGCCGTCGTGGTGCGCACTCATTCGCACGTGCTGCTCTACGACGCAGGGCCTGCCTTTCCGACGGGCCGTGATGCGGCAGAGCTCGCCGTACTGCCGTACCTGCGTCATCGAGGTGTGCGTGCGCTCGATGCGCTCGTCGTCAGTCACGGCGATCTGGATCATCGTGGCGGCGTGGAGAGCGTGCTCGCGGCGCTGCCGGTCGCGCGCATCATCACGGGACCCTCAGTCGAGCCGCTGTCGCGCACGGCGGTGGCGTGCCGGCGCGCAGAGAGCTGGACATGGGATGGCGTGCAGTTCGAAGTTCTGCATCCGGCAAGCTCCGCCCGCGTCAGCGACAACGACTCGTCGTGCGTGTTGCTCGTGCGCAGCGCTGCCGGCAGCGTCCTGCTCGCCGGGGACGTGGAGCAGGTCGCCGAGTCGGAAATCGTCGGGCGCGGGCTGAAACCTGCGACAGCGGTGATCGTGCCCCATCACGGCAGCCGCACGTCCTCGACTGCGCCGTTCGTCGCGGCTGCGCGACCGACGATTGCGCTCGTCTCGGCCGGCTATCGCAATCGCTGGGGCCTGCCGCGCAGCGACGTGGTGGATCGCTGGCATGCCGGCGGCGCGCACGTGCTCACTACTGCGCAGAGCGGCGCCATCGAAATCGCGTTCGTCGCGGGACGTCCGCCGCTCGTGCGCGAGTTCCGCCGCACTCACCGGCGCTACTGGCACCGCTGAATCGTCGCCGCGCCGCTATCTGCTACTATGACGCGAATAACGAGGCTTTTCCCCGCACACTCATGTTCGAAATCGTAAAAGCCGGCGGTCCCATGATGGGGCCGATCATCCTCGCCTCCATCGTCGCCGCGGCCATCATCCTGGAGCGGCTGTGGACGCTGCAGTCGAAGCGCGTGCTGCCGGCGGAGCTCACGGACAAGGTGTGGCGCTGGGTCGAGCAGGGCCAGATCCAGGACAAGCACATCGCGGCGCTGGAGCAGAACTCGCCGCTCGGCAAGGTGCTCGCCGCCGGTCTCGCGAACCGCAATCGCGACCGCGCGATCCTCAAGGAGGCGATCGAGGACACCGGGCGGCACGTCGTGCACGAGCTCGACCGCTTCATCGGCACGCTCGGCATGATCGCTTCGCTGTCGCCGCTGATGGGACTGCTCGGCACGGTCACCGGCATGATCCGTACGTTCAATGCCATCACGACCGCGGGCGTCGGCAACCCGACGGCGCTCGCGGCCGGCATCGCAGAGGCGTTGATCTGTACCGCGGCGGGCCTCGCCGTGGCGATTCCGGCGATGATCGGCTACCGGCTGCTGCGCGGCCGGGTCGAGCGGCTGGTCGTGGCGATGGAGAAGGAAGCGATGAAGCTCGTCCAGGCGATCGAGCAGCAGCCCGGTCTGCGCACTCAGGGCGGATCCAGAGGGGCCGCCGCATGAGACTGCGCTCGCGCGATCACGAAGATCCCGAGCTGAACGTCATCTCGCTCGTGGACATCGTGTTGCTGCTGCTGATCTTCTTCATGCTGTCGACCAAGTTCGTGGACGAGTCGCGCATCGAGCTGCAGCTGCCGCAGGCGAGCAAGGAGCCGGCAGCGGGGCAGAAGCACGATCCGATCGAGGTCGGCGTGACCGCCTCGGGCGAATATCGGGTCAACGGCCAGACGCTGATCAACACCAGCCCGGCGACGTTGTCGGCGGCGATCGCCAAGGTGGCGGGAGCAGCCCGCGACACGCCGGTCACGATCCGCGCCGATGCGCGCGCCACGCATCAATCCGTCGTGACCGCCATGGACGTGCTCGGGCGCCTCGGGTTCCGCGCCATCAGCATCGCCACCGTGAACGACGGCCGCGGCACCGCGGGCGCGGATTGACGGCAGCACCTGCCCGCATGCAGCCCGGCGCCTGGCAGACCTATCGTCGCCTGATCGGCTACCTGCGGCCGCACCGCGGCGTGTTCGCGCTCGGGCTGTTCGGCGCGGTGCTGTTCTCCGCGAGCATGGTGAGCTTCACCGCGTTCGCGAAAGTGTTCGGCGACGGCACGTTCGAGAACCGCGATCCGCGCACCATCTACTGGCTGCCGCTCGCGCTGATCGGCCTGTTCTTCCTGCGCGGCCTCGGCGACTTCACGCAGACCTATTGCATGGGGTACGTCGGGCGGCGGATCGTCAAGCGCATGCGCGCGCAGATCTTCGAGCGCATGGTGCGGCTCCCGATCGGCTACTACGACCGCAATATCAGCAGCGTGCTGCTGTCGAAGCTGACGTACAACACCGAGCAGGTCGGCCAGGCCGCGACCGACTCGGTCACGGTGGCGGTCCGCGAGACGCTGACGGTGGTCGGATCGATCGCAGCCCTGTTCATCGTCAACACGCGGCTCGCGTTCATCGCGCTCACGATGGGCCCGCTGGTGGCGTGGCTGGTGACGATCATCAACCGCAAGTTCCGCCGCTACAGCCGGCGCATCCAGGATTCGATGGGCGACATCACGCGCGTCGCGAAGGAAACGCTGGACGCGCCGCGGCTGGTGAAGGTCTACAACGCGCAGGAGTACCAGAACGCGCAGTTCGAGGCCGTCAACGAGCACAATCGCCGCTCGCACATGCGGCTGGTGCTCACCAAGGGGCTGTCGAATCCGGTCGTGCAGATGGTCATGGCGCTCGGCTCCGCCGTGGTGCTCGCGATTGCGATCTCCGATGCGGTCAACCACCGCAGCACGATGGGCGACCTGCTGGCGTTCCTGGTTGCGCTCGTCGGCGTCAGTCAGCCGCTGCGCAGCCTGGTGAGCGTCGCGGGGCCGCTGCAGCAGGGCATCGCGGCGGGGCAGAGCATCTTCGAGCTGCTCGATGAGCCGGCCGAGCCGCCGGGAGGCGCGCTGGTCGCGACGCGCGTGCGCGGCGACATCGAGTTCGATCACGTGTCATTTTCGTACCCGGTCGGCAAGGGCGTCACCCTGCACGACATGAGCCTGAAGATTCCGGCGGGCCGGGTGCTCGCCATCGTCGGCAAGACCGGCAGCGGCAAGTCGACGCTCGTCAATCTGTTGCCGCGGTTCTACGACGTGAATGCCGGCGCCGTCCGCATCGACGGTCACGACGTGCGCGAGTACGAGCTGACGAACCTGCGCGAGCAGATCGCGCTGGTGAGCCAGGACGTCGTGCTGTTCAACGACACGATACGCGCGAACATCGCGTTCGGTCGCAACGTGCGCGCGGGCGCGATCGAGGAGGCGGCGCGTGCAGCGCACGTGATGGAGTTCGCGGAGAGCCTGCCGGCGGGTCTCGACACCATGGTCGGCGACCGTGGCGTATTGCTCTCGGGCGGGCAGCGGCAGCGCATCTCGATCGCGCGGGCGCTGTTGAAGGACGCGCCGATCCTGATTCTCGACGAGGCAATGTCGGCGCTCGACACCGAGTCCGAGCGCATCATCCAGGGCGCGCTCGATCAGCTCATGCACAACCGCACCACGCTGGTCATCGCGCACCGCCTGTCGACGATCGAGAGCGCGGACCAGATCGTGGTGCTGGCCGACGGCCGGATCGTGGAAAGCGGCACGCACGCCGAGCTGCTGACGCGCGATGGCCAGTATGCTTCGCTGCATCGGAAGCAGTTCGCCGCGTGAGCGCCTCCGCCGAGCGGTTCCTGCAGCGCGTCTGGTACGGCCGGCACGCGCCCTGGTTCTCGCTTGCGTTGCTGCCGTTCTCCTGGCTGTTCCGGTGCATCGTCGCGCTCCGGCGCCTAGCGTATCGCGCGGGTGTGTTTTCGAGCGTCCGCGTCGCGCGTCCCGTCATAGTGATCGGCAACATCACCGTGGGCGGCACCGGCAAGACGCCGTTCACGATCTGGCTCGCGAACGAGCTGAGCGGGCAGGGCGTGCAGGTCGGCATCGCGCTGCGCGGCTACGGCGGCAGCTCGGCCCGCTGGCCGCGCGATGTCGATGCCGGCACCTCGCCAGAGGAAGTCGGCGATGAAGCCGTGCTGCTCGCGCAGCGCACTGCTGCAATCGTCGTCGCTGCGCCGGACCGGGTAGCTGCCGCGCGTCGCGCGATTGAACGAGGTGCGCAGATCGTCCTGTGCGATGATGGCCTGCAGCACTATCGCCTCGTGCGCGATCGCGAGATCGTGGTGATAGATGGCCGTCGGGGTGTCGGTAACCGCCGGATGCTGCCCGCGGGTCCATTGCGCGAGCCGGTCAGTCGGCTGACACAGTCCGACCTGCGCGTTGTCTCATGGCGCGACGGATCGGTACGTCCGCTCACGCCTGCTCCCGCGACCATTCAGGCGTGTGCCCGGCTGTCACAGGCCAGCGCGCTCGTCGGCGGCGAGACGCGTGCGCTGGACGCGTTCAAAGGCACGCGCGTCCATGCCGTTGCCGCCATCGGCAATCCGCAGCAGTTCTTCGCGGCCTTGCAGGAGCTTGGCATCGAGGTTGCGCCTCACGCGCTGCCGGATCATGCTCAGCTCAGTGCGGACGATATCCGCTTTCCGGATCAGCTGGCGGTGCTGATGACGGAAAAGGATGCAGTAAAATGTCGCGCGCTCGCCGATCACCGGCACTGGGCCGTACGCATGGATGTCATCGTGAGCGAGCAGGATGCGGCGACGGTGCACGCGATGCTCGATCGGCTGATCACGGCGTGAAGCCCGGATGACTCCAGCATGACACTCGATTCCAAGCTCCTCGACATTCTCGCCTGCCCGCTGTGCAAGGGCCCGTTGCAGTACGCGAAAGCGCAGCAGCTGCTCGTGTGCCGCGCCGACCGGCTCGCTTACCCGATTCGCGACGGCATCCCGGTGATGCTCGAAGAGGAAGCGCGCGCGCTCGAGCCGCTGGATCCGCTGCTGCAGGAATGAGCCCGCGCATGGGCTTCAAGGTCGTCATCCCCGCGCGCTACTCCTCGACGCGGCTGCCCGCGAAGCCGCTGCTCGATCTGGGCGGCCGGCCGATGATCCAGTGGGTCATCGACGCTGCGTGTCGCAGCGGCGCCGAGGAAGTACTGGTGGCGACGGACGACGAGCGTATTGCGGCCGCGGCGTGCGATCCTCGGGCGGCGGCGCGCTCGCTGGCGGTGATGACGCGCGCCGATCATCTCTCGGGCACCGATCGCATCGCCGAGGTCGCGCAGCTGCGCGGCTGGGACGGGCGCACGGTCGTCGTCAACGTGCAGGGCGATGAGCCGCAGCTGCCGCCGCAGCTGATCGACCAGGTCGCCTCGCTCCTCGAGCGTCACGCCGACGCGGCCATTGCGACGCTGTGCACGCCGATCACGAGCGTGCACGAGTTTCTCGATCCGAACGTCGTCAAGGTCGTCACCGGTCGCGGTTGCGACGCGCTGTACTTCAGCCGTGCGCCGATTCCCTGGCACCGCGACGGCGCCGCGCACGGGCTGGCGAGTCAGACGAGCATCCTCGGCGCGCAACGGCACCTCGGCATCTACGCGTATCGCGTCGCGGCGCTGCGCGAGCTGACGGCGATGCCGCCGAGCGATCTGGAAGTCACCGAGAAGCTCGAGCAGTTGCGTGCCTTGCAGGCGGGCATGCGCGTGATCGTGGGCATCGCGGCAGTGTCGCCGCCGGCGGGGGTCGATACCGAAGGCGACGTGGCGCGCGTGCGCGCATCGTTGCCGGACTGAAACCCGACCTGCAGCGATCCCGTGGGTCGGGCTTCAGCCCGACTTCCCGCTCACTTGTTCCAGCTCCGAGTGGTGCGCCGTCTCCAGCACGTCGCCGTCCCAGCGCACCAGCAGATAGCCGCTGTCCATCAGCTTGATGACGGTGCCTTGAGGAAACTGTGTACGCCGGGGCGCGCGCACGCGGTCACCTTCCGCGAAGCCATGCTCTGATCTTGTCATTCTTCGTTGTGCCGAGCCGGCTCATCCGGCGCGAACTGTAAGAGCGTGGCGGTTTTTGTACGCAGCTTCCCGCGGCCGTCATATCGGCATTTGTGTCTAGGGGCGAGCCCGAGGTAAAAAGCAGCGAATGCGCATCTTGTTCGTCTGCATGGGAAATATCTGTCGCTCGCCGAGCGCGGAAGGTGTGTTGCGGAGCGTGCTCGCGGCGCGCGCGCCGCAGCTGCCGGTCGAGATCGACTCGGCAGGGACGCACGACTATCACGTCGGTGAGCCGCCGGACGCGCGCGCGATCGCCGCCGCACTCCGTCGCGGAATCGATCTGTCGGCGTTGCGCGCGCGTGTGGTGCGCGTCAGCGACTTCGACTATTACGACCTGATCCTGGCGATGGACGAGCAGAACCTGCGCGAGCTGCGCCGTCGTGCCCCGGCGCAGCGTCACGAGCGTATCCGCTTGCTGATGGAATTCGTCCCCGCCGCGGCGGTGCGCGCCGTGCCGGATCCCTATTACGGCGGGCCGCAGGGCTTCGAGCAGGTGCTGGACCTGCTCGAAGAAGCTGCCGAAGGGTTGCTGCAGGAGCTATTGAGTCAGGCTAAAGCCTGACCCACAACGGCCTGGGCTGCTGCGAGTTGTGGGCCAGGCTTCAGCCTGACTCTTCTCATTCCTCGCGGCGAGTCGAGCCGCCGCCCCACGAGCTGCTGCTCGGCGAAGGGCCCGACGACCACACGGTGTATTTGGAGTCGGCGTGTCCGGAGTCGCCCGCGGGCTCGCTGCGCTCCGGCTTCGGAGGCGCGGCTTCGGCGCTGCGCTCGGCAGTGCGTGGCGCAGCCAGATCGAGACTGTGCTGCGCTTCCTGCCGCGACTCCGCCGGACGCGGCTGAGATTCGCGCGGCGCGTCGCCGGACTGTTCCGAGCGATGCTCCGGATTCGCTCCGCTCGCATCCGCTGCGCCCTCGCCGCCGCGTCCGCGACCGCGACGACGGCGACCGCGCCGACCGCGGCGCTCGCCGCGTTCACCGCCGCGTTCGCCATGCTCACCACCTCGTTCGCCACGCTCGTTGCGTCCGGCTTCCGCGGGTTGGGGCGGTGCCGCCTCAGGCTTCGGCGCAGCAGGCTGCTGCTGACTCGCAGGGCGCTGCTGAGAGTGCCCGGGTCGCGGTGCGGTTTCTGGACGCGCGGCGTCGGAATGCTCGCGCGGCTTACGCTCGTGACGTTGCCCGTCACGCCGTCCGTCGCCGGACGCGGCCTTGTCCTTGTGATCGTGACGGCCGCGCTCGCGCTGCTGACGGCCGTGGCGATCGCGATCCCGATCGCGATCACGGCCGTGCCGGCCTTCGTGTCGGTCGCGTCGGCCGTCGCGCTGCGGTCGCGCGGGCTCGCGCGCAGGCGCAGGTGCCGGCGCCGCTGCAGTGCCAGCGCCACCGAACAGGAAGCGCCACATGCGCACGAAAATGCCGATCTGCTCGACCGGCGCGACGGGCTTCGCCGGAGCGATCGTCGTTTCCATCGCGATCGTCGGCGGGGGTGGAATCGACGCGATGGTCGATGCAACGACGACAGGCGCCGGCGGCACTGCGCGTTCCTCGTTCTTCACCATTTCGTTCGGCGTCACCGGCGGCGCCACCGGGATCTGGTGGCTGATGGCGCTGTTCTCCGGCAGCCCGGCCTCGTCGTCGCGCACGCGCCGGATTTCGTAGGCCGGCGTCTCCATGTACTTGTTGGGAACCAGCACGACCTGCGCGCCGCTCTTGGTCTCGATACCGTTGAGCCAGTCGCGCTTTTCGTTCATCAGGTAGGTCGCCACTTCGACCGGCAGCTGCGCGATCACCTTGACGGTGCGGTCCTTGCGCGCTTCCTCGCCGATGAGGCGCAGCAGCGCGAGCGCGAGCGAATCGACGCTGCGGATGGTGCCCATGCCGCTGCAACGCGGGCAGGCGATGCTCGTCGACTCGCCGATCGAGGGGCGCAGCCGCTGGCGCGACAACTCGAGCAGGCCGAAGCGCGACAGGCGCCCGATCTGGATGCGCGCACGATCCTGTTTCACGGCGTCGCGCAGCCGGTCCTCGACCGCGCGCTGATTCTTCTGCGACTCCATGTCGATGAAGTCGATGACGATCAGGCCGCCGAGGTCGCGCAGGCGCAGCTGCCGCGCAATCTCGTCCGCGGCTTCCAGGTTGGTGTTGAGCGCGGTCGTCTCGATGTCGCTGCCGCGCGTCGCGCGCGCCGAGTTGATGTCGATCGAGACCAGCGCCTCGGTCGGATCGATGACGATCGAGCCGCCGGAGGGCAGGTTGACCTTGTGCGAATGCGCCGACTCGATCTGGTTCTCGATCTGGAAGCGCGTGAACAGCGGCACGCTGTCTTCGTACAGCTTGAGCTTGCGCAGGCCCGCGGGCATGAAGCGCTGCATGTACTGCTGCGCCTCGTTGAACACTTCCTGGTTGTCCACCAGGATCTCGCCGATGTCGTCGGCCAGGTAATCGCGCAGCGCGCGGATGATGGCCTTGGATTCCTGGTAGATCAGGAACGGCGCCGCGCGGCCTTCGGCCGCGGCGGAGACGGCGGTCCAGACTTCTTTCAGGTTATCGAGGTCCCACTGCAGCTCCTCGGCGGAGCGGCCGACGCCGGCCGTGCGCACGATCGCGCCCATGCTGTCGGGAATCTGCACCTGGTCGAGCGCTTCGCGCAGCTGCTCGCGGTCTTCGCCCTCGATGCGGCGCGAGACGCCGCCGGCGCGGGCGTTGTTCGGCATGAGGACCAGGAACCGGCCGGCGAGGCTGATGAAGGTGGTCAGCGCCGCGCCCTTGTTGCCGCGCTCCTCCTTCTCGACCTGGACGATGACCTCCTGGCCTTCGTCGAGCAACTCGCGGATGTTGCGGCCGCCCGGCGCCTGGCCGCCCTTGAAGTACTCCTTGGAGATTTCCTTCAGCGGCAGGAAGCCGTGGCGCTCGGCGCCGTAATCGATGAAGCACGCTTCGAGACTCGGCTCGACGCGCGTGATGCGGCCCTTGTAGACGTTGGCTTTCTTCTGTTCGCGTGACGGTATTTCGATGTCGAGGTCGTAGATTTTCTGTCCATCAACCAGTGCGACGCGCAACTCCTCTTCCTGAGTTGCGTTGACGAGCATTCGCTTCATGAGACCCTTCTGAATATTCGCAAAGGGCCGCGAGCTCACGCACGGCGGGCGGAAGCGCTGGACTTAAGGGGAGCGAATCGGGAAACGAATTCATCCGATTGGTGCCTTGACGCGGACCGCGAGGTCGCGCGCCTGTCTTTCCTTCACTTTCCTGGCCCGCCCGAGGCGCTTGCCGCCGACCCGAGGCCCCGATTGGACAGGCCTGGCATCGGCGTAGAACGCGGCCGGACGATGGTCTGCGCAATCCCGGTGCACCTGTCGCCGCCGCCGACGGCTCGACACTACACAATGTCGCCAGCGCAACCGAGGCGTGAAGACGCTTCTGCCGGGCGCACGGACATCGTCGCTGCAGGAACAGGTGAGACAGATTCGAACAGAACCAACTAACATGCGGCGTTTCGGGGGATCGACGAAGCGAGCCTCGAGACACCGCGCATAGGCTTGCGTCCACGCGTGGCAGTTTTATGTGTCCACGGCCGTGGCCAGCAGCCGGAAATCGCCGCGGAATATAGCAGGGCATGCGCTTCCAATCAACGGTCGATCAATAGCTTACGTGCACTTCCAGATGAGCGAGCGCTCGCCGGCGGCCGCCGGCCCTACTAATAGACAGGTCAGCTACGTCGAAGCCCAGGAAGGCGACGACGGACAACGCCTCGACAATTTCCTGCTCCGCACGCTGGGAGCAGTGCCGCGCAGCCTGGTCTATCGCATCCTGCGCACCGGCGAAGTGAGGGTGAACGGCCGACGTGCCAAGCCGGCCTACCGTCTCGCTGCAGGCGATCGCGTGAGGCTGCCGCCGGTGCAGGGCGCCGGTCGCAAGGTCGATGCCGAGGTTCGGGTACCGTCCAGGTCGCTGCGCGAGTTCGTCGCCGCGGCTGTCGTCTACGAGGATCGCGACCTCATCGTCATCAACAAGCCGGCCGGCGTCGCCGTGCACGGCGGGAGCGGCGTGAGCTTCGGCGTCATCGAGGCTTTGCGCGCCCTGCACCCGCAACTCAAGGAGATCGAGCTCGTGCATCGACTGGATCGCGAGACCAGCGGCTGTCTGCTCATCGCCAAGCGCCGTGCAGTCCTGCGCGATTTACACGCTCAGCTGCGTGAGCGCGCGATGCAGAAGCGTTACCTCGCGCTGGTGGTCGGCCGCTGGCCATTCGGCACCAAGACGATCGACCTGCCGCTCAAGACCAATCTCAAGCAGGGCGGCGAGCGCGTCGTCCGCGTGCACAGCGAAGGCCAGCACGCCGAGACGACCTTCAAGCCGCTCGAGCAGTTCGCGAAGATTGCGACGCTGCTCGACATCGACCTCGGCACCGGACGCACGCACCAGATCCGTGTGCACGCAGCGCATGCTGGCTACCCGGTCGCGGGCGACGAGAAATATGGTGATCGCGAGCAGGATGCCAGGCTGCATGAGCTCGGCCTGTCGCGCATGTTTCTGCACGCTGCTTCGCTCACGTTCCGCAAAGGCGGGGAGCCGTTCAGCGTGGCGGCGCCATTGCCGCCGGAGCTGGAGGCCGTGCTCGAGCGGCTGCGGACGATCAAGGCACGGTGAAGCCGTGCTTGCGCAGTGCCGACGCCAGCCAGATCAGCGGCAGGCCGACGAGCGCGGTCGGATCGTGCGAGTCGACGCGATCGAACAGCGAGATGCCGAGCGCTTCGACCTTGAAGCCGCCGGCGCTGTCGTAGGGCTTGTCGCGCGTAACGTAGCGACGGATTTCGTCGTCGCTGAGGCGTCGAAAGTGCACGGTCGTGACGTCGAGGTGTCCCTCGTTCGTGCCGCTGTCGGAGTGCACGAGATGCACTGCGGTGTTGAACACCACGCGATGACCGCTCAGCGACTTCAGCTGCGCGATCGCGCGATCGCCGGAACCGGGCTTGCCGAGCACGTCGCGCCCGCACAGGGCCAGTTGATCGGAGCCGATCACGAGGCTGTTGGTGTGCCGACGCGCGACGACCTCGGCCTTGCTGCGTGCAAGTCTGCCGACCAGGTCGACGGCGGATTCGCCGGGTAGCGGCGATTCATCCACGTTCGGTGCCGCGACCGTGAAAGGCACGCCGAGGCGCTCCAGCAGCTGCTTGCGATAGGTCGAGGTCGAGGCCAGCACCAGCCGCAGCTTGCCGGCGGTTTTTCCGGCGGTCATCGCGAATGCTCCCGCCGCTGGCTCCCGGTAAAGACAAGCCCTACTAAAACAATCATTTACGCCCTTATTGTTTTTGACACTACGGGGGGTGGCCGCTAGTATACGCGCCCCATGCCGCGACCCCCGGCCGTCTCCAACGAGTTGCTCGTGGATGCAGACGTCTGCGCGCGGGCGGGCAGCACCATCGAGCGTCATTTTTCCGTGGCCGAGCTGCCGCGTCTTCGCGAGGCGGGCGCGCTGGACGGTTCGCAGGTGGACGTGCGATTGCGGTTTTCGCTGTTCGACGGGCGACCGGCCATCGACGGCGCGTTGAGCGGGACGATGCACCTGAGCTGCCAGCGCTGCATGCAGCCGGTGGCGGTGCCGATCGACGAGCGCTTCCAGGTCATCGTCGCGTCGGCGGAGAGCGCGGAGGAGCCCGGTGGCTACGAGCCGGTCGTCGCCGACGCCGCGCACTTCGACGTGCGCTGGCTTGCGGAAGAGCAGGCGCTGCTGGCAATGCCGCTGGTACCGCTGCACGCGGCGGGTGAGTGCGATGAAGGTGCCGCGCCGCCCGATGCAGAGCAGGGCGAGCGTGCGGCCGTGCAGAAGCCGTTTCAGAATTTGCGGGATTTGCTGGAGAAATGAGCCATGGCAGTTCAGAAGAGCCGAAAGACCCCTTCCAAGCGCGGCATGCATCGTTCGCACGATCATCTCGGCAAGCCGGCGCTGTCCGTCGATGCGACGAGCGGTGAAACCCATTCGCGGCATCGCATCTCGCCGGACGGTTTCTATCGCGGCAAGAAAGTGCTCGAGAGCCGCGACAAGACCGACAACGAGTAACCGCCGGCACGCAGCGCCGCTCGCGCGCGGCTACCATCCTTGAACAGTCCCCGGCCGATCACGATCGCGGTGGACGCCATGGGGGGCGATCACGGCCCCGGCGTCACCGTGCCCGGTGCGCTGGCTGCGCTCGAAGGCGATTCGGACCTGCACGTCGTCCTCGTCGGCCTCGCCGAGCCGATCAACCGGCTGCTGGAAGCCGCGGCACCGGCGCTGCGCGCGCGTGTTCGCGTGCAGGCGGCGACGCAAGTCGTCTCGATGGACGAGAAGCCGCAGGACGCGTTGCGGCGTAAGAAGGATTCCTCGATGCGCGTTGCGATCGACCTGGTGAAATCAGGCGAAGCGGCAGCGTGCGTCAGCGCCGGCAATACCGGCGCGCTGATGGCGACCGGGCGGTTCGTGCTCAAGACCATCGAGGGCATCGACCGGCCGGCGATCATTTCGCGCATTCGCGCCCGCCATGGCCACACGCACATGCTCGACCTGGGCGCGAACTCCGAGTGCACGGCCGAGCACCTGCTGCAGTTCGCCGTCATGGGAAGCGTGGTCGCCGCCGACATGCACGGCATCGCGCAGCCGCGCGTCGGGATTCTCAACATCGGCGAGGAAGAGATGAAGGGCGACAGCGTCGTGCAGGATGCCGCGCGGCTGCTCTCAGCGAGCAAGTTGAACTACATCGGCTTCGTCGAGGGCGATGACATCTTTTCCGGAGAGGTCGACGTGGTCGTCACCGACGGCTTCACCGGCAACGTGGCGCTGAAGACCATGGAAGGGCTCGCCAACATGCTGGTGGGCGCGCTCAAGACGGAATACACGCGCAATCCGCTGCGCTATGTAGGCGCCGCTGCATCCTGGCCAGTCCTGCGCTCGCTGCGCCGCGAGTTCGATCCGCGCACGTACAACGGCGCCAGCATGGTCGGGCTGACGGGCATCGTCATCAAGAGCCACGGCAGCGCCGATGAGCTGTCGTTTCGCAATGCCATCCGCGTCGGGCTGATCGAGGCGCGCAAGGGCGTGCCGACGCAGATCGCCAACCTGCTCAAGGCTCAGCTGCCATAGCGCTCTGGCGCACAGTTCCCGGCGCCGTCTCCTGTTAGACTTTTGCCAGCGATGAAGACCCCGCGACGATGAAGACCTGGTACCGATCGACAGCCCTGCGCATGGCTGCCTTGCTGGCCAGCGCCACGAGCGCGCAGCTGCACGCCGCCACCTACACCCTGCCGACGGGCGAAGACACCGTCATCGGCGAAGTGCAGTACACGGTTGCGCAGCACGAAGACACGCTGCTGGATCTGGGCCGCCGTTACAGCGTCGGCTACGAAGAGATCGTCGCCGCCAACCCGGGCGTCGATCCATGGTTGCCGGGGGCGGGCACTCGCGTGCTCATTCCGTCGCGCTACATCCTGCCGGACGGGCCGCGCGAGGGACTCGTGGTCAGTCTCGCGGAGCATCGTCTCTATTATTTTCCGCGCGCCAAGGCCGGCGCCGCGCCGGTCGTGATGACCTATCCGATCAGCATCGGCAAGATGGACTGGAAGACGCCGCTCGGCGAGACGCACATCGTCAACAAGCGCGAAAAGCCCATCTGGTATCCGCCCGAGTCGGTGCGGCGCGAGCACGCAGCTGACGGCCGGCCGCTGCCGAAGGCGGTGCCCCCCGGTCCCGACAATCCGCTCGGCGAGTACGCGATGCGGCTCGGCATTCCCGGCGGCGCCTATCTGATTCACGGTACGAACCTGCCGGCGGGCGTCGGCATGCAGGTCACGCACGGCTGCATCCGCATGTACCCGGAAGACATCGCCGAGCTCTTCAAGCTGGTGGCCGTCAACACCTCGGTGCGGCTCATCGACCAGCCCTACCGCATGGGCTGGCACGGCGAGGATCTGTATATCGAAGTGCACGCGCCGCTCGAGGGTCAGGACCCGGCAGGCACGCGCAGTCTCACCAACATCACGCGGCTGCTGGTCGCAGCGACCCAGAATCGCACCGTGGCGATCGACTGGGCGAAGGCCGAGCGCGCTTTCATCCTCGCCACCGGCGTGCCCGAGCCGGTGCTGTTGCGGCCGGCGACCGTGCAGGCTGCCGGTGACGTCCCCGGCGGCGAGCAGTAACGGTTAGACTGCGGCTGGCGGGTCCCGCGGCCGAAGTCATCTTCTACCGAGTTAGTCCATGGCGGAGGCTGTGGGATCCGCCTCGAGCACACGCGAAAAAAAACGCCGCGGCTGATTGCAGCCGCGGCGTTTTTCGTTCGTACGCCGGATCGATTACTTCGACACGGCCTTCTTGAACGCGCGATCGATCTTCTCGTTGGTCGCGTCGCAGCAGGACTGGCTGGCCTGGGCGGCCTGCATGGCCTGGTTCGCAGCGCTCTGCGCGCTGTCGGCAGCCGAGCGAGCCGAGGCAGCCGCGCTGGCAGCAGAATCCGCAGCAGCCTTGGCAGCAGCGGCGTCCTGCACGGCCTTATCGGCGGTGGCCTTGATCTCGTCTACAGCCTTCTGCGAGACGCAACCGCTGGCCGCAACGAGCGCCAGGGCGGCAACGCCTGCCTTCAGCGTGGTGGAGATGCTTTTCTTCATGACTTCTTTCCCCTTCTTCTGGGTCGGACAAAAATGGACCGGAGCGACTAAATTTCACGCCTCTTAATCCTCGGGAGTTATGGCGGGTTCCCTTGGATTTCGCCTCAAAAGCTCATTTTTTGTAAAAGCTTCCGGCGCGAGTCGAGCGCGGAGGATACAAGATTGAAGCGGTGCGATAAAGGTTGTCGCCGAATGCCAACGGGTCGCGACGAGCCATGAGATGTGACGCAACTCTCACGCGCTCCGGTCGGCATCACTTCACAGAAGCCCACTCGACGCGCCGCTCGTCCTCGGCGCCGCGCCGTCGGTCGGCGTCAGTTGCTGCTGCTTCGTGCTGCGGGCAGGTTGCCCGCCCATGCGCACCCAGTCCCGTGGATTCTCGATCATCGAGCTGGTCGTCACGCTGACGGTCGGCGCGATCCTGCTCGGCATCGCGGTGCCGTCGTTCACGGAGATCATCCGGCAGAACCGGATCGCGAACCAGACCAACGAATTCATGGTGACGCTCGCGATGGCGCGCAGCGAGGCGGTCAAGCGCGGCGGCCGCGTATCGGTATGCAGCAGCAATGCGCAACAGACCGCGTGCGCGCCGGGCGCCACCAACTGGGCCAATGGCTGGCTGCTCTTCAGTGACGTCGTAGCGCCGGCGGGCGAAGTCAACATCGATGGCGCCCCGCCCGACGACGCGATCATCCAGGCCTGGCCGGCACCGTCCGAAGAGGCCATGGAAGTGACTTCCGGGCGGACTTACCTGTCATACGACTCCGACGGACGCGCCGATGCGAACACCGTGTTCACAGTCAGGCCGCACGTGTGCGGCAGCGGCGCGCAGAACGTCCGCACGATCACCGTCAATCCCTCCGGCCGCGTCGGCAAGGCCGCGACCGCTTGCCCATAGGCATCGTCATGCATCGACCCAACAGCTTGCAAATCACGGAAGCGCGCGCGCGCGGCATGACGCTGGTCGAAGTGCTGGTCACGCTGGTGATCATGTCCGTCGGTCTGCTCGGCGTTGCAGCGCTGCAGCTGACGAGCTTGCGCAACAACTACGACGCTTACGTGCGCTCGCAGGCTTCGATGCTGGCCGCTGATCTGTTCGATCGGATGCGCGCCAATCGGGGCGAAGCCCTTGCCGGCGACTATAGTGCCGCGCTCGGCCCGTTCACCGGGACTGGCGCGATCTGGCAGGCCGACGTCGGCGCGTGGAAGCGGACGCTTGCCGCGCAACTGCCGAATGGCGACGGCTCGGTGCAAGCCGAAGCGTTCGATGCAGCCGGGCAGGTCACCGCCGTGCGGATCACCATCCAGTGGAACGAGCGCGGCGACAACAATCCCATCGTGTTCACAACTCTCAGCGGCATCTGACGACTATGCACCGCCAGCAGCAGCCCAGTGACCGTTGCCCGCAGCGCTCGGGCCAACATGGCTTCAGCCTGATCGAGCTCATGGTCTCGATTGCGATCAGCCTGCTGCTGCTCGCCGGCGTCGTGACGATGTTCATCGGCTCGAAGGAGAGCTACGAGACCAGCGAGCGCCTGTCGCGAGTCCAGGAGAATGGCCGCTACGCGCTCGACCAGATCGTGGACGACCTGCGGTCAGCGGGTTTCCAAGGGTGTGCGAAACCGAATTTTGCAACGTCGCGCGCCAACGACTACGCAGTGACGACGCTCAACAACCCGACTGCGCTGCTCAACAACTTTGCCGCGCCCGTACAAGGCTTCGATGCAGGCGCTGGCGGCGGTACCTGGACGCCGGCGCTCGACGCGGCCATCACAGCGGGGCTCGGACCGTCCAACATATCGGACGTGCTTGCGCTGCACGTGCCGCGGCGCGACGCGGTGGCAATGCACCTCACGGTGCGACAAACGGCCGGCACGGATCCGCTCACGGTCGGTAACGTCGTGCCGGCGCCGCTGAGTGCCGGGGACATCGCGATGATTTCCGATTGCACCGGCCGGGCCTGGTTCCAGGTGACGACCTATGCGGGCGGCGTCATAACCCACACGCAGAGCGGTGTTCCTGCCGGCGGTACTCCTCCGGGCAACGCCAGCGCCGATCTCAAGCACCCGTTCGACGTCGGGGCCGAGATCGTCCCGGCCGTGACCGTCATCTACTACATCCGTCCGAGCCCGGCAGATCCCACGACCAGCTCGCTCTATCGCCGAAGCACGTCACCGGGCGGCGTGCTCACCGAGGAGCTCGCCGACGGCATCGAGCGGCTCGAGTTCCAGTACGGCGTCGACACCGTCGGCGGCGACGGACGAATCGATCAATACGTCACTGCGAATGCAGTTACCAACTGGGAAGAAGTGATCAGCGTGCGCGTCGCGCTGTTGGCGCGCGCGACAGAGGCGTACGGCCGCGATCTGGACCGCAGGACTTACGTTCTGTTCGACGGCACCGCGGCGATCGGCCCGTTCAACGACCGGTTCGAGCGCCGGGTGTTCACGACGACCGTCGCGTTGCGCAATCAAGTCATCGACTAGGACTCGACAAGTCATGCAGCAGTCAGCTAGGCAATATCCCGGATCGCAGCGCGGCGCGGTGCTCGTCGTGAGCCTGTTGCTGCTGCTGGTGATGACGCTGCTCGCGCTCGGCGCGAGCCAGAGTACCCGGCTGCAGGAGCGCATGGCGGGAAATCAACGCGATTCCGAGCTGGCGCTGCAGGCGAGCGAGCAGAGCCTGCGCGGCGCGGAGCGTGTCCTCGCTCCCAACGGCACGAGACTGGCGACGTGCCTCACGCCCGCTGCCGGCTGCGACACATATGAGAAAGCCGTGCTGCCGGCCGACATGGCCCATCAGCCGGTCACGTGGTGGACGACGTGGTCGCGCAACTTCACCGACCACATCGGTGAGGTCACCGGCACGCCGAAGTTCACCATCGAGTACGTCGGCGAGCTGCGCGACACGATCTCGGAGGGCGGCTCGTACATCGTCATGGTGCGCGAGTTCCATCGCTCGACGGCGCGCTCCAACGGCCAGACGGATACCGCAGAGGCGATCGTGCAAAGCACGCACTCGCGGGTGTCTTTCGAGTAACGGCGGCTTCACCAACGCACAGCAGATCCGGCGGCAGCGGCTCGCCGAAGCGGGTAAGTGTCATGTCGAAACCAAAATTTCAGCAATGGTCGGCGCTCCTCAGCGTGGCGCTCGCGATCCTGGCGGCCGCGCCATCGGCCGGTGCAGCCGACCTCGCGCTCACCAACACGCCGCTGTTTCTGAGCCCGTCGGTCGCGCCGCTCAACCTGCTGGTGCTGGGACGTGACCACAAGCTCTACTACGAGGCGTACAACGACCACTCCGACCTGAACGGCGACGGTGTGCTCGATGTGGGCTACAAGCCGGCGCGCATCGATTACTACGGCTATTTCGATTCGTACAAGTGCTACACGTACAGCAGCAGCAACAATGGATCGTTCGTACCAGCCGCTGTGACGGCCAACAAGCAGTGCGTGGGCCAGTGGAGCGGCGACTTCCTCAACTACGTGACGATGACGCGCATCGACGCGCTGCGCAAAGTGCTCTACGGCGGCCGACGCCAGACCGACTCGGCCACGGCCACGGTCCTCGAGCGCAGCCACGTGCCGCAGGACGCGCACAGCTGGGGCAAGGAGTACACCGGGATCACGCAGGATGGATACGACATCCGCAACTACACTCCGCTGGCGCTGCCTGCCAGCGGCATGCGCCACCTGTTCGCCAATACGACGGTCCTCAACGATGCGAATCAGCTGCCGCGCATGCGCGTGCTCACTGATCAGGCAGTGCGGATCTGGAACTGGGTCAGCATCGAGCGGCCGGTGGCCGACACGGCGATCGTTACCGGCGTCAACGTGACCACGGGCGCGGAGATTCGCGGCCTGGTGACGCCCACCGACTACACCGTGCGCGTGAGCGTGTGTGCAACGGGATTCCTGGAGGCGAATTGCCGCCGCTATCCGGGCGGCAACTACAAGCCCACCGGACTCCTGCAGGAGTTCGGCGAGAACGATGCGATGTATTTCGGCCTGCTGTCGGGCTCGTACGCCAAGAACACCAGCGGCGGCGTCCTGCGCAGCGCCATGGCTTCGATGACCAACGAGATCAACGTCACGACCGACGGCACGTTCCGCGCGGTCGACGGCATCATCCGCACGCTGAACCGGCTCAAGACGACCGGCTTCAACAACTATGCGTATGACTGCGGCTCCGCGGCTGCAGCGCGTCCGATCAACGACGGCGATTGCCAGATGTGGGGCAATCCGATCGCCGAGATGATGTACGAGGGCCTGCGCTACTTCGCCGGTCGCGGCGCCGCTACGCCAGCCTTCAGCATCACCTTCGGACAAGGCGAAGAGAGCCAGCTGTCCGGCGGTGGACTGCCGGTCGCAGCGTGGAACAATCCCTATACCAACCGGCCGCAGTGCTCGAAGCCGTTCGAGACGGTGATCAGCGACGTCAACAATTCCTACGACACCGATCAGCTGCCCGGTGTCGATCCGTCGTTCGGCGGCGGACTGACCAACGATCTGCCCGGACCGGGACTCAATGTCTCGACCCTCGGACAGACGATCTGGAACGCCGAGATCGGCGCCAGCGGCAGCTACTTCATCGGCCAGGTCGGCGCCACGACCGACGGTGCCCCGACGGCCAAGACAGTCTCGAGCTTCGGCAACATTCGCGGCCTGTCTCCCGAGGAGCCGACCAAACGCGGCGGTTACTATGCCGCGAGCGTCGCGAACTACGGCCTGGTGAACGACATCAGCACCAGTGCGGCCGGCGCGCAGAACGTTTCGACGTTCTCCGTCGCGCTGGCGTCGCCGCTGCCCAAGATCGAGATTCCGATCGCCGCGAGCGGCCGCAAGGTGACGCTCGCTCCGTTCGCGAAGACCGTGGGCGGCGCTTTCGGCATCTCTGCGGCGACGGGCTCCTTCCAGCCGACCAATCAGATCGTCGACTTCTACGTCGACACGCTGACTCCGACCAGCGGCCGCTTCCGCGTCAACTTCGAGGACGTGGAGCAGGGCAACGACCACGACATGGACGCGATCGTCGTCTATGACTACGCGTTGAACGCGGACGGCACGGTCACGATCTCCCTCGACTCGCAGTACGCGGCGGGCAGCGCGATTCATCACCTCGGGTTCGTGATCTCCGGCACGACGGAGGACGGCATCTACCTGCCGGTTCGCGACCGCGACACGCTTGCAGCCAGCGACCCGAACTATTTCCTCGATACCCCGAACGTCGCGGGAGCGTTGCCGCTCACCTGGTCGAAGACCTTCACGGCGGGCTCGGCCAGCGGTGCGGGCACCCTGAAGGACCCGCTGTGGTACGCAGCAAAATGGGGCGGGTTCAAGGACGGCAACGCCAACGGCCGGCCGGACGTCACCAGCGAATGGGACACCAACAACGACGGCAACCCTGACAACTACTTCCTGGTCACGAACGCGCTGACGCTCAGCACGCAGCTGCGCGCCGCCTTCGAGGAAATCATCGCGCGCACTACTTCTGCGTCGTCCGCGTCCGTCAACAGCGGCTCGATCAGCTCGACGACGCGCGTCTACCAGGCTCGCTTCAACACACGCGACTGGACCGGCCAGCTGTTGGCATTTGGTGTGAATCAGGCTACCGGCGCGGTGAACACCTCACCGCTGTGGGACGCGAGCCTGCAGCTGCCCGATGCGAACACGCGCAAGATCATCACTGTGAACAGCGACGGTACGCCCGTGAAGTTCCGGTGGGCGGACCTCGATGCCACGCGTCGTACGCAGCTCGACGCAGTGCAGGCGACGCAGCAGGTCTATGTCGACTACCTGCGCGGCGATCCTACGCAGGAGGGCGGATCTTCGACCTATCGGCTGCGCGTGCGGCCGTCGAAGCTGGGCGACATCGTTTCGTCCTCGCCGCTGTTCGTCGGCCCGCCGCGCTCGCGCTACAGCGATTCGCTCGAAGCGGCTCCGTATTCCGCCTTCGTCGCCGCGCAACGCAATCGGCAGGAGATGGTTTACGCCGGCGCCAACGACGGCATGCTGCATGGCTTCAGCGCGGATACCGGTCGCGAAGTCTTCGCGTTCATCCCGAAGTCCGTGTTCCCCAATCTGAACCAGCTGCCGCGCACGACGTACTCGCACACCTACTACGTGGATGGCGCGCCGAACTCGTCCGACGTGTTCGTCAATGGCGCGTGGCGCACGATGCTGGTGGGCGGGCTGCGGCAGGGCGGCCAGGGCATCTACGCGCTCGACATCACCAACCCGAGCTCGCTCGCGGCCGCGGAGGCCGCGCCCGGCAACGTGTTCAAGTGGGAGTTCACCGACCAGAACGACGCGGATCTCGGCTTCACGTACAGCCAGCCCGCGATCGTGCGGCTGAAGAACGGCACGTGGGCGGCGGTGTTCGGCAACGGCTACAACAACACCGCGGCGGATGGCCGCCCGAGCACCACCGGCAATGCCGTGTTGTACGTCGTCAACATGGCCAACGGGAGCCTGATCAAGAAGTTCGACACTGGCTTCGGCAGTACCCGCGACCCGGAGGGCAGCGCACGGCCGAACGGTCTCGCGACGCCGGTCATGGTCGACGTGGACGGCGATCGCATCGTCGACCAGGCGTATGTCGGCGACCTGTTCGGCAACATGTGGAAGATCGACCTGCGCTCGGCCAATCCGTCGGCCTGGGATTTCGCGTTCCGCGATGCCAGCAACCGGCCGCAACCGCTGTTCGAGGCGCGCGACGCGAATGGCAATGCCCAGCCGATCACCGTGCGTCCGGAAGTGACGCGCGGCCCGTATGGTGCCGGCGTCATGGTGGTGTTCGGCACCGGCAAGTATCTGGAGGCGAATGACAAGCTGATGACGCCGGTGCGCGTGCAGTCGTTCTACGGGCTGATCGACAACAACACGTTCACCGCGGCCGATCGCATCGCGGCGCGCAATCTGCTGACCACGCAGACGATTACCAGCGAGCCGTCGATCGATCCGGACGGCGCCGGCGGCAACCCGCCGATCAAGATCCGCCTGACGTCGAACAATGCGCTCGCCGGTCGGGGCTGGGTGATGGACCTGCTGTCGCCGAGCGGCTATCAGGCCGAGAAGCAGGTGACCGATCCGGCCATTCGCGGCGACCGCGTCATCTTCACGACGCTGATCCCGAATACGGATCCCTGCGGCTTCGGCGGCTCGAGCTGGCTGATGGAGCTCGACGTGCTGAGCGGTCAGCGGCTGCGCGACGCGGCGCTGGACATCGACGGCGACGGCGACATCGACAACGACGATCTGATCAACGGCGAGGTGCCGAGCGGCATCCAGGACCCGCAGATCCTGTCACGGCCCGAGATCCTGATGTGTCTGACGGGCGACTGCACGGACCGCAAGATCTCCTCCGGCTCGAGCGGCTCGCTGTTCGAGAAGAGCGAGTCCTCGGACCGGGCGCTGCGCGGGCGACAGTCTTGGCGTCAGGTCAGATAAGAGTCAGGTGAGGCCTATGCAGTACCGCAACCGCGGCGTGACCTTGATAGAGCTGATGGTCGTAATGATCGTCATCGGCATCCTGGGGGCGATAGCGTATCCGAGCTATCGCCAGTACTTGATGCGCGGCGGCCGCAGCGAAGCGAAGACGCTGCTGATGCAGCAGGCGCAGGCGCTGGAGAAGTGCTTTACCCGCTACGGCAGGTACAACGACAACGTGAACTGCGCGGCGACGACGCAGGTGATCAACGGCGTCCGGTATCGGGTAGGGCCGGCAGCAGCTGGCGACATCCTCGCCACGACGTTTGTGCTGACAGCCGTGCGTCAGGGGCCGCAGGCCGGCGATGCTGCCTGCGGCAACTTCACTCTCGATGACAGGAACGTGCGCAACGTAACCGGCCCCGACGGCGCTCAAGCCTGCTGGTGACGTGACTCGCAGCGGAGCCGCAGCCGACGGCTTGCATTCCGCTGCGCGGCGCTGTATAAAATCTCAGACCCTGAGATTCTGTACAGGTACGCCTTCGCCATGTCCGACCTCACCCCGCGCCAGCGCCAGATCCTGAAGATGATCCAGGACTCGATCATCGACAACGGCATGCCGCCGACGCGGGCGGAGATCGCCGCGGCGATGGGCTTCAAGTCGCCGAACGCTGCCGAGGAGCATTTGCGCGCCTTGCAGCGCAAAGGCGTGCTCGATCTGCTGCCGGGCGCCTCCCGCGGCATCCAGCTCAAGGATTCTCTTCGTGAGCAACTGGGCCTGCCGCTGATCGGTCGAGTTGCAGCCGGCAGGCCCATGCTCGCGGAGGAGCACATCGAGGCGCGCTACCAGATCGATCCGAAGATCTTCCAGCCGAAGGCACACTATCTATTGAAGGTGCGCGGCATGAGCATGAAGGACATCGGCATCCTCGACGGCGACCTGGTCGCCGTGCACCGCACGCCGGAAGTGCGCAGCCGGCAGATCGTCGTCGCGCGCCTCGACAACGAAGTCACGGTGAAACGCTACAAGCAGGACGGCAAGGTGGTGTGGCTGCTGCCGGAGAACGAAGAGTTCGAGCCGATCCGCGTCGATCTGAAAGAGCAGTCCCTCATCATCGAGGGCGTCGTCGTCGGCGTGCTGCGCCAGGGCAAGTCGAAGGGGCTGTTTCAATAGCGGGAGTGGCTCCGTGGCCGCCTACAAGGAGGTACGAGTTCTCTCGGCACCCGAGGCTGCCTACCTGGCGGGGCTGATCGATGGCGAAGGCACAGTGACGCTGAGCCGAAAACACGCGGACGACATGCGTCAGCTCATCGTGAGCATCAGCAACACGGAGCTGCCGATTCTGCAGTTCGCTCTCGCGAGCGTCGGTGCCGGGAAACTGTTGCGAGCCGAGCGGCGTCTTTTCGAAGACGCGGTCCTCGGCTTGCTTTCTGGAGACCGAAAGAAGGAGCCCCTTCAGCCATCGAGCTGAAGGGGCATAGTGGTGGAGGCGGCGGGACAGCCGGTTCCGTCTCTTTCGAGACGGGCTGGACTATGCCTTCATCCCGCAGTCGCTCGCGCAACTGCTGGAGCGGGGCGTGTTATCCGGACCGTGTGTGCTCCGGATCCTAGTGACGGCTCGCGTTCCACGACGTCAGCCGCTCTATGAGTCTCTACAGGGCGGACCTGAGGTTGGCCCTCTTTCCACCCCTCGGCGTTACCGCTGCCGCCGCCATCCTTGGGTTGGATGGTCGGCGCCGTCAGGCTTCGCCGATGTGAGCCCCGTTTGTCACTTCACCCTTGCGAGTGAAGGCGACCTTGTTGATCGAACCCGCGTCCGCAAGCACTACGTCTCAAGACACTACATGCTTAGCCCGTTCATTGGTTCTCGCTGGTCGCTACCCGAAGGGCAGGGAAGACGCCCAGCCAGCCGCAGAGCGATTTAGCGAACCGGCCTGAGGCACACCGGCGTCGCGAGCTTGTGAGCGCGTCCCTCGTATCTGGATGCACAAGCACATGCCAGGCGAGGGTTAGGCGGGATTAAGCCGCCAGAGCGTAGTTGTCGTCGTTGGCAACTATAAGTTTGTAAGCAGTTTTACGAGGTACTTACACCTCGGCATGCACCTGAGGTTTCGCAACCCACGTCGAAGCCGGTCGCCCCCAAGAAGCGCAGCTAGTGTAGGGTGCGCCGCCCAAATAACAAGTCGGTTTCGTCCCGCGTCGCGCGGTTACTGCGCAGCAGCGGCTTGCGCGTATGAGTCGTTGGCGCGCTTGATTACGTAAGCACGAATCGATTCCGCCTGCGCAGCGCCCAACACCGGCGCGAAGCTCACCATGCCGCGATCCTTTCTCGCGCCGTCGATCACGACCTCGCGCCACGCCTGCGTCGAGCGGTTGACCGGCGACCAGCGCAGATCCGGGATCACGCCGCCGCCGACTGCGGAATCGCCGTGACACGTCGAGCAGAACGTGTGGAACGCGACCTGGCCCTGACGAGCGAGGTCCGCGTCGCCGACCAGCGCCGGCGGCTTCGCCGGCGCCGGCACGGCGGGAGGCTCCGGCAGCTTCGCGGTCCCGCCGAGCTTGAACGCGAGCACGCGGCTGCGATTGATCGCCGGGCCGCCCTTGCGTGATGCATCGCCGCCGGAGATCGCGTACGTGCCGCCCCACCCGGCGAGCACCACTACATATTGCTCGTCGCCGAGCGCGTACGTCGCAGGCGCCGCGACGATGCCTGTCTGCGCCGGAAACGACCAGAGCCTGGCGCCGTTGCTGGCGTCGTAGGCAACGAAGTCGCCGCCGACATTGCCCTGGAACACCAGGTTGCCGGCTGTCGACAGCACGCCGCCGTTCCAGGCGCCCGGATGCTCGACGGACCACTTCTCCTTCTGCGTCACAGGGTCCCAGGCTTTGAGCTGGCCGCGCACTGTCGCGAGCGCAGCGGCGCGGATCTGCGGATCGTCCGGCATCATCACCGCGGTCGCGTCGATGCCGATGTTCAAGCCGAGCGGGCGGCCTTCGAACTTCGCATCGGTGAGATACGGCATGCCGAGCTCCTGCGCCGGCAGGTAGACCAGGCCAGTCTGCGGGCTGAACGACATCGGATGCCAGTTGTGCGCGCCGTACGGCCCGGGCATTACCAGCGCCGGCTGCTGCGGATTCATGAAGCGCGCCGCCGGATCTTCCACCGGCCGGCCGCTTTTCAGGTCGATCTCGTGCGCCCAGGTCACCGGCACGAACGGCTTTGCCGAGATCAGCCGGCCGTCGGTGCGATCGATCACGTAGAAGAAGCCGTTCTTCGGCGCCTGCATCAGCACCTTGCGCGGCTGCCCCTCGATGGTCAGGTCGGCCAGCACGATGTGCTGCGTCGCCGTGAAGTCCCAGGTCTCGCCCGGCGTCGTCTGGTAGTGCCACACGTACTCGCCGCTGTCGGGCCGCAGCGCCACGATCGAGCTGAGGAACAGGTTGTCGCCGCCGCCCGGACTGCGGTACTGCCGGTTCCACGGCGAGCCGTTGCCGGTGCCGATGTACAGCAGGTCGAGGTCGGGGTCGTACGCCATCGAGTCCCAGACGGTGCCGCCGCCGCCGAGCTTCCACCATTCGCCGTGCCAGGTCCTCGCGGCCTGCTCGAGGATCGGCGCCTCGAACGGCTGCGAGGGATCGCCGGGCACCGTGTAGAAGCGCCACAGCATCGTGCCGTCCCGAGCGTCGTATGCCGAGACATAGCCGCGCACGCCGAACTCGGCGCCGCCGTTGCCGATGATGACTTTGCCCTTGATGACGCGAGGCGCGCCGGTGATCGTGTACGCCTTGGTCTGATCCACGGTCACGACGGACCAGATCTCCCGGCCGGTCGCAGCATCCAGCGCGACGAGCCGCCCGTCGAGCGTGCCGAGAAACAGCTTGCCCTGGTAAGCCGCGACGCCGCGATTGACGGTGTCGCAGCACGCCTTGACGCCGGTCTCGCCGGGCACGTGCGGATCGTATTGCCACAGCAGCTTGCCGCTCGCCGCATCGATCGCCTGCACTTTGCTCCAGGCGCTGGTGGAATAGAGCACGCCGTCGATGATCAGCGGCGTCGCTTCCTGGCCCCGATGCGTGTCGAGGTCGACGAACCACGCGAGACCGAGCTGCCTGACGTTGCCCGCATCGATCTTCGTCAACGGCGAAAAGCGCTGCTCGGAATAGGTGCGCCCGTGCGTCAGCCAGTTGGCCGGGTCCTGGTCGGCCTGCACGATGCGTGTCGCATCGACCTGCGCAGGCTGCACGCCTTCGTCCGCTATGGCCGCAGGCTCGTGCTTCTGACAGGCGGAGCAGGCGAGCGCGAGCAGCAGCGCAGCGAGAGTTCTCGTGAGCACGTGATCCCTCCAGGTGCAGCCTCGTTCATCGCGTCGTGTGTTTCATCAAGCGGGACTTCTCGCGCTGCCAGTCGCGGTCCTTTTCGGTCGCCCGCTTGTCATGTTCCTTCTTGCCCTTGGCGAGCCCGACACGCAGCTTGGCGCGGCCGTTCTTCCAGTACATCTCGAGCGGCACCAGCGTGTAGCCGCGCCGCTCGACCGCGCCGATCAGCCGGTTCAGCTCGGAGCGGTTCAGCAGGAGCTTGCGCGTGCGGATCGGGTCGGGGATGACGTGCGTCGAGGCGGTCGGCAGGGCCGAGACGTGCGCGCCGAACAGGAAGGCCTCCGCGTCCTTGACGAAGACGTATGCCTCCTTCAACTGCACGCGGCCGGCGCGCAGGCTCTTCACCTCCCACCCCTGCAGCGACATGCCTGCTTCGTAGGTTTCCTCGATGAAGTAGTCGTGGCGCGCCTTGCGGTTCTCCGCAATCGTCGCGCTGTCGTTGCTGGGATTCTTGCGGCTCATAGGATCGTCGCTGGCTGGTCGTGGATTGTAGCGGCTCCGCAGGTAAACTCGCGCCATGCAAGCTGCCGCAGCCGCATGAGGGAAGTGAAGCGAAGCGCGCTCGTGCCCTACACGGCCGAGCAGATGTTCGCCCTGGTCGAGGACATCGAGCGCTATCCGCTGTTCCTGCCGTGGGTCGCGGCCGCGCAGGTGCTCGAGCGCAGCGCGTCGGAGGTCGTCGGCCGGCTCGAAATGCATCGCGCCGGCATGCGCGAGATCATCACGACCCGCAACACGCTCACGCCGCCCCGCGAGATCGCTCTCGCGCTGGTCTCCGGACCGTTCAAGACCCTGACCGGCCACTGGACGTTCGAGCCGATCGGCGCAGACCGCGGCGCGCGCGTGTCGCTGGTGATGCGGTTCGAGTTCGCGAACGCCATGCTCAACCTGCTGCTGTCGCGCACGTTCGAGAAGAGCTGCAACGAGCTGGTAGACGCCTTCGTGGCGCGCGCACGCGCGGTGTACGGCGCACGGTGACCCGCGATGCGTGTGTGGGTCGTCTATGCGCTTCCCGATCGTCAGGCGCTGCAAGAGATAGAGTTGCCTCAGGATGCGACGGTCGCCGAGGCCGTCCAGCGGTCCGGGTTGCTACAGCAGTTTCCCGAGATCGGCGAGCGGCCGCTCGCTTGCGCAGTCTACGGTCGCGCGGTGGATTCGACCTACGTGCTGCGCGCGCATGATCGCGTCGAAATCCTGCGGCCTCTGCAGGTAGACCCGAAGGAGAGCCGGCGGCGCGCCGCTGCGCGCGGACGCGCAGCCCCGCGCAAGTGAGCCTACGACTTCGCCGGTGCCGTCGGTCGGTCGATCTTCTCGACCTTGTCCGAGGGGTCGAAGTACACGATGAAGTGCCGCTGCACCGGCTTGTGCAGGCGCCCGCGCTTGAAATAGTAGACGTAATCCCAACGGGTGTTCTGGAACGGATCTGCGACCATCGGCGTGCCGAGCAATGCGCGCACCTGCACGCGAGTCATCCCGACGCTGATGCGGTCGATGTCTTCGGTGTCCAGGAAATTTCCCTGCTGGATGTCGATGCGGTGTACGCACCCGCTGAGCGCCGCCAGCAGCAGCGCGACGATGGCGTAGCGGCGCAGCGCGCGCGACGCCGCCCCAATTGGCGCGTTCGAGGTCATTTGGGCGGTCATTTGACTGGCAGTGAAGGTGGAGCGAACCGGCGCCGTGCGCAATAATGGCCGCGGATAATACAGGCCCCCCAGGAGTGAAGCACGTGGAAACCAGCGATCTGCGCAAGGCGGGCCTCAAGATCACGCTGCCGCGGCTCAAGATTCTGGAAATCCTCGGCACCGCGACGCCGCGCCACATGAGCGCGGAGGACATCTACAAGCATCTGCTCGAATCTCACGAGGACATCGGGCTGGCGACCGTCTACCGGGTATTGACGCAGTTCGAGGCGGCCGGGCTGGTGACGCGCCATCATTTCGAGGGCACGACGGCGGTGTTCGAGCTCAACCTGGGCGAGCACCACGACCACATCGTCTGTCTTGACTGCGGCAAGGTCGAAGAGTTCATGGATACGGGGATCGAGGACCGCCAGCGCAGCGTCGCCGCCAAGCTGCAGTTCGAGATCAAGGATCACTCGATGATCCTGTACGGCCGCTGCAAGCGCGTGAACTGCCCGTCGCGCGAGGGCAAGAAGTAGCGACCCCTGTGGGTCAGGCTTTGGCCTGACTCTTCCTTGCGGGCCGGGCTTTACCCCGGCTCTGGCTCGCTCCCGACCGCAGCATCTCCGCCGCGTGCTCGCGCGCTTTCTCCGTGACGTTCACGCCGCCGAGCATGCGCGCGATCTCCTCGACACGTTCATCCGCGCCGAGCACCGTCAGCACCGTGCGTGTGGTCCTCCCGTCCGTCAACTTCGTCACGCGCACGTGCGCGTGCGCTTGGCTCGCAACCTGCGGCAGGTGCGTGACGCACAGCACCTGTGCTCGGCCGCCGAGCGTGCGCAGCTGACGCCCTACGATCTCCGCGACACCGCCGCCGACGCCCGCATCGACTTCGTCGAATACGAGGCACGGCAATGCATCCGATTGCGCCGCGGCCACCTGGATCGCGAGACTGATGCGCGACAGCTCGCCGCCCGAAGCGACCTTCGCCAGCGCTCGCGGCGGCTGGCCCGGATTTGCGCTCACCAGGAATTCGATCTCGTCCGCACCATGCGCACTGGCAGCGTCGCCATCCAGTGCACGCACAGTGATGTCGAAGACGCCACCGGGCATGCCCAGCGTCTGCATCAGCTCGGTGATTCGTTGCGACAGCTTTCGCGAAGTTGCTGCGCGTGCCGCCGTCAACTCGACGCACGCGGCGCGGAACTGGTTCTGCAGTTGCGCGAGCTGCGTCTCGATCTGCTCCAGAGATGCTTCCAGCGTATCGAGCTGCTGCAGCTCGGCGGCGCAAGCCGTTTGCAGGGCCGCGAGTGCGACGGGCTCGATGCGGTGCTTGCGCGCGATCGACTCGATCGCTGCCAGGCGCTGCTCCACCCACTCCTGGCGCTGCGGATCGGCTTCGAGATCCGCCTCGTAGCGCTCGGCCGACTCGATGCCTTCACGTAATGCAATCAGGCTTTCGTCGACCGCCTTGGCGATCGCGCCGAAGCGCGGATCGAGCTCCGCCAGCGAGCGCGAGACCGTCAGGGCTCGCGACACGGCGTGCTCGGCATTCATGTCTTCCGCTTCGCGCAGCAGCTGCAGGATCTCGCGCGCGCCGGCAGCGAGCCGTCCGTGCTGCGAGAGGCGCTGCCGCTCGCCAGTCAGCTCCTCTATTTCGCCGGGCTTGACGTCGAGGGCCTGCAGCTCGCCGAGGTGATAGCGCAGCAATTCGAGCCGCGCTTCGCGATCCTGTGCAGACGCGGCAGCATGATCGCGCTCCTCGCGCAGCTTGGACCACGCACGATGCTGCTCGGCGACTGCCGTCAGCAGCTCGCGATAGTCGCCGCTTTGGTCGAGCAGCTCACGCTGCGCGGCTCGGCGCATCAGCGACTGGTATTCCATCTGGCCGTGGATGTCGACGAGCGTCTCGCCGAGCTGGCGCAATGCCTGCACCGGCATCGTCTGGCCGTTCACGTATGCGCGCGAGCGACCGTCCGCCCCGACGATTCGCCGCAGCACGACCGATTCGTCCTCGTGCTCGATCGATTGCTCGGCGAGCCACGCGCGCGCTGCGGGATTGTTCGCGATCGTGAACGTGGCGGACACTTCCGCGCGCTCGCTGCCGTGGCGCACGACTTCCGCGCCGGCGCGGCCGCCGGCCGCGAGCAGCAGGGCGTCGACGAGAATCGACTTGCCGGCGCCGGTCTCGCCGGTCAGCACCGTGAGGCCCGAGGCGAGCTCCAGCTCGGCGGCGTCGATGATCGCGAAGTCGCGGATCTGGATGTGCAGCAGCACGGCGCCAGTCAGTCCTGCGCTTGCGTCGGCGGCACGCGATCGCCGCGGCCCCAGCGCAGCTTGGAGCGCAGGATGCGGAAGTAGTCGTGATCCTGCGGGTGCAGCAGCATCACGCTGTCGCTGGCGGGGCCGATCAGCAGCTTCTCGTCCAATGCGAGCTCGCCCAGCGCCACGCCGTCGCAGATGACCTGTGCCTGCGTCTCGGGACGCTCCAGCAGACGGATCTCCACCTGCGCGGAGCCGCGGATCACGATCGGCCGGTCGGACAGCGTATGCGGGCAGATCGGCGCGAGCACCAGCGCATCCAGCTCCGGGTACACGATCGGGCCGCCGCAGCTCAGCGCGTAAGCCGTCGAGCCGGTTGCCGTCGCGACGACGAGGCCGTCGGCGCGGTGCGTGTTCACGTAGCGGCCGTCGATCCAGGTTTCGAAATCGAGCGTGCGGCCGGTCTGCCACTTCTGCAGCACCACGTCATTGAGCGCCTGGCCGCTGAGCGCGCCGCGCGAGGAGCTGAGCGTTGCGCTGAGCATGGCGCGGCGATCCTGGACGAAGCGGCCGGCGAGAATTTCGTCGAGGCGGTCGCGCACGTCCTGCGGGCCGATGTCGGCGAGAAAGCCCAGCCGGCCGCGATTCACGCCGAGCACTGGCACGCCGTGCGGCGCCGCGAGCCGCGCGGCATGGAGCATCGTGCCGTCGCCGCCGATCGCGACGACGAGTTGCGCTTGCTGCGCCAGCAGCGCCGACGGCTTGCGCTCGACGCGCGTCGCGCCGAAGTCGACGGTGCTGTCGCTCTCCGCGACGATCTTGCGGCCGCGGGCGTGCAGGTGCACCGCCAGGATCTGCATCGATTCGACGACGCGCGCGTCGCGGTCGTTGCCGACGAGGGCGACGTTCGCAAACGATGGAGCAGCTGCCGGCATGGTTGCGTCTTTTAGCATGTCGTCATGTCGCGTAGTGGAGAAAAAATGGAGAAACTTGCAAAATGCGCCGCACGACATGGGGTTGAACCCGCGTTACGCCGATGTCCTCGCAGACGACCGACGAAGCACTCAACGACCGCGCCCAGCAGCTGCTGAAACTGCTGGTGGAACATTACATTCGCGACGGCCAGCCGGTCGGCTCACGCACGTTGTCCCGCGACGTCGGCATGAGCCTCAGCGCCGCGACGATCCGCAACGTGATGGCGGACCTGGAAGAGCTCGGCTTCGTCCATTCGCCGCACACCTCCGCGGGCCGCGTGCCCACCGACAAGGGCTACCGCTTCTTCGTCGACACGCTGCTCAAGTACCAGCCGGTCGAGAACGATCAGGTCGCGGCGATCCGCCGCCGCCTCGGCGAGCTGGTCGACGATCCCAAGGCGCTGGTCGCAGCGGCATCGCAGATGCTGTCGAGCGTGACGCGCATGGCCGGCGTCGTGACGCTGCCGCGCCAGAGCCACGCCGCGCTCAGCCAGATCGAGTTCGTGCCGCTCTCCGACAATCGCGTGCTCGCGATCCTGGTGGTGAACGGCCGCGAGGTGCAGAACCGCATCCTGCAGCTGGAGCGCTACTACGGCGCCGACGAGCTGCGGCGCGCCTCGAACTATCTGAACCAGGAATTCCGCGGCAAGGAGCTGAGCGCGGTGCGCGAGCATCTGCTGGCGCAGCTCAAGGAAACGCGCGAGCACCTCAACGAGATGATGCTCGACGCAATCCACCTCGCCCAGCAGGTGGTCAACGTGCCGCCGGGCGCGGCGCGCATGGAATACGTGATCGCCGGCGAGACCAACCTGATGAGCTTCGCCGAGCTGTCGAACGTGGAGAAGCTGCGCCGGCTGTTCGATGCCTTCACCCAGCAGCGCGACATCCTGCACCTGCTCGACCAGAGCCTGCGGGCCGATGGCGTGCAGATCTTCATCGGTCAGGAATCGGGCTACACGATCCTCGACGACTGCAGCGTCGTGACGGCGCCGTATTCCCTGGACCAGGAAGTCGTCGGCGTGCTCGGGGTCATCGGCCCGACGCGCATGGCCTACGAGCGCGTGATCCCGATCGTCGACATCACCGCCAAGCTCCTGGGCTCCGCCTTGAATTCGCGGGCCTGAGCCGCAATTCCCGAACGAATCGTTCGTTGCCCGGCGCGAGGCCGGCGTACGAGCATGGTTTTCAACTGGAGAGGGATCGAATGGATCCAAACGAGCATGACCGCCAGGCCGCTGGCGCGGGCCGTACGGCGCCGCCCGGGGCAGAGGACGAAGCCGCCGACGTCGGCGCGCTGCAAGCCGCGCTTGCCGCGGCCGAAAGCCGGGCCCTGGAGAGCCGCGACCTGTACATGCGCGCGCTGGCCGAGTTGGAGAACGTGCGCAAGCGCGCCACCCGCGATGTCGAGCAGGCGCACAAGTTCTCGCTGGAGCGCATCGCCAACGACCTGATCGGCGTGAAGGACAGCCTGGAGCTGGGCCTCGCGAGCGCCGGCTCGGCCGAGGCGCTGCGCGAGGGCACGCAAGCGACGCTGCAGCTGCTGAGCAAAGCCCTGGAAAAGGCCGGCATCACCGAGATCACGCCGCAGGGCGAGCAGTTCGACCCGCAGCTGCACGAGGCGATGGTGATGCAGCCGTCGGCGCAGCACGTGCCGAACTCCATCACCCAGGTCGTGCAGAAGGGCTATCAGCTCAACGGCCGGCTGCTGCGGCCGGCCCGCGTAATCGTCGCCAAAGAGCCATGACATTCATGGTTTTAGGCGACACATCGCAGACAGGATCGAATCATCGGCGCCGCGCCTGCCCGCTCTTGAAAGCGTAAGTCGCATCCGCATCTAGCCGGTCAATCGATTCTCATTTTTAAGTCAGGGTTCCAGGAGCGTCTCGCAATGAGCAAAGTCATCGGCATCGATCTCGGCACGACCAACTCGTGCGTCGCGATCATGGAAGGCGGCAAGCCGCGCGTGATCGAGAACAGCGAGGGCGACCGCACCACGCCGTCGATCGTCGCGTTCACCAAGGACGACGAGGTGCTGGTCGGCCAGTCCGCCAAGCGCCAGGCCGTCACCAATCCGCACAACACGCTGTTCGCGGTGAAGCGGCTGATCGGCCGCAAGTTCCAGGACGACGTGGTGCAGAAGGACGTCGGCATGGTGCCGTACAAGATCGTCAAGGCGGACAACGGCGACGCCTGGATCGAGGTGAACGGCAAGAAGATGGCGCCGCCGGAAATCTCGGCGCGCGTCCTGATGAAGATGAAAAAGACCGCCGAGGACTTTCTCGGCGAGACGGTGAGCGAAGCCGTCATCACCGTGCCGGCCTATTTCAACGACTCGCAGCGCCAGGCGACCAAGGACGCCGGCCGCATCGCGGGTCTCAACGTCAAGCGCATCATCAACGAGCCGACCGCGGCCGCGCTCGCCTACGGGCTCGACAAGCAGGGCGGTGACCGCAAGATCGCGGTGTACGACCTGGGCGGCGGCACGTTCGACATCTCCATCATCGAAGTCGCGGACGTCGACGGCGAGCGCCAGTTCGAAGTGCTGGCGACCAACGGCGACACGTTCCTCGGCGGCGAGGACTTCGACAAGCGCGTCATCGACTACCTCGGCGAGGAGTTCAAGAAGGAGAGCGGCGTCGACGTGCGGCGCGATCCGCTCGCCATGCAGCGCCTGAAGGAAGCGGCCGAGAAGGCCAAGATCGAGCTGTCCTCGAGCCAGCAGACCGACATCAACCTGCCGTACATCACGGCGGACGCCTCCGGCCCGAAGCACCTGAACATCAAGCTCACCCGCTCGAAGCTCGAGTCGCTGGTCGAGGACCTGGTGCAGAGGACGATCGAGCCGTGCCGCATCGCGTTCAAGGACGCGGGCGTGTCGACCAAGGACATCTCCGAGGTGATCCTGGTCGGCGGCCAGACCCGCATGCCGCTGGTGCAGAAGGCGGTGAAGGACTTCTTCGGCAAGGAGCCGCGCAAGGACGTCAACCCGGACGAGGCGGTCGCCGTCGGCGCTGCCATCCAGGGCGGCGTGCTGTCCGGCGAAGTAAAGGACGTGCTGCTGCTCGACGTCACGCCGCTGTCGCTCGGCATCGAGACGCTCGGCGGCGTGATGACCAAGCTGATCGAGAAGAACACCACGATCCCGACCAAGGCGCAGCAGACGTTCTCGACCGCGGACGACAACCAGGGCGCGGTCACGATCCACGTCCTGCAGGGTGAGCGTCAGCGCGCGGGCGACAACAAGTCGCTCGGCCAGTTCAACCTGGAGGGCATCCCGCCCGCGCCGCGCGGCATGCCGCAGATCGAGGTCACGTTCGACATCGACGCCAACGGCATCCTCAACGTGTCGGCGAAGGACAAGGCCACCGGCAAGGAGCAGAAGATCGTCATCAAGGCCTCGAGCGGCCTGAACGAGGACGAGATCAAGCGGATGGTGAAGGACGCCGAGTCGCACGCCGAGGAAGATCGCAAGTTCCGCGAGCTGGTCGAGGCGCGCAACAAGGCGGACGCGCTGCTGCACCAGACCGAGAAGGCGCTGAAGGACCTCGGCGAGAAGGTGTCGCCGTCCGACCGCGCCAACGTCGAGTCGGCGATGGCGGACCTCAAGCGCGTGCTGAGCGATGACGACAAGAGCGTCATCGAGACCAAGGCGAATGCGCTGGCCCAGGCGTCCGCGGCGATTGCCCAGCAGGCCTATGCGCAGACGGGGCCGGCAGGCGAGGGCGGCGGTGCCACGGGCGGCGACGGTGGTGCTGCGGGCGGCGGCGCGAGCGCCGGCGCCGGCAAGGACGATGTGGTCGATGCCGAATTCGAAGAGGTTAAGGACAGAAAGAAGGGCTAAGCTTGCCCGCACGGACCCACACGAGGGCGACCTCCTGTGGGTCCGGATTTATCCGGACCATGGGGAGTCAGGCTGAAGCCTGACCCACAGACACGAACAAAATGGCCAAGCGGGATTACTACAAGGTGCTCGACGTCGCGCGCACTGCGACCGAGGTCGAGATCAAGAAATCGTATCGCCGCCTGGCGATGAAGTATCACCCCGACCGCAATCCGCACGATCACGAGGCGGAAGAGAAGTTCAAGGAGTGCAAGGAGGCCTACGAGGTGCTGAGCGACGCGCAGAAGCGCGCGATCTACGATCAGCACGGGCATGAGGGCCTGGCCGCGCGCGGCGGCGGCGCAGGCTTCAGCGCGGCCGACGCCTTCAGCGACATCTTCGGCGACGTGTTCGGCGACATCTTCGGCGGCGGCCGCCGCGGCGGGCGGCAGGTCTACCGGGGCGCGGACCTGCGCTACGACCTCGAGCTCGATCTCGAGCAAGCCGTGTTCGGCCACGAGACCTCGGTGGAGTTCACGACGCTCGGCGAGTGCGAAGCGTGCAGCGGCAGCGGCGCCGCGCCGCGCTCCAAGGTGGTGACCTGCGAGACCTGCCACGGCTCCGGCCAGGTTCGCATGCAGCAGGGAATCTTCGCCGTGCAGCAGACGTGCCCGCGGTGCAAGGGCCGTGGCCAGGTCATCACCGAGCCGTGCGACAGCTGCCTCGGCCAGGGGCGTACGCGCAAGAAAAAAGACCTCGCCGTGAAGGTGCCCGCCGGCGTCGACAACGGCGATCGCATCCGCATGGCCGGCGAAGGCGAAGCCGGGCGCAACGGCGGCCCGCCGGGCGACCTGTACGTCGAGATCCGCGTGCGCGAGCACGCCATCTTCGAGCGCGACGGCAGTCATCTCTCCTGCGAGGTGCCGGTGAGCTTCGTGACCGCGACGCTCGGTGGAACCGTGGACGTCCCGACGCTCGGCGGCAGCGTCGAGCTCAAGGTCCCCGGCGAGACCCAGTCGGGGCGCGTGTTCCGGCTGCGCGAGAAGGGTGTGCGGCCCGTGCGGGGCGGTGCGACCGGCGACCTGTTCTGCCGGGTCGTGGTGGAGACGCCCGTGAACCTCACCGACGAGCAGAAGTCGCTGCTGCGCAAGCTGGACGAGTCGATGCGCGGCAGCACGCGCAATCACAGTCCGCGGCAGCACTCCTGGCTCGACGGCGTCAAGCGCTTCTTCGAAACCATCCGCAGCTGATGGGCGCGCCCGACCTGCAGCTGGCGATTTTCGGCGCCACCGGACGAATGGGCCGCGCTGTAATCGCCGCTGTGGCGGAGTCACCCGGGCTGGCGGTGAAAGGCACGACGGGCTCGTCCGGCGACCCGGCCGCTGCGCTGCGCGGCGCAGACGTCGCCATAGAATTTGCCCTGCCGGATGCGACTCTCGCCAACCTCGCGGCCTGTGTCGCTGCGCGCTGTCCGATCGTCATCGGTACGACTGGTCATGACGAAGCGCAGCGCTCGCAAATCGCCGTTGCCGCGCGGCAGATCGGCATCGTCCTCGCACCGAACATGAGTCTCGGCGTGAACCTGTTGCTCAAGCTCGTTGAGTTGACTGCAGGAAAGCTCGACGCCGGCTACGACATCGAGATCTTCGAAGCGCACCATCGCAACAAGAAGGACGCGCCGTCCGGCACCGCGCTTGCGCTCGGTGCAGCCGCCGCAGCCGGCCGCGGCGCGCCGCTCACCGAGCTGGCGGAATACGCGCGACATGGCGCCGGCGAACCGCGACGGCGCGGAGCGATCGGCTTTTCGGTGTTCCGCGGCGGCGACGTGGTCGGGGATCACACGGTGACGTTCGCCGGCAGCGGCGAGCGGATCGAGCTGACGCATCGCGCGAGCGATCGCCTGGCATTTGCGCGCGGCGCCGTGCAGGCCGCGCGCTGGCTCGTCGGCCGTCCGCCGGGGCTGTACTCGATGCAGGACGTGCTGGGCCTTGAGTAGGTCGGGCTTCGGCCCGACATCACTGGTCATCGCTGCGTTCGATCTGTAGACTCCCGTCCCTCAGCACGCGGCGAAATTTTTGTCGGCGGGATCGGCCTGAAGAGCCAATCTCGCCGTCTGCATGCGCGCCTGAAACGACCGACGACGGAGCCATGAAGTGACCCAGGCAGACACCGCTGTACTCGCACTCGAAGACGGCACTGTCTTTCACGGCCGTTCCATCGGGGCGAAAGGCAATACCACCGGCGAGGTGGTGTTCAACACCGCCATGACGGGCTACCAGGAAATCCTCACGGACCCCTCCTACTGCCGCCAGCTCGTCACGCTGACCTATCCGCACATCGGCAACACCGGCACCAATCCCGAGGATCTCGAAGCGGGCGCCGTGTACGCCGCCGGCCTCATCGTGCGCGACGTGCCGCCGGTCTACTCGAACTGGCGCGCCGCCGAATCGCTGGAAAGCTTCCTGCAGCGGGGCAAGGTGGTGGCGATCGCGAACATCGACACGCGCAAGCTCACGCGCATCCTGCGCGAGAAGGGCGCGCTCGCCGGCTGCATCATGACCGGCGAGAAAGCCAAGCCGGAAGCTGCAGTGCACGCTGCGCGCAAGTTCCCCGGCCTGAAGGGCATGGACCTGGCGAAAGTCGTGTCGACCAAGCGGGTCTATCAGTGGAACGAGGGCACGAACTGGCAGCTCGAGAGCGGCCCGAAGGCGCGGCCCGGCCAGCGCCTGCACGTCGTCGCCTACGACTACGGCATCAAGCGCAACATCCTGCGCTGCCTCGCCGATCACGGTTGCCGGGTCACGGTCGTGCCGGCACAGACCCCGGCGGAGCAGGTGCTGGCGCTCGGTCCCGAAGGCATCTTCCTGTCGAACGGCCCGGGCGATCCGGAGCCGTGCACCTACGCCATCGAGGCGATCAAGAAGCTGCTGGAAACCGACATCCCGATCTTCGGCATCTGCCTCGGCCACCAGCTGCTCGGCCTGGCGAGCGACGCCAGGACCGTGAAGATGAAGTTCGGCCACCACGGCGCGAATCACCCGGTGCTCGACATCGCGAGCGGCCGCGTGCTGATCTCGTCGCAGAACCACGGCTTCGCCGTCGACGAGACCACGCTCGGGGCGAACGTGAAGGTGACGCACAAGTCGCTGTTCGACGGCTCGCTGCAGGGCATCGAGCGCACCGACCGGCCGGCCTTCAGCTTCCAGGGACATCCCGAGGCGAGCCCGGGCCCGCGCGAGGTGCGCTCGGCCTTCGGACGGTTCGTCGCGATGATTCACGACCGCCTCAACGCGCAGAGCGCGGCGCGCGAAGCGGGGAAGAAAGTTGCCGAGGGTTGAGCCTGCGAGTGGAGACGTGATTGCCTAAGAGAACCGACATCCAGAGCGTGCTGATCATCGGCGCCGGCCCGATCGTCATCGGGCAGGCGTGCGAGTTCGACTACTCCGGCGCGCAGGCGTGCAAGGCGCTCAAGGAGGAGGGCTACCGCGTCATCCTGGTGAATTCGAATCCGGCGACGATCATGACCGACCCGGAGACCGCCGACGCGATCTACATCGAGCCGGTCAACTGGCGCACGGTGGAGCGCATCATCGAGAAGGAGCGGCCGAACGCGCTGCTGCCGACGATGGGCGGGCAGACGGCGCTCAACTGCGCGCTCGACCTGGTGCGCGAAGGTGTGCTGGAGAAATACGGCGTGGAGCTGATCGCCGCCTCGCGCGAAGCGATCGACATGGCGGAGGATCGCGAGCGCTTCCGCAATGCCATGCGCGAGATCGGGCTGGAATCGCCGCGCTCGCGCATCGCGCACAGCATGGAAGAGGCGCTGGCGGTGCAGGCCGAGATCGGCTTCCCGACGGTGATCCGTCCGTCGTTCACGCTCGGCGGCTCGGGCGGCGGCATCGCCTACAACCGCGAGGAGTTCGAGGAGATCGTCGAGCGCGGCCTCGACGCTTCGCCGACCAGCGAGGTGCTGCTCGAAGAATCGGTGCTCGGCTGGAAGGAATACGAGATGGAAGTCGTGCGCGACCGCCACGACAACTGCATCATCATCTGCTCGATCGAGAACCTCGACCCGATGGGCGTGCACACCGGCGACTCGATCACGGTCGCACCCGCGCAGACGCTGACGGACAAGGAATACCAGCGCATGCGCGACGCCTCGATCGCGGTGCTGCGCAAGATCGGCGTCGAATGCGGCGGCTCGAACGTGCAGTTCGCGTTGAGCCCGACCGACGGGCGCATGCTGATCATCGAGATGAATCCGCGCGTGTCGCGCTCCTCGGCGCTCGCCTCGAAGGCGACCGGCTTCCCGATCGCCAAGGTCGCGGCCAAGCTCGCTGTCGGCTACACGCTCGACGAGCTGCGCAACGAGATCACCGGCGGCGCGACCCCGGCGTCGTTCGAGCCGACGATCGATTACGTCGTCACCAAGATTCCGCGCTTCACGTTCGAGAAGTTCCCGGGCGCCAACGACCGGCTGACGACGCAGATGAAGTCGGTCGGCGAAGCGATGGCGATCGGCCGCACCTTCCAGGAGTCGCTGCAGAAGGCGCTGCGCAGCCTCGAAGTCGGCACCGACGGTCTCGACCCGCTGCTCAAGCTGCCGCTCGCCGAAGACGAGCAGCACCGGCTGCGCGAAGAGCTGCGCATGCCCGGCCCGAACCGCATCCGCTACGTCGGCGACGCGTTCCGCGCCGGGCTGTCGCTCGATGAAGTGCACTCGCTGTCGCGCATCGATCCGTGGTTCCTGGCGCAGATCGCCGACCTGATCCGCGAGGAGCAGGCGGTGCAGTCGCAGGGCCTGGAAGCGTTCGAGCGCGACCGCGTCCGCGCGCTCAAGCGCAAGGGTTTCTCCGACCGCCGGCTCGCCACGCTCCTCGGCATCGACGAGAGCACCGTGCGTCGCCGCCGCATCACGATGGGCATCCGGCCCGTCTACAAGCGCGTCGACACCTGCGCCGCCGAGTTCGCGACCTCGACCGCGTACATGTACTCGACCTACGACGAAGAGGACGAGGCCGCGCCGACCGAGCGCAAGAAGATCATGATCCTCGGCGGCGGGCCGAACCGCATCGGCCAGGGCATCGAGTTCGACTACTGCTGCGTGCACGCCGCGCTGGCGCTGCGCGAGGCCGGGTTCGAGACGATCATGGTGAACTGCAACCCGGAAACCGTCTCGACCGACTACGACACCTCCGACCGGCTGTACTTCGAGCCGCTGACGTTCGAGGACGTCATGGAGATCATCGACAAGGAGAAGCCGCAGGGCGTGATCGTGCAGTACGGCGGCCAGACGCCGCTGAAGCTGTGCCGCGCGCTCGAAGCTGCCGGCGCGCCGATCATCGGCACGACGCCGGACTCGATCGACATCGCCGAGGATCGCGAGCGCTTCCAGCAGCTGGTGCAGACGCTCGGCCTGAAGCAGCCGCCGAATTGCACCGCGCGCACCGAAGAGCAGGCGCTGTCGATGTCGAAGGCCGTCGGCTTCCCGCTCATCGTGCGCCCGTCGTACGTGCTCGGCGGCCGCGCCATGGAAGTCGTGTTCAACGAAGACGACCTGAAGACCTACATGACCGATGCGGTCAAGGTGTCGAACGACAGCCCGGTGCTGCTCGACCGCTTCCTCGACCTGGCGATCGAAGTCGACGTCGACGCGATCTGCGACGGCGAGGACGTTTACATCGGCGGCATCATGGAGCACGTCGAGCAGGCGGGTGTGCATTCCGGCGACTCGGGTTGCTCGCTGCCGCCGAACAGCCTCAGCGCCGAAACGCAGGCCGATCTGAAGGAGCAGACGCGCAAGCTGGCGCGCGCGCTCAAGGTCGTCGGGCTGATGAACATCCAGTTCGCGATCCAGAACGGCATCGTCTACATCCTCGAAGTGAATCCGCGTGCGTCGCGCACGGTACCGTTCGTCTCCAAGGCGACCGGCGTGCCGCTGGCGAAGATGGCCGCGCGCGTGATGACCGGCAGCAAGCTGCCGGAGCTCGGCCTCACGGTCGAGCGCGTGCCGCAGTTCTTCGCGGTGAAGGAGTCCGTGTTCCCGTTCGCGAAGTTCCCGGAAGCCGACCCGATCCTCGGCCCCGAGATGAAGTCGACGGGCGAAGTGATGGGCACGGGCCGCTCGTTCGGCGAAGCGTATGCCAAGGCGCAGCTGGCGTCCGGCGTAGTGCTGCCGACGCGCGGCGTGTGCCTGATCAGCGTCCGTGAGCGCGACAAGCCTGCGGCCGTGACGCTCGCGCGGCGCCTGGTCGCGCAGGGCTTCGAGATCGTGGCAACGTCGGGCACCGCCAAGGCGATCAGCGACGCCGGCATTGCCTGCCGCTCCGCCAACAAGGTGCGCGAGGGCCGTCCGCACATCGTCGACATGATCAAGAACGACGAGATCTCGCTGATCGTCAACACCACCGAAGGCAAGCAGGCGATCTTCGAATCGCGCTCGATCCGCCGCGAGGCCGTGCACAAGCGCGTCACGTACTACACGACTGTGGCGGCCGGGCTCGCGACCTGCGACGCGATCGCCCACATGAACGAAGTCGACGTCAACCGGCTGCAGGACCTGCACCATGCCGTGTCCACCGACACGGCGACGCTGCCTGCGCTGTCGCTGGCGCCGGCCCCCGCAATTGCCCCTGCGTTGTCTCAGGGTGGAGCGGCATGAAACGGACACCTCTCACGTTGAAGGGCGCCGAGCGCCTGCGCACCGAGCTGAAGCGCCTCAAGAGCGAGGAGCGGCCGCGCATCATCCAGGCGATCGCCGAGGCGCGCAGCCACGGCGATCTCAGCGAGAACGCCGAGTATCACGCCGCGCGCGAGCAGCAGAGCTTTTGCGAGGGGCGCATCAAGGACATCGAGGCGCACCTGTCGAACTCCGAGATCATCGACGTGACGCGCCTGCCCGCGACGGGCAAGGTCGTGTTCGGCGCGACCATCGACCTCGAAGACCAGGACGACGGCAACGGCGTCGTCTACCAGATCGTCGGCGACGCGGAAGCCGACATCAAGAGCGGGCTGATCTCGGTGTCCTCGCCGATTGCGCGCGCGCTGGTCGGCAAATCGCAGGGCGACGTCGTCGACGTGGTCGCGCCGAACGGCACGCGCACGTACGAGATCGTCGCTGTGAAGTACGTGTGACGCGTCTCGCCGCCGTACTGCTCACTCTCTGGGCCGGCAGTCTGTGGACCGTGTGCGCCATCGCGGCCCCGGTCGCATTTGCGGTGCTCGACGACCGGCACGCCGCCGGCCGCGTCGCTGCAACGCTGTTCGAGATCGAAACGTGGCTGGGCGCAGTCGCAGCGTTGCTGCTGTTCGCGTGCGCAGCGCTGCACAAGCCGCTCGCCCTGCGCCTCGCGCCGACGTGGCTCGTCGCCGCGACTGCCGCTGCGCCGCTGATCAGCGAGCTCGTCTTGTCGCCGATGATGGCGAGCGCGCGCGCCGCCAACGACATGAGTCGCTTCGGACTCCTGCACGGGATTTCCGCGCTGCTGTTCGTTGCCGCCGCGCTCGGTGCGCTGCTGCTGGTGCTGCGCTTCAATCGGCCGGCAGGATGATTCGCGGCTTGTCCTTGCTCGGGCGGTAGAAGACGCCGACGTTGCCGATGCGTTGAACCAGCGCGCTGCCGGTCTGCGCGGCGAGCTCGGCGAAGATCCCGTCGCGCTGCTCGCGGTCGCCGACGCGGGCGCGTACCTTCACCAGCTCGTGAGCGCCCAGGGCGGTCGCGAGCTCGGCGATGACTGCGGGCGACAGGCCGCTCTGGCCGATCAGCACCACGGGATCGCGCGCGTGCGCCAGGCCGCGCAGATGTTTCTTCTGTTTCTCGGTCAGGCTTTTCTGAGTCGGATTGGCTTGCATGCCTAAACGTACCAAATCGAGCCAGCGCTGGCTGCAGGAGCACGAAAGCGACGTGTTCGTGAAGCGCGCCCGCGAGGCTGGCTACCGCTCGCGCGCGCTGTTCAAGCTCGAGGACATCCAGCGCAGCGACCGGCTGCTGCGACCGGGCATGACGGTGGTCGATCTCGGGGCGGCGCCGGGCGGCTGGAGCCAGTACGCCGCGAAAGTGCTGCAGGGGCGGGGGCGCATCGTCGCGCTCGACATCCTGCCGATGGATGCCATCAACGGCGTCGAGTTCCTCCAGGGCGACTTCACCAGCGATGACGTGCTCGAGCAACTGCTGCGCCTGGTGGGTCCGGACCGGCCGCAACTGGTGATGTCCGACATGGCGCCGAACACCACGGGGATCGCCACCGTGGACCAGGACCGCTCCATGTACCTGGCCGAGCTGGCGCTCGACTTCGCGCGCAAGGTGCTCGCGCCCGGCGGCGATTTCCTGGTGAAGGTGTTCCAGGGCCGGGATTTCCAGCCCTTCGTCGCCCAGCTGCGCGGGGCGTTCGGGACCGTGAAAGTGCGCAAGCCGCCGGCCTCACGGCAGCGCAGCCCGGAACTTTATCTGCTGGCACGTACCTTTAATTCTGGATGAACTTCCCCACTTCATGCCCATGACCGCCTTACCGAGACCTGTTTCCGAATGCCGGGAATGGGTTATGGCAATGCCGGACCGGGTTGTAGTAGTGTCGGGACGACACCCCGCCCACGACCCGCCGAGCAGCACGATCCGCCCCGTCCCGCCGAGGAAGCGCCTTTGAACGACCTAGCCAAGAACATCGTCCTGTGGATCGTGATCGCGGTGGTGGTCGCCACGGTCGTCAGTAATTTCAGCGCGCGCTCCGGGGCAGTTCAGGACATCGAGTACTCGACCTTCCTCGACCAGGTGAAGGACGGCGGCATCTCCGAGGTCAAGATCAACAAGCACAACGACGTGATCAAGGGCACGCGCACCAACGGCGAGCCGTTCATCGTCTACAGCCCCGAGAGCGACAACAACGCCCTGATCTCGCTGCTGCGCGAGAACGGCGTGAAGTTCGGCGGCGCGCCCCCCGAGCGGCAGTCGTTCCTGATGCAGCTGTTCATCTCGTCGTTCCCGATCCTGTTGCTGATCGCCGTCTGGGTGTATTTCATGCGCCAGATGCAGGGCGGGGCAGGCGGCCGCGGCGCCATGTCGTTCGGCAAGAGCCGGGCAAGGCTGCTCGGCGAGGACCAGGTGCAGGTCACGTTCGCCGACGTCGCCGGCGTCGACGAGGCCAAGGAGGAAGTGGTCGAGATCGTCGAGTTCCTCAAGGACCCCGGCAAGTTCCAGCGCCTCGGCGGCAAGATTCCGCGCGGCGTGCTGATGGTCGGCTCGCCCGGCACCGGCAAGACGCTGCTGGCGCGCGCCATCGCCGGCGAGGCGAAGGTGCCGTTCTTCACGATTTCCGGCTCCGACTTCGTCGAGATGTTCGTCGGCGTCGGCGCCTCGCGCGTGCGCGACATGTTCGACCAGGCGAAGAAGCACGCGCCGTGCATCATTTTCATCGATGAGATCGACGCGGTCGGCCGGCATCGCGGCGCCGGCCTCGGCGGCGGTCACGACGAGCGCGAGCAGACGCTGAACCAGCTGCTGGTCGAGATGGACGGCTTCGAGGGCACCGAGGGCGTGATCGTCATCGCCGCGACCAACCGCCCGGACGTGCTCGATCCGGCGCTGCTGCGCCCGGGCCGCTTCGATCGCCAGGTGGTCGTGCCGCTGCCCGACGTGCGCGGCCGCGAGCAGATCCTCAAGGTGCACATGCGCAAGCTGCCGCTCGCCGAAGACGTGAAGCCGCAGATCATCGCGCGCGGCACGCCGGGCTTCTCGGGCGCCGACCTCGCGAACCTCGTCAACGAAGCTGCGTTGTTCGCGGCGCGCGCCAATCGCCGCACGGTGACGATGGACGAGTTCGAGCGCGCCAAGGACAAGATCATGATGGGCGCCGAGCGGCGCTCGATGGTCATGGACGAGCAGGAGAAGCGTCTCACGGCGTATCACGAGGCAGGTCACGCGATCGTCGGTCTGTCCGTGCCCGAGCACGATCCGGTCTATAAGGTGACGATCATTCCGCGCGGCCGCGCGCTCGGCGTGACGATGTTCCTGCCCGAGACCGACCGCTACAGCATCAGCAAGCGTCGGCTCGAGAGCAAGATTGCGACGCTGTTCGGCGGACGCCTGGCCGAAGAGATCATCTTCGGCGTCGAGTCGGTGACGACCGGCGCGTCCAACGACATCGAGCGTGCGACCGAGATCGCCCGCAACATGGTCACGAAGTGGGGCCTGTCGGACAAGCTCGGCCCGCTGACGTACAGCGAGGACCAGGGCGAGGTGTTCCTCGGCCGCTCGGTCACGCAGCACAAGCAGGTCTCCGACGTCACCGCGCACGTCATCGACGAGGAAGTGCGCCGGCTCATCGACTCGAACTACCAGCGCGCCAAGAGCATTCTCGAGACCCATCTGGAAAAGCTGCACAAGATGGCCGATGCGCTGATCAAGTACGAGACCATCGACGAGTCGCAGCTGAAGGACATCATGGAAGGCCGCGATCCGAAGCCGCCGGCGGACTGGGACGAGACGCCGACGAGCCCGTCGGGCGGCAGCAAAGCGCGCGACCGCGACAAGCCGGAAGCCCCGATCGGCAAGCCGGCCAGCCAGCATTGAGAAGAAGCGGTTGGCGGTGGGCAGTTGGTGAAGAGCGGCTCAGGTGAGCCGCTCTTTGCATTTTGAGCGGTGTTGCACGAACCTCGCGTCCATGCTCCTGCGTTGCGGTCAGCACACCCTCGACCTGTCGAAGCCCGTCGTCATGGGCGTGCTCAATGTCACGCCGGATTCATTTTCGGATGGCGGACGATTCGCGGACCCGCGTGCCGCGGTCGATCACGCCCTGCAGATGATCGAGGCGGGCGCCGGGCTCATCGACGTGGGCGGTGAGTCGACGCGGCCGGGCGCGCAGGCGGTGAGCGCGGCGGAGGAGATCCGGCGGGTCGTTCCGGTCATCGAAGCCGTGGCTGCGCGCACCAAGGTCCCGATCTCGGTCGATACGAGCAAGGCTGCCGTGATGGCCGCTGCCGTCAGGGCCGGCGCAAGCATGATCAATGACGTTCGCGCACTGCGCGAGCCTGGCGCGCTCGAAGCGGCGGCCGACAGCAACGCCGCGGTCGTCCTGATGCACATGCAAGGTGAGCCGCGCACGATGCAGGACGATCCGCGCTATGGCGACGTCGTCGCCGAGGTTCGCGAATTCCTGCGCGAGCGTGCCGCCGCGTGCGTAGCGAGCGGCATCGCGAAAGACCGGCTCGTGATCGACCCGGGTATCGGTTTCGGCAAACGTCTTGAGCATAATCTCGCCTTGCTGGCCGGCCTGCCGGCGCTGGCCCGGGCGGGCTGGCCGGTGCTGGTCGGCGTGTCGCGCAAGTCGATGTTCGGCTCGCTGCTCGGACGGGGGGTCGACGAGCGCCTCGCGGGCAGCATTGCCGCGACCACGGCCGCTGTGCTGGCCGGCGCCAGCATCGTGCGGACGCATGACGTCGCGGCGACGGTGGATGCAGTGAAAGTCGCGGCGGCGCTGCGAGAGTTGCAGTCGAGGAGAGACCATGGCACGTAAATACTTCGGAACCGACGGCGTGCGCGGACACGTCGGCGAGCATCCGCTGACCGTCGATTTCGCGCTGCGCCTGGCGAGCTCCGCGGCGCGCGTGCTCGCGCCGGAAGGCGGCACCGTGCTGGTCGGCAAGGACACGCGGCTGTCCGGCTACATGTTCGAGGCCGCGCTCGAAGCCGGCTTCGTCGCCGCCGGCGTCAACGTGATGCTGATCGGCCCGCTGCCGACGCCGGGCATCGCGTACATGACGCAGCGCTTCGAGTGCAGTTTCGGCGTCGTCATCAGCGCCTCGCACAATCTCTACGACGACAACGGCATCAAGTTCTTCGACCGCCAAGGTGCCAAGCTCTCGGACGAGATCGAGGCGCGCATCGAGCAGCACCTGGAGGAGCCGCCGGTCACCAGCGTCTCGAGCAAGCTCGGGCGCGCGACGCGCGTCGACAAGTCGCGCGTGCGCTACCAGGAATTCTGCACGTCCACCGTGCCTGGCCTGGACCTGAGCGGCATGAAGGTCGTGATCGATTGCGCCAATGGCGCGGGCTATAAAGTCGGCCCGCGCATCCTGACCGACCTCGGCGCCGAGATCGTGCCGATCGGCTGCTCGCCCAACGGCCGCAACATCAATCTCAACTGCGGCTCGACCTCGCCGGAGCTGCTGCAACTCACCGTGCCGGGCGTGCGAGCGCAGGCCGGCATCGCGCTCGACGGCGACGGCGATCGGCTGGTGATGGTCGATCATCTCGGCCGGCTGGTCGACGGCGACCAGCTGCTGTACATCATTGCGCGCGCGCGCCAGGAGCGGAAACAGCTGGTGGGCCCGGTCGTCGGCACTGTGATGAGCAACCTCGGCCTGGAGCACGCGCTGCAGAAGGAAGGCATCGAGTTCCGCCGCGCCAAGGTCGGCGATCGTTACGTGCTGGAGATGCTCAAGGAGCTCGGCGGCGTGCTCGGCGGCGAGACCTCGGGCCATCTGTTGTGCCTGGACCGCACCACCACCGGCGACGCGCTGATCAGCGCGCTGCAGGTGCTGGCGATCATGAAGGAGAGCGGCCGCAGCCTCGCCGAGCTCGCGGCGCCCATGCCGAAGTATCCGCAGGTGCTGGAGAACGTGCGGGTCGCGAACCGCATCGACCCGGCGAAGTCGCCGCAGATCCAGGAAGCCGTGGCCCGCGCCGAGGGCCGGCTCGGCGCCAGCGGCCGCATCGTCCTGCGTCCGTCCGGCACCGAGCCGGTCATCCGCGTGATGGTCGAAGGCAGCGACGACAAACTGGTGCGGGAGATCGCCAAGGAACTGGCGGCCTCGGTAGCCCTGGCAGCGAAAGCGGCTTGACGCAGGGAGACGGGAGAAGACTGGACAGGGCGGGGCGCTGCGAAACCTGCGCGCCGTTGCTTTACTCGGGGAGCATCGCTAAGCTTCCGCGCCCTTCGCGGGCCCCATTTTGCTGACGAGGTAGTGCGATGCGGCGGCCGCTGATCGCCGGAAACTGGAAAATGCATGGCTCGCGCGCCGAGAACGCGGAGCTGATCGAAGCTC
>DATEJG010000118.1:0-4924 GCA_035278165.1 Steroidobacteraceae bacterium
GTGAATGACTCGCTGAAACTTCTCGGCCGCGAACAGCGACTGCATCCCCACGCGGTCGGCAAGGTCGAGCTTGACGAAGCGGAAGTTGGGCCGCTGCCGCAGCTGCGCCAGGCGCGCTTCCTTCAGTGAGACATCGTAATAGTCGTTGAGATTGTCGAGGCCGACGACCTCATCGCCGCGCTCCAGCAGCAACTGCGCGACGTGAAAGCCGATGAAGCCGGCCGCGCCGGTGACGAGGAATTTCATGGGAAGCGGTTAGCGGTTGGCGGTTGGCAGTTGGTGCAGAGCATTTCCAAGCAAAGTCACAGTCTGACCCGGCGTCGGCCATCGCGATACAAGGCATCATGCGTTGCGGAGCCCATCCAGCCGGTAGACCACGCATGATTACCAGCCACAAAGACCTGATCGTGTGGCAGAAGTCCATTGTGCTCGCCGGCAAAGTCTACGCGGCAACGCGGCAGCTGCCCAGAGACGAGAGGTTCGGGCTGAGTCTGCAGCTGCGGCGAGCCGCAATCTCGATTGCGAGCAACATCGCGGAAGGCTCTGCGCGCCGCACGCGAGCCGAATTTGTTCACTACCTGCACATCGCGCGCGGCTCATTGTCTGAGGTCGAAACGCAGATGATGGTCGTGCGGAACCAGGGACTTTTGTCAGCCGCGAACTGCCTGCTCGAGGACATCTCTGAGATCGGTCGAATGCTCAACGCCCTGATCAGCAGGCTCGCACGGGATCGTCAGGTCGCACACGCGAAGGCATGCGCTCCGCACCAACCGCCAACCGCCAACCGCTAACCGCTTCTAAAGCCTTCCATCGACCTCGTCGGCTTCAAACAAGTACTTGATGTCGTACAGCACGTACGGTCGGCGCGCAAAGCTACGGATCGCATCGATCCCCATGTCGCGGAACTCCTTGTGCGCGACGGCCAGCACGATCGCGTCGTACTTGCCCTTGGCCGGCTTGCGGATCGGCTTGATGGCGTACTCGTGCTCGGCCTCGGCGGCGTCGACCCAAGGATCGTAGACGTCGACCTTCGCGCCGTACTTGCCGAGCTCGCGCACGACGTCCGCGACCTTCGAGTTGCGCACGTCCGGACAGTTCTCCTTGAACGTCAGGCCCATCATCAGGATGCGCGAGCCCTTGACGTGGATGCGCTTGCGGATCATCAACTGCGCGACGCGCTCGGCGACGTAGATCGCCATGTTGTCGTTGATGCGCCGGCCGGCGAGGATCATCTCCGGGTGATAGCCGATCTCCTGCGCCTTGTGCGTCAGGTAGTACGGATCGACGCCGATGCAGTGGCCGCCGACCAGGCCCGGGCGGAACGGCAGGAAATTCCACTTGGTGCCGGCCGCCTCCAGCACTTCCTCGGTGTCGATGCCGAGGCGGTTGAAGATCAGCGACAGCTCGTTGATCAGCGCGATGTTGACGTCGCGCTGCGTGTTCTCGATCACCTTGGCGGCTTCGGCGACGCGGATGCTCGATGCCTTGTGCGTGCCCGCCTTGACGATGCTCGCGTACAGCGAATCGACGAAATCGGCGACCTCGGGCGTCGAGCCCGAGGTGATCTTCTTGATCGTCGTCAGGCGGTGCGTCTTGTCGCCCGGGTTGATGCGCTCCGGGCTGTAGCCGCAGAAGAAGTCCCGGTTGAAGGTCAGGCCCGACAGCCGCTCGAGGATCGGCACCGCCACTTCCTCGGTGCAGCCCGGGTACACCGTCGATTCGAACACGACGATGTCGCCCTTCTTCAGCACGCCGCCGAGCAGCTCGCTGGCGCGCACGATCGGCGTCAGGTCCGGACGCTTGTAGCCGTCGATCGGCGTCGGCACGGTGACGATGAAGACCTGGCACGTCTTCAGATCCTTCACCTCGGTCGAATAGCTGAGCTGCTTCGCGGCGCGCAGCTCGCCGGCATCGACTTCGAGCGTGCTGTCATGCCCCTTTTTCAGCTCGGCCACGCGCGCGGCCTTGATGTCGAAGCCGACGGTGCGGAAGTGCTTGCCGAACTCCACGGCGAGCGGCAGCCCGACATAGCCGAGTCCGACGACCCCGATCTTGCAATTGCGCAGGCTGAAATCAGGCATGGAGAGTCGAATTCGAGTTGGGTTGGGCGGCGAAGAATGCCACAAAGATGTGGCAAAAACAGAGACATGGGTCACTCGGACCCGCCCAGATAGCCGCTTCTACAGCAGGTACGCAACGGCCCAAAGGCCAGTCAGCGTCAGGGTGACGGTATAGGGCAGCGCCATCCACATCATGCGCCCGTACGAAAGTCGGATGAGCGGCGCCAGCGCCGAGGTCAGCAGGAACAGGAACGCGGCCTGGCCGTTCGGGGTCGCGACGCTCGGGATGTTCGTGCCGGTATTGATGGCGACCGCCAGCGCGTCGAACTGCTCGCGGGTGATCGTGCCTTCGAGTAACGCTGCCTTCACTTCCGTGATGTAGATGGTCGCGACGAACACGTTGTCGCTGATGGCGGAGAGCGCCGCGTTGGCGAGATAGAACATCGCGGTCTGCGCGCGCCCCTCGAGCTGCAGCACCGCGCTCACGACCGGCTCGAACAGGTGCTGGTCGTGCAGCACTGCCACGATCGCGAAGAACACCACCAGCAGCGCCGTGAACGGCAACGCCGCCTCGAACGCCTTGCCGAGTCGCTGCTCTTCGGTCACGCCCGTGAACGCGGTCGCCAGCACGAGCACCAGCAGGCCGATGATGCCGATCTCGGCCAGATGAAAGCCGAGCGCGATCACCAGGATCACGGCGGCCAGCGCCTGCACGATGAGCGCGGCCACTTCGCGCGACGTGCGCTGGCGGCTCTGCTCGGCATCGTATGCCGCGAGCACCTGCCGCACGCTGGCCGGCAAGCTCGCGCCGTAGCCGAACCAGCGCAGCTTCTCGACCGTGACGCAGGTCGCCAGCCCGACGACCAGTACCGGCACCGAGACCGGCGCCACCGCCGCGAAGAATTCGCCGAACGTCCAGTCCGCCTGCTTGGCTATCAGCAGGTTCTGCGGCTCACCCACTTGCGTCATGACGCCGCCGAGCGCCGTGCCGACCGAGGCGTGCATCATCAGGCCGCGCAGAAACGCGCGGAACGCATCCAGGTCGGAGCGATGCAGCTCCTGCACGCCCTCGTCGTACCCGACATCGTGCTCGGCATCGTAGTGCTTGCCGGAAGCGAAGCGATGGAACACCTGGTAGAAGCCGGCGCCGATCGTGATCAGCACGGCGACGACCGTCAGCGCATCGAGGAACGCGGACAGCAGCGCGGACATCAGGCACACCGCAAGCGCCAGAGCCACGCGCGAGCGGATGCCGAGCAGGATCTTCGTGAACGTGAAGAGCAGCAGCTCGCGCAGGAAGTAGATGCCGGCGACCATGAACACCAGCAGCAGGATGACCGGCATCGCTGTGAGCGTTTCGTCGTAGACCGATGCCGGCGTCGTCAGCCCGAGCAAGACTGCTTCGATCGCCAGCAGACCGCCCGGCTGCAACGGGTAGCAACGTAACGCCATTGCGAGCGTGAAGATGAACTCGAGCAGCAGCAGCCAAGCGGCGATCACCGGGCCGTCGACGCCGCCGCCGAGCATCACCAGCGGGTTCACGACCAGAAACGCGACGATCGTCAGCTTGTACCAGTCGGGCGCGTGGCCGAGGAAGTTGCGAACGAAGGCCTGCGCGAGCGACATGGCAGCCGCTATGCGTGAGCCGGCATCAGAGCATCGCTGCGCAGGTCTTCAGTGATCGTCGGGCGCGGGGCGCTGAACGTGTCCCTCCTCCACACCGTCTTGCCGCCGCTGATCTTGTCGATTGCAGCCAATACGCGCTCGTGCGCGAGCAACTCGTCGTCGCTCGCACGCACGACGCGCAGCACGCCGCGAGGCCGCGCGGCCGCCGCAGGCTCGTGCGCAACGCTGACGTGAATCTCCGTGACCTCGCCGAGCACCAGCGCCGTCTGGCCGCCGGTCATTGCCAGATAGACGTCCAGCAGGATCTGCGCGTCGAGCAACGCGCCGTGCAGTTCGCGATGCGAGTTGTCGACGTCGTAGCGCTTGCACAGTGCATCGAGGCTGTTGCGCTGGCCGGGATGCATCTGCCGTGCGAGCGGCAACGTGTCGATCACCGTGCACAGGTCGCCCATGCATCGGGCCGGACCGGGCAGGCGCCGCAGCTCGGCGTCGAGGAACGCGATGTCGAAGGCAGCGTTGTGAATGATCAGCTCCGCGCCGCTGATGAATTCCAGCAGCTCGTCGACGACCTCGGCGAAGCGCGGCTGCTGCGACAGGAACTCGTCGGTGATGCCATGGACGTGCATCGCCGCGCGGTCGATCAACCGGTCCGGGCGCAGGTAGCGATGGAACTTGCGGCCGGTCTTGCGACGGTTGACCAGCTCGACGCAGCCGATCTCGATGACGCGATGTCCTTGCTCCGGCTCCAGTCCAGTGGTTTCCGTGTCGAGTACGACCTGGCGCATGACGAGCTCAGACCGCCGCGCGCAGCGCCTGGACGACGCGCGCCTGCTGAGCTTCGGTCAGGTACGGATGCATCGGCAGGCTGAGCACGCGCCGCCCCGCCGCCTCTGCCACCGGAAATGCGCCGACGCCGAGCCCGAGGTCCGCGAACACCGGCTGCAGATGCAGCGGCATCGGGTAGTGCACGGCCGTCGGAATCCCCTGCGCCTTCATCGCCTGCTCGACCTTCTCGCGATTCGACACTTCGATGGTGTACTGCGCGTAGACACTCGTGCAACCCGGCGCCAAGACCGGTGGCGTCACGCGCCGCGCAGGATCGGACTCATCGCGAAATGCTTCGACGATCAACTCGCCGTAGCGTGCGCCGATGCGCGAACGGGCCGCGACCTCGTCGTTGAAAACCTCGAGCTTTGCCAGCAGCACCGCGGCCTGCAGCGTGTCGAGCCGGCCGTTGA
>DATEJG010000119.1:0-5277 GCA_035278165.1 Steroidobacteraceae bacterium
GCGAGATGCGCGTCGGGATCGCGGCCGGCGGTGGACTCCCCGAGCAGACGGCGCAGCTGCTGGGCCTGCTCCGAGCCGCCGAGGTCGGAGGATTCGAGCAGCGCGAGCGCCGCGCGCAGGCGCTCGGCCTCGCTGGTCCGCGGTGAAGTGTCGATAGGAACGTCGAAGGCCACCACGCGCGCGCCGGCGGACGTGAGATGGCCGATCAGTCCGGCGTGCACGTCGCGCGGCCAGGGCCACTCGCCGAGGCGTGCGAGACTGGCGTTGTCGATGGCCACGACGACCACGTCCGCGGCGGGAGTCGCCGGGGTCGCGCCCATCACCTTGTCGTAGAGCTTGAGCTCGACCGGCGCGTAGGACGTGGAAGAGAGCAGGCGGCCGACGACGATGACGAAGGCTGCTGCCAGCCCCCCGGGAAGCCAGGAAAATCGCGCCAGTTTTGCCGCCACCCGGGCACCTCGAACGAAACCGGCGCGAGTATAGACGAATGCCCTGCCGGCAAATCGCAGGAAGCGTCACAGCCTTGGCGCCTGAGCGCGCCCGCCCGGCGCCGCCATGCGCTACTGTGTCGCCAGGAATGCCGATCACGTCCTTGTTTTGTCCGAATGGAGAACGATGGCCAAGTCCCGCGAAGTCTTCGTCTGCGACCAGTGCGGCAACGAGAGCCTGCAATGGCAGGGCCTGTGTCCGATGTGCGGTGCAGGCGATTCGCTGCGCCGCGTGGCCGTTGCGGCCCGCGGCAAGCCCGAACGCCGCGCCCTGGCCGCGACGACTGCCGAGCCGCAGCGGCTCTCCCAGGTCGCCGACCGGGACGAGCCGCGGATACCGACCGGGCTCGAGGAGCTCGACCGGGTGCTCGGCGGCGGGCTGGTGCTGGGCTCGGTCACGCTGCTCGGCGGGGACCCCGGCATTGGCAAGTCAACGATGCTGCTGCAGGCGGGCGACGCGCTCAGCCGCGCGACGCCGACCCTGTACGTGACCGGCGAGGAATCGCTGCGCCAGGTCAGCTTGCGGGCGCGCCGTCTCGGCTTGACGGGCGATACCCTGCAGCTGTTCGCCGAGACGTCGGTCGACACGATCATCGAGCATGCGCGCGGCGCGGGTGCCCGCGTGCTGGTCATCGATTCCATCCAGACGATGTTCGCGCCCGAGGTCGAGTCCTCGCCGGGATCGGCCTCGCAGGTGCGCGAGTCGGCCGCCGCGCTGGTGCGCTTCGCGAAGTCCACCGGCGTGTCGGTGCTGATCATCGGCCATGTCACCAAGGAGGGTGTGATCGCCGGGCCGCGCATCCTCGAGCACATGGTCGACACGGTGCTGTACTTCGAGAGCGATGCCGGCAGCCGCTTCCGCCTGGTGCGCGCGGTCAAGAACCGCTTCGGCGCCGCCAACGAGGTCGGCGTCTTCGCGATGACCGAGCAGGGCCTCAAGGAAGTGAAGAACCCGTCGGCGATCTTCCTGTCGCAGCATGCGCAACCGGTCAGCGGCAGCGCGGTGATGGTCGCGCGCGAGGGCAGCCGCCCGATGCTCGTCGAAGTGCAGGCATTGACTGACGACGCACAAGGGATGAATCCGCGGCGCGTCGCGGTGGGACTGGAAGCGAACCGGCTCGCGTTGCTGCTCGCGGTGTTGCACCGTCATGGCGGCGTGGCGACCGCGGGGCGCGACGTCTTCGTCAACGTCGTCGGCGGCGTGCGCATTTCGGAGACGGCCGCCGATCTGCCTGCGGTGCTGGCGACGGTCTCGAGCGCGCGCGACGAGCCGCTCGCGGGTCGTATCGTCTGCTTCGGCGAGCTCGGCCTCGCGGGCGAGATCCGTCCGGTGCCGTACGGCGAGGAGCGCCTGCGCGAGGCGGCCAAGCACGGTTTCGAGCGCGCGATCGTGCCGGCGGCCAACAAGCCGCGTCGTGCACCGGAGGGATTGGAAGTGATCGGCGTGGAGCGGCTCGCCGACGCGCTACGCAGCGCCTTTTGAGCGCTGCTCGAAGTCCGCGGCCGGTACGGGCCGGATGCGCGCCGTCTTCACGCTGTTGTCGACGGTCTGCAGGATCTCGATCGTCAGGTCGGCCAGGCGCAGCACCGTGCCGGCCTGCGGCAGGGTTTCCAGGTATTCGACGATCAGGCCGTTGAGCGTGCGCGGCCCGTCCGTCGGCAGGTTCCAGCCCAGCGTGCGGTTCAGCACGCGCGCGTTGATGGCGCCGTTGACGACGTAGCTGCCGTCCGCCTCGCGGTGGATGTCCTTGTGCAGAGTGGCCGGCGCGCTGGTGAACTCGCCGACGATCTCCTCGAGGATGTCCTCGAGCGTGACCAGTCCCTGGATGTCGCCGTACTCGTCCACCACCAGTGCGATGCGGCGCCGGTCGCGCTTGAAGTTCAACAGCTGCACGTCCAGCGTCGTGCCCTCGGGCACGAAGTACGCCTCGCGCTCGCGCGCCAGCTCCAGCAGGTGCTCGCGATCGAAGTCGCCGCGCGCGAGCGCGTGCGCGACTTTCTTCATGTGCAGGATGCCGACGATGTTGTCGAGATTGCCCTGGCAGACCGGCAGGCGCGTGTGCGGCGTCGAGCGCAGCAGCTCGAGAATCGTGTCCCAGTCGTCGCTCATGTCCACGTAAGCGATCTCGCCGCGCGGGATCATGATGTCGTCGACCCGGATCTCCTCCAACCCGAGCATCTTGTCCGTGAGCTGCGAGCGGTCAGCCGCGGTTGCCGGATCGCTCGCGACCAGCGACAGCGAACGGCGCGCGCGGACCCGTCGCGCGCCGAAAGCGAAACCGGCGGCCGCGCCGCACAGCGCGATCGCGAGCGCGACCAGGAGCAGAACCGTTGGAGTGAGCGTGAGCAAGTGCGCGGCCCGTAGCTGCGAGCACTAGCCCCAGTGCCGGCCGAGGATGGACTCGAGCACGATCTTCGAGCCGAAGTACGCCAGCCCGAGCAGCGCGAAGCCGCTGAGCGCCCACGTGGTCGCGCGGCGCCCGCGCCAGCCGAAGCGCCAGCGACCGAACAGCAGCACCGCGAACACGACCCACGCGAGACACGACAGCACGGTCTTGTGGACCAGGTGCTGCGCGAACAGGTTGTCCACGAACACGAAGCCGCTGAACAGCGCCAGCGTGAGGATTGCAAAGCCGGCCGCGAGCGCCTGGAACGTGCCGGCTTCGAGCGCTTCGAGCGATGGCAGCGCCGTCAGCCAGCCGAGCGGCTTGCGACTGCGCAGCCGGCGATCGAGCAGACGCATCGCGATGGTCAGTGCGACCGCGATCGTGAGCAGCGCGTACGCGAGCGTCGACAACACGATATGTGCGCCGATCTCCCAGCTCGGGCGCTCGAGCACGTAACCCGCGCCGCCTTCGACGGTCGTGGCGGCGACGATGCCCGCGACTACCGTGAGCGCCGCACCGATCGCGGCGAAGCGCGGCCGCAGCCACGAAGCGCCGATCGCAATCAGGCCGATCGGCCAGCCGATCAGCGACGCGGTCTCGGCGATGCTGAAGGCGAGAACGGGACGGTCGAAGAGTACCTGCCACAGCAGCACTGCGTGCAGGATCAGGGCGATCACTCCCAGCGCCAGGCCGGCGATGCGCCGGCCGTGGGCGGCATGCTCGCCGGCGCGATAGACGCTGGACGCGAGCCACGCAGCGCAGGCCATGTAGCACGCAAGAACGACGACGGACAGCACGGGTGGTACTAAGGGGACTCGGTATGGCCGAGGAGGGGTACAGGCTACCTGAAGTGGGCGAGAAGCGGTTAGCGGTCAGCGGTTGGCGGTTAGTGCAGAGGGGGCTCTGGGTCTACACTAACCACTCATCGCCAACCGCTAACTGCCTCTTTCTTCTCTATGTTCGACAAACTTACCGAGCGCCTGCAGGGCGTCGTCGAAAACCTGCGTGGCCGCGGGCGCCTGACCGACGAGAACATCGCGGACACCCTGCGCCAGGTGCGCATGGCGCTGCTCGAAGCCGACGTGGCCCTGCCGGTCGTCAAGACCTTCATCGAGTCGGTGCGCGGCAAGGTCGTCGGGCAGGAGCTGGACAAGAGCCTCACGCCCGGCCAGACGCTGGTGCGCATCATCCACGACGAGCTGATCGCACTGATGGGCGAGGGCGTCCGGCCGCTCAACCTGCGGGCGCAGCCGCCGGTGGTGATTCTGCTCGCCGGCCTGCAGGGCGCCGGCAAGACGACGTCCGCGGCGAAGCTGGCGAAGTGGCTCAAGGACACCGAGCGCAAGAAGGTGCTGCTCGCCAGCACCGACGTATATCGCCCTGCGGCGATCCTGCAGCTGGAGCGTCTCGCGACGCAGCTGGACATCGGCTTCTATCCGTCGGATCCGGGCAAGCAGGCAGTGGTGCTGGCGCGCGAAGCCCTGGCCGAAGCGCGGCGCTCCTTGTTCGACGTGCTCATCGTCGACACCGCCGGCCGCCTCCACGTCGACGATGAGATGATGGTGGAGATCCGCGAGATCAGCGCCGCTGTCAGCCCGACGGAGACGCTGTTCGTCGTCGACAGCATGGCGGGCCAGGACGCGGTCAACGCCGCGCGCGCCTTCGGCGCTGCGCTCCAGCTTACCGGCGTCGTGCTCACCAAGACCGACGGCGACGCACGGGGCGGCGCTGCGCTCTCCGTGCGCCAGATCACCGGGCAGCCGATTCTGTTCATGGGCACCGGCGAGAAGACCGAGGCGCTCGAAGTCTTCCAGGCCGATCGTGTCGCTTCGCGCATTCTCGGCATGGGCGACGTGCTGGCGCTGGTCGAGAACGTCACGCGCAGCGTCGATCGCGAGCAGGCCGAGAAGCTCGCCCGCAAGCTCAAGAAGGGCAAGGACTTCGACCTCGAGGATTTGCACGACCAGCTGCAGCAGGTCGAAAAGATGGGCGGCCTGTCGGCGCTGATGGAAAAGCTGCCGGCGCAGCTGGCTGGCAAGGCGGCCGCCGCGCCGCAGGCCAACGACAAGGAGATCCGGCGCCAGATGGCTGTCATCCGTTCGATGACGCCGGGCGAGCGGCGCTACCCGAAGACGATCGACGCGTCGCGCAAGCGGCGCATCGCGGCCGGCTCGGGCGTGCATGTCTCGGAGGTCAACCGCCTGCTGAAGAACTACCTGCAAATGCAGAAAATGATGAAGGCCATGAAGGGCGGCGGCCTGCGTCGGCTGATGGGAGCCTTCGGCGGCGGACGGTTTCCGATGGGCTAGGAGTCAGGCTGAAGCCTGACCCACACTCGAACCGCCTTTGTGGGTCAGGCTTCAGCCTGACACCTTTCGCTCCACCCCAAGTCCTTGTAGCTA
>DATEJG010000120.1:0-28918 GCA_035278165.1 Steroidobacteraceae bacterium
GCACCGAGAACAGCGAGCAGGATGTGAGCAGTGGTCACGCTGCGCCTAGTGCCTCACAGTGGGGCGGGTCTCGACCGCGTGTGCCGGAATTCCCTTTCACCCGCCGAGCTCGTGCGCGCGCCGTGTCGCCGCGGGCGCCAGCCGCGTCGAAATTCGTCGTGATCGCCGGGATCACACCCTTCCAGTTCATCAGCAGGCCCCCGTTGCCTGTCTCTCATGAATAGCGCTGCGGGCTGAGCGGTTCGAGCGCGATCCGCGGCTGCTCGCCCGCCACGATCTGGGCCACCAGCTGGCCGGTGATCGGTGCCAGGCTGATCCCCAGCATCGCGTGCCCGGCGGCCGCGCAGAGATTGGAGTATCGCGCAAATCGCCCGATGTACGGTAAGCCGTCTGGCGAGCACGGACGCAGCCCGGCCCACGGCCGCACCTGAGCGATGTCCTGCGCGCGCAGCGCCGGAAAGTACCGGGCCGCTGCCGCGGCGATCGCCAGCGTCCGGCGCTCGCTCATGGAACGGTCGGGCCCCGCGAGCTCCAGGGTCCCACCGATGCGCAGGGCGGAGCCCATCGGCGTCACGGCCACGTGCGCCTCGCTCAAGATCGAGCACAACCGGGGCAGCTGCGGCGGGTTCGGCAGCGTGTAGCTGTAGCCTTTGCCGGCTTGAAGCGGCAATTTGCAGCCGAGCGCGCGCACCAGCTCCGCCGACCACACTCCTGCCGCCAGCACGAACTCGTCGGCAACGATCTCGCCCTGTGCGGTCGTCGCAGCGGCGATCCGCACACCCTGCGTCCGCCATCCCTCGACGTGCGTCGACCAGCGAATGGCGACGCCGGCGCGGGTCGCGAGGTCCGCGAGGTTGCGCATCAGCAGGCGCGGATCGAGGTGGCAATCGAGCGGGTAGAACACGGCGCCGCTGATGTCCATGTCGATGCCCGGATCGATGTCGGCAGCTCGCGCCGACGACACGATCTCCGCGGGCAAGTCCAGCTCGCGTGCACGGCGTGCTGCGCGCGTCTCGGCTTCGAGACCGGCGCGCGTGCGACACAGCACCAACAGCCCGCGCTTCGTCAGTGCGAACCCGTTGCCGCTGCGATCGGCCAGCTGCTCGTACAACTCCCGGCTCGCCAGCAGCAGGTCACGCAAGACGGGGCCGGCTCGCTCGACGTGCTCACGATTCGCCGCGCGCGCGAAGTGCAGCAGCCAGGCCGCCAGCTCCATGTCGAATCGTGGACGGATGTAGAACGGGCTGCCGCTGTCGAGCAGCCAGCGCAGCCCGAGACCGATCACGCCCGGCGCCGCGAATGGCGTGAAATGGCTCGGCACCACCATGCCGGCGTTGCCGAAGGAGCACCCGCCGCCGTCCGCGCTGTCGCGCTCGACGACGGTGACCTCATAACCGCGCTCACGCAGGAACAGCGCACAGCACAGTCCGACCGCGCCGGCGCCGCAGATCAGGACATGCTTCATGCGCCGCCGCTGTCGGCGCGCGGGCTGATTCCCCAACGGAAAGGATCGTTCGGATCCAGGCGCAACGTGGCTTCGGCCGTGACATGCGCGGTGCCGGTGATGAACGGCGCGATCTCGCCGCTGCGGCGATCGCTCCAGCGATAGCGGGCGCTGAAGACACTGCCGATGACGCTCTCCTGCACCCAGACTTCATCTTCAGCCAGCTTGCCGTCGGCGGCGAGGCAGGCCAGCTTGGCGCTCGTGCCCGTCCCGCAGGGGGAGCGATCGTATGCCTTGCCCGGGCACAGCACGAAGTTGCGGCTGTTCGCGCCGGTGGCGGCCGACGGCACGAACAGCTCGACGTGGTCCACCTCCGGGTAGCCGGCACTGTTCAGCGCCTGACGCACGCGCCAGGTGAAGTCGGTGAGCGTCTCGACGCTCTGCAGGTCTATGCGCAGCCCGTGCCGCTCGACCAGGAGGAACCAGTTGCCGCCCCACGCGATGTCGCCGCGAACCTCTCCTATGCCGGCAACCTGCACTGCCACGCCGGCGTGCTTGCGAAAGCTGGCCACGTTGGCAACGGTCACCTGGCCGTCCGGGTGCAGGACCGCTTCCACCGGCCCGACCGGCGTGTCGATCTTCACCGGGCCCGGCTGCACCTGCCCGGCGAACGCCAGCGATGCGACGAGGCCGATCGTGCCGTGGCCGCACATGCCGAGAAAGCCGACGTTGTTGAAGAAGATCACGCCGAAGCGGCAGTCGGCGCGATGCGGCGCGCACAGCAGTGCGCCGACGACCACGTCCGAGCCGCGCGGCTCATTGACGATCGCCGAGCGGTAGTGATCGAACCGGGTGCGGAAGCGATCGAGGCGCTGGTCGAGGGGTCCCTCGCCGAGGTCGGGCCCGCCCGCGACGACCAGCCGCGTCGGCTCGCCGCAAGTGTGCGAATCGATCACGCTGACCAGGCTGGCGGACGCTCCGGACCGGGCGGTTGAGACCAAGATCGCACCTCGCTGCTGACCGGGAGGCGTTCCCGGCCCGGCATTTTAGCGAGGCTGCAGGCGAATGAGGTCGCGACTTTGCTGCATGACCACGCCCTTGCGGGCGAACGCCACGGATTCGGCGAACGACAGCGGATCGTCGGCGTCGAACCAGCCGCGCACCTGCTGCGAGCCGAGCTGCGGGTCGACCATGATCTGGATGCGGTTGCGGCGGTTGAACTCGTCAGCGGCCGCCGACAAGGTGTCGTTGTCGAAGACCAGGCGCCTGTTGGACCAGGCGAGCTCGCGCGCGGTGTCCACGCGCACTATCGCCGGCGGCCAGCGGCCGGCCACGGTCACCTGTTCACCGGCTGCGAGTGCGAGGCTGCCCGTGCCGTTCCCCTGCGTGACGAGCACCGTGCCCTCTTCCACCGTGACGACCACGGTATGCGCGAGGTGCTCGACGCCGAACCTCGTTCCGGTTGCGCGCACCAGCGCGAGCCCTGCATCGACGACGAACGGCCGGGCCGTATCCTTCGCAACCTGGAACAGCGCTTCGCCGTGCGGCAACCGCAACAGCCGCTGCTCTTCGCCGAACCGATCACGCAACTCGGTGCGCGGGCCGACGCTCACGAGACTGCCGTCGGCGAGTGTCAGGCTGCGCCACTCGCTCGCTTGCGTCTGGATCGTCGCATCGAGCCACGTGCGCTTGACGAGCGCACCCGCGATGAGCGCGAGAATCACCACGACCGAGAACGAGATCGTACGCACGTGCCAGCTGCTGCCGGCTCGTGCCGGCGACGCCGCCGCATCGCGGGCAGGCAGCGCGATCACGTTCGAGATGTCGTCCTCGTTCATGAAGAACAGCTGCTGCTTCATCGGATAGAGGATCGAGTACAGCTTGCAGATCAGCAGTGTCTCGCCGATGTGCGCCGGCGAAGCCTTCAGCCACTGCAGGTACTCGAAACGCTCGGCAACGCTCAGCTCGCGTGCGTGCAGGCGCAGGAACCACTCTGCGGCGCGTTCCCTGATCGACAGCGGAGTGCCTTCGTCGAAACGTTCCATACGGTCGTCACCTTTCACTCGTGTAGACCGCCGCATCGGTATACGTCAGCCCCGGCTGCCGGGATTTTGCCGGAATCTCCCAGCGAATCCACCGCCCTGTGCGCTGCAGAGCCAAAAGGACTGGATTTTCCGCGATATTTTTCTACCGGAGGAACGTCTCAACCGTGTGACAGCCGCGGCATCATCGAGTCTTGATGAGCAGCGTGTCGGCCGTGAGCGCCTGCACGGCGACGGGGGATGTCTCGCCGATGGTCTGCGCGAAGGCGAGCGGATCCGACGCATCGAAACTGCCGCGCACCGGCAGCGCGGCGATCTGCGGATCGAGCTGCAGTTGCATGCGGTTGCGAACGTTGAACTCTTCGACGGCAGTCGCCAGCGTGTCGCCGGTGCGGAACATCAGCCGTCGATCGCGCCACGCGAGCACATAGCGCAGATCGATATGGTTCGGCGCCACCGGCCACGCACCCGTGATGCGCAGCTGCTGCTCGGCCGTGAGCGGCACGCTGGATTCGAGCGGCATTTCTGCTGCGCGCGCCGCCGTGGATCTCGGCGCAACGCGGACCAAGCCCTCCGCGACGGTGACGAACAACTCGCTGCGGCGTCGTGCAACGGCGAACTGCGTGCCGACGGCTTTCACAGCGAACGCGTTCGCTTCGACCAGGAACGGGCGCCCCGGATCTTTCGCAACCTTGAAATACGACTCGCCGCGCACCAGCGTGATCGAGCGCAGCGTTGCGTCGAGATTGACCTGCAGCAGCGTATTGGGCCCGAGCTGCAGCTCGCTGCCGTCTGCCAGCCTGGCGGTTTTCCATTCGCCGGGCCCGGTCTCGATCGAACGCTCGTACCACGCAGCGCGCACTGCGACGAACAGCACGACGGCGAGCACGCAAGCAGCAACAGCAGCGGCGATCCGCCAGTCGATGGCAAGCGGGCGGCGCGCAGGCATAGCCTCGGTGTGCGCAAACAGCTCGACGATGTTCGAGGAACCCGTATCGGCGAAGCCAGCGCTGAGATGCGCGCCACGCAGTCCCTTGTGCATGCCGCTGACAGCGAGGTATTCGGCGACGTGGACCTGCGACTCCTTGAGCCAGCGCACGAAGCGGCGCCGGTCGTCGAGCGAAACGCGGGGATCCTGCATGCGCGCAAACCACTCAGCAGCGTCCTGGCTGATCAATTCGCGCTTCCTGTTCTCGCGACGATCCGAGTCGCGGTGGTCCATTTTTGTGTTCCCGCCGATCGCGGTCCCTTATGCCATAGGACCGGGTGGGCCAGCAATTCCAGCCCTGCAGCTCGTCAGAGCGGATCGCGTCCCGGGGGTGCTTCGGGTTGCCCGGGCGCCTGCGGCACCAGCCGCAGTACGTTCGGCCCTTCGTGCACCAGTGCAATGCCGTCGTCCGTGGCGATGAGCTTGGCGAATGCTTCCGGGTCGGCGGCATCGAACACGCAGCAGACGTGCCAGCCGGCGATGGCCGGATCGTCGACCTCGATCTGGATGCGATTGCGGCGATTGAACTCCCGCACCGCCTCGCCCAGAGTTTCCGACGAGAAGATCAGCTGGCCGCGCGCCCACGCGAGCGCGTTGGTCGAATTCACTTTCTCCACGTGGAGATCATGCAGCGGGACGTCCGGCGCAACGAAGGGGATGTCCACGCGCTCGTCCTGCACCAGGGCGATCGCCACGCTCAGGTCGACGGCCTGTTCCAGTGCTGCGGCCTGTGCACCGGGCACGACCGCGACCTTGCCTTCCGCTACGGTGACCCGCACCCGGTCCGAGCGCCGGTCGACGCCGAACTTGGTTCCGACCGCGCGCGCCACGGCGCCGCCCGCATTGACGATGAACGGGCGCGACGCATCCTTTGAAACTTCGAACATCGCTTCGCCGCGCTGCAGGCTGATCCGGCGGTAGCCCTTGCTGTAGTCGACCTGCAGCAGCGTGTTCGGCCCGGCGCTGATGAGGCTGCCGTCCGCTAGGCGCACCGTGCGCCACTCGCTGATATGGGTCTCGATCGTGTTGCTCGAAAAGGCGATGGCGAAGATCAAGCCTGCCAGCGCCATGGCGCATGCCACGGCTGTGAATCGCGCCCGGCGCGAGTCGAACACCCGGGGCTGCGCTGCGCTCTGCAGCTCGGGCTCCGGCTCGGGCTCCGGCTCGGGCTGCGGTTCGGGTTGCAGCTCGGGGCGCATCAGCGGGATGACATTGGAGGCCGTCTCGAAGTCTTCCGGCAGCAGCACCGGCACCTTGGCGCGCTTGACGCGTCCGTACAGCTGGCAGAGCCGCATGAACTCTGCGATGTGGCCCGGCGACTGCTTCAGCCAGCGGACGTACTTGCGGCGTTCCGCCACGCTGAGGTCGCGGTCCTTGAGCCGAATGAACCACTCGGCGGCCTGATCGCTGACCGACTGCGCTGCCACCTCGTCGTGCTCCCTGGTCGGCATGTCCTTCACCTGTTCTCCATGTCGCCGAGATCGTCCTGGCGCAGCTGCGCGCGCAGCTGGCTGTACGCGCGCGTGAGGTCGCGCAGGATCACTCGGTAGGTCAGTCCCTGGCGCGCGGCAATCTGCTTGTAGGTCAGGCCCTCGTTCACGTGCAGCAGCAGTACCTCGCGCTGGCGCCGCGGCAGCCTGTTCACCGCGTCCCGCATGTGCTTGTTGGCCACCTCGCGTGCAATGGTGTTCTCCGGCTCGTCGCTGAAATCGATCTGCAGGTCCTCCAGCCAGCTGTCGTCGTGCGGCTTGCGATGCCGCGCCCGTTCCTGCCACTCATTGGCGACGTTCGCGGCGATCCTGAACAGATAACCCTGCGGATTGTCGATCGCGACGTCGTCGCTATAGCGCAGCAGGCGCAGAAAGACTTCCTGGGCGAGATCGTCGAGGTCGGCAGTGGGCACCGCCGACCGATGCGACAGCCATTGGCGGATGGGCTTGCGCCAGCGCTTGAACCAGACGACCAGGCGACGACGGCTGTCGCTCTCGGTGATGGAGGCTTCCGGCTCGCGCGCCGAAGTGGCCGGGTCAGCCGCCGGATCGGGTCCTTCTTCTTCGTGCTTCTGACGCTCGATCACTACCTGACGGCCTGCGCTGGGCGGAATATTCTGAACTCCCTCAGACTTAGACCGGGCGAGGCGATGGGGTCAGCTCCCTGGCGGTGGTGCGGGATGGGCCGCACACCGCACCGCAGGACGCGGGTTACCAGTCGGCCGTGGTGAACGGTCGCAGCAGCAATTCCTTGGAGATGGCAGCGGCGAGCCGCACCCGGCGGTCGTGATAGACATCGAGTGCCTGCCGCAGCTGTCCGCGGTCGCGCGCTGCAACCAGCTCCGCGAGCCTGGTCATCTCCACGAACACGTTCTCGACGATCTCGCACTCGAGCAGCCGGGCGTGGTGCAGGCGATCGTTCATGTTGCGCACGATCTCCGCGAACTCGCCGACGCCGGAGCGTGTCGCGATCTCGACGAACAACTCGCCAGTCTGACGCGCCAGCTGCCCGGCGCTGCGCTCCTGGATGGATACGTCAGGCGTCTGCTCCACGGTCGCCGCGTGCGCGACGCCGGACTGCGGCCAGCGCGCGGCCGCCGCGTCGAGAATCGTGCGATTGACCGAATACAGGCCGAGGATGTCGTCCTCCGAGGGCGTGCGCGCGAAGAAGCCGCGCTTCGGCACCGACATGATCATGCGCTCGGCCGCCAGACGCGTGAGCGCTTCGCGCACCGGCGTGGTGCTCACGCCGAGCTCGTCGGCCAGCACGCCGATCTGCAGCAGCTGACCGGGCACCAGGCTCTGCGCGAGCAGCCAGGTCTTGATGCGCTCGTAGACGGCACCTTCGGTCATGGGGTCCTCTGCGCCCTTGCGGGAACCTTCGCTTCCGGGCTGAAGCGGAATCCGTCGCTTCAAGGAGAGGTGTGCCAGCGTGTTCATGATGGTTCGTTCTCTACTCCTCCCTGGTGCGCCCAAGACTGACGGAATTCGCCGCGAGGCGGAATTGAGCCGATCGGATCAGTCGGCGCTGTGAGGGCAGCGGCTGCGGCTACGGCCGGCCGGCCCGCCGCGCCTCGTCGTCCGCGTCGCCGGTGGAACGGATGACGTCGCCGAAGGAGATCTGGCGGCTGACCAGCGCATGCACGATCGCCTGGACGCGGGTCGCCACGCCGAGGCGCCGCTTGGCATGCTCGATGTGGTTGTGCACGGTGCGCTCGCTGATGCCGAGGATGCGGCCGGCGACCCAGTCGCTCTTGCCTTGGGCCGCGAGCTCCAGGCATTGCCGTTCGCGCCGGGTGAGCCCGCGCGGACTGCCGTTGCCTGGCTTCGCTTCAACATCCCGGCTCAGCGCTGCATACAGGTAACCGGACATGAGCTGCACGGCGAGATAGCTCGCCGGCTCGACACCTGCGGCACCCGGCACGACCGAGCACGAAGCGCGAAACGCACCCAGCGAGCGCGGTACGTGGATCGGCACGGTATAGCCATGCTCGATGCCGAAGCGCCGCGCCTCCTGCATGATTTCCTGCTGGGGTGCCGTCAGCTCGGCGCGGAACTCTGCCGCATCCCAGAAGAACGGCGTGAGCGAGCGGCCCGCATGGTGAAAGACCGGATCGACGTAATAGAAGTCGAGCTCGCTGAACGCGCGCATCCACTCGAGCGGATAGTTGTGCAGGACCACCGCGCCGCGCGGCGGCCGCAGCGGATCGACGTGCGAGCAGCAGGCGAAGAAGCGGAAGCCGAGCTTCTGCAGCGTGCTCGCGAATGCCGTCGCAAGCTCGCTCGCCGGTGCGCCGCGTCGGCAGCGCTCGATGAACGCTTGGGCAAGGTCGAGCTGGTTCACATCCGCATCCTTTTCGGACACTGCCGCTTCCGTACGACCGGGACACCCGCTGAGGCGCCTGGAAAGTCATCTAGCAGAGCGCCGCGCGCGCTCGCTGATACATTCCGGCAAAAATACCCGGCAAGAGGACAAATACGGATCGGCGGACATTAGACACCGACGCATCCGCGACCCGCAATCGAGCAACCCCCGGCGCTGCCGTCAGCGCAATCTGTCAGGTCACCGCAAGAATGATCTTGCCCTTGTGCGCACCTTCCTCCATGCGCGCGTGCGCCCGGCTCGCGTCACCAAACGCGAACACCGAGTCGACCACCGGGCGGATGCGGCCGCTTGCGAGCAGCGGCCACACCTTGCTCAACAGCTGATCGCGGATGGTGCGCTTGAACTGCGCCGCGCGCGGCCGCAGCAGCGAGCCCGTGACCACCAGGCGATGCTGCATGATCCGGCGCACGTCCAGCTCGCCCTTCGCTCCGCCCTGCGCCGCGATCATGACGAGCCGGCCGTCGGTGGCGAGCACCTGCAGGTTCTTCGACACGTAGCTGCCGCCGACCATGTCGAGCACGACGTCGACGCCGCGCCCGCCGGTTGCCTTCTCAACCTCGCTGGCGAAGTCCTCGGTCTTGTAGTCGATCGCGCGCTGCGCGCCGAGGCTCTCGCAGAAGCGGCACTTGTCGTCCGAGCCCGCCGTCGCGAACACCGCGTGACCGAGAGCGGCCGCGAGCTGGATCGCCGCGACGCCGATGCCGCTCGATCCGCCATGCACGAGCAAAGACTCGCCCTCGCCGAGGCGCGCGAACACGAACACGTTGCTCCACACCGTGAACATCGCTTCCGGAAGCGACGCCGCTGCGACCATGTCGAGCGCGCCTGGAATCGGCAGCACCTGCCCGCTGTCGACGCAGCAGTACTCGGCATATCCGCCGCCCTGAAGCAACGCGCAGACGGCGTCGCCCACGTTGAATTCGCTCACGCCGGCGCCGAGCGCGGCGATCGTCCCCGCCACTTCCAGGCCCGGATAGTCCGGCGCACCGGGCGGCGGCGGATAGACGCCGCGGCGCTGCAGAACATCGGCGCGGTTCACGCCGGCCGCCGCGATCCTGATCTGCACTTCGCCGGCAGCAGGTTGCGGCACGGGACGCTCGCCGAGTACCAGCGCCTCCGGTCCGCCGGGCTGCGGCGCCTCGACGATCTTCATGCGCGCGGTCGCGGACGTCATTTCTGCTTCACGCCCTCGCCTTTCAGCGCCTCCAGCGCCTCGAGATCGACATCGGCGAGCGCGGATTTGAGATCGTCGATGCTGTCGGTCTGGCCTTCGATCTTCACGGTGAAGCGGTCGCCGAGCACGACGCCGTATTCGCCGCGCGAGCTGCTGCGATCCCATTGCTCGTGGATCAGCCGGGCGCCGTCGTGATAGGTCTTGTCGTAGCCCGTCGCCGTCTGGTTCTCGCCCTCCATGCCGGCCCAGCCCGCGAGCGCCAGCAGGCCCTTCGCGGTTCCGGTATCGGTGATCTCCAGGTTCAACGAGCGTCCGTCCTCGCCGGTGTAGGTCGCCCGCGCTTGCGTCATCTGCATTCCCATCGCGCTGTTGCGCTGACTGGAGAAAGTCGCGCGCGGCAGGCCATCGAGCGATTCGGGCAGGAACGGCTTCAGCCGGTCGGGCTGCAGCGCCTCGACCTGATCGCCGCCGCTCACCGCCGCGCTCAGCACGTTCTTCATCGCTTCGTCCTGCGCCTGCTGATCGCCGGATTTCTGCGCGTCGTCGAGCTTCTTGCCCGCGTCTTCGACCTGCTTGCTCCACTGCTCGAGCTTGCCGAGCGGACTGTCCTTGTCGGCTTTGGGGCTGCTGTCGTCGCGCGACACGCTGAAAGGCGCGTTGCCGCGCACCAGCATGCCGACTCCCGTCACGGCGCCGACGATCGCGCCGACGAAGAACGCCAGCACGATGGTGATGATGACGACCACGGCCGTGTAGCCGCCGGCCCGGTCCGGCGGACACTTCATCGTGTGCGGCAGGCCGAGATACAGCAGATAGATGCCGTAGATGCCGGCCGCAATCATGATCAGCAGGCCGATGACCGGCAGGATGATGGCGACTCCCGCGACGCACGAAGCCGTGTACGCATACGCGATGGTCTTGAGGGCCTGCACCCGATCCTTGGTGCCGCCGAAGTTCGGCGCGAGCGCGTCGATGATGAGCGCCACGACGTAGAACATCGCGAGCGACAGCACGTAGCTCACGATCAGCTGCGACACCCCGAGGCCCGGAGCAAAGCGCGCCGTGACGAGGAACGCGAACAGCGGCGGAATGGCCGCGAGCCACAGAATGTAGCCCTTGTACAGATCGGCGACGGTCGCCGGCTCGGCCGCGATCACGGGCCATTCGGTTTTCGGCGTCAGCAGGATCCCTTTGACGCGCGCGATCAGCTTGTTCAGGTCCACGGCAGCCTCCCGTTGTCTGGCTCTGCGGCCGCGGATTTTACTTCTTCTTCGGCACGTACAGGTCGGTGAGCGTGCCCTCGAACGCCTCGGCCGCGAACATGATGGTCTCGGACAGCGTGGGATGCGGATGAATCGTCAGCCCGAGGTCGGCGGCATCGCTGCCCATTTCGATGGCCAGCGCGACTTCCGCGATCAGGTCGCCGGCGTTCGGCCCGACCATGCCGCCGCCGATCACGCGATGCGTGGCCGGGTCGAACAGCAGCTTGGTCATACCGTCGTCACGTCCCAGTGATAGCGAGCGGCCGCTCGCAGCCCAGGGGAACGTCGCCTTCTCGTAGGCCGTGCCCTTCACCTTGGCGTCGGTTTCGGTGAGCCCGACCCACGCGACTTCCGGGTCCGTGTACGCCACCGACGGAATCACGCGCGCATCGAACGCGCGCTTCTCGCCGTGCGCGACTTCCGCCGCGAGCTTGCCTTCGTGCGAAGCCTTGTGCGCGAGCATCGGCGGACCGGCGATGTCGCCGATGGCGAAGATGTGCGGCACGTTGGTGCGCATCTGCCGATCCACCGGCACGAAGCCGCGCTCATTGACCAGCACGCCGGCGGCGTCGGCGCCGATGCTGCGCCCGTTCGGGCTGCGCCCGACGGCGATCAGCACGCGATCGTAGTGCTGCGGCTCCGACGCCTGCTCGCCTTCGAAAGTCACGCGCAGCCCCTCCTTGGCCGCTTCGACCTTGCTGACCTTGGTCTTGATCATGATGCGCTCGTAGCGCTTGGCGATGCGGCGCTCGAGCGGCCGCACCAGGTCGCGGTCGCAGCCCGGCATCAGGCCGTCGGTCAGCTCCACGACGCTCACCTTCACGCCCAGCGCGTCGTACACCGTCGCCATTTCCAGGCCGATGATGCCGCCGCCGACGACCAGCATGCGCTTCGGCAGATCCAGCTCGAGCGCGCCGGTCGAATCGATGATGCGCGGATCGTCGGGCAGGTTCGGCAAGCGCACGGATTCCGAGCCGGCGGCGATGATGCAGTTGGCGAACGACACCCGCCGCGACGCGCCGTTCCCGGCGACTTCGATCTCGTGCGGCGCGACGAGCTTGCCGACGCCGCGAATCACCTCGACCTTGCGCTGCTTGGCGAGCGTCGCGAGCCCGCCGGTGAGCTTGCTGACGATCTTGTTCTTCCATTCGCGCAGCCTGGCGGCGTCGATCTGCGGCTTGCCGAAGACCAGGCCGGCGCTGCTCATCGCTGCCGCATCCTCGATGACCTTCGCGGCATGCAGCAGCGCCTTGGAAGGAATGCAGCCGACGTTCAGGCACACGCCGCCGAGCTGCGGCCAGCGGTCGATCAGCGCGACCTTCATGCCGAGATCGGCAGCGCGAAACGCGGCGGTGTAGCCGCCGGGACCGGCTCCGAGCACGACGACGTCGAAGTCGTATGAAGGAGCAGGCTGTGCTGCGGATTTCGGCGCCGGCTCCGCAGCTGGTGCCGCGGCAGCTGCTGGCGGCGGCGCAGCTGCTGCCGCCTTCGGCGGTTCGGCAGCTGCTTGCGGCGCCTCAGCGCGTGCTTGCGGCTCTTCCGCCGACTTGCCGCCCTCCACCTCCACGATCACGCTGCCCTTGGACACGCGATCGCCCTTCTTCACCGCGACCGACTTGACGACGCCCGCTTCCGACGAAGGCACGTCCATCGTCGCCTTCTCGGTCTCCAGCGTGATCAGCGGCGTCTCGAGCTGGATCGCATCGCCCGGCTTGACGAGCACGTCGATGACTTCGACGTCCTTGAAATCGCCGAGATCGGGAACGACGACGCGGCTCACGGCACGGCTTCCAGCAGGCCTTTGACGTCGGCGAGCTTCTGCGCGAGGAAAGTCGTGAAGCGCACGCCCGCGGCGCCGTCGATCACGCGGTGGTCGTACGCCAACGTGAACGGCAGGATCAGGCGTGGCACGAACTTCCCGTCCTGGTACACCGGCCGCATGCTGGAGCGCGCGACGCCGAGGATCGCGACTTCCGGCGCGTTGATGATCGGTGTGAACGCAGTGCCGCCGATGCCGCCGAGGCTCGATATGGTGAAGCTCGCGCCCTGCATCTCGGCCGCCGACAGCTTGCCGGCGCGCGCCTTCTCGGACAGCGTTGCGAGCTCACGCGCGAGCTCATAGACATCCTTCTTGTCGGCGTCGCGGATCACCGGCACGACCAGGCCGTTCGGCGTATCCGCCGCGAAGCCGAGGTGCACGTACTTCTTCCAGACCAGGCTCTGACCGGACCCGTCGAGCGAAGTATTGACCAGCGGAAACTCGCGCAGCGCCTTGACGCACGCACGCAGGATGAACGCCAGCGGCGTCAGCTTGACGCCGGCCTTGCTCGCCTCGCCCTTCAGCTTGTTGCGCGTCTCCTCCAGATCGGTGATGTCGGCTTCGTCCATCTGCCAGACGTGCGGCACGTTGAGCCAGCTCGCCTGCAGGCGCGGCCCGGAGATCTTCTGGATGCGTCCGAGCGGCTTGACCTCGATGGCGCCGAACTTCGCGAAGTCGACTTCGGCGACCTTCGGCAAGGCGCCGCCGCCGGCAGCAACGCCGCTCTTCAGCGCCTGCTTGACCCAGCCTTTGACGTCGTCCGGCGTGATGCGTCCTTTCAGGCCTGTGCCTTTGACGCTGCCGAGATCCACACCGAGCTCGCGCGCGAACTTGCGAACGGAAGGGCTGGCGTGCGCGGTAGCGAAGCCCGCTTCGTTGATGGTGACGGCAGCAGGCGCTGCCGACTGTCGCGGCGACGGAGCAATCTCCGGCGCGGGGGCGCTCGGCCGCGGCGCCTCTGCAGGTTTCGGAGCCTCTGCAGCAGCCGGCGCCGCTGGCTTTGGCGCTCGAGATGGCGCGCTGGCGGCAGGCGCAGGCTTCTGGGCTGCCCCGCCCTCTCCTTCCACCTGGACGATCACGCTCCCCTTCGAGACACGGTCGCCCTTCTTGATCGCCACCGCTTTGACGACGCCCGCGGCGGTCGAGGGCACGTCCATCGTCGCCTTCTCGGTCTCGAGCGTGATGAGCGGCGTGTCGACCTCGACCGAGTCGCCGGCTTTCACCAGCACGTCGATGACCTCGACGTCCTTGAAATCCCCGAGGTCGGGAACCGTGATGTCTTGCGCCATGGGAGCCTACAGGGTGACCGGGTTCGGCCGGTCGGGATCGATGTCGAATTTCTTCATGCACGACTTCACGGTCGCCATGTCGAGCTTGCCCTCGTCGGCAAGCGCGCGCAGCGAAGCGAGCACGATGTGCTGCGCGTCGACTTCGAAGTGCCGGCGCAGCTGCGCACGCGAGTCGCTGCGGCCGTAGCCGTCGGTGCCGAGCACCAGGAAGCGGCCCGGCACCCACTGGCGGATCTGGTCGGGAACGATCTTCATGTAGTCGCTCGCGGCGATGAACGGCCCGGTGCGATCGCCGAGACACTGCCGCACGTACGGCTGCTGCGGCGGCTGATCCGGGTGCAGCAGGTTGCGACGCTCGACGTCGAGCGCCTCGCGCCGCAGCTCCGAGTAGCTCGGCACGCTGAAGATGTCGGCGGGCACACCGTAGTCGCGCTCGAGAATCTCCGCGGCAGTCATCACCTCGCGCAGGATCGTGCCGGAGCCGAGCAGGTTGACGCGCACCTTGCCGCGCCCGCCGCCGTGCAGCAGGTACATGCCCTTGAGGATGCCTGCCTGCGCGCCCTCCGGCATGGCCGGATGCGCGTAGTTCTCGTTCATGCAGGTGATATAGAAGAAGACGTCCTCCTGCTCCGCGAACATGCGGCGCAGCCCGTCCTGGATGACGACCGCGAGCTCGTACGCGAATGCCGGGTCGTATGCGACGCAGTTCGGCACTGTGGTCGAGAGCAGCTGGCTGTGACCGTCCTGGTGCTGCAAACCTTCGCCCGCGAGCGTCGTGCGCCCGGCGGTGCCGCCGACGAGGAAGCCGCGCGCCTGGCTGTCGCCGGCCGCCCAGATGAAATCGCCGACCCGCTGGAAACCGAACATCGAGTAGTAGATGTAGAACGGCACCATGTTGACGTTGTGGTTCGCGTAGGCGGTTCCCGCCGCGATGAACGAGCACAGCGCGCCGCCCTCGTTGATGCCTTCCTCGAGAATCTGTCCCTTCTTGTCCTCCTTGTAGAACATCAGCTGGTCCGCGTCCTGCGGCGTGTACAGCTGGCCCATGGAGGAATAGATGCCGACCTGGCGGAACATGCCCTCCATGCCGAAGGTGCGCGCTTCATCGGGCACGATCGGCACGACGTGCTTGCCGATGTTCTTGTCCTTCACCAGCAGCTGCAGGATGCGCACCAGCGCCATCGTGGTGGAGAACTCGCGATCGCCGGAGCTCTGCAGCAGCGAGTCGAACGCCTCGAGCGGCGGCGTCTCGAGCGACGGCGCAGTGGCGCGCCGCTGCGGCAGCGGACCGCCGAGCCGCTGGCGCCGCTCGCGCAGGTACCTCATCTCCTCGCTGTCTTCCGGCGGCTTCTTGAACGGCGCGTTGGCGATCTCCTCGTCCGAGATCTGCATGAAGATGCGGTTGCGGAATTCCTTGAGCGCCTCGTCGTCGAGCTTTTTCTGCTGGTGCGTGATGTTCTGGCTCTCGCCCCAGCGACCCATCATGAAGCCCTTGACGGTCTTCGCCAGGATGACCGTCGGCTGGCCCTTGTGATTGACCGCCGCGTTATAGGCGTTCCACACCTTCTTGTAATCGTGGCCGCCGCGGTTCAGCCGCCAGATGTCGTCGTCCGACATGTTCGCGACCATCTCCTTCAGCTCGGGATACTTGCCGAAGAAGTTCTCGCGTGTGTACGCGCCGCCCTTGGCCTTGAAGTTCTGGTACTCGCCGTCGACGCACTCCTCCATCACCCGGCGCAGCAGGCCCTTGGTGTCGCGCGCCAGCAGCGGATCCCAGCGCGAGCCCCAGATGACCTTGACGACGTTCCAGCCGGCGCCGAGGAATGCGGCTTCCAGCTCCTGGATGATCTTGCCGTTGCCGCGCACCGGACCGTCGAGACGCTGCAGGTTGCAGTTGATGACGAACACCAGGTTGTCGAGGTGCTCGCGCACCGGCATGGTGATCGCGCCCAGCGACTCCGGCTCGTCCATCTCGCCGTCGCCGAGGAACGCCCAGATGCGGCGATCCGACGCCGGCACGACGCCGCGATGCTCGAGGTAGCGCTGAAAGCGCGCCTGGTAGATCGCCATCATCGGACCCAGGCCCATCGAAACGGTGGGGTACTGCCAGAAGTCCGGCATCAGCCACGGATGCGGATACGAGCTCAGTCCGTCGGGGCTGGCGACTTCCTTGCGGAAGTGCCGCAGGTTGTTCTCGGTGAGGCGACCTTCCAGATACGCGCGCGCGTAGATGCCGGGCGAGGCGTGGCCCTGGATGTAGATCATGTCGCCGGGATGCTGCTCCGAAGGCGCGCGCCAGAAGTGATTGAAGCCCACTTCGTACAACGTCGCAGCGGAAGCGTAGCTCGCGATGTGGCCGCCGTACTCGGAGCTCTGGCGGTTCGCCTGCACCACCATGGCCATCGCGTTCCAGCGAATGTACGACTCGATGCGCCGCTCGATCGTGCGGTCGCCGGGATATTCCTTCTCCTGGCCCGGCGAGATCGTGTTGAGGTATGCAGTGTTCGGCTTGAACGGCAGGTACGTGCCGGAGCGGCGCGTGAAATCGATCAGCCGCTCGAGCAGAAAGTGCGCGCGCTGCGCGCCGTGCGCTTTGAGCACCGAGTCCATCGACTCGAGCCATTCCCTGGTTTCTTGCGGATCGAGATCGTCAAACGGAGAGGCTTCGGACATGTCGGGTGTGCTGCGGGATGGGGCCGCGTATGATCGGAGTTTGAAATTTCCGGGTCAAGGAACGTCGTGTGGTGGAATTGCTTCCCGCAGAGCGGGGCGTTCGTGTCGCTCTCGCCGAGCGCCAGCTCGATGAGCGTACTTTGCAAAAGCACGACGCGGCTATCGTGGTCTGCCCACGGGAAGGCGCGGAAAAAGCGCTCGACGAGCTGCCGTCAGCAGCTATCTGGCGGCGCCTGTATCGGGATGCAAGGGCGCGAGGTCCGGTAACACTGCTCAGCGCACGCGTGACCAGCGAGGCGATTCCCGTCGTCATCGCGTTCGTCAAAGCCGGCGCCGCGCCATTCGAACGGCTCATGCTCGGAGCGCGCGCCTGGAAGGCACTCGATGCGCCCGCGCGCGCCAGCGTCTTGCTCGCGGCGGCCCACGGGCTCGGAGTCGAAGCGGGCGCGGCCCTGGAAGCAGTGCTCGCCGCATCCCTCGCGGCTACTGCGCCGATGCCGGTAATGAAGTCGAAGCGCGACAAGCGCTCCGAGCCCGCCGCGTTCACGCTCCTCGCCGGCGACGTACCGCTCGATCCGGCACGCACGATCGCGGTGGATCGGGGTAACCATGTCGCACGCTGGCTCACCGCGCTGCCGCCCAACGTGCTCGACTCCGGCAGCTATCGGCGCGCGCTGCGTGAGCTGGCGCGCGGCGAGCATTGGCAATTCGACTTCCTCGACGAGACTGCGTTGAAGCGCCGCAATGCCGGCGCGTTCCTTGCCGTCGCGCGCGCGAATAAGCAACGCGATGCAGGCATCGTCCGACTGCGTTACCGGGCTGCGCAACGACGCAACGTGAGAAAGCTTGCGCTGGTCGGCAAAGGCATCTGCTTCGACACCGGCGGCATCAATCTCAAGAGTCACAAGAGCATGTACGACATGCACACGGACATGCAGGGCAGCGCCGTCGCGGTCGGCGTCATGCTGGCATTGAGCGAGCTGCGTGCGCCGTACGACATCGATTGCTGGCTTGCCATTACGGAAAACGAAATCGGCGCACGCGCTTTCCGGCCGCAGGAAGTGGTCCGCGCCGCCAACGGCGTGACCATCCAGGTGGCGCACAGCGATGCCGAGGGCCGCATGGTGCTGGCGGACACGCTGGCGCTCGCCGGGCGCGAGCAGCCCGATCTCATGCTCGACTTCGCGACCCTCACGGGCGCCTGCGTCAACGCGCTGACCGAGCGCTACAGCGGCGCGTTCACGAATCGACCGCAGTGGCACGAGGCGCTGCGCGACGCCGGCCGGCGCAGCGGCGAGCGCGTCTGGCCGTTCCCGATGGACGACGACTACGACAGCGACCTCGAGTCGCAGATCGCGGACGTCCTGCAATGCACGCCGGACAGCAAGGGCGACCACATTCTCGCCGCGCGATTCCTCAACCGCTTCGTGCCGGCAGACGTGCCCTGGGTGCACATCGATCTCGCCGCCAGCAATCGCAGCGGCGGACTGGGCCACGTCCCCACCGATATCACCGGCTTTGGCGTGCGATACACGGTAGAGTTGCTGAGCAATGGCGAGCTTGCGAATACTCCGGCCGGATGACTGGCACCTGCACCTGCGCGACGGCGCGCAGCTGGCCAGCGTTCTGCCATTCACCGCGCGTCAGTTCGCGCGCGCGATCATCATGCCGAACCTCAAGCCGCCGGTGACGAGCGTCGCGATGGCCGCCGCCTACCGCGAGCGTATTCTGCGGGCGTTACCCGCGGGCGCGCAGTTCGAGCCGCTGATGACCCTGTACCTGACGGACACGACGTCGCCGCAGGAGATTCGGGCGGCTCAAGGCAGTGGCTTCATCGTCGGCGCCAAGCTCTACCCCGCCGGCGCGACGACGCATTCCGATGCGGGCGTCACCGCCATCGAAAAGATCCATCCCGCGCTCGAAGCGATGGAAGCGTGCGGGCTCGTGCTGCAGGTGCATGGCGAAGTGACGGATGGCGACGTCGACGTGTTCGATCGCGAGCGCGTCTTCATCGATCGCATTCTGAGCAAGGTCGTCGAGCGCTTTGCCGGCCTGCGTGTCGTGTTCGAGCACGTCACGACGCGTGAAGCGGCGCAGTTCGTCAAAGCGGCGCGCCGCGGCGTCGGTGCAACGGTCACGCCGCAGCATCTGCTCCTGAACCGCAACGCCATCTTTCAGGGCGGGATCCGGCCGCACAACTATTGCCTGCCGGTGCTCAAGCGCGAGCACGATCGCCGCGCGCTAATCGAAGCGGCTACCGGCGACGACGCGCGCTTCTTCCTCGGAACGGACAGCGCACCGCACGCGAAGCACACCAAGGAAACGGCTTGCGGCTGCGCGGGTATTTTCTCGGCGCACGCCGCGATCGAGCTGTACGCGGAAGCGTTCGAGCAAGCAGGCGCGCTGGAGCGACTGCAGGCCTTTGCCTGCGAGCGCGGTCCGGACTTTTATGGTCTGCCGCGCAACCGCGAGCACATCACGCTCGAGCGCTCGCAGTGGACGCCGCCTGCAACGTACGCCTTCGACCGCGACGAGCTGGTGCCGTTTCGCGCCGGCGAGCCGGTCGCGTGGCGCATGGTCGAGGAGCGGCGTGAGTGAGCGAGCGCCAGCCCCTGGGCAACCGCTTTCGCGGTTTCATGCCTGTCGTGATCGACGTCGAGTGCGGCGGCTTCAATCCGAACACCGACGCGCTGCTGGAGATCGCCGCGGTCCTGATCGAGCTGCAGCCTGACGGCCGCCTCGCGCCGGGCGAGAGCTGGCGCTACCACGTGCAGCCGTTCCCGGGCGCCAAGCTCGAAGCGGCGTCGCTGGCAGTGACCGGCATCGACCCGTTCCATCCGCTGCGCCCGGCGATCGCCGAGAAGGAAGCGCTGACGCGGCTGTTCAAGGACGTGCGCCGCGCGATGAAGGACAACGACTGCACCCGCGCAATCCTGACCGGGCACAACGCGTACTTCGACCTGAACTTTCTCAATGCGGCAATCGCGCGCACGCAGATCAAGCGCAACCCGTTCCATCCGTTCTCGAGCTTCGACACGGCGACGCTCGGCGGCGTGGTCTACGGGCAGACGGTGCTGGGCAAGGCGCTGCAGGCCGCGGGAATCGGCTGGGATTCGAACGAAGCGCACTCGGCGGCGTACGACGCGCAGCGCACCGCCGAGCTGTTCTGCGAAGTGTGCAATCGCTTCGGCGTCAGACAGCCGGGCTGACCAGCTTCTGCAGCTCGCCGCTCTTGTACATCTCGAGGATGATGTCGGAGCCGCCGATCAGCTCGCCGTTCACGTACAGCTGCGGATAGGTCGGCCAGTTCGAGTACTGCTTCAGCGCTTCGCGCAGCTCCGGATCCTCGAAGATGTTGACGTGCGCGAAGCTCGCGCCGGACGCGCTCAGGGCACGCACCGCGGCGGCCGAAAACCCGCACTGGGGGAAGTCCGGCGTGCCCTTCATGTAGAGCACGACGGGGTTGGCGGACAGCTGTGACTTGATGCGCTCGATAACGTCCACGGCTTCAAACCTCGGATGATGACTGTTTGCGACGCGCGGCCCGCTCGCAGACGGCGCGCTGCTCCTCGGCGGAGAGGCGCGACCAGCTGGCGATCTCGTCGAGCGTGCGTCCGCAGCCGATGCAGGTTCTGTTTGCATCGAGCGTGCACACGTTGACGCAGGGAGATGCGACGCGCGGCTGGGGTACCGGGATGGGCGTCATGATGGCGGGACCGGCGTTGAATTATGGGGATCGCTCGCCTATTCTTCAAACGCTTTTTTTCCCAGGCGGTTCAAGCGATTCGACCGCACAACGATCGCCGGCCGGCGCACGGGGTGAGCGCCGGCGGCCACAAGAATCAGGAGATCCAAGTCCCATGAATCCGCTCAACTCGGTCAAAGGTGCGATTACGACCGGCGTCGTCCTCGCCCTGCTGCTTACGTTCGCCATCTCGCCGACGGCCTTCAACGAGTTCCAGCTGGCACGCTGGCTGCACATCCTGGCGGGTGTGATGTGGATCGGCCTGCTCTATTACTTCAACGTCGTGCAGACCCCGGGCCTCGCAGCCGCGGCGGCCGACAAGGGCGGCCCGGGCGGGGCCGGCATCAGCAAGTACATCGCACCGACCGCCCTCAAGTGGTTCCGCTGGGCCGCCGTCGCGACCTGGCTCACCGGCTTCTGGTATCTGGCGCGCGGCAGCAACCTGGGCGCGTTCGCGCTCGGCATGGGCGGCGAGACCGTCAACAGCTATCAGCTCGTGATCGGCATCGGCGCATGGCTGGGAACGATCATGCTGTTCAACGTGTGGGCGCTGATCTGGCCGAACCAGAAGAAGATCCTCGGCATCGTGCAGGCGACCGACGAGGAGAAGGCCAAGGCTCGCAAGGTCGCAGGCCTCGCCTCGCGCACCAACTTCGTGCTGTCGATTCCGATGCTCATGTGCATGGCCGCCGCCGGCCACGGCGCCAACGTCGGCCTGCCGTTCTGAGCGAGGAGCAGTGAACCGACCCGATCCCGCGTATGTCTCGCAGACCGTCGCGACGGCGCTGCAGGAGGACGTGGGCTCGGGTGATCTCACTGCGCAGCTGATTCCCGCCGGGCGTACTGCGCACGCCACCGTAATTACTCGTGAAGACGCCGTGCTGTGCGGCACGGCGTGGTTCGACGAAGTGTTCCGCCAGCTCGACGCGCGCGTTCGCGTGTCGTGGTCGGCGCACGATGGCGACCGTGTCAGCGCCGCTCAGCAGCTGTGCACGCTCGACGGTCCCGCTCGCTCGTTGCTCACCGGCGAACGGTCCGCGCTCAACTTCCTGCAGTCTTTATCGGGTACGGCGACCGTCACGCGCCGCTATGTCGATGCAGTCGCCGGCACCAGGTGCCGCATTCTTGACACCCGCAAGACGATTCCCGGCCTGCGCGTCGCGCAGAAATATGCGGTGCTGTGCGGCGGCGGCACGAATCACCGCATCGGCCTGTTCGATGCGATCCTCGTGAAAGAGAACCACATCGCCGCGGCCGGCTCGATTGCGGCAGCGGCGGCCGAGGCCCGCCGGCTCGATTCGAAAGTGCTGCTGGAGGTCGAAGTCGAAACCCTGGCGCAGCTGCGTGAAGCGCTCGACGCGAGCGTCGATCGCATCCTGCTCGACAACTTCTCGCTCGACGAGATGCGCGAGGCGGTGCGGATCACGCGGCAGCACGCGAGTGCGCACACCGGGCTGGAAGCATCAGGGAACATGACGCTGGAGACATTACGGCAGGTGGCCGAAACGGGGGTCGACTTCATCTCGGTCGGCGGCCTGACCAAGCACCTGCGGGCGGTCGACCTGTCGATGAGATTCCTGTCAGGCTGAAGCCTGACTCGTCATCCACCCGCTGCCAGCTTCATCACCCGCTGCGGGGTCGCGATCGCGTAGCCCTGCGCGTAGTCGACGCCCAGGCTGCGCAGCATCTCGACGATCTCCATGTTCTCGGCGAACTCCGCGATCGTCTGCTTGCCGGTGAGATGACCGATCTCGTTGATCGAGCGCACCATCTCGCGGTCGATCGGATCGTGCAGGATCTCCTTGACGAAGCTGCCGTCGATCTTCAGGAAATCGACCGGGAAGTGCTTGAGATAGCCGAACGAGGACAGGCCGGTGCCGAAGTCATCGAGCGCGAAGCGGCAGCCGAGCTCCTTGAGCGCGTGGATGAAGCGGTTCGCCTGCGAGAAGCTGGCGATCGCCGCCGTCTCGGTGATCTCGAAGCAGATCTTCGAGGCGTCGATGCCGCTGCGATGGAAATGATCGATGACGAACGGCAGGAACTTGTCGTCGCCGAGGCTCTGCCCGGACAGGTTGATCGAGCACAGCTCGAGCTTCTCGCGCTCGTCCGCTTCCGAGACCAGCCAGCGCAGCGCGTGCTCGATCATCCAGCGGTCGATGTTCGGCGTGAGACCGTAGCGCTCGGCCGCGACGATGAACTGGTCGGGCGCGACGATCTTGCCCGCCTCGTCGCGCATGCGCAGCAGCAGCTCGTAGTGCATGCCGTGCTGCTGCGCGTCCTGCAGCGGCAGGATGACCTGGCGGAAGATCTCGAAGCGCCCGTCTTCGAGCGCGTTGTTGATGCGCGCGGCCCACTGCATCTCGCGCCGGCGCCGCATCAGGTCGATGTCGTTCTCCTGGAAGCTGTAGATGCGGTTGCGGCCGTTCTCCTTCGCCGCCGCGCACGCACTGTCTGCAGCGGACAGCAGCGCCGCGACGTCCTCGTTCTCCGGCGAGATCGGCACGACGCCGATGCTCGCGCCGAGACGGAACGTGCGCTCCTCCCAGACGAACTTGTAGTTGCGGATCGCCTCGCGCAGCGTCTCGGCGTTGCGCACGGCCTCCTCGATCGAGCAGCTCTCGAGCAGCACGCCGAACTCGTCGCCGCCGAGCCGCGATACGGTGTCGCGCCAGCGGATCTTCGACTTGAGCAGCGCGCCGACCTGGCCGAGCAGCGCATCGCCGGCGCTGTGCCCGCAGTTGTCGTTGATGATCTTGAACTGGTCGAGATCGATGTGGCACAGCGCGAACGAAGCCTCGCGCGCCCGCGCGCTCTTGATCGCGCGCTCCAGCCGCGACTCGAACTCACGGCGGTTCACCAGCCCGGTGAGGATGTCGTGGCTGGCGTGGTAGGAGAGCTTGCGATTCAGCTCGCGGCTCTCGCTGACGTCGTGGAACACCAGCACGCCGCCGAGCACGTTGCCGGCGCCGTCGCGGATCGGCGAGGCGCAGCTCTCGATGTACAGCTCGTTGCCGTCGCGGCGGATCAGCAGCGTCGGGCGCACGCTCTTGATCGCGCGGGTGCGGCGGATCGAGACCGCCAGCGGATTCTCCAACGGCTCGCACGTTTCCTCGTGGAAGCTGCGGAAGATCTCGTCGATGATGCGCCCCTGCGCATGCTCCAGGCGCCAGCCGGTCAGCTGCTCGGCGACCGGGTTCAGATACTCGATGCGGCACTTCGAGTCCGTGGTGATGACGCCGTCGCCGATCGACTGCAGCGTGATCTGCGCGCTCTCCTTCTCCTTGAACAGCGCATCCTCGAACAGCTTGCGCTCGGTGATGTCGAGGTCGACGCCGACGATGCGGTGCGCGCGGCCCTGCTCGTCGACACGCGCCTTGGCGCGGCTCACGACCCACAGCCACACGCCGTCGCGATGCCTGAGACGGTGCACGCTCTCGAACATCGGCTCGGTGCCCGCGAGGTGCTCGCGCAGTCCGGCGCGGACGCGCTCCAGGTCGTCCGGATGCACCAGCTGCTGCCAGTCGGTCAACGGCTCGACCTCCTCGTCGGCGTAGCCGAGCATCGCTTTCCAGCGCGGCGAGAAATAGGTCGTCTTGCGATCGAGATCGAAATCCCACAGGCCGTCGTTGGAGCCGTAGAGCGCCAGCGAGTCGCGCTCCTCGAGCTGCTTGAGATGGCGCTGATAGCGCACGCGCTCGATCCCGGTTGCATAGCTCGAGCCGAGCAGCTTGAGCATCAGGTGCAGGTTCGCGTCCCAGCTGTCGCGCGGCAATGTCGAGCAGAGCGCGATGAAGCCGCTGGTGTGGCCCTGCGTCGCGAAGCCGATGATCAGCGCCGCGCCGATGCGCAGCGCCGCGAGACGCGCAGCCTCGGGCGCGAGATCGGCGCGCGGCTGCGACGTGTCGCGGATCTCGATCACGCGCAGGTGCTCGAGCCGGTTGCGCACGTACGGCAGACGTTCGAGCTGCTCGCCGCGCAGCGTGTCGGGATTGAAGGTCGCGAACAGTCCGGTCACGCCGACGACGTGCTCGATCACCGTGTGAGCCGCGTCGAAGGATGCGATCAGCAGCGCGTCGAGGCCGGCGGCCTCGCGCAATGCTTCGAGATTCAGGCGGACCAGCGCGTCGGCGTGCTCGTTCGAGAGATTCTGGAAGTCGATCGCGGCCTTGGTGAGCAGCACGTCGAGTCCGGCCTTGGAGCGCCGGGGGTGACTGTCATGCGCGGGAAACAGCGCCTCGGCGCTGCGCAAGGAACCCGCGGCCGCGGGCTTGCCCGGTTGGCTCGACAACTCACCATCCTCCCGACCGCCTCGCGCTGATTCGTTGTTGGGGCTGAGCGGTTTGGCCGGATTGTGTCACAGCAAGGATGCAGAAGAAAGCGCAGAGCGCTGGCGCACAAAGGGTTTTCCCTCAACGCTCGCTCACGCTGACCGGCGGCGGATTGCGAACGATCAGCCAGCGCACGCCGAACAGGTCGACGATGCCGACCCACAGACGATTGTGCAGGCCGTATTTCGAAGTGCCGCGCGTGCGCGGGCGGTGACGCACCGGGACCGAGATGACTTTCGCCCCCGCTCGCTGAAACAGCGCCGGCAGGAAGCGGTGCATGTGATTGAAGCGCGGCAGCTCGAGGAACGTTGCCCGGTGCAGCAGCTTGATGCCGCAGCCCGTGTCGGGCGTGCCATCGCGCAGCAGGCGGCCGCGTACGGAATTGGCGACGCGCGAGGACACTTTACGCAGCCAGGTATCGCGCCGGTTCGCCGTGCGATTGCCCATGATGAGCCGCAGCGTTTCGTCGCCGGTGCGCAGCGCCTCGAGCAGCACCGGGATATCTGCGGGATCGTTCTGACCGTCGCCATCCAGCGTCGCAATCCAGTCGGCGCGGGCTGCTCGCACACCGGTCCACACCGCCGCGCTCTGGCCGCTGCGCCGCGAGTGCTGCAGCAAGCGGATTTCCGCAATCCCGCCGTCGCGCGCCGTGCAGGCCGCCGCGGCAGTGGCATCGGTGCTGCCATCGTCGACGAAGATGATTTCGAACGGCCCGTGTGCAGCGAGCGCAGCCTGAATCTCGCGCGCGAGCGGCTGCACGTTCTCGGCCTCGTTGCAGACAGGGATGACGACAGAGAGCTTCATAACGCGGTGCGCAGTATAGCTGAGCACCCCGTTTGTATTGCCGGCCCGCTGGCATATGCTGCCCGCCATGAATGCCCCTCCGCGCCCGCACGAGCACGCGCACGGCCCTCACGCTCACGACCACCATCACCCTCACGAATTGAGCAGCGGCACACTGCTCGGCGTGGCGCTCGCGCTGACTGGCGCCTTCATGGTCGTGGAGTTTGCGGGTGGGCTGCTGGCACGCTCGCTCGCCCTGCTGGCGGATGCGGGTCATATGCTGACGGACACCGCTGCGCTGGCGCTCGCGTGGGCCGCCACACGCATCGCCGCACGTCCGGCCGACCGGCGCCGCTCGTTCGGCTACCAGCGACTGCGCGTGCTCGCGGCTTTCGTCAATGGCTGCGCGCTGCTGTTCATCGTCGCGTGGATCGCGGTCGAAGCCGTACAGCGGCTCATGAATCCGGTCGCCGCGAACGGCACGGCGATTCTGTGGATCGGCGGACTCGGCCTGTGCGTCAACCTGGTCGTCTTCGCGATGCTGCGCCGGGGCGACGCGCACGACATGAACATCGCAGCGGCCACGTTGCACGTGCTCGGCGATCTGCTGGGATCGGCTGGAGCAGTGCTCGCCGGCATCGTGATCCTGCTGACCGGCTGGCTGCCGATCGATCCGCTGCTGTCGCTGCTGGTGTCCGTGCTGATCGTGCGCAGCGCCTGGGCGCTGGTGCGACGCTCAGCCCACATCCTCATGGAAGGCTCGCCGGACTGGCTCGACGTGGGCGAGCTGCGCCGCACGCTCGAACAGCGCATCCCGGCAATCCGCGACGTGCACCACGTGCACGCGTGGCTCGTTGGTCCGCAGGAAACGCTGCTGACGATGCACGCGTCCGTGAGCGCGGCAGCAGATCACGCGGTGGTGTTGAAAGATGCCAAGGCGCTGCTTGCGGAGCGCTTCGGCATCACGCACGCCACGATCCAGATCGAGGTCGAGGACTGCGTCGACGCGGACTGCGCCGATCGGCAAGCGGTCAACGGCTAGTCAGCGCGGCCGCAGCCTGCCGATACGTCGCCAGCATGCGCCGCTCGAGCTCGCGCTCGGCCGCTTCCATCTGTTCGTCATCGAGTCGCTCCGGCGGAAAGTACGGCTCGCCGACCGCGATGCTGACTTTCGCGAACGGCGGCGGAATGATGAACTTGTCCCAGGTCTTGAGCACCCACGCCGGCCTGGCCGCGTAGGCCAGCGGAACCACTGCCTTGCCGGAGATCTGCGCGGTGAAGATCGCGCCCGGCTTGAAACGAAAGCGCGGACCGCGCGGGCCATCCGGCGTGATGCCCGGAGAGATTCCTTCTTTCACGATCGCCTGGTACACGCCGCGCACCGCGCGCACGCCGGTGTACGAACCCGATCCGCGCACGACGTGCGCGCCGTACAGCGCCGCGAGCATCGAGGGCGCCTGGCCGTCGACCGAAGGCGAGATCATGAAGCCAGCCTTGAGGCCCGCGCGCCGATCGGCGACGAAGCGCGCGCACATGATCAGGTGCTGATGCCAGAACACCGGCACGACGGCGCCCTGCTCGCGCACCAGCGTCGTGAGCCGGTCGAGCCCGGTGATGCGCAGGCGCGCCGTGCGCCACAGCGTTTCGATGATCGCGTACGCCAGGAGCGACGCGACCCGGTAGACGAACATGCGGGCCGGCGTCAGCCGCCGTTGCGACTTCGTTCGGTGCGGTCTTGCGGTCACGGGCTCCCACAAGCAAACGCCGCGCTCGGGCGCGGCGTTGGCGTCTTGGATGTGGTGCCGGAGAAGAGATTCGAACTCCCGACCCGCGCATTACGAATGCGCTGCTCTACCAGCTGAGCTACCCCGGCGAGGGGGCGGAAGTATAAGGGAAGAAGCGCATAGCGGGTAGCGGACCGGCCGGCGCGCGCCGACACGGTCTCAACCGCGCTTTTTCCTGAGCCGGATGACCACCTCGACCTCGGCTTCCATGCCCTCCGGCAGGGTCGGGAAGCGGCTGAACGCGATGTCGTTCGGGTCGATATCGCGCAGCTCGCCGCTCTCCAGGTCGTGGAAATGATGATGGGGCGTGCGCGTGGAATCGTAGACCGAGCGGTCCGGATCGAGATGGATCTGTCGCACCAGCCCGCGCTGCGCCAGCACCTTGAGCGTGTTGTAGACGGTGGCCTTGGAGACGCGCTCGCCGCCGCGGCGCACGGCGGCCAGGATCTGCTCGGCCGTCATGTGCGTCGGCACGCTCATCAGCAGCTCGGCGATGCGCACGCGCTGCTCGGTAGCCTTCAGGCCGTGCGCTTCCAGCTGCGCGACGAGTTGCTCGCGTGGGATCTGATCACGGGGCAGCGCCCGGGTGGGTTGCTGAGAGCTCACGATTCCGCCTCGCGCCGGTGTGATGGCCGAGCATAGCGCGGGCTCCGGCCGGAGGCGAGAAACCGCGCAAACCCGTAAGAAATCCCGACCCTCGCGCGCCTGCAGCCGCGTAGGGTGGCTCCCGCGCCGCGCCGTTGCGGCGAGGGATGAGCCAGGGATGTGCAAATCCGCCGGCGTCACACTCGTGGAACTGCTGACGACGCTGACAGTCCTCGTCGTTCTCGCGACCGTCGCAGCGCCGACCTTCACCTCGCTGCGGCTGGACGCGCGGCGGACCACTGCCGTGAACGGCTTCGTGCATTCGGTGTTCCTGGCGCGGTCGGAGTCGATCAAGCGCGGCGAGATCGTCACCGTCTGCCGCTCCAGCGACGGACAGCAGTGCAATCCCGTCGCCGGCGACTGGAGCACGGGCTGGATCGTGTTCGTGAATCTCGATCGCGACGATCCGCCGCTGCGCGACCCCGCGGAGCCGCTCATCATCGGCGTCGCCGGCCCGGCGGGCACGCGGATCACTTCGAATCGAGCGTCGTACTCGTTCAGGCCCGCGACGCAGGGCGTGGTCAACGGGACGCTGGTGGTCTGCGACACGCGGGGTTCCGCGCACGCTCGCGCCGTCATCATCAGCCACACGGGCCGGCCGCGCGTGGCACAGCGCGACTCCGAGGGCAAGCCTTTACGCTGCGCACCGGGATAGCCATGATCGCCCCTGCATGAGGCAGAGGTCCGAACGATTGCAGCTCACGCGCGGATTCACCGTCGTCGAAGCGCTCGCTGCGCTGCTCGTGATGGCGGTCGGCATCATCGGCATCGCGGCGCTGTATTCCGACCAGGTGCAGACGAACCCGGAGGCGCAGCTGCACGGCGAGGCAGCGAAGCTCGCGGAGCAGATGGCGCAACGCATCCGCGAAACCAAGGACGGACATGCCGGCTTCGCGACGACGATCGGCGTGCTGTGCGATCAGGGAAAGCCGCCGAAGCTCCCGCAAGACGTCGCCGCGCGCGAAGCAGCGTGCTGGGAAGACGAAGTCGAGCGCAAGCTGCCGAGCGGCCTCGGCACCATCACGCGCGATACGCTCACGAGCCCGCCGACATACGTGATAGATCG
>DATEJG010000121.1:0-21030 GCA_035278165.1 Steroidobacteraceae bacterium
GAAGGTGGACTTGCCGCCGCCCGAGACGCCGGTGACGCAGGTCATGACGCCGAGCGGAATGTCGACGCTGACGTTCTTCAGGTTGTTGCCGCGGGCATTGACGATGCGCAGGCGGCGCTCGTCCTGGCGCGGCGTGCGCATGGCGGGTATCGCGATGGATCGCTCGCCGGCCAGGTACTGGCCGGTGATCGACTCCGCGTTGCCGGCGATCTGCGCCGGCGTGCCCTGCGCGATCACGCGGCCGCCGTGCACGCCGGCGCCGGGCCCGAGGTCGACGACGTGATCGGCGTGACGGATCGCATCCTCGTCGTGCTCGACGACGATCACCGTGTTGCCGAGGTCGCGCAGGCGGTTGAGCGTGCGCAGCAGCCGGTCGTTGTCGCGCTGGTGCAGGCCGATCGACGGCTCGTCGAGGATGTACATCACGCCCACCAGCCCGGAGCCGATCTGGCTCGCGAGCCGGATGCGTTGCGCCTCGCCGCCGCTCAGCGTCTCGGCGCTGCGGTCCAGCGTCAGGTAGTCCAGGCCGACGTCGCTGAGGAAGCGCAGCCGCTCGTGCACTTCCTTGATGATCTTGGCGGCGATCTCGCCGCGCCAGCCTTCCAGGTGCAGATCGTCGCTGAAGCGCAGGGCGTCGCTGACCGCGAGCTTTGCGATCTCGGGCAGCGTGCGCTCGGCGACGAACACGTTGCGCGCCGCGCGATTGAGGCGCGTGCCGCCGCACTCCGGGCAGGGCTGGTTGCTCAGGTATTTCGCGAGCTCCTCGCGCACGGCGAGCGATTCGGTCTCGCGATAGCGGCGCTCGAGGTTCGGGATCACGCCTTCCCACTTGTGGGCGCGGCGGATCGTGCCGCCGCGCGCGTCGACGTAGCGGAAGTCGATCTTGTCGTCGCCGCTGCCGTACAGCACGACCTTCTGGTTCTTCTGCGACAGCTCCTGCCAAGGCTCCTCGACGTCGAACTTGTAGTGGCGCGCGAGCGATTGCACCAGCGCGAAGTAGTAGGCGTTGCGACGATCCCAGCCGCGGATCGCGCCGCCGGCCAGCGACAGGTGCGGGTGATGAACGACGCGCGCCGGATCGAAGAACTGCTGCACGCCGAGGCCCGAGCACGTCGGGCATGCGCCGGCGGGGTTGTTGAACGAGAACAACCGCGGCTCGAGCTCGGAGAGGCTGTAGCCGCAGATCGGGCAGGCGAACTTGTCGGAGAACACCAGCTCCGGCTTCTTCGGCTCGTCCATGAAGGAGACGCGCGCCACGCCGTCGGCGAGCCGCAACGCCGTTTCGAACGATTCCGCCAGGCGCTGGCCGACGTCCGGCCGCACTTTCAGTCGATCCACGACAGCTTCGATCGTGTGCTTCTTCTTGGCATCGAGCTTCGGTGCCGTCTCCAGCTCGACGACGATCCCGTCGATGCGCGCGCGCACGAAGCCCTGGCCGCGCAGCTGCTCGATCACGTGCGCGTGCTCGCCTTTGCGGGCGTCGATCAGCGGCGCGAGCAGCAGGATCGGAGAGCCTTCCGGAAGACGCAGGACCTGGTCGACCATCTGGCTGACCGTCTGCGCCAGCAAGTCGTTGCCGTGATCCGGGCAGCGCGGAATGCCGACGCGCGCGAACAGCAGGCGCAGGTGGTCGTAGATCTCGGTCACCGTGCCGACGGTCGAGCGCGGGTTGTGCGAGGTCGATTTCTGCTCGATCGCGATCGCCGGCGACAGGCCCTCGATCGAGTCCACGTCGGGCTTTTCCATCATCGACAGGAACTGGCGCGCATACGCCGACAGCGACTCGACGTAGCGGCGCTGGCCCTCGGCGTAGATGGTGTCGAACGCGAGCGAGGATTTGCCCGACCCGGACAGGCCCGTGAACACGATCAGGCGGTCCCGCGGCAGCTCCAGGTCGATATTGCGCAGGTTGTGGGTCCGCGCACCGCGGATCAGGATCGAAGGCATTGGGCCTCAGGAATTGAGGGCGTTTCGGGACCGATCAATATACGGTCGCGGCGGACCCCACCGCAAAGTGCCCGTCCGGCCCGGAATTGCGGCTGTCCCGACCCGCCCCGCACCGCTACAATCCGCCCCCTATTCGAACGAGGGGTCGGTCATGGCGCGCGGCATCAACAAAGTCATCCTGGTGGGCAATCTCGGGGCCGACCCCGACACGCGCTACATGCCGAGCGGCAAGGCCGTCACCAACATCCGCGTCGCCACCAGCGAGTCCTGGAAGGACAAGCAGACCGGCGACACGCAGGAGCGCACCGAATGGCACAGCATCGTCATGTACGACAAGCTGGGCGAGATCGCCGCCGAATACCTGCGCAAGGGCTCGCAGGTCTACATCGAGGGCAAGCTGCGCACCCGCAAATGGCAGGACAAGGAGGGCAAGGACCGCTATACGACCGAGATCATCGCCGACCAGATGCAGATGCTGGGGGGCCGGGGCGGCGGCGGAGGCGGCTCCAGCGAGCCGCGTGAGCCGCGCAGCACCTCGCGGCAGGCGCCGGCATCCGATGATCGGTCGGAGCGCTCGACCGCCCCGGTCGACGAGGGCGGCGGCGGCGAGTTCGACGACGACATACCTTTTTAAGGGTTCGTCCGAGAAAACAGGCTGTTACGGCATATAGCGCATGCCGCTTCTCTATATCCGCACGTTCGGCTGTCAGATGAACGAGTACGACTCCGCCAAGATGGTGGACGTGCTGCGCGAATCCCAAGGCTATGAGCTGACCGACGACCCGGCGCAGGCCGACCTGCTGCTGCTCAACACCTGCTCGGTGCGCGAGAAGGCGCAGGAGAAGGTGTTTTCGCAGCTCGGCGGCTGGAAGCAGCTGAAGAAGGCCAAGCCGCACCTGCTCATCGGCGTGGGCGGCTGCGTCGCCAGCCAGGAGGGCGACGGCATCACGAAGCGCGCGCCGTATGTGGACCTGGTGTTCGGGCCGCAGACGCTGCATCGCCTGCCGGAGATGATCGAAGAGCTGAAGAGCTCCGGCCGCTCGGTGGTCGACGTGAGCTTCCCGGAGATCGAGAAGTTCGATGCGCTGCCCGAGCCGCGCGCCGAAGGCGCGACCGCATTCGTCTCGATCATGGAAGGCTGCAGCAAGTACTGCACGTTCTGCGTCGTGCCGTATACGCGCGGCGAGGAAGTGAGCCGGCCGTTCGAGTCCGTGATGACGGAGATCCGCAGCCTCGCCCGCCAGGGGGTGCGCGAGATCACGCTGCTCGGCCAGAACGTCAACGCGTACAACGGGCCGATGGAAGACGGCGCGCTGTGCGACCTCGGCACGCTGATCTACTACGTCGCGGAAGTGCCGGGCGTGGAGCGCATCCGCTTCACGACCTCGCATCCGGTGGAGTTCAAGGATTCGCTGATCGAGGCGTACCGCGACATCCCGCAGCTCGCGAACTACTTGCACCTGCCGGTGCAGTCGGGCTCGGACCGCATTCTCGCGGCGATGAAGCGCGGCTACACGACGCTGGAATACAAGCAGAAGATCCGCAAGCTGCGCGCCGTGCGCCCCGACATCAGCCTGTCGTCGGACTTCATCGTCGGTTTCCCGGGCGAGACGCAGCGCGACTTCGAGTCGACCATGAGCCTGATCGCAGAAGTCGGCTTCGACCAGTCGTTCAGCTTCATCTACAGCCGCCGGCCGGGGACGCCCGCCGCGTCGCTGCCCGATGATGTCGCGTACGAAGAGAAACAGCAGCGTCTTGCCGCGCTCCAGCAACGCGTCGACGGCCAGTCGCAAGCCATCAGCCGCGCGATGGTCGGCACGACCCAGCGCGTGCTGGTCGAGCGCCCGTCGAAGAAGGACGCGCAGCAGCTCGCCGGGCGCACCGAGAACATGCGCTGGGTGAACTTCGACGGGCCGCAGACGTTGATCAATCGCTTCGCGGAGGTCGTGATCACGGAGGCAATGCCGAATTCGCTGCGCGGCCGGCTCGTATGAGTGCTTCCATAGCTACGCGCGACATCGCGTTCGAGCCCGCGGACAACACGCGGCTCGCCAACTTCGTCGGCCCGATGGACGAGAACCTGCGGCAGGTCGAGCAGCGCCTGAACGTGCAGGTGCGCCGCCGCGGCAACTGGGTCGAGGTCTCCGGCACGCCTGAAGCGACAGTGATGGCGGAGCACGTGCTGCGTCACCTGTTCGACGTTTCGGCCAGCGAGCCGTTGACGCCCGATCGCGTGCATCTCGCCGTGCAGGAAGCGCGGATGGAGCCTGCGCCGATCGTCGTCACGCGCGCCGCAGACGAAGTGACGATTCACACGCAGCGCGGCGGCATTCGCGGCCGCGGCGCGAATCAGCGCCAGTACCTGGCGAACATTCACACCTGCGATCTGACGTTCGGCATCGGCCCGGCCGGTACCGGCAAGACGTATCTCGCCGTCGCGTGCGCGGTCGAGGCGCTGCAGACCGATCGGGTGCGCCGCATCGTGCTGGTGCGTCCCGCGGTCGAGGCGGGCGAGCGTCTCGGCTTCCTGCCGGGCGACATCGGCCAGAAGGTGGATCCCTACTTGCGGCCGATGTACGACGCGCTCTACGACATGATGGGCTTCGACCGCGTCGCGCGCGCGATCGAGCGCCAGGTGATCGAGATCGCGCCGCTTGCCTTCATGCGCGGCCGCTCGCTCAACGACTCGTTCATCATCCTCGACGAGGCGCAGAACACCTCGGTCGAGCAGATGAAGATGTTCCTGACGCGCATGGGCTTCGGCTCCAAGGCGGTCGTCACGGGCGACATCACCCAGACCGATCTGCCGAAGCAGCAGCTCTCCGGTCTCAGGCACGTGATGAACGTGCTGCCGGGCGTGGAGGGCGTGGCGTTCACGCATTTCACGTCGAAGGACGTCGTGCGTCATCCGCTCGTCCAACGCATCGTGCAGGCTTACGAGAAAGGCGAGCGCGGGTGATCGTGACCGTGCAGATCGCAACTCGCAGGACCGGAGTGCCTCACGCGCGCAGCTTCGCGCGCTGGGCGAACGCCGCAGTTGCGGGCGGCGCGCAGCTGCCAGAGCTGACGATACGCGTGGTCGGCGCGGCCGAGAGCCGGCGGCTGAATCGCGAGTTTCGCGGCAAGGACAAGCCGACGAATGTGCTGTCGTTCGACGGCGGCGATCTCGCGATCTGCGCGCCGGTGGTGGCGCGCGAAGCGCGCGAGCAGGGCAAGACGCCGGCGGCTCATTGGGCCCACATGGTCGTCCACGGCGTTCTGCACTTGCTCGGCTACGATCACGAGAACGATCGTGACGCCGGGCGGATGGAAGCGCGCGAAGTCAGGATCCTGGCACAACTCGGAATGCCGAACCCCTATGGCTGAAGAGCATGGCTCGACTGGCCGCTGGCTGCGGCGGATCACCGATACGCTGAGCGGCGAGCCGCGCGACATCGACAGCCTGATCGAGACGCTGGCGCAGGCACGCGAGCGCGGGCTGATCAACTCGGACGCGTTCGAGATGCTCGAAGGCGTGCTGCGCGTCGCCGAGCTGCAGGTGCGCGACATCATGGTGCCGCGCTCGCAGATGACGATCGTCAATCGCGACGATCCGCCGGAGGACATCCTGCCGGTCGTGATCGAGTCGGGTCACTCGCGCTTTCCGGTGATCGGCGAGGACCGCGACCAGGTCGTCGGCATCCTGCTCGCCAAGGACCTGCTGCGGTACTTCGCGGAAGGCGGGCGCGAGGACTTCGACATCAAGGAAGTGCTGCGCCCGGTCGCGTTCATCCCGGAGAGCAAGCGCCTCAACGTGCTGCTCAAGGAGTTCCGCGTCAGCCATCACCACATGGCCGTCGTCGTCGACGAGTACGGCGGCGTCGCCGGCCTGGTGACGATCGAGGACGTGCTCGAGCAGATCGTCGGCGACATCGGCGATGAGTACGACGTCGAGGACGACCTGGACATCCGCAAGGAAGGCGAGCGCCAGTTCACGGTGAAGGCGCAGACCCGCATCGAGGACTTCAACAACTACTTCGGCACGGACTTCAGCGACGAGGAGTTCGACACCATCGGCGGCCTCGCGATGAACTATCTCGGCCGGCTGCCGCGCCGCGGCGAGTCGTTCGTGCTCGGCGGGCTGGAGTTCAAAGTGTTGCGGGCCGATCGCCGGCGCCTGGACATGCTGCGCGTGATCACGCAGCGGGACATCGTGCCGAAGGACGAGTGAAGCGGTTCCTGCAGACACGCTGGGCGACGTGGCTGGCGCTGCCGGTCGGCGCGGCGGTTTCGCTGGCGTTCGCGCCCTTCAACTGGTGGCCGCTCGGCATTCTCGGCACGGCCTACCTGTTCGCCCTGTGGCAGAACGCCACGCCGCGTCGCGCGGCAGGCAGCGGATTCCTGTTCACGGCGGGCACGTTTCTCGCCGGCACCTACTGGCTGTGGCACAGCGTCTACGAGATCGGGCATGCGCCGGTCGCGCTGACGATTTTCGCGATTGCGACGATCGCCGGCGTGATGGGTGCGTACACGGCGCTGACAGGCTACGTGCTCACGCGCTGGGTTCGCGTGCACGGCGCGGTGCGCTGGCTGCTGGTGCTGCCGGCCGCGACTGCCGTGGTCGAATGGTTTCGCGGCTGGTTCCTCAGCGGCTTTCCGTGGCTCGCGCTCGGCTACACGCAGACTGATGCAGCGCTCGCGGGGCTCGCTCCGCTCGTCGGAGTCTATGGCGTCACGTTCGCGGTCGCCCTTTCTGCCGGCGCCGTCGTCGGGCTGCTGTTCGGCGACACGCGAGCGCGCATAGTCGCCGCAAGCGTTGCCGCGGCGACCTGGATCCTGGGCTTCGTCCTGTGGGGACACGAATGGACGCAGCCGCACGGCAAGCCCGTCACGGTCGCGATCGTGCAGGGCGCGATCCCGCAGGAGATGAAGCTCGACCAGTCGCAGTTCGAGCACATTCTCGAGGTGTATCAAACGCTCACCGCGCCGCACCTCGGCACGGACATCATCGTCTGGCCGGAGTCCGCGCTCGCGGTGCCCGTGCACATGCTCGGCGGCTTCCTCGGCCCGCAGTGGGATGCGGCCAGGCGCAGCGGCTCGACGCTGGTGCTCGGCCAGTTGCGGCGTGACCCGAAGCGCGAGGTCTACTACAACGCGGTGCTGGCGCTGGGCGAGCAACCGCAGTGGTACGCCAAGCGCAGGCTCGTGCCGCTGAGCGAATTCTTCCCGCTGCCCGAGTTCGTCAAGAGCTGGCTCCAGGGCATGGACCTGCCGTACAGCGGCTTCGAGGCGGGCGGCGACTCGCAGCCGGCGCTGGATGCGGCGGGCCAGAAGCTCGGCATCACGATCTGCTACGAGGACTCGTACGCGTCGGATCAGCTCGCGGTGCTGAAGCAAGCGACGCTGCTCGTCAACGTCACCAACGACGCGTGGTTCGGCGACTCCACGGCTGCGCATCAGCACCTGCAGATCAGCCGCATGCGTGCGCTGGAAGCGGGGCGGACGTTGCTGCGTGCCGCGAACGACGGCATCTCGGCGATCATCGGCCCGGACGGGCGCGTGACCTCGACGCTGCCGCGCTTTCAGCCCGGTGTGCTGACCGGCAGCGTGCAACCCCGCACCGGTCTCACTCCCTATGCGCGGGTCGGCAACTGGCCGGTGATCGCCACGAGCCTGGTGCTGCTGCTCGGCAGTTTCGTGCTGACAGCTGTGATCCCGGCGCGCAGATCCCTATCATTGCCCGATTGAGTTGCGGACACCGACGGAAGGCGCGTGGAAAATCTGCTCCAGGTCATCGTACTCGGCATCATCGAGGGCATCACCGAATTCCTGCCGATCTCCAGCACCGGCCACCTGCTGATCGCGCAGCACTGGCTCGGCCAGCGCTCGGAGCTGTTCACCGTCGCGATCCAGGCCGGGGCGATTCTCGCGGTCGTCGTGATCTACTGGCGGCGCCTGTGGCAGATCAGCCTGAACCTGGCGCAACGCGAGAACCGCGATTACCTGTTCAAGCTGCTCGCGGCGTTCATGATCACCGTCGTCGGCGGGTTCGCCGCCAAGAAGCTGGGGCTGGAGCTGCCGACGACCCTGGCGCCGGTCGCGTGGGCGATGATCATCGGCGCGCTGGCGATCTTCGTCATCGAGGCCTACACCAGCCGCAAGCCGGTGAGCGACGTGCTCACCTGGCCGGTCGCGCACTGGGTCGGGATCGCGCAGATCATCGCCGCAGTGTTCCCCGGCACATCGCGCTCCGCGGCGACGTTGTTCGCGGCAATGCTGGCGGGCATGACCTCGCGGCCGGCGGCGGCGGAGTTCTCGTTCCTGCTGGCGATCCCGACCATGTTCGCGGCCTCGGCGTACGAGCTCCTGAGCCTGTACCAGAAGGGGCAGATTGCGCAGGAGAACTGGACCGACCTGGGCGTCGGCCTGGTCGTGTCGGCCGTCGTGGCCTTCCTCGCGGTGAAATGGCTGTTGAGCTACATCCAGACGCACCGCTTCACCTTGTTCGCGTGGTACCGCTTGATCGTCGGCGTCGCGTTGCTCGCATTCGCCAGCTGAAGGAGAACCGATGCCGTCGTCGACCACGAGACTGACCCGCTACATCATCATCGGCCTGGTGCTCGGCATCGTCGCCGGCTACGTCGTCAACACCTCGTTCGCCACGTCGGCCGAAGCGTTCGCAGCGCGCGTCGAGCTGCTGCCGTACGCGTTCCTGCGCCTCATCAAGATGATCATCGCGCCGCTGGTGTTCTCCACGCTGGTGGTGGGCATCGGCAAGATGGGCGACATCGCCACGGTCGGGCGCGTCGGCGGCAAGGCGCTCGGCTGGTTCATCTTCGCCTCGCTCCTGTCGCTGACGCTCGGCATGATCCTGGTGGAGACGCTGGAGCCCGGCAAGGTGATGCAGCTGCCGATCCCGGACGCCGGCACGGCCTCGGGCGTGCAGGGCGGCGCGCTGACGCTCAAGGGCTTCATCGAGCACCTGATTCCGGCCAGCATCACCGATGCGACGTCGCGCAACGAGATCCTGCAGATCGTGGTGTTCTCGCTGTTCTTCGGCGTCGCCATGGCTGCGCTCGGCGAGCGCACGCGCGCGGTCGTCGATTTCCTCGACGCCGTGTCGCACATCATGCTGAAGGTCACCGGCTACGTGATGTTCTTCGCGCCGCTCGCGGTGTTCGGCGCGCTCGCCGCCAGCGTGGCGAAGGAAGGCCTCGGCATCATCAGCGTCTACGGCATCTTCATGGGCGAGTTCTACCTCGGCCTGCTGATCCTGTGGGCCTTGCTGGTCACGCTGGGCGGGCTGGTGATCGGCCCGCGCATCCTGAATCTCATCCGCCGCGTGCGCGAGCCGACGATCCTGGCGTTCTCGACCGCCAGCTCCGAGGCCGCGTACCCGAAGACGCTCGAGGAGCTGGAGCGCTTCGGCGCCAGCAACCGCGTGGCGAGCTTCGTGCTGCCGCTCGGCTATTCGTTCAACCTCGACGGCTCGATGATGTACTGCACGTTCGCGGTGATGTTCATCGCGCAGGTGTACGGCATCGAGCTGTCGATCGGCCAGCAGATCATGATGGTCGCGATCCTGATGCTGACGTCCAAGGGCATGGCGGGCGTGCCGCGCGCGTCGCTGGTCGTCATCGCCGCGACGCTGGGACAATTCGGCATTCCCGAGACCGGCCTGCTGTTGCTGCTCGGCGTCGATCACTTCCTCGACATGGGCCGCTCCGCGACCAACGTCATCGGCAACAGCATCGCGACCGCCGTCGTCTCGAAGTGGGAAGGGGAGCTGCGCCCGGAAGGCGAGGTCGCTAGTCCGGCCAAAGCCTGACCCACTCGCGAAAGCGAGGGCCCGACATGTCCGTAGGGACAGGTGGCTGGGCGCAGGGGTCGGGAATATACTCCGGCGGTCATGAACCGCCGGCTCTTCAGAAAATGGGCTCGATGGCTGCTGCCGCTGCTAGTGGTGCGCGCCTTTCTGCCCGTCGGCTTCATGTTGGCCGTCCACGGCGACGGCATGCAGCTGGCGTTCTGCCCGGACCAGGTCCGCGTCGTCCAGGACATGGACCCTGCGGCGCACGCCGGCCATGGCGGCGCTGCGCATGGTGGTAGCCAGCATGGCGGGCACCTCGATCCGCCGTGTCCGTTCGCAGTCGCCGCGCTCGCTGCGGTCATCGACGTCCCGCATCTCGACCCGGTCGCGCTCCAGGCGGCCGAGCGCCTGGTTCCCGAGCGCGTTGTCGCCGTGCCGCTGGCCGGCCCGCAACGCGCCGACCGCATCCGCGGTCCGCCTGTTCTCTCCTGAAGCACTGATCGACCACCCACGACCTTCCGGGGCACGCGCGCAAGCGCGTGCGACACGCTTTATGGAGAACGTTCATGGTTACGCGCATCGCTGCATCGACAGCCCTGCTGTCGATGGCGGCCATGTCGTTAGCGCACGCACAAGGTGTCGCCAGCGACCAGCTGATTGATTCCATCACCGTCACCGGCGCGCGCGAGCACCTCGAGCTCGACGTGCCGGCGCCGACGGCATCGAAGACCGCGGAAGACCTGCGCGCGCAGAACCTCGTCAATCCCGAGGACGCGCTCAAGTACGTCCCGAACCTGACGATCCGCAAGCGCTACATCGGCGACCGCAATGCGCTGATCGGCGGGCGCAGCTTTTCCACGCTCCAGGCCCCGCGCGGCCTGGTGCTGATGGACGGCTACCTGCTGTCGAACTTCCTCGGCCGCTTCGACGCGCCGCGCTGGAACATGATCTCGCCGGAGGAGATCGACCGGGTCGACGTGCTGTACGGGCCGTTCTCGGCGCTGTATCCCGGCAACTCGATCGGTACGACGGTGCAGGTCCGCACGCGCCGGCCCGAGCAGCGCGAGCTGAGCGTGCGCACGACCGCGTTCGGCGAGAGCTTCGATCAGTACGGCTCGCGCGACGACTTTGCCGGCTACCAGGCGTCGGCATTCTTCGGCGACCGGTTCGACAACGGCGCATGGCTGACGCTGGCGGCGAACCGGCAGGACTCCACCGGCCATCCGATGCAGTACTTCACGGTGTCGGCGAACGGTGCGGGCCAGTTCCCGGCGGTGCCGTCGAACGGTGCGACGCCGGTGACCGGTGTGGTGTTCGACACCGACCCGTTCGGCAACCCTCGCGCAGTGTTCGGCGCGAACGCCGGCGCGATCGACCACACGGTGCAGAACCAGTGGAAGCTGCGCGGCGGTTACGCGTTGACCGACTGGCTCGAAGCGGAAGGCTTCGTCGCGGAATGGCGTAACGACACCGACAACGAGAATCGCACTTTCATGCGCGATGCCTCGGGCCAGCCCGTGTGGCAGGGACCGGTGATCGCCGATGGAATCGCGTTCAACGTTCCCGCCACCGCGCTCGCGCCGAGCACGCGCGAAGAGAGGCACCTGCAATGGGGCACGACCGTGCGCACGACGCGCGAGTCGGGCTGGAACGGCTCGGTCGTCTATTCGCAGTACCGCATCGCCGACGACTCGACGTTGCAGGCGAACACGCCCGATCCGGTCGCCGCCAGCGGCGGTCCCGGCACGAACAGCGAGCGCGACGGCACGGGTTGGCACACGCTCGAGCTGCAAGGCGTGTACACGCCGGTCGATGGCGATTGGACGAACGGCAAGCACACGCTCGCATTCGGCTATCACCGCAACGACTATCGATTGACGGGCCCGGTTTACGAGACTACGGATTGGCGGCAGCGGGCCGGCACGCTCGTGCAGGACGTGCACGGCGAGACGAGCCTGCAGGCACTGTACGCTCAGGATGCCTGGGCACTTGCAGAGCGCTGGGTGCTGACGCTCGGTGTGCGCTACGAGGACTGGCAGGCCAGCGACGGTCTGCAGTTCGTGCGCGGCGCTGCGCCCGAGGTGTATCCGTCGCGCACCGAGCGCACGTGGTCGCCGAAAGCTTCGCTCGCGTTCCGGCCGCACGACGCATGGCAGGTGCGCTTCAGCGCAGGCCGCGGTGTGCGCTTCCCGACGGTCGCGGAGCTGTTCCTCGGCACCGTGACGTCGACGCAGATCACGCGCAACGATCCGAATCTCGCGCCGGAGGTGTCCGACGCGCTCGACCTGAGCGTCGAGTATCAACCCGGGTTCGGCCGCGTGCGCGTGTCGCTGTTCCAGGACGACATCCGCGACACGATCTGGAACCAGGTGAACGTGTTCGTATTCCCGAGCCGCAACACCGTGCAGAACGTCGATCGCGTGCGCACGCGCGGCATCGAGACGGCATTCGGCATCGACCGCGTCGGCATCGCTACACTGGCGGTCGAGGGCAGCATCGCCTATGCGCGCGCGCGGATCCTGGAGAACGACAACCATCCGGACTATGTCGGCAACGCATGGCCGCGCGTGCCGGACTGGCGGGGCAACGTGCAGGCAGTGTGGCGGCCCTCGCCCGCGTGGCTCGCGAGCCTCGGCTTCCGCTATTCCAGCAAGACGTTCGGCCGATTGGAGAACGATGACTTCAACGGCGACACGTACGGCGGCATTTCGCGCGTGCAGTCGTGGGACGGGCGCGTCGCGTACACCACCCTGAACGGCACGGAGCTCGCGGTCGGCATCGACAACATCACCAACGATCGTACGTATCAGTCGCATCCCTATCCGTCGCGCACGGCGTTTGCGGAAGTGCGCTGGTCGCTGGGAGGTGCGCGATGAAGGCCGTGACGCTCATGTACTTTGCGCTGCTCTTCGTGGCGCAGATTGCCGGCGTGCCAGCTGCGCACGCGGCAATGGATCGCGTTGCATTCGGCACGTCTGCAGCCGTCGATCCGCAAGGTCGGTTGTGGGTCGCGTATGCGCAGCCGGCCGGCCCGCAGGGCCGCGTCGTGCTGCAACGCTCGGACGACGGCGGCAGCACCTGGCAAGCGCCGATTCCGGTCAACGCCGCTGCCGAGCCGGTTGCTGCAGAGGGCGAGAACCGGCCGAAGCTCGCGTTCGGCCCGAAGAGCGAGATCTACGTGACCTGGACGTCGCCGACCTCGGCGCAGTTCACCGGCGACGTGCACTTCGCCCGCTCGCTCGATGGCGGCAAGACGTGGTCAGCGCCGGCGACGGTGCATCACGACCGGCAGCTCATCACGCATCGGTTCGACTCGCTGCTGGTCGATCCCAAGGGCCGGGTCTGGGTGGCTTGGGTGGACAAGCGCGCAGGTGTCTCCATCTACTACGCGTACTCCGACGATCGCGGCGCGACGTGGAGCAGCGACACCAAGCTGGCCGACAGCAGCTGCGAATGTTGCAGGATCGCGCTAGCAGTCGATCCGCAAGGGCGTGTCGTTGCGATGTGGCGGCACGTGTTCGATCCGAACGAGCGCGACCACGCATTCGCGGTGCTTGGCTCGCAGCCGAGCTCTGTCACACGCGCGACATACGATCGCTGGCGCATCGATGCGTGTCCGCATCACGGTCCGTCGTTGGCGTTCGGTGCCGACGGCACGCGCCACGCAGTCTGGTTCAACCAGGTCGACGGCCAGGGACGCGCGTTCTATGGCCAGCTCGGCGAGCGCGGCCCGAGTGCCGTGCGTACGTTGCCTGCCGGTGCGACTCATGCCGACGTTGCCGTCGATGGCTCGCGCGTCGCGGTCGCATGGAAACGCTTCGACGGCACGGCGACGAAGATCGAGTCGTGGATCTCGAACGACGCGGGTCGCAGCTTCGATCCGGGCCCGACGCTGCAGACCGCGGGCGACTCCGATCAGCCGCGTCTGGTGAACGGCAAGCAGGGCATTCTGCTCGTGTGGCGCAACGCTGACGGTATCGCCGTTCGCGACTTCGCGGCGCCCGAGCGCAGCACGAGCATCAAACCGTTCGGCCGCGACACGTTGGCGCAAATCGAGCGCGAGCATGCGCGCAAGCCGTTCTGGCTCGTGCTGTGGGATCTCGAATGTCCTTACTGCATGAAGTCGCTCAGCAATCTTGCAGCGGCGCAGCGCAGCGATCCGCAGCTGAAAGTCGTGACGATTTCGACCGACCCGATCGACAGCGCGGAGCAGATCGCAGCGCGACTGGCGCAGCTCGGTGTTCGTTCGGAGGCGTATGCGTTCGGCGATGCATCGCGTGAGGCGTTGCAGTACGCAATCGACGCGACGTGGCTCGGCGAGAAGCCCCGCGCATATCGCTACGGCGCCGACGGTAAGCGCGAGTCGATCAGCGGAGTGCTACAACTTCCTACGAGCTCCCACCGTAATCCCTGATTGCGGAGCGCGGAACGCGCGGGCATAAGAGTGCGCCTCGAAGCCATCACGACAGGGAGATCGGCCGCTGGAGCACTATCGCCGCGAGTGCCCGCCGTGCAGCCGCGAGTTGCGCGCCGAGCTGGCACGCATCACCGACGACATCGACGATCCCGTCGTCAAGCTGCGCTATCTGCGCGCTGCGGTCGAACGCGGCGGCGCAACGCGCATCGAGCGCGTGCCGTGCGGGCCGGTGCGGCGTGCGCTCTATCGACTGCACGGACTCGAATCGCTCGATTCGGTCGTTGAGCCCGGTAGCGCGAGCGCATCCCCCGCGGTCGGTGCGCGCACGCTCGCGGCACGCATAAGAGCACGCAGGATCAGCAGCGGCGCACTCGCAGCTGCATTGCTGTTCGTGCCGGTACTGTTGACGGGCCTGGCAGTGCAGATGAACCGACCCGGTCCGATCGTGACGGCGGGAACAGCGAACGGTTCGCCCGTCATGGCGACGCCGGCGGCGGAGCAGGCGCCCGTGGAGCCGCTGCCGGAAAGTTTGCCGACGGAAACGCTCGGCGTCGTTCCCGGCACGATCTGGCTCGCAGACCGCGGTCCGGGCTGGGAGCTCTACAGCAACGGGCTGCGCATCGAGACCCCGTACGCAGTGAAGGGCGAGCCGCGCGAGTACCGCATTCACAATCGCGACGGCACGCTGCAGGCGGAGAGCTATTCCAAGCCCGCCGGGATCCTGTTCCACACATCCGAGAGCGACCTGTGGCCGCTCGAGCCGGACTTCGCGCGCCAACTGCGGCGCGGCACCGCGGGCCTGCTGCGCTACCTGCAGAAGGAGCAGTCGTACAACTACCTGATCGATCGCTTCGGACGCGTCTATCGCATCGTCGATGACGACAGCCGTGCGAACCACGCGGGCCATTCGGTGTGGGCGCGCAACGACGACGTCTACCTGGACCTGAACTCCGCATTCCTCAGCGTCTCGTTCGAATCGCGCTGGGACGGCGGGCGCACGCTGCCGATCACGCGCGCGCAGCTGATCGCGGGGCGCAATCTCACGCACTATCTGCGGCAGCGCTTCGCGATCGCGCCGGAGATGTGCGTGACGCACGGCTTGACCAGCGTGAGTCCGCGGCAGGGATTGATCGGCTATCACCGCGACTGGGCGCGCGGCTTTCCTTTCGAGGCTTTCGGCCTGCCGGACCTGTACGCGGTGCCGCCGCCGAGCGTGGCGTTGTTCGGCTTCGGCCACGACGACGAGTTCCTGCGCGCGATCGGCGAGCGCTGGCCCGGACTGGTCGCGGCGGAGCAGGCGCTGACCGACGAAGCGCGGCAGCGCGCGCTGCCGCTCGATGCGGTGCGCCGCGAGCGGCAGGAGTTGTATCGCAGAGTGGTCGGACAAGTGAGTGAGTGAGGGTAGAGCTATGGATGATCGCAACGATCCCGGTTCGGAAAACAACACGGCCGCCACGGCCAGCCACGTCGGCGCGAGCGCCGCGCGTACGCGCATAGGTCTCGACGTAGGCACCAGCAAGGTAGTGATCGCGCGCGGCGATTCGACGCGCTCCGATAGCGGCACGCAGTTGAACGCATTCTTCGTCCTGCCGTACTCGTCGTTGCACGAGAGCACGCTGCAGAGCAACCGGGTGCCGTTCTATCGCGAAGGCGAGGAGCTGGTCGTGTACGGCAGCGCATCGGAGAAGTTTGCGCACATGTTCAACGCCGAAGTGCGCCGGCCGATGGCGCGGGGCGTACTGAATCCAAGCGAGCATGCGGCGACCCACGTGCTCGAAACGCTGCTCAGCACTCTCGTGCCGGTGGCGCGCGCGCCGGGAGAGTTGCTCGCATTCTCCGTGCCGGCAGCGTCGGCGGAGACGGGCCACGCGCTGACGTATCACGAGGAAACGCTGAAGCGCTACGTGCGCGAGCGCGGCTACACGCCGCTCGCGGTCAACGAGGGTCTTGCCGTCGTGCTGGCGGAGCTCGCGAAAGAGAGCTTCACCGGCATCGGCATCTCGTGCGGCGGCGGTATGTGCAACGTCGCGGTGTCGTACCTGTCGATTCCGTCGCTGACGTTCTCGCTCGCGCAAGGCGGCGACTTCATCGACTCCGCGGTCGGTGAAGTGGTGCGCGAGCCCGCGACGCGCGTGAAGGCCATCAAGGAGGAATCGCTCGATCTCACGCGGCCCGGCGGCGACAAGGTCGACAAGGCGCTGCACATCTACTACGACAAGCTGATCGAGTCGCTGGTCGAGGAGCTGATCCGCGCGGTGACGCGCAGCCAGCGTCTGCCGCGCAGCGATCAGCCGCTGCCGATCGTGCTGGCAGGCGGAACCGCCAAGCCGAACGGTTTCCGCGAGCGCTTCGAGAAGGCGCTGCGCCGGCGCACGCTGCCGTTCCAGGTGTCGGACGTGCGCCTGGCGAGCGACCCGCTGACCGCGACGGCACGCGGCTCGCTGGTCGCCGCGCTCGCAGAGCGGTAAAAAATCCGGCGCGTTACACTGCATCCCGGGAAGCACCGCGAGGTCCCGCAGGTTCGCGCCGTGTCCACATCCGATGAGTTGACGCACTACGCCGAGCAGTTCCGCGCCAGCGGCCTGCTCGGCAAGCCGGGCACGCTGTCGCGGCTGTTCGAGTTCCTGCTGGCGCGCTCGCTCGCCGGCGGAACGCCGAAGGAAACCGAGATCGCGTTGCAGGTCTTCGGCAAGAGCGCCGGCTTCGATGTCTCGCAGGATGCCGTGGTGCGCGTCTACGTGCACAAGCTGCGCCGCCGCCTGGAGGAGTTCAACGCGCGCGGCGCGGCGAGCGGCGCGAAGATCGTCATTCCCAAGGGCGAGTATCGCCTGCTGCTGGAGCATCCGCTGGTCGAGCCCGCGGGCGCTTCGCCGCCGATAGTGTCCGTGGCGCCCACGCAGCGCGCGAGCTGGCTCGGAATCGGCATCGCGATCTGCGGCGCTCTGCTCGTCGGGGCGTTGGTCGGTGCCGGATTCAGCGCCGGCGGCGCGCAGTGGGACCTGCGCCAGGTGCGCAACAGCGCCGTGTGGGCCCCGCTCCTCGAAGACGACCGCCCGATCACCATCGTCGTCGGCGACTACTACCTGCTCGGCGAGGCGAATCCGCAAACCGGGCACATCGACCGGCTGGTGCGCGAGTTCTTCATCAACTCGCACGAGGATTTCCGCGACCATGCCGAGCTGAATCCGCAGCTCATGCAGCGCTATCGCAATCTGGATCTCACGTACCTGCCGGCCGCGAGCGCCTTCGCGCTGCAGGACGTCGTCCCGGTGCTCGGCAGCGCCAAGCCGGTGCGCGTCGTGCTGATGTCGCAGCTGGACGCGAACGCACTGAAGAACAGCCACGTCATCTACATCGGCTACGTCAGCGGCCTCGGCATGCTCGGCGACCGCGTGTTCGCGGCGTCGCGCGTCTCCCCGGGCGGCTCGTACGACGAGCTCGTCGACACGCAGACCCAGCACACGTATCTCAGCACCGCGATGGGCGCGATGCCCGACGGCGAGTTTCGCGACTACGGCTACTTCTCGACCTTCGCCGGCCCCGACGGCAACCGCATCGTCGTCATCGCCGGCACGCGCGACGTCGGCGTGATGCAGGTCGCGCAGAGCCTGGCCCATCGCAGCGAAGTGAGCGAGCTGTCGCGACGCGCCGGCGCAGCGCAGGCGTTCGAGTCGCTCGTGGAAGTCTCGGGCGTCGGCAAGACGGGTCTGCATACCCGTCTGCTGTTCGTGTCCGCCATGAAGGCGGACACGATCTGGGACGCGAGTTGAGTTACTGCAGTCGCTCCAGATAGCGATCGCGCAGCTCGGTTTGCCGTGAGCGCATCTCCACCGCACGGCCCGCAATCCACACCTGATCCGCGGCGCTGGTCACTTCGAGCGGGTCGCCGCTCCACAGCACCAGGTCCGCAACCTGACCGCGAGCGATGCGCCCACGCTCGGCCGCCAGGCCGAAGATCTCGGCGGGCAAGGTCGTGAGACCCGCGAGCGCCGCTTCCTTCGGCAGTCCATGCGCGACTGCATTGCCGGCGAGCTGGCGGATCTTGCGAGCGTTGTGACTCTCGCCGAACTGCGTGAACGCGACGCGCACGCCGGCCTTGTGCAGCAGCGCGGCGTTGTCCAGGCGTGCGCCGATGTCATCGAAGTCGTAGGGCAAGTTGACCAGTGAGTCGAGCAGCACAGGTACCTTGTCGCGCGCCAGCTCGTCGGCGACCAGCCACGCTTCCACGCCGCCTGCGATGATCGGCTTCATGCCGTTGCGCTTGGCGAACGCGACGGCACGGCGGATGTCGACCGCGCGATTCACGTTGAAGACGACGCGCCCGCCGCCCAGATACTTCGCGAGCGCCTCGCGGCCCAACGGATGCAACAGTAAATGCTCGTCCGGCGAGCTCGGCGAGCGCGTTTCGCGGATCGCCTGATCGAGCAGCATCCACTGGCCGGCGCGGCTCCCCGCCGAGAAGGTGTTTGCATCGCCGCCGAGAGTGATGAACAGCGCGTGAGTGCCCGCGAGCACCGCGTCGTAACGCCCGTCGAGCGTCACGGCGCCGCCCTGGCCGGTGAGCAACGCTCCGCCGTCGTCGCTGGCGGGAGTGAGCATCGTCCACGTCAGCCCTTCCATGCGTGAGACCGGCAGGAGCACCGAGCGTGGATTGTACGCTGTCGTCACGTCGAACTCGGGACGCCACTGCATCTCGAATGCGGGGGCGTGCAGAGTGACGGCGGAGTCCACGGTCGTGGGCTCGAGGCTGACCTCTTCGATGCCGATCGCGGTCAGGCCGGCGAACATTCCGGGCGTGAGGGCGCGGCCATTCGCATCGACCGTCGTCGCGCCCGACGGCGCGCTCAGTCCGGTGCCGACTGCGGCGATCTTGCCATTGCTGACCAGGACGTCAGCGTTGTTGAGCACGCCCGGTTCACTCACCGTGTAGACGGTGGCGCCGCGGATCAGCACGTCCTGAGCATTCGCGAGCGCCGCGCAGGCGAGCAGGGCGATTGCAATGAAGGTTCTCATGGCTGCACTCCTGCGCTCGGCTGGCCGAGCAGGAAGTCGGATCTGGGCCGCGGCGCCGGATGTGCGCGATCGAACTCGAGCACGCCGTCGACGAACACCTGCTCCGCGAGCGCGTACACGCTGAACGGCGTGCCGTTCCAGATCACCACGTCGGCCATCTTGCCGGGCTCGAGCGTGCCGGTCTGCCGGCCGATGCCGAGCGCGCGCGCCGGATTCGCGGTGACCCAGCGGATTGCGTGCTCCGGCGTGATGCTCAGCCCCGCGCGATTGCCGCGCGCCATCGCCTTCGCAGCTTCCTGGTTGAGGCGCTGAATGCCCTCATCCGAATCCGAATGCACGATCGCGCAGCCGTTCTGCGGCAGGTCGGTCAGCGCGATGTTCTCCATGATGCCGTCGAACATCTCCATCTTGCCGCCCCACCAGTCGGCCCACTCGGCGCCGCAGATGCCGTTCGCCGCCAGCACGTCCGCAATCTTGTAGGCCTCGATCGCGTGATGGAACGCGGCGATCCTGAAGCCGAACTCCTTCGACAGGTCGATCATGATCGCCATCTCGTCGGAGCGGTAACAGTGGATCTGGACCAGGATGTCGCCGTTCATCGCGCCGACCAGCGTCTCGAGCTTGAGATCTCGCTTCGGCGGCACCGGCGGCGCATCCGCGTCGGCGGAGTCCGCCTTCTTCTTCCCGGCGCTCTTCTTCTGATAGGCGGCGAAGTCGCGCTGGTACTTGTCCCACTGCTCGCGGTAGTCCTGTGCGTCCGCGAACGCCTGGCGATAGCCGGCGACGTTGCCCATGCGCGTGCTCGGCAAGCGGTTCTGGGCGCCGTAGTTGCGCTTCGGATTCTCGCCGCACGCCATCTTCAGGCCCTGCGGCGCGCCCGGAAACTTCATGGCCTGGTATGTCGTGGCAGCGACGTTCTTCAACGTCACGCCGCGGCCGCCGATGAGATTGGCGGAGCCGGGCAGGATCTGCAGAGTCGTGACGCCGCCTTCGAGCGCGGTCTCGAATCCCGGGTCCTGCGGCCACACGCCGTGCTCCGCCCACACATTCGCCGTGACCGGGTCGGTCGCTTCATTACCGTCGCCGGCAGCGTTCACGCCAGGGCTGGCGTAGACGCCAAGGTGCGAATGCACGTCGATGAGGCCGGGCGTGACCCAGCGTCCGCTCGCATCGATGACGCGCGCGCCGGCCGGCGCATTCAGGTTGGGTCCGACCGCTTCGATCTTGCCGTTGGCGATCAGCACGTCGGCGTTGTCGAGGCGCGTGCCGGTGCCGGTGAGCACGGTTGCGCCGCGAATCAACGTGGCAGTACTGTCGGCGGCCTTGTAGGTCGAAGGATAAGGATTCGCAGGCGCGGCGGGCGTCGGTGCAGCGGCGGGTGTTTCCTCGGCCGCTCGTGGCGGAGCAGTCGTGCAAGCGCCGATCAGCACGACGCAGCAGAGCAGGTGGCGGATTCCGTGCATGGTGTTGCCGTCTCGTTGGTTATCCATGAAGCCGCGGAATCTAGCACGCACCTTCGTGTTCGAGCAGCCAGCGCTTGCGCTCCAGTCCGCCGCCGTAGCCGGTCAGCGAGCCGTCCGCGCCGATCAGGCGATGGCAGGGAATCACGATGCTGATCGGGTTCGAGCCGTTGGCAAAGCCGACGGCGCGCACCGCTAGCGGACACTTCAGGCGCTGCGCGAGGCGTCCGTAGCTGAGGGTCGTGCCCGCAGGAATCGTGCGCAATGCGCGCCACACGTTGCGCTGGAACGGGGTGCCGCCGGTCTGGACGGCTATTGCGTCGATGGCCTGCAATTTGCCTGCGAAGTAGCGCTGCAGGGCGCGGCGGATCGCCGCAGGCGCCGCGCCGCGCACGAATTGCACT
>DATEJG010000122.1:0-74716 GCA_035278165.1 Steroidobacteraceae bacterium
CGGCACCATGCCCGGCGACGGCGGCGACTACTTCGGCCGCCTGCAGGCGGAGATCTCCGGGGCGGGCGAATCGCGCAAGGCGCTCGCGCTCGCGGAAACGCGGCGCACCGAGCTGCAGCGGCAGCTGTCCGGCGAAGACCCGTTCGTGTTCGGCCTGGATCCCAACGCGGGCGCCACCAACGACACCGGCGACATCACCTTCCGGATCCAGGAGCTGGAGTCACGCCTCGAGGAGATGCGGCTGCGCTTCACGGACAAGCATCCGGAAGTGATCGCCGTCCGCACGACGATCGAGGAGCTGAAGAAGCGCCAGCAGGAGGAGATGGCGCGGGTCGGTCGCGGCCAGCGCGCGACGGGCAGCATGGCCCAGTCCCTCAAGGCGAATCCGGTCTACCAGAGCATCCAGACGGAGCTCAACCGCACCAACGTGCAGATCGCCTAGCTGCGCCAGGAGCTCGCATCGCGCGATGCGCGCGTTGCCGACCTGCGCAAGCTGGTCGACACCGTGCCGGAGGTCGAGGCCGAGCTGGCGCGCCTGAATCGCGACTATGAGATCACGCGCACGCGCTATCTCGAGCTGGTCGAGCGGCGCGAGACGGCCAAGCTGTCGGAGAGCGCAGAAAAGCAGGGCGTGGTGAAGTTCCAGATCATCGATCCGCCGCTGGTCGGCCTGGAGCCGGTGGCGCCGAACCGTCCGCTGATGATCCTCGCGGTGCTGGTCATGGGCCTGGGCGCCGGTGCCGCGCTCACCTACCTGATGAACCAGCTGCGCCCCGTCTACCAGAACGTCAGGGTGCTGGCGGAGAAGACCGGCTTGCCGGTGCTCGGCTCCGTGAGCAGAACGTACCTCGAGCAGCACCGCGCCGAGCGAAGGCACGGCCTGCTCGTGTTCTCCGGCGGTGTGTCGGCGCTGGCAGCGCTCGGCGTCGCGTTCCTCGTGTGGAGCGACTTCGGCGTGCGGGTGGCGCAGCGAATCTTCGGTCACGCGTAGAGGTCAAGTGTGAGTCTCGTAGAAAGAGCGCTTCAGAAGATGCACGCGAGCGAGCGCGCTCGCCAGGCGTTGCATCCGCAACCGCCCGCGGCGGTCGCGCGCGTCGTGCCGGTCACGCCGGATCTCGCGAGCGCCAAGCCCATCTCGGCGAAGCGCGTCATCGGCAATACCAACCGCCTGGTGAAGATCGATCAGGAGGCGTTGCGCACGTCCGGCCTGCTGCCGCCGTCCGGGCAGGAGCACGAGATCGCCGATCAGTATCGTGCGATCAAGCGCCCGCTGATCCAGGCCGCATTCCACGCAACGGAGCCGAGCGAAGGCCCGCTGCCGAAAGTCATCATGATCGCCAGCGCCCTGCCGGGCGAAGGCAAGACGTTCACCGGCATCAATCTCGCGCTGAGCATGGCGCGCGAGAAGGATCATTCGGTGCTGCTGGTCGACGGCGACGTCGCGAAGCCGCACATCAGCACGCTGTTCGGCGTCGAGAAGGAGCTGGGCCTGCTCGATTTGTTGAGTAACCCGGAGCTCGACATCAGCTCGCTCATCCTGCCGACGGATATTGCGGGGCTCAGCATCCTGCCGGCCGGTACGCGCTCCAGCGGCGCCACCGAGCTGCTGGCCAGCGAGCGCATGGCGACCGTCGTGCAGCAGCTGGCTGCTCTCGATCCGGGCGGCCTGGTGCTGTTCGATTCGCTGCCGATCCTGCTGACCAGCGAGTCGCGCGTGCTGTCGGCCCGCATGGGGCAGATCGTGCTGGTGGTGAAAGCCGGCTCGACTCCGCAGCAGGCGGTCGCGGACGCCATCGAGCTCATCGGGCCCAAGCGCAAGATCTCGCTGGTCCTGAATCACGCCGAGCTGGCCGGCCCCATGGGCTACTACTACGGCTACAGATACGGCTATCAGCAATCTGCGGCCGCAGGTTCCCAGTCCGGCGGGTGACGACAAGAACGCGCGGCGTCGCAGGTGGACCGGCGACGTACCGTCGGGGAGGGACGAGGTGAAGCTAAGCAAGAAAACGCAGTCGGTTCTCGGCTGCCTGGCGACCGCGTGCGTGCTCCCGCAGGCGCATGCCGCGCAGGCGCCGCAAGTCGGCGCTGCCGCCGGGGACGTGTTCCAGTGGTCGGTGAACGCCGGAGCCGAGTACTCCGACAACATCCGCCGCGTCGCCGTGGACGAGGAATCGCAGACCGTCGGCACCGCGGGCCTGCAGCTGGCGCTCAACGTGAACCGGCCGCGGCTCCTCAGCAGCGTCGCCGCCAACCTGCAGTACAAGGACTACCTGGACAACGCGTTCGACAACGAAGTGGTCGGCGGCGTCGACGGGTCGCTCGACTACGCGCTCATCCCGCAACGCCTGCACTGGATCGTCGAGGACAACTTCGGCCAGGTCGCCAACAACCGGCAGCTCGCCGATACGCCGGCCAATCGGCAGAACGTGAACTACCTGTCGACCGGGCCGGACATCATCTTCGGCCGCGGTCGCACCTTCCTCGAGATCTCCGGGCGCTACGAGGACGCGTACTACGAGACCACGCCGGAGGACAACCAGAGCCTGACCGGCTCGGTGGCGCTCGGCCGCCGCTTCTCCGAGAGCGCGTCGCTGGCGCTCACCGGCTCGACCACCGAGGTCGAGTACGACGATGAAGCGCTGTTCAGCAAGTACCAGGTCGACTCGGCGTTCCTGCGCTTCGAAGGCGAAGGCCGGCGCACCACCATCAATGCGGATGCCGGCTACACCCAGGTGGATCGCGAAGGCGGCGAGAAATCGGACGGGCCGCTGTTCAGACTGGAGCTGTCGCGCGCCGTGGCCGCCCGCTCGCGCATCGGCCTGCAGGCAGGCACCGAGTTCGCGACGCCCGGCGAAGCGTTCCGCCGCGACCAGCAGGTGAGCGGAATTCCGGAGGGCGCCGACGACATCGTGCCGGCCAGCGATCCCTATCAGAACGACTACGCGTATCTGACGTGGTCGACCGTGTGGCCGCGCGGCACGTTCACGGCGACGCTCAGCGCGCGCTCCGAGGAGCACGAGGTCGTGACTACGCAGGATCGCGACACGCGTTCGGCTGCTGTCACGTTCGCGCGGCAGATCACGCCGCGCATGAAGGCCGATCTGAATGCTCAATACAGCGAGGAGGAGCTGGTCAACGTCGACGTCGACTTCGACGAGACCAACGTCGGCGTGGGACTGAGCTGGCTGCTCGGGCAGGGCATCTCGCTGACCCTGCGGCTCAATCACCTCGAAGGGTCGAGCAACGACGGTCTCAGGGACTACAAGGAAAACCGCGCCTACCTCGGCATCGGCTACACGCGTCGTCGTGCTCTCTAGAGGTCCGCAGATGTCGAGCCGCCAATCGAGTATCCGCAATGCGATGACGGTGGACGTGGAAGACTACTTCCACGTGACCGCCTTTGCGGACTCGCTCGATCGCTCCCGCTGGGGCTCGCTCGAGTCGCGCGTCGAGCGCAACACGCTGCACCTCCTCGAGCTGTTTGCCCGTCACGACGTGCGGATCACGTTCTTCGTGCTCGGCTGGGTGGCGCAGCGCTTCCCGGCACTGATCCGCGAGCTGCATCGCGCCGGGCACGAGATCGCGTGCCATGGCATGACGCACGAGCTGATCTACAAGCAGTCGCCGGGAACGTTCCGCCAGGAAACGCACGCCGCGAAAGCGCTGCTCGAAGAGCTGACCGGCACCAAGGTGCGCGGCTATCGCGCGGCAACGTATTCGATCACGGCGCAGTCGCTGTGGGCCCTGGACATCCTCGAGGAGCTCGGCTTCGAGTACGACTCGAGCGTGTTCCCGGTGCGTCACGATCTGTACGGCATTCCCGGTGCGTCGCGCCGGCCGTTCCGCGTGGCTTCCGGCCGGCTCGTGGAAATTCCGTTGACGACGGTGAACGTTGCTGGCCAGTCGCTGCCGTGCGCCGGCGGCGGCTACTTCCGGCTGCTGCCGTACGCGTTCTTCCGCTGGGCGCTGGGCCGCGTGAACGCCGAAGGGCTACCGGCGGTGTTCTACCTGCACCCGTGGGAGATCGATCCGCAGCAGCCGCGCATCGGCGCATCGTGGCGCTCGCGCTTCCGTCACTACACCAACCTGGATCGCACCGAGCCGCGGCTCGAGCGCCTGCTCGAGGATTTCAGCTGGGGGCGCATGGATGAAGTCTTCACCGGCGAGCGCGCTCCGGCCGCACTGCCCTTGAATCCAGCGTGGGCCGGAGGCCGGACTTGAACGCAGAGAGTGCGCTGGTGCATGCATCGAGCGATATCGGACGCGTAGTGCGCATCGCAGCCGTCGACGATTCGGCTGCCGATCGCTGGAACGCGTTCGTCGCGCGCGCGCCCGCCGCATCGATCTACCATCGCTACGAGTGGCGCAAGCTCATCTCCGCGACCTTCGGCCACGCGAGCGACTATTTCGCCGCCTACGATGCGGCCGAGAGGATCTGCGGCGTACTGCCGCTGGTGCGACTGCGCAGCAAGCTGTTCGGCGACTTCATGGTCTCCATGCCGTTCTTCAATTACGGCGGCGTGCTGGCCGACGACGACGCGGCCGGCGAGTTGCTGGCGCATGCCGCCACCCACGCGCGCAGCAGCGGCGTATCGCACCTGGAACTGCGCCACACGGCGCAGCTCGCCGATTGGCCCGTGCGCACCGACAAGGTGACGATGCAGCGCCGGCTGCCCGACTCGCCCGAGGAGTTGTCGAAGCAACTGGGCTCCAAGCTGCGCTCGCAGATCAAGCGCCCGGTGCGCGAAGGCGCCGCGGGCATCTCGGGCGGCGCGGAATTGCTCGATGAGTTCTACGCAGTGTTCGCGCGCAACATGCGCGATCTCGGCACGCCGGTGTATCCGCGCCGCTTCTTCGCGGCGGCTCTCGAGCGCTTCCCGCAGAACGCGCGAATCTTCATCGTCAGGTTGCAAGGCCAGGCCGTCGCCGCCGGCTTCACGCTCGGCAGCGGCGAGCGCCTGGAGATTCCCTGGGCGTCGTCGTTGCGCGAAGCGAACGCGGTCGGCGTGAACATGCTGTTGTACTGGCAAGTGCTCGAATACGCGTGTCGCAACGGCTACAAGGTATTCGACTTCGGCCGCTCCACGCGCGACAGCGGTACGTTCCGCTTCAAGCAGCAGTGGGGCGCCGAGCCGTGCCAGCTGTACTGGCACTACTGGCTGCGCCAGGGCGGTGAGCCGCCCGTCATGAACCCGGCCAATCCCAAGTATCGATTGGCAGTTGCCCTGTGGCAGCGCCTGCCGCTCGCCGTCGCGAACCGGCTCGGGCCGCTGCTCGTGAAGAACCTGCCGTGACCGGAATCCAGTGACATGTGTGGAATCGTAGGCATCGCACGCGGGCCCGCAGCACCGCCGGTCTCGACGGACGACGTGCGGCGCATGGCGTCCGCCATCGTGCATCGCGGCCCGGACGACGAGGGCTTCTACGCGGCCGACGACGTCATCCTCGGCATGCGCCGCCTGTCGATCATCGACCTGGCGGGCGGCCATCAGCCCATCGCCAACGAGGACGAGACGCTCTGGCTGGTCTGCAACGGCGAGCTCTACAACTACCGCGAGCTGCGCGCCGAGCTGATCAAGGCAGGCCACACGTTCCGCACGCACAGCGACGTCGAAGTGGTGCTGCATCTCTACGAGGAGTACGGCGACCGGTTTCTCGAGCGCATCGCCGGCATGTACGCCATCGCGTTGTGGGACGTGCGCCGCAAGCGGCTGCTGCTGGTGCGCGACCGGCTCGGTCAGAAACCGCTCTACTACCGCATCGATGGCCAGCGTCTTGCGTTCGCGTCGGAAGTGAAGTCGCTGCTGACGCTCGCCGGCGCGCGTAGCGAGGTGAACGTCGATGCCGTGCGCGATTACCTGGCGCTCGGCTACGCGGTGGCGCCCGACACGATGTTCAAAGGCGTGCGCAAGGTGCCGCCGGGATCGGTGCTGATCTGGGAGCGGGGCGCAGTGCGCGTCGAAAGCTACTGGCAGGTTCCGAGCGGGGTGCTCACGAATGTGAGCGAGGCCGAGTGGGCGGAGCGCGTTCGCGCGGAGCTGTCCCGGGCAGTACGGGATCACATGGTCAGCGACGTGCCGATCGGCGCATTCCTGTCCGGGGGCATCGACTCCAGCGCCGTCGTCGCGCTCATGGCGCAGTCGAGCCAGCAACCCGTCAACACTTATTCGATCGGCTACAGCGGCGCCGGCACGGCCAGCTACTACAACGAGCTGTCGTTTGCCGGTGTCGTCGCGCGCCGCTATCAGACGAATCATCGCGAGATCCTCGTGGCGCCGCACGTGGCGACGCTGCTGCCGAAGCTGCTGTGGCACGTCGAGGAGCCGATCTCCGACAGCGCGATCGTGACGACGTGGCTGGTCGCCGAGCTCGCGGCAAAGAGCGTGAAGGTCATCTTGTCGGGCGTCGGCGGCGACGAGCTGTTCGGCGGCTATCGTCGTTACCTGGGCGACAGCTACACACGGCGCTACCGGCGCCTGCCTGCATGGTTCCGCAAGCAGCTCGTGCGGCCGCTGGCGGAAGCGCTGCCGAGCGGTCGCAGCAGCCGGCTGATGGACCTGGCGCGCTATGCCAAGAAGTTCGTGCGCGCTAGCGAGCTGCCCTGGGCGCAGCAGTATCGCGAGTTCGTCGAGATCTGCTCGCGCGATCGCCTCGCGACGCTGTTGCTGCAAGGCGCGGCGCAGAGCGACGGGTTCGATCGCATCAGCGCTGCGGAAACGGCGACCGATCCATTGCTGCGCCTGATGCGCATCGACTCGCAGACACAGCTTCCCGAAGACCTGCTGCTGCTCACCGACAAGGTGACGATGGCAACATCGATCGAATGTCGGGTGCCGTTCCTGGATCACGGCCTGGTCGAGCTGGCCGCGCAGATTCCGCAGGAGATCAAGATGCGCGGCGGCGAGCTGAAATACCTGCTCAAGAAGTCGCTGGCCGGCGTGCTGCCCGACGAGATCCTCTACCGCAGCAAGCGCGGCTTCGGCGCGCCGATGGGCAGCTGGCTCAAGACCGAGCTCGGGCCGCTGCGCCGCGTGCTGCTCGGACGCCAGGCGATCGAGGCCCGCGGCCTGCTGTCGTGGCCCGCGGTCAACGAGCTGGTGAAGCTGCACGACGAGTCGCGCGAAGATTTCACCGACGTGCTGCTGGTGCTGATGAACATCGAGTTGTGGGCGCGCCTGTTCATCGACGGCCGCGACGCCCATGACGTCGGCGGCGAGCTCGCCGAGCTGCTGGCGGCCTGATCATGGCTGCCCTCGAGCCATCGATCGATGCACACGCTGCGCGGGGCGGACGTCGGCCGTTGATCGCGCACGTCGTGTTCCGCTTCGACTACGGCGGGCTCGAGAACGGCATCGTCAACATCGTCAACGGCCTGCCGGCGCAGGAGTTCGATCACGCGATCATCGCGCTCACGCAGGCCTCCGAGTTCAGCAGCAGGATCCGCCGGCCGGACGTGCGCGTGTATGCGCTGAACAAGCAGCCGGGCAAGGACTGGGGCGCGTACCTGCGCTTGTGGAAGCTGCTGCGGCAGATCCGGCCGACGATCGTCCATACGCGCAACGTCGGGACCCTGGATTGCCAGCTGGTCGCGTGGCTCGCCGGCGTGCCCGTGCGCATTCACGGCGAGCATGGCTGGGACATCCACGATCCGGACGGCACCAACCCCAAGTACCTGCGGGTGCGGCGGCTGTTCGATCCGTTCGTGCATCGTTTCGTGACGGTCTCCCGTGATCTGCAGGAGTGGCTGGTGCAGCGTGTCGGGATCCGGCCCGCGAAAGTGCGCCAGATCTGCAACGGCGTGGATACGCAGCGCTTCGAGCAGTCAGCCAGCACAGCGCGGCAGCGTCTGCCGGCCGAGTATTTTCCGCCCGGCTGCTGCATCGTGGGGTCGGTGACGCGCCTGACCGAGATCAAGGATCCGCTGAGCCTGGTGCGCGCCTGGCTCGCGGTGCGCGCGCCGCTGGCAGCGCAGGGCCACGACCTGCGTCTCGCGTTGATCGGCGACGGGCCCTTGCGAGGCGCGATCGAAGCGGAGATCCGTGAGGCAGGGGCGGAGCGCTGCGCCTGGCTCGCCGGCAGTCGCGACGACGTCGCAGACGTGTTGCGTTCCCTGGATATCTTCGCGCTCAGCTCGCTGCGCGAGGGCATCTCGAACACGGTGCTCGAAGCGATGGCTACGGGGTTGCCGATCATCGCCAGTGCGACCGGCGGCAACCTGGAATTGATCGAGGACGGTGTGACCGGAACGTTGACCCCGCCGGGCGACTTCGCGTCGCTGGCACAAGCCCTGCGCTCGTACGTGCAGGATCCCGCGAAGCGCGCCGCGCACGGCGCCGCGGCCCGGCGCCGCGCGGAGCGGATGTATTCGCTGAGCGGCATGATGAATCGATATCGCGAGCTGTACGCCATGCAGCGCGACAAAGTGTTGGAGGCAGCCTGATGTGCGGCATAACCGGCATCGTGGATCTGAACGGCGAACGGCCGCCCGAAGAAGCTCTGCTGCGGGCCATGAACGGCCTGATCAGCCATCGCGGGCCGGACGGCGACGGCTTCCATTTCGAGCCCGGCGTCGGACTCGGGCATCGCCGCCTGTCGATCATCGATCTGGAAGGCGGCAAACAGCCGCTGTACAACGAAGATCACACCGTCGTGGTCACCTACAACGGCGAGATCTTCAATTTTATGGAGATCGAGGCGCAGCTGCTGCAGCGCGGCCACACTTTCCGGACGCGCTCCGATACGGAAGTCATCGTGCACGCCTGGGAGGAGTGGGGCGTCGAGTGCCTGAAGCGGTTCAACGGCATGTTCGCTTTCGCGCTGTGGGACCAGCGCCAGCGGACGCTGTTCATCGCGCGCGATCGCCTCGGCGTGAAGCCGCTGTACTACGCCGAGCTCGGCGACGGCCGCCTGCTGTTCGCCTCGGAGCTGAAGGCGCTGCTGCTGCATCCGCAGTTGCCGCGGCGCATCGATCCGCAGGCCGTCGAGGAATATTTTGCGTTCGGCTACGTGCCCGATCCGCGCACGATCTATCGCGACGTCAGGAAGCTCGAGCCCGGCTCATATATATGTGCGAAGCGCGGCGCCGGGCGTGTGCAGCCGGTGCGCTACTGGGACGTGCCGCTGATGGGCGAGCGCTCGCCGCCGACCGCTCCCGCGCAATTCGAGCCGGAGCTGCGCGAGCGGCTCAAGGAAGCAGTGCGCAAGCGTCTCGTCTCCGACGTGCCGCTCGGTGCCTTCCTGTCCGGCGGCATCGATTCGAGCAGCGTCGTCGCGATGATGCGCGAGATCGGCGCCGGCAAGATTCTCACGTGCTCGATCGGCTTCCAGGAGCCGCGCTACGACGAGTCGCAGTACGCGGCGATGGTCGCCGCGGCGAAGCAGACCGACCACAAGACCGAGATCGTGGCCGCCTCCGACTACGGCCTGCTCGACGAGCTGGTCGGCATCTACGACGAGCCGTACGCCGACAGTTCCGCCATCCCGACCTATCGCGTGTGCCAGCTCGCGCGACGCCACGTCACCGTCGCGCTTTCCGGCGACGGCGGCGACGAGGACTTCATCGGCTACCGCCGTTACAAGCTGTTCGCGATGGAAGAGCGCTTGCGCAGCCGCTTGCCGCTCGGCATGCGGCGCGCCGTCTTCGGTCCGCTCGGCCGGTTCTATCCAAAGCTCGACTGGGCGCCGCGCGTCGTGCGCGGCAAGACGACGTTTCAGGCGCTGGCGCGCGATTCGGTGGATGCCTACTTCCATGGCGTGTCGGTCTGCTCGGACGAGATGCGCGCGGCGCTGTTCTCCGGCGATTTCAAGCGCGAGCTGGGCGGCTACGGCGCCAGCCAGGTGTTCCACGAGCACGTGCGCGGCAAGACCTTCTCCGATCCGCTCGCGATGGTGCAGTACCTCGACTACAAGACCTACCTGCCGGGCGACATCCTGACCAAGGTCGATCGCGCCAGCATGGCGCACAGCCTCGAGGTGCGCACGCCGTTTCTCGACTACGAGTTCGTCGAATGGGCGTCAGCGCTGCCGAGCAGCGTCAAGCTGCGCGGCGCCGAAGGCAAGCACGTGCTCAAGCGCGCGCTCGAGCCGGTGCTGCCGCGCGAAGTGCTGTATCGAACCAAGATGGGCTTCGCGGTGCCGCTCGATACGTGGTTCCGCGGCTCGCTGAAGGACTACATCGCCGAGGCGGTGCGCGGCAAGCGCCTGGCTGAATGCGGCGTGTTCGATCCCGCTGCGTTGTCGCGCATCGTCGCGGACCATCAGTCCGGCCGGCGCGACCACAGCGCGATCCTCTGGTCGCTGCTGATGTTCGACGGCTTCCTGCGCAACAACGAGCGCGGCGCATTTACCGGCGACGATGCAGGTCGCAGCAGCCGCCCGTTGCGGCGTGCGGCGAGTGGCGGTGCATGAGTCGACCGTTGCACATCGTGAGCGTGTGCCGCAGCCTGCCGAATCCGGATGATCCGTCCGGTGGCGTGTTCGTGCTCAACCGGCTGCGCGCGATGGCCGAAACGGCGCGTCTGCACGTCGTGCAGCCGCTGCCGTATCTGCCGGTCGCGAAGCCGCTGCCCTCGTGGGGCCACGAGCAGCAGCGCACGCTGCAGGGCCTCGACGTCACGCATGCGCCGATGTTGTACGTGCCGGGCATCTTCAAGTCCGCGGACGGGCACTGGCTGGCGCGCTCCATCCACGACTTCATCGCGCGGCTGCATGCGACGGATCCGATCGATCTGATCGACGCGCATTTCGGCTATCCGGAAGGCGTCGGCTGCGCGCAGGTCGCGGGCAAGCTCGGCATTCCGACGTTCATTACGATTCGCGGCTTCGAGAACGAGTACGTGCACAAGCGCGGCATCGGCTCGCAGATGGTCGCCGCGATGCGCAACGCGACCGGCTGCGTGAGCGTCAGTCATTCGCTGCGGCAGCTCGCGGTCGATCACGGCGTCGCGCCCGAGCGCGTGCGAGTCGTGCACAACGCGATCGACTGGAACGCCTTCAACTTCGACACGCCGCAGGCAGCTCGCGCACGGTTGGGACTGCCGCGCGAAGGACGCCTGGTCGTGTCCGTCGGGCATCTCACGGCGCGCAAGCGTCACCACATTCTCGTCGAAGCCTTCGCCAAGGTTGCCGGCGAGATGCCGGGCGCGACGCTGCTGATCATCGGCGGCAAGCAGTTCGAGGCCGACTATCCGGCACAGCTGACGGCGCAGGTCCAGGCGCTCGGCCTGGCGGACAAGGTGAAGTTTCTCGGCAATACGCCGCCGGCACGCGTCGCGGATTGGCTGCGCGCGGCCGACGTGTTCGCGCTCGCGACGGCGCGTGAAGGTTGCTGCAACGCTGTCCTCGAGGCACTCGCGGTCGGCGCGCCGGTCGTCACGACTCCGGTGGGCGACAACGCGCACTTCGTGCGCGACGGCGAAAACGGCTTTCTTGCTCCAGTGGATGATGCCGCGGCGCTCGCTGCCGCACTGTCCCGTGCATTGAGCGTGGAGCACTGGCAGCGGCAGCAGATCTCAGCGCAGCTGCGCCAGCAGGTGGGCGGTTGGAACGACGTGGCGCAGCGGGTTCTGCAGTTTTTTCGCGAGCGGTTGGAGTAGCGATGGCGAAGATCAGTGTGGTCGGACTGGGGTACGTGGGTGCGGTGACGGCAGTCTGCCTCGTCGACGACGGTCACGATGTCATCGGCGTGGACGTCGATCAGTCCAAGCTCGACCTGCTCATGCGCGGCCAGGCGCCGATCATCGAAGAGGGCCTGCAGGAGCTGACCGAGCGGGCCGCGCGCAGCGGTCGCCTCTCGGTGAGCAATCGCGTCGATGAGCGCGTCGCTGCGTGCGACCTGATCTTCGTCTGCGTCGGCACGCCGTCCGCGCCGAACGGCGCACAAAGCCTCGTGGCGGTGGAGCGTGTTGCCGAAGAGCTCGGCAAGGCAGTCCGCAACGCCGCCGGTTTCCCCGTGATCGTCATCCGCTCGACGGTGCCGCCGGGCACGACCGATACGCTGATCAAGCCGATCCTCGAGCGCGCGTCCGGCAGGAAGGCCAACGAGGGCTTCGGCCTGTGCTTCCAGCCGGAATTCCTGCGCGAGGGCAGCTCCATCAAGGACTACTACAAGCCGCCGTTCACGATCGTCGGCGCAGATTCGGACAAGCCGATTGCGGTCGTGCGCCAGCTGTTCGGTGCGCTGCCCGCCGAGTTCATCGCCACCACGATTCCCAACGCCGAGATGATGAAGCTGGCGTGCAACGCCTTTCACGCGCTTAAGGTCACGTTCGCAAACGAGATCGGGCGCCTCGGCCGCAGCCTCGGGGTGGATGCGCGCGGCGTGATGGAGCTGCTGTGCAAGGACAAGAGCCTCAACATTTCGCCTGCCTACCTGCGGCCGGGCTTCGCCTACGGCGGCTCCTGCCTGCCGAAGGATCTGCGCGCGCTGCTGTACCTGGCGAAGCGCAACGACGTCGACCTGCCGCTGATGCTCGGCGTCGGCGCGAGCAACACCATGCACATCGAGCACGCGGCGACGCTGGTGAAAGCGCACGGCTCGCGCAAGGTCGGCATGATCGGGCTCAGCTTCAAGCCGGGCACCGACGACCTGCGCGAGAGCCCGCTCGTGGCGCTCGCCGAGCACCTGATCGGCAAGGGCTACCAGCTGAAGATCTACGATCCGGCGGTCAGCCTCGCGCACCTGATCGGCGCGAACAAGCGCTACATCGAGCAGACGATCCCGCACATCGGCACCATGCTCGCGGAGCTGGATGAAGTGTTCGAGCACGGCGACGTGCTCGTCGTCGGCTTCAAGACGCCTGAGATCGTCGCCGCGCTGGCGCGGCCACGCGCGGTCCGCGCGCACCTCGTCGACCTGGTCGGCGTCGACGCGCAGCCCGAGGTCGATCGCTCGCAGGGCAACTACGCAGGAATCTGCTGGTGAGTCGCAGCGACGTACTGCTGTTCGTCTCGACGCGCTTTCTGTTCCCGGTCGATTCGGGAGGCAAGATCCGCACGACGCAGATCCTGCGCGGCATGAAGGGCGGCCGCTTTCGCATCCGCCTCGTGTCGCCCGCGACCGCGGAGCTCGTGGAGCGCTATCGCGCCGAGCTGGACGAGGTGTGCGACGAGTTCGTGTGGTGGCCGCAGGCCGAGCGCGGCCGCGTCTTCCATTTCGCGCGGCTGCGTCACGTGCTCGGGTCGTTGCCGATTCCCGTCCGCACCGATCGCAGTCGCGCGGCAATCGCGACCGTAGGGCGCGAGCTGGCGCGGTCGCCGGCAGTCGCGGTATTCGATTTCCTGCACGCCGCGGTGCTGGCGCCCGTGCAGCTCGACTGCCCGGCAGTCATGTTCACGCATAACGTGGAAGCGGAAATTTTCGCGCGCCACCAGCGCGTGGCGAAGAACTTCGCGACGCGCGCGCTGTGGCAGAACCAGCATGCGAAGATGGAGCGGTTCGAGCGCGCCAGCCTGGCGCGCTTCGACGTGGTGGTCGCCGTGTCGGATCGCGATGCGCAGATGTTCGCGAAGAGCTACGGGCATGCCGGCTCGTTCGTCATCCCGACCGGCGTCGATCTCGACTTCTTCAGCTTCCGCGCGCCCGAGCGCGACCGCGACGTGGTGTTCTGCGGCTCGATGGACTGGCTGGCGAACCAGGAAGCGATGAGCTACTTCATGGACGAAGTCTGGCAGCGGATCGTCGCGGCAGTGCCGGACGCGCGCATGACCGTGGTCGGTCGCGCGCCGCCGCGCAATCTCACGGCCGAAGCTGCCCGGCGCGGACTGGCCTGGACATTCAGCGGCTTCGTCGACGACGTGCGGCCGCACATGCATGGCGCCGCGGTCTCCGTCATTCCGCTGCGCGTCGGCGGCGGCACGCGGCTCAAGGTGTTCGAAGCGATGGCGATGGGCTCGCCCGTCGTTTCCACGTCGATCGGCGTCGAGGGCCTGGAGCTCGAGCCCGGCCGTCACTACCTGCGCGCTGACGATGCAGGCTCGTTCGCCGATGCAGTGATAGCGCTGCTGCGCGATCGTCCGCGGCGCACGGCCATTGCGAACGAAGCGCGCCGCTACGTCGAAGAGCGCTTCTCCTATCGCGTGGCAGCAGCGGCCTTCGAGCAAGCGTGCGAGCTGGCAATCCGGCGCGCAACTGGCCGCCAGCCCGACCGCATCGCCACCGGCGCGGCGCATGCCGCAACGGATCTGCGCCCATGATCGAGACTGCGCTGCTGCGCTGGGTCGCACCGGCCGGCCGGCGCGGGCGCTTGCTGATCTTCACGTTTCACCGCGTGCTCGCCGAGCCGGATCCGCTGCTGCCGGACGAGCCGGACGCGCGTTTTTTCGCGCAACAGATGGATTGGGTACGCGACTACTGCTGCGTGCTGCCGCTGCCGGAAGCCGTGCGGCGACTCGCCGATGGCTCGCTGCCCGAGCGCGCTGCGTGCATCACTTTCGACGACGGCTATGCGAACAACTACGACGTCGCGTTGCCGATCCTCAAGGCGCGCAACCTGCCGGCGACGATCTTCATCGCAGTCGACGCCGTGCGCCGTGGAATCATGTGGAACGATTTCGCGATCGAAGCGCTGCGGCGCGCGCGTCCGGATGCGGACCTGAGCGAGCTCGGCCTGCCGCCGGGCGCCCTGGCAGGGGCTGGCGCCTCGCGCGCGGCTGCCATCACCAGTGCGCTCGAGCATCTCAAGTATCAGCCGCCGGGCGAACGTTGGGATCGCGCGCAGGAGTTGTTTGCCCGCATGACCGGCGGCGCCTCGCCGCCGCGCCTGATGATGACGGATGAGACCGTCGCCAAGCTCACGCGCGAAGGTATCGATGTCGGCGCGCACACCGTGAACCATCCGATTCTCACGGCGATTCCGGCCGCGGAAGCCCGCACTGAGATCGAAGGCAGCCGCCGCTGGGTCGCGGACGTCACCGGCGTTGCGCCGAAGTCCTTTGCTTATCCGAACGGCCGCGCCGGCCGCGACTACGACTCTGCACACGTTGCGATGGTGCGCGACGCCGGATTCGCTCTCGCGGTCAGCACCGATCGTGGCTGCGCGACCGCCGCAACCGCGCAGTACGAGTTGCCTCGTCTTGCACCCTGGGATCGCACGGCGCGCCGCTTCTGGATGCGCCTGTTGCAGATGTACGGCGCTTCCTATGCAGCGCGCCAGCCCGGGGTCATGCCGGCTGCAGGTGCGACTTCAGCCATGCCTCCAGCATCGCGAAGTCCCAGATAGGGTAGCCGTAGAAGGAGGCGTGACCGCTGCGGTGCCGCTCGATCAGCTCGTCGATGAACTGCGCGCGCACGATGCCGCGGCGCTTGAAGTCGCTCAGGTGACCGTAGATGAGCTCGCCGAGCTGCGCGTGGCTCTTCAGCCACTCGCCGAACGGCAGGCCGAAGCCGTGCTTGGTCTTGGTCAGGATCTCGTTCGGCAGGAAGCCCTGCATGGCGCGCTTGTAGAACGAGCGCAGCTCGCCGCCGCGCATCTTGAGCCGCGGCGGCACGCGGTTCGACAGCTCGACCACGCGCGTGTCGAGCATCGGGAACAGTACCTCGATGCCTGCCAGCTCGCACATGGTACCGACCTTGCGCAGATCGTTGTCCGCGAGCGTGTAGTACCAGTCGTAGTACAGCATCTTGTTGAGCGTCGAGTTGCCCGGCGCCGCGTCGTAGATCTTCTGCATCTGGCGCAGCGGCGCCTGCGGATCGATCGCCGCGCGGAAGTCGGGGGCGAGCAGCTCTTCCGGCCTCGTCAGGAACACCAGGTTCCAGGTTTCCAGGCGCGCCGGCAGGCGCACCGTGGCCTGGTCCACGTAGCTGCGGAATTTGCGCAGCGGCATGATGCCGTGCTCCGGCTTGACGCGGCGTGCCAGCGGCTCGATCACGCCGCTGCGCAACCACGCCGGCAGCGTGTAATACGCTTCGAACACACGCTGCTTGGCATAGCGCTCGTTGCCGCCGAAGAGCTCGTCGCCGCCGTCGCCCGCCAGCAGGCGCTTCATGCCGTGCTCGCCGGCGACCTTGGCGCAATAGAACGTGGGGACCGCCGAGGAATTGCCGAATGGCTCGTCATACGCCGCGGCGATCCGGTCGAACATGCTGACGATGTCTTCCGGCGTGACGTGATACTCGTGCGCGCGAGCGCCGAAGTGCTGGTTCGCAATGCGCGCGTAGCGCAGCTCGTCGTACGCGTCGACGCCGAAGCCCATCGAAAACGTATCGGCCGGACCGTCGATGACCTTGCCGAGCACGCCCGCGACGGTGGAGCTGTCGAGGCCGCCGCTCAGGAACGCGCCCGTGCGGCCATTCGGCTCGCACGCACGGACGGCGTCGCGCAAGGCGGCGTGCAGCTCTTCGCCGAGCCGCCGCTCATCGCCCCCATGCTCGACGAACTCGGGGCGCCAGTAGGGCTCGATCGTGAGCTTGCCGTCGGCGAAGTGCGCGCAGCTGGCGGGCGGCAGCTTCATGACGTTTTCGAATATCGTCTGCGGGCCCGGCACCATGTGCGAGAAGATGAAGTCGTACAGCCCCTGCGCGCGCACGCCCGGCGTGGCGCCATCGAGGCGCGCCAGCGCTTCTGCCGACGTCGAGAACGCCAGGCCGCCGGGAAGCAGCCGGTAGGTGATGCGCTCGATGCCCATGCGGTCGACCGCGAGCAGGGCAGTGCGGCTCTGCGTATCGACGATCGCGAGCGCGAAGCTGCCGTGGAGCCGCTCGAGAAACTGCTTGCCGGAGCGACGGTACGCCGCTGCCACGGCCTCGGCGGTGCGACCCGCCGGTGCACGCTCGCCGCCGCTCCAATACGGCGAGCCGGCGATGGCGACGACTGTCGAGCCGGCGCGGTGAACGTCCGGTGCAATCAGGTCGGGGCTGCGTGCGTCGCCGAGGGCGGCCAGGACGCCGAACAGGCGCGGGGCGGATCCGGTCAAGGGTCTAGGCCTTTCGATAAAGTCACGAGTTTAGCCCGCCGCAGTTGCGTAAACTTTGAACTCGCTCTGGAGTTGGAAAATCCGGGTTCGCTATGCTTCGCCCGCCGCCACGAATGCCATCTTGCCCCCCGCGCCGGATCGCCGGGCGGGACCGCCGTTGCGGGGTACCGGCAGTGTAGTGAAGCGCAACCGCCGGGGCGAGTGAAGGCACCATCGAGCAAGTGACAATGGCATTACTCTTCTGGACGCTGAGCGCGCTCGTGGTCTACGTGTACGTAGGCTATCCGCTGCTGCTGGCGCTCGTCGGCCGCATGCACGCGCGGCCGGCCAGGCGCGAGGCGATCGAGCCCTCGGTCACGCTGCTGATCTCGGCGTTCAACGAGGCCGACGTCATCGCCGAAAAGCTGCGCAACAGCCTGAGCCTCGACTACCCGGCGGACCGCCTGCAGATCCTGGTGATCTCGGATGCGTCCGATGACGAGACGGATGCGATCGTCGAGAGCTTCGCGCCGCGCGCGGAGTTGCTGCGCATGGCCGATCGCGGCGGCAAGACGCTGGGGCTCAACGCCGCCGTGCCGCGCGCACGCGGCGACATCATCGTTTTCTCCGACGCCAACGCGATGTACGCGCGCGACGTGCTGCGTCAGCTCGTCGCCAACTTCGCCGACCCCGCGGTCGGGGCGGTCGTCGGCGAGTCGACCTACACCAAGCCCGAAGTGGAATCGGAGCGCACCGAGGGCCTGTACTGGCGCTACGAGACGGCGATCAAGCGCCTGGAGAGCCGCATCGGATCGGTGGTCGGCGGCGACGGCGCCATCTACGCGATCCGCCGTGCGCTGTACGTGCCGATGCGCGCCGACGCGCTCTCGGATTTCGTGAATCCGCTGCAGATCGTGCGCGGCGGCCATCGCTGCATCTACGAGCCGCTGGCGCGCTCCTACGAGGAAGCGGCCAAGGATTTCCAGCGCGAGTTCCGCCGCAAAGTGCGCATCGTCAACCGCGCCTGGCGCGCGCTCATGACGCTGCGGCCGTTGCTCAATCCATTGCGCTACGGCTTCTTCGCGTTCGAGCTGATCTCGCACAAGCTGCTGCGCTGGCTGGTGCCGCTGTTCCTGGCCGGCGCGCTGGTGACGAACCTGTTCCTGCTGGGCAGCGCGCCGATCTACACGCTCACGCTCGTCGCGCAGCTGGCGCTGTACGCGCTGGCACTGCTCGGCTACACGCTGCGCCATCGCGAGCGCATGCCGTCGATCCTGTCGGTCCCGTATTATTTCTGCCTGGTCAACGTCGCGAGCGCGCTCGGCATCTTCGAAGCGTATCGCGGGAAGACCTACGCCACCTGGTCCACCGCGCGCGCCCAAAGCCCATGAGCACACTCGACAGACTGAAGATCATCCTGCGCGACACTCTGCAGCTTGGTTCGCGTGCGGACACGCTCACGGCGTCGAGTGCCCTGCTGGGCGCGATCCCGGAGTTCGACTCCATGGCGGTCGTCGCCGTGCTGACGGCGATCGAGTCCGAGTTCGGCATCACCGTCGAGGACGACGAGATCTCCGCCGAGGTGTTCGAGACGCTCGGCTCGCTGGCGCAGTTCGTCGCAGGGAAGACCGGGAGTTGAGCGGCCTCGTCGCCCGCTTTCTGGGCTCGCCGGGGAACCGCATCTTCGTCGTGTCGCGGCGCCCGGCCGCGCGCGCCAGCGGCACCAGCGTGCTGCTCGCGCCGCCCTTCGGCGAGGAGATGAACAAGACCCGCAAGATGTACAGCGACGTCGCGCTCGCTCTCGCCGAGCGCGGGATTGCCAGCGTCCTGCCGGATCTGTTCGGCACCGGCGACAGCGACGGCGAATTCCGCGACGCCGACTGGAGTCGCTGGATCGAGAACCTGTCCACCGCCGTCGGCTGGATGGCGGACGAAGGCTGGCCGGTGCGCGGCGTGCTTGGAACGCGCCTCGGCTGCAGTCTCGCTGCAGAAGCCGTGCGGGCGAGCGGCCTGCAGTTGCAGGCGAGCGTGTTCTGGCAACCCGTGGCGGACGGAGCGAAATTCCTCACGCAGTTCCTGCGTCTGCGCGTCGCTGCATCCATGATGGAGCAGGACAACAAGGAGACCGTCGGCGGGTTGCGGCAGCGCATGCGCGGCGGCGAGGTTCTCGAAGTGGCGGGCTACGATGTATCGCCGCTGCTGGCGCAGCAACTCGAAGGCGTGCGATTGAACGATGCGCTCGGCGCCGGGCTGGGCGCCCTGCATTGGATGGAAGTGGTGCGCGACGCGCAGGCGCCGCTCCCGGCGGACGCCGATCGCGCCGTCACGCAAGCACGCAACTCAGGTATCGAGCTGCAGGTTCATGTGACCGCCGGCGAGCCGTTCTGGACTTCGACGGAAATCGTGCGGCTACCCGCACTCACGGCGAACACCGTCAACGCGCTGAGCGCGCTTGCATGAGTGGCGAAGCGCCACTGTTGATCCGCAGCGGCTCCGATTCCATGGTCGGCGTGCTGCATCCGGCGCTGCAGGGCGCTGCAAACGTCGGCGTGCTCGTCGTCGTCGGCGGCCCGCAGTATCGAGTCGGCAGTCATCGCCAGTTCGTCCTGATGGCGCGCCAGCTCGCGAAGGCCGGATTCCCGGTGCTGCGCTTCGATTACCGCGGCATGGGCGACAGCGACGGCGAAGTACGCACGTTCGAAGGATGCGGCGAGGACATTCGCGCGGCGCTCGAGGCTTTTCAGTCTGCGATACCGACGCTCAAGGGCGTCGTCGTGTGGGGCCTGTGCGATGCTGCTTCGGCTGCGCTCATGCATGTCACGCAGGATTCCCGCGTGCTCGGCATCGTGCTGGTCAATCCGTGGGTGCGAACGGTAGCGGGCGAAGCGCGGGCGTACGTGCAGCACTACTATGGCCAGCGGCTGCTGCAGGCGTCGTTCTGGCGCAAGCTGCTTTCAGGAAAGCTCGATGTGATGCGCTCGGTGCGCGACTTCGTGCGCGCGCTCGGCGAATCGCGCGGCGCGGGCGCAGCGGCCAGGGCTCCGATCTCGTTCATCGAGCGGATGCGCCGGGGGCTCACTGCGTTCGCGCGGCCGGTGCTGGTGCTCATCAGCGAGCGCGACCTCACCGCCGCAGAGTTCACGACTTTGTGCACCGGGTCCGACGCCTGGCGACAGGCGATGGGGCGCAGCTCGGTGCAGCTCGTGCGACTTGCCGGGGCAGATCACACCTTCTCCAGCCGCAGCTCGCTGGATGAGGCAACGAGTCACTGTATCGCGTGGCTCACCGCACGCATCGTCATGCAAGAACAGACAACGACATCGAAGAACGGGAGAGCGGCATGATCAGGCGGTTGAAACATGCGGCAGACAGATGGCTGTGGTTGCGCTCGTTGCCGGAGCGCGCACAACAGCAGCGTCGGCTGGATGCGAAAGGCCCGCCGGCTGCGGATCCGGGCATCGATGCAGTCGTCGCGGCTGCTGCCGACTGGTTCTGCGCCGCGCAGGATCATTCGAGCACGAAGGACGACGGTGTCGCGCGTCACTTCAGCCTGGAGAAGGGCTGGGGCGCCTCGTATCCCGAGACCACCGGCTACATCGTGCCGACGATGCTCGTGCTCGCGCGCGAGCTGCAGCGGCCGGACCTGCGCGATCGGGCGCGCCGCATGCTGGACTGGTTCGTGAAGATCCAGATGGAAGGCGGCGGCTTTCAGGGCGGCATGGTCAATTCGGTGCCGAAGAAGCCGGTCACGTTCAACACCGGCCAGATTCTGATCGGTCTCGCAGCCGGCACTGCCGAGTTCGGCGCCGAGCCGTATCGACGCGCGATGCATCAGGCAGCCGACTGGCTCGTCGCAACGCAGGATCCGGATGGCTGCTGGCGTCGCGCGCCGACGCCGTTCGCCGAGCCCGGCGAGAAAGCATACGAGACCCACGTCTCGTGGGGGTTGCTCGAAGCTGCGCGCGTGCAGCCGAACCCGGCATGGGAGAACGCAGCGTTCGCCAACATGCGCTGGGCCATGGCGAAGCAGACGCCGAACGGCTGGGTGCGCGATTGCTGTCTTTCCGATCCGAGCGCGCCGCTCACTCACACGCTCGGCTATTACCTGCGCGGCCTGGTCGAAGGCATCCGCTTCCGGCACGACGAGCAGCTGCTGACAGCCGCGCATTCGCTCGGTCGCGCGCTGCGCGGCACGCAACGCCCGGACGGCTCGCTGCCGGGTCGCTTGCGCTCCGACTGGAGCCCGGCGGTGAACTGGGTGTGCCTCACCGGAGTCGTGCAGATCGCGGCGAGCTGGCTGGATCTGTATCGGCTGACGAATGAGCCGGCGTACCTGGATGCGGCACGCCGCGCCAACGCCTACGTGCGGCGCACCGTCGTCGTCGACGGGCCTGCAGATGTCCGCGGTGGGGTGAAGGGATCGTTCCCGGTCGAGGGCGACTACGGGTGCATGGAATATCTCAACTGGGCATGCAAGTTCATGGTCGATGCATGCCTGCTTGAGAAGCGCGTCAACGCGAGCTCTTGAAGCCGAAGACGATCGTCGACGGCGTCAGCCATCCCGCCAGCCAGCGCGCGAGGCCGGAGCTCTTGAGCACCGTCAACGCCATGCGTTGCGCTGTGCCGCGGCCCGCCAGGTCGGCCGCCTGATAGCGGCTGACGGCGCGCAAGCCGCGCGTCTGCAGAGCCTGCGCCAGCGAGCCGAACGTAAACCAGTTCACGGCCGGATACGTCGCGTGGCTCACCAGCTCGGGGCGCGTGGTCACGGCGAGCCGCTCGTAGCGGCGCTTCAAGGCCTGCGGATACCAGCTGTAGAACGGCAGGTCGAACTCCGATTGCACCGGGCACAGCCGATTGGTGGTGCTCAGGTAGAGCAGGCCGCCGGGACGCAGCACGCGCGCGCACTCGTCGAGAACCTTGTTCCAGTCCGGCACGTGCTCGAGCAGCTCCGGGGCGAGGCATACGTCCATCGACTGGTCGGCCCACGGCAACTGCGTCGCGCTGCCCGCGCGCAGGTCGGTCGCGACTCCAGCCTCGCGCGAGCGCCTGATGCCGATCTCGATGAGCTTCTCGTTGATGTCCAGGCCGTGCATGCGATAGCCGTCGCGCGCCCAGAGAATGCACTGGGTCGCGGCGCCGCAGCCGACGTCGAGCACGTCGAGCGTGCGCGGGTCGCGCGGATTCGCGGCTAGCAGGTTTTCCATCGCGCGCTTCACCTGCTGGAAGCGGGCCACGGTCTCCGGCAAGGCGCTCTCCGCCTCGTAGTACTTGACGAATTCGTCGTGCTCGGCGGCGTTCACGATTCGGTCACCTTGTCATGGGATGGGCGCTCACGCGAGGCATGGATCCGGTCGGTGACGCGCTTCAATGCCGCGAGCGTCCTGCCGCGCAGGCTCGGCGCGAACACCCACAGATCTTCGTGCGGGCGGATCGACTCCGTCCAGCGCAGCTTGTGGAAGGCCGCATCGCCGAGGAAATCGTACTCGCGCGCGCCGGCCACGAAGGCGCGCTCGAGCGAGGCGTTGATCACGCGCGAGCCCGCGTCGCGCAGCTGCTCCGTGAACGACGTCTTGAGCTGTCCCACCCAGCCGCGCCAGTTGGCGCACAGCGCGTAGGCAGCAGGCTTGCCGTGCACGTAGAGCATGTTGGCCATCAACCCGTGCTGCGCCAGCCAGGGGAGCAGCCGGGTGTAGTAGGCGGCTTCGGGTGCGTCGCCACGGATGTCGATCCCCGCGCCGGCTTTCCAGCTGGCGGCTTCCACGACGAGCATCTCCTGCAGCAGTGCGGTCACGTCGCTTCCCGACTCGTACCACGTCATGCCCGACTCGCCGGCATCGCGCATCATGCGCTCGCAGCGCGTGATGTTGCTGCGCAGCTTCTTCGGACGGGTTTTCAGGTAGCTCTGCCAGTCGCTCGTGATGGTCAGGTACGGCGAGCGCTCCGCTTCCCGGCGTGACAATCCGCCGCTGCCTTCGGCTGCCAACGCGCGCGCGGCGCACGCGGTTGGCCCCGTCTCCGGCAGGTTGGCGAGCCGCAGCACGTCCCACTTCGGCAAGCGTCGGTCAGCGAGCAACGCACGCAGTGCGCGCTCGACGTCGCCGGCGGCAACGATCTCGGGATGATAGGCGAGCACGTTGCTGCACAGCTCCAGGCAGCGCAACGGCACTCCGGCCACGGTGCGCCGGCGCACCATGAACGGGATGATCGCGAGACAGCGCTCGCCTTCCTCGATCAGCGCGACCGACGAGCTGGTGCGCAGGTTCCAGACGCTCAGGGTGATGCCGAGCCAGTCCGGATGCAGCGAAGGATTGAAGCCGCCGGACGCAACCAGGTCGGACCAGACGCCGTTGAGCTGCTGCGCGGCAGTGTCCCAATCCATGAACGTGAGGCGGGGCGCGTCCATGGCTAGCGGTGCCCCCGCCAGGTCACGCTGACTTTCGGATTCGCGCGCAGGAAGACGCGCACGATGCTGCCGCAGGGCTGCAGACCGGCCTTCTCGATGCCGCGCCGGGATGCAGCGTTGTCGGTGCCGGTCATCATGATGACCCTGCGTGCGCCTTGCTGCGCTGCTTCGCTGCACAGGTGCGAGATCGCGAGCGGGTACAGGCCCTGGCCGCGGAATTTGCCGGACGTGGCGCAATGCGTGATCTCGCGCTCGTCCGCACGCAGACGCGCGTTGCGCACCTGCTGATTGCTTTCCTGCTCGGCGTCGACCAGCCAGCCGATGTGTGCCAGCTTGCCGCCGACGTGCACGCCATACGCGGTGTTGCGCATGACGTCGAGCTTGCGCGCCGAGTAGCCCAGGTCGGCGTCTCCTGCGGCGCTGCGCAGCTCCTCGTCGGTGAGCTTGCGGAATGCGACGTCGGCGGGCGGCGGCGCCACGGAGATTGCACGAGGATCTGTTCGATAGACGGCGTAGCGCTCGATGCCGCAGAGGGCCGCGGGAATCGCCTTGGGATCGGTCACCGCGAGCTGCAGCGCCGAGCGCAGGCGGCGCGCCAGCCGGCTGACGCGGGAAAAGACCGCCGCTTCCAGCGGCCGGACCGCCGCGCCGAAACCGGTCTTGAACCGATACAGGCCGGCGTTCTCCGGCTCGGCCCCGCCGAGGTTGAACTCGACGACGCCGCGGGCGCGTAATGCCGCGGCGACTTCGGTGATCAGAAACGGCGAGGCGCCGAGCTTCATGCCTTCGGCCGTCGTGCCGGCCGAGTGATAGTAGGCCGCCCGCGGCGAGCGCAGCAGCAGGATCGAGGACAGCACCGTGTCGTCGCTGCCGCGCGCCTGAAAGATTTCGGCCGCGCCTGCAGTCAGCAGCGCCTCGATCTTCGCCACGCCTTGCGACAGCGAGACGTCTTCACCGCGCTGCTGGCGCCGCAGGGTCGATGAATTCATCGCCTGCAAATGCGCCGCTGCCACGCCAGCTTCCTTGCACGGCATCACACGGATACCTGCCTTGCGCGCGCGTTCGACGTTGCGGCGATGGTTGGTGCTGAACCCGGCAGGCCGCAGCTCCTGCGTGATGTCGAGCACGAACTCCCAGCGCGGCCGGCGCTCGAGCTGCTCGCCGAGCTGCGGGATGGTCGTCGGCTCGGAGCCGAACGTGCAGACATCGACATCCCACACGCGCTGCGCGCGACAGAACTCCTGCAGCCCGGCCGCGAAGCCGGGGCCGGCAGCGGGTCCGGCGAACGAGGGGATTTCCAGGCGCCGCGAGAACCGGCCGCGCACCAGGAAACCCACGCACGCGGCGGTGACCTTGCCGGCCTCGCGTTGCACGAAGACGTAGGGTTGCTCGCCAAGCGCCGCGCGCGAGCGCGCGTACGCGAGCGTATTGAACGGCTGATACGGCGGCAGCTGCTCGATTTCCGCGAAAACCGCATCGCACGGGTAGACGTGGAACTCGAAACCGCCGCTGGCCGCGGTCTGCTGGCTTGCTGCTCCCATGAGTCAGGCGGCGCGCTTCACGATGTCTTGGCCCCTGCACGCAGCCGCGGGCCGACGTACGCCAGCACCTTGCGCAGCATCATCGCCTCGGCGCCTTCCGGCCGGCCGCTGGCATACCACAGGCCCATCACGCAGCCGACGTAGGCCACCGCGCCGAGCGGAATGAACAAGGCGAGCTGCAGCGCGGAGTCGGCAGTCGACAGCGTCTGAAGGTTGACCTCCGGCGTCAGCGCGTTGAGCACGACGTACATGAACACCGAGCTGACGATCGGACGCCAGACGTGGGCGAACAGGTCGGAGAAGCGCAGCGCCAGCGTCCGCAGGATCGAAGTGACCGTCGGCGCGAGCGACGCGAACGCGGCGATGACGTACGCCCAGGCGGCGCCGACCAGGCCGTACATCTTGGTCATGACGATCAGCAGCGGCACCAGGATGACGACGTTCACGGCCGTGATGCGCACGAAGATGTCCGGCCGGCCGATCGCCAGGAACGCTGCGTACGCATTGCTGGAGACGACGCGCAGCACGCCGAAGAAGGCGAGGATCGACAGGATCGGCACGACCTCGTGCCACTGCGGACCGAGCAGCAGTCCGACCGCGTACGGCGCGACGGCGGCGAGGCCGACGATCGCCGGGATCGCGATCAGGATGATGACGGCCATGACCGACAGGTACTCGCGCCGCAGCCCCTCCGGATCGCCGGCGAGCTTCGCGTACGCCGGCAGCAGCGCGCGGTTGATCGGCGCCACCAGCTCGCCGCCGGGGATGTTGGAGATCTCGGTGGCCGCGTTGAGGATGCCGAGCGAGTGCGCGCCGGCCATGCGGCCGACGATGAAATCCGCGCCGCGCTCGCGCATGAACGTGAGCAGGTTCTGCGGAATGAGCCACTTCGAGAAGTGCACGAAGTCGGACAGCTTCTGCAGGCTGAAGCGCGGCCGATACGCGTGCATCCAGAAGCTCAGCGCGATGCCGACGAAGCGCCCGGCCACCGTGCCGATCACCAGCGCCCAGAAGTTGCGCAGGTAGATCGCCAGCGGAATCGTCAGCAGCAGCGTCGCCATGCGCTTGCCGAACACGAAGTAGAACTCCCAGCGGAAGTTCATGTCCTTGCGGAACTGCACCACGCCGATGTTCTCGAAGCCCTGCGCCAGCGAGCCGATCGCCAGCAGGCACAGGATCGAGATGAGCCGCGGGTCGCGGTAGTACTGGCTGACCGGCCAGGCGAGCAGCACCATCAGTGCCGCGACCACGGCCGCGACCAGGATGTTGAGCGTCCACGCGGTGTCGTAGTGCTCGCGCGTGGCGTCGGAGCGCTGGATGATCACCACGTCGACGCCGAACGCCGAGAAGATCTCCAGGATCGCGATGAGCGAGGTCGCCATCGCGACCAGGCCGAAGTCGGCCGGCACCAGCAGGCGTGCGAGCACCAGCGTGCTGGCGAAGGCTGCGGACCGCTCGATGACGCGCAGCGCAAGCATCCAAGCGGCGCCCCGCGCCATTTGCTGCCGAATGCCGGACATTGTTGCCTTGTTGGAAGTCGTAAAGGAGGGCGACGGACAGCCCGGGATGTTAACCACAGTTTGCTACGGCCGATATAGACCAGCGCTCGTCCTGAAGGACGTGCCGGGGCCGGGAATGTGCTGCGTATCACACTCCGCAGCCGGGTCAGGCGCGCGGCGCCGCAGCGGCTTTTTCGCGCGAATGCCCAAAGGAGCACACGCATCGGCAGGGGCAGGGCAGTAGAATGCCCGGCGATGCGCGATCTGATCGTCACCGCGGCCATTGTCGGTTCCCTGCCGCTCATCCTGTGGCGGCCGTGGATCGGCATCCTGATGTGGTCGTGGATTGCCTACATGAATCCGCACCGGCTCACCTGGGGGTTCGCATACAACATGCCGTTCGCGGCAATGGTCGCGGCCGCGACCTTCGCGGCGATCGTCTTCTCGCGCGACAAGAACGAGCCGATGCCGTGGTCGGGGACGGTGGGGCTGTGGATCGTCTTCGTGCTGTGGCTCAGCTTCACCTCGATCTTCGCGCTCAACGGCGCGGAGGCCTGGGTCGAGTGGGAACGCTGCATGAAGATCCAGCTGTTCGCCATGCTCACCGTCTGGCTGATCCAGGGGAAGGACCGCATCAACTGGCTGGTGCTGGTGATCGTGGTGTCGATCGGCTTCTTCGGCATCAAGGGCGGGCTGTTCGCGCTGCGCACCGCCGGCGCGTCGCGCGTCATGGGACCGCCGGACTCCTACATCGCGGACAACAACACGCTCGCGCTCGCGCTGATCATGATCGTGCCGCTGATGCGCTACTACGCCAGCGTCGCGCCGAAGAAGTGGCTGCGCTGGGGCATGTACGCGGCGATGCCGCTCACTGCCATCTCCGTGCTCGCCTCGCAGTCGCGCGGTGCGCTGCTCGCGACGTGCGCCATGCTCGCCTTCATGGTGGCGAAGACCAAGAAGCGCGGCTGGCTCGTGCTGGTGATCGGCGTCGGCTTCCCGGTGCTGATCAACTGGATGCCGGACACGTGGACCAGCCGCATGCACACGATGCAGACCTACGAGCAGGACGGCTCGGCCATGGGCCGCATCAGCGCGTGGAAGTTCGCCTGGAACCTCGCGCTGCACCGGCCGATCGTCGGCGGCGGCTTCGAGACGTTCACGCCGGAGCTGTTCCGCAAATACGCGCCGACGCCGGACGTGGTGCAGGGCCCGCACAGCATCTACTTCGAGGTGCTGGGGGAGCACGGCTTCGTCGGGCTCATCCTGTTCCTGTCGCTGTTCATCATCGCGTTCCGGCGCGCCGGCGCCGTGGTCAAGATGGTCGACTCCGCCGGTCCGGCGGCGCAGGAGATGGCGTGGGCCCGAGAGCTGTGCGCGATGCTGCAGGTGAGCATCGTCGGTTATGCGGTCGGCGGCGCGTTCCTCGGTCTCGCGTACTTCGACCTGCCGTATCACATACTCGCTTTGATCCTCGTCACCAGCGCGCACGTGCAGCGCAGGCTCGCCGCCAAGCCGGCTGAAGCGAGCGCTCCGCCCGCCGTGGCGCTGCATCCGCCGCCCGTAGCGCGCAGGTCTGCGTCCTAGCGGATCGAGGCACTCTTGCAGAGGAACGAATCATGATCACCCTTCACGCGCGTGCTCTCATCATCGCGGCGGCGCTGCTGCAGGCCGGCGTCGCGCTCGCCGACGAGGCGACCTGCGGCTCGCTGAAGAACGCCTACGGGCCGTTCGACTATCGCAGCGACTTCAACCGCAAGAACAAGATCCCGATCGTCGAAGGCGCGCACTTCCAGCCGGAAGTCGAGGCGCTGCAGATGGGCGGGCCGATCTACTATTCGCACCGCGACCTGATCGGCGGCCTGGACTACACGCTGCGCGCCATTCCCAATCATCACCGGGCGCTGTCGGCGCTCGCGCGCTATGCGCTGCGCGGCTGGGAAACGGATCCGTATCGCACCGCCGACTGCTACTTCGATCGCGCGATCCGCTTCACTCCCGACGACGCGCAGGTGCGGATGATCTACGGGTCCTACCTGCACCGTAAGAAGGATCTGAAAGGCGCGCTGGAGCAGTACACCGTGGCGCGCGAGCTGCTGCCCGGCTCCGTGGAGCTGGCGTACAACTTCGGGCTGCTGTACCTGGACATGGGCGACAAGCAGAAAGCGCGCGAGGAGGCGGTGCAAGCCTACTCGGGCGGTTATCCGCTGCCGGGGTTGCGCGACAAGCTCGCCCGCGCCGGGCTCTGGTCGAAGGACGACGATCAGCAGGTGGCGCAGGCGCAGAAGAGCGCGGCCGAAGCGCAGCCGCAGTAGGGACCGCACCGCCTTGAAGCGCCTGCTGATCATCGCGTTCCACTACCCGCCGTTCTTCGGCAGCAGTGGCATCCTGCGTACGCTGAAGTTTTCCGAGTACATCCCGGAGAACAACTGGGAGTGCAGTGTTCTCACCGCGTCGCCCGGCGCGTATTCGCAGAGCGCCGCAGACGAGCGCAAAGGCGCGGCTCTCATCCCGCGCGGCGTGGCGATCACGCGCACGTTCGCTCTCGATGCGAAACGCCTCAGCATCGGCGGTTACTATCCTTCGCTCGCCGCGCTGCCGGACCGCTGGATCTCCTGGTGGCCGGGCGCGATGCTCGCGGGCCTGCGCATCATCCGCAGCTGGCGGCCGGACGTGATCTTCTCGACGTACCCGATCGCGACGACTCATCTGATCGCCTACTGTCTCGCGCGCTGGACCGGCGTGCCCTGGGTCGCGGACTTCCGCGACTCGATGACCGAAGAGAACTACCCGACGGATGCGCGGCAGCGCCGCGTGTATCGCTGGATCGAGCGCAAGACGGTGGCGGCCGCAGCGTGCGTAGTCTTCACGACACGCGGCACCGCTACGATGTATCGCGAGCGCTATCCGCAGATTCCCGCCGATCGCTGGCAGATCGTCCCCAACGGTTACGACGAAGACATGTTTCGCGCTTTCGATGCCGTGCAGCCGACGGCACGCGGCAACGAGCGGGTCACGCTGTTGCACACAGGCATCCTGTATCCGCACGAGCGCGATCCGCGCGCGTTCTTTCGCGCGGTCGCTGCGCTCAAGCAGCAAGGGACATTCGCTGCGGGGCGTGTGCGCATCGTGTTTCGCGCGACCGGTCATGACGACGTCATCGCGCGCATGCTCGCCGAATCCGGCATCGCCGACATCGTCGAGCTCGCGCCGTCGATTCCGTACCAAGCAGCATTGCGCGAGATGCTGGAAGCGGATGGCTTGCTGGTGTTTCAGGCGGCGAATTCCAACCACCAGATTCCCGCGAAGACCTACGAGTACATGCGCGCCGGACGGCCGATTCTCGCCGTCACCGATCCCGCCGGCGACACGGCGGAGCTGTTGCGCTCATCGGGCATAGATTCGATCGCACGCATTGACGATGCAACCGACATCGAGCTGCGGCTTGCGAGCTTCTTGCAGCAGATTCGTGCGGGCACCGCCGTCACTGCAACGCCGGAAGCAGCGCGGCAATACTCGCGGCGTGCACAGGCGGCAGCGATGGCTGCACTGTTGAACGAGGTTGCAGCGGCGCGGCGTGACAGCAGTCCGCAGCAGACGCGTGGCGCGATTGCCGACTTGACTAAATCTGCCGAGTGACGCAGTTCACACTTTTGACGCGGAGTTTGTCGTCATTCGGAAACGCAGCAGCAGCCAAAGGTCGCGCAGCTGCGACAGGTGGCGGGAGCAGGCCGGAAGTCTCATACTTTTTTGAGTCGACAATTAGGGATGCTCTGATATGCCGACGCACCCTGGCGTAGGAAAAATATGCATCGTCGCGCGCCCCCACGGCGCGATGGCGCACTGAGTCAGAGGCTTCTCAACTCAAGCACTGGTACGGTCTTCTTTTATGCAATCCATCAAGCTCGGTTTTCTCGATCTGAAGAATCTCTGGCGCAGCGCTGCGTGCATGCTGGCAGTCGCCGGCCTGTCGCTCGGCTGGTCGGCGGTGCACGCGAGTGCGCTCGGCGACACCGCCAACGCCATGCAGGAGGGCGAGTGGACCGTTCTCAGCACGAACGGTTTCAACGACTCGATCCTCAACATCAACGGCACGATCTTCGCGTATTCCGAAGAGCTGAAATGGGATACGCAGGCGGGCGAGATGCACTTCGTCGGCGGCTATCACTATCAGCCGACCGCGCACATCGTCTACAGCGAGGCGAACAACACCTGGGTGTCGCGCCCGCTCAGCTCCAGCGTCTTCGGCCAGCCGTTCCACAGCTACGACCACATGGCGATCAACCCCGCCGGTCGCGTGATGTGGGTCCGCCCGTTCGGCGCCGGCGGCACCAAGCTGCAGCGCTACGATCTCGACGCGAAGACGTGGAGCAGCACCGCGTCGTTCTCGGGCGGCACGCAGGACGCGGTCGGCATCGAGTACTTCCCGGACATGAACAAGGTCCTGTACATCGATGAGGGCCAGACGCGCCTGTACGACCCGGTGAGCAACTCCTGGTCGACGATCTCCGGCGCGCTCGCCGGCCTCGGTCCGTACCACAACATCGCCGAGTACAGCCCGGTCCACAAAGTGATGATCATGGGCGGCGGCAACGGCAGCCGCGCGCTGTATCGCGTCAACGCCAGCGGGCAGATCACGCGCCTCAAGGACGCGCCGATCGAGATCGGCGTGACCAACTCGATCGTGACGGTCGATCCGGTCGGCGGCAACTTCCTGGTGTTCGGCCGCAACAAGTCCTTCTACGAGTTCGATCCGATTCGCGACACATGGGCGCCGCTGGCGAAGCCGCCGTTCGTCGACCTGACCAGCGACTTCCCGGACATCCAGGGCGCCGCGGCCGGGCCGGTGCAGCGCTACGGCGTGATCATGGTCACGAAGTACGACGGCAACGCCTCGAAGGTGTATCTGTACAAGCACAAGCATTCCGATCCGGTGGTCGCTCCGAAGCCGCCGAGCAACGTGACGGCCGAGTGAGGAAATCGTCCATGAAAACCCTGCGGATTTATCTGTTCACCGCGCTGGCGCCACTGCTGTGGACCGGCTATGCGCACGCGGCGGATTTCGCCACGCGCTGCGCGGCACCGGGCGTGGTGCGCTGCTATGGCTTCGAGGACGCGGCCGATCTCGAGAGGCGCACTCTGCCGCGCTCCGACGGCATCAAGCGCATCGCGCTCGATACCTCGCAGAAGGCGAGCGGCAACTCGAGCATGAAGTTCACGATCCCGGGCCTGACCGGCGCCGATACGTCGGGCAGCTTCTTCATCAATTTCGCCGACGACTTCTCCGCGCGCTTCGGCGAGGGTCAGGACCTCTACGTGCAATGGCGCCAGCGGTTCTCGACGGAGATGCTGCGCGCGTTCCGCGGCGGCAACGGCTGGAAGCAGGTCATCGTCGGCGCCGGCGACTATCCGGGCACGACCAACTACTCCTGCACGGAGCAGGAAACGGTCATCCAGCAGGACAAGCGCATCGGCGTGGGCTTCCCCGCGATGTACCACAGCTGCGGCACGTGGGAAGTCCTGGAGTTCTGGGACGGCACGCAGGTGCGCATGCAGCACCAGGGCCCGCCGTACTGCTACTACCCGAACGATCCGTACAACGGCTGCATGCAGTACAAGCCGAACCAGTGGATGACGTTCCAGATGCACATCAAGGTCGGCACCTGGAACCAGAAGAACTCGGTGTTCGAGCTGTGGGTGTCCTACCAGGGCTCCCCGCCGGTCAAGGTCTTCGACTCGGCGCTCGCGGGCGGCTTCACCTACTACCGCACCGAGGATCCGAACGCGTTCTTCGGCAAGCTGTGGTTCCTGCCGTACAACACCAACAAGGATCCGACGGAGGATCACCCGACGGCGTACACGTGGTACGACGACCTGGTCATCTCGCGCAACAAGATCGCCGAGCCGGATGGCGCCTCGGTGGTGACGCCGCGGCCGCCGACTGACGTCACGGCCAACTGATCCCGGCGGTTCGATGTTCGACAGCGCGGCGCCTTCACGGCGCCGCGTTGCTTTTTCAGGCGGTGAAATAGACGGCGTGCAGCCACGCCGCAAGGCCCAGCCAGCCCGCGACGACGACCAGCCCCAGTGCGACGCTGGCGCCGCGGGAGCGGCGGTCCACGAACCGGAAGACCGGCACGAACAGCAGCATCTGCACCAGCCAGAGCGTCCCGAGCGCTGCGCTGACCTTCACGCGATAGGGCAGCAGACTCTCCTTGAAGCGAGCGTAGTGCCCCGCCAACGCGTGAAAAGCGGCGTCGATGCGCACGGTCTGCTGCTCGAACTTGCTACCGTCGCTCAGCTGCACGCTGGCCCGGTCGAACACCGGCTGGTCGCCTGCCATGAGCGTCCAGTTGTGCGGGGACGTCCACTTTTCCACGCGGATCTCGGGGCGAGCCGCGCCGGAGTTGCGCGTGATGATCGTCATGGCGTCGGCATGCGCCGGACAGCGCCGGATCAGAGTGGTCGTGGCTTGCGCAGAGCCTGACAGCGCCGTCCAGCCTGCAAAGGGATCGCGCGATTCGCGCGCCAGCTGCAGCTCCCCCGCGTCGCAGCCGAGCGTGCGGAAGGTGAACGAATCCTCGGTGCCCGCTACTTTCAGTTGCAGCGCGCGCTTTTGCTCATCGGCCTCGACTGCAATCTGCGGTCCGAAGGTCCAGTGCACCGCGCTGAGCGCGCCGGCCTCGCGCGAATCGCTGTCGACGATCACCCACGTGTCGGGCCGCAGGTACAGGATCTGCCGGCCCAGCGTTCCCGAGCGCTCGAGCGTGCGGCTCAGATCCAGGAACTCGAATCGCGCATCGCTCGCGTAGCCGTTGAGGCGCGTCGTCGTGAGCGAACCGGTGGGCTCGGCGATCAGGTGCGGCGAGTTCGCACCGCGCCAGCTCACCGCTTCCAGGCCCAGCGGAAAATCGTGCGGCCAGTAGCCGGAGCCGACCAGGAGATCGGTGCGCGCGGCCCAGATCAGCAGGCTCATCTCGTCGCGGTGCTTGTGCGCGCGCGACGCGAAGTTCGACCAGATGGCGAGCGTTTGCACGGGCTCGGCACCGTCGCGATACACGGCGAGTCCGGATACGGGCGCGAACAGCGTGGTTGCGGCGGGTGGCAGGGAGTCGACCGGCAAGAGCCGCAACGGCCCGATTCCAGCTTCGCTCGTCAGCGCCGGCGCGAGCGGCGGCAGCTCCGGCGAGCGCGTGTCGCCCCACGACGGCAAGGTGCCGTCCGGGCGAAGCAGGGTGGCGTATGTGTCGATCGCGCGAGCGAGGGTTGCGTGCAGATTCGGCGGCGCCGGCAGGCCGGCGACTTCGAGATGGCGCGCGGCGATCGACAGCAGCTCGACACCGAGGCGGTGATAGCCGGCAGAGTGCTCGAGCACGACGCCCTCATCGGATAGATACACCGGCAACTGCTCCGCGATGCGTTGCGCGCCGAGAGTCGCGAGCTCGCGCGCTTGCGGCAGATGCGGGTACACGGCGCCGATGTGCACCAGCGCAATGTTCTGCATCAGCCCGTGATTGGTGCGGTACGTGTAGTAGCCGGGCTTCGCGAGGCGGATGCCGCTCTGGACGATGTACTCGAGGACCGCCGCGGCCTCTGCGTCGGTGAATTCAGGCAGGCGCTTCGCGACCAGCAGGTAGCGGGACAGCACGAACACGCGCTCCGCGACCGCGTGGTCGTTCCATTGCAAGCCCTTCGGCAGCAGGCTCGAGTGCTCGAACTTCAACCACGCGTTGATGTAGCTGCGCGCCGGCCGGAGATAGTCGAGATCCGCTCCGCCGCGCGACGCGCGAATCCACAGGTCCGGCACCGCGAGTCCGGCCACCTTCAAGGCTGCACTGCCGGCCGGGTTCTCCAGGTCGGCGGGAGCGAACGCCGGATCGATCTGCGCCACGCGCCCGCCGCCGATCTCGATCTCGCCGCGGCGCAGTCGATCCGCCACCGCGCGCAGCCTGCTCTCGTCCGCGACTTCCAGGCCCAGCAGATCGTAGCCGGCCAGCTCGCGCCGCAGCGGCGTATCCATTTCCGCGAGCGCCTGACTGACGGTGCCGGGTGCGATGGCTACGTCCGGTACGTGCCAGTGGCGCAGCTCGGGCAACCAGGTGACGCCGAGCGCCACGAGCGGCGCCAGGGCTGCTGCGATGTAGAAGGACCAGACCGCGGAGGGCCCGCGGCTCACTGCGCGGCGCCGTGCCGGAAGCAGAACACGGTCTCTCCGTCCAGCACGTAGTCGAAGGGCAGCTGGCTGGTGCAGCGGAAAAAGCTGCGGCTGTTGCCTTGCCACGGCAGGCGCCAGTCGTCCAGCTCGATCATCAGCACGTCGGTCTTCGCGACCCAGCCGGTGTTCTCGGCGAACAGGATCTCCTGGGCGCCCTCGATGTCGACCTTGGCGATGAAGATCTCATCGGCCTGCGCGCCGCGCATCAGGTCGTCGATGGAATAGGCGCGGATCGCGTTGGCGGGAATGGCGCCGGCCGCGGGCTCCGCCAGCATGAAGGACGCGAAGCCGGCATCCGGGTTCGTAATGTGCAGCGTACCGGAGTGGCCCCAGACGCCGCCGTTCACCATCTGCACGCGATCGGCGACGCCGCTCAGGTTGCGCCGGAGCACGGCGAAGTTGCGCTGATCCGGCTCGACGACGACGATGCGCGCCTCCGGGAACGTGTGCGCGAACCACAGCGAAGACAGACCCACGTTGCCGCCGCAGTCGATGATCAGCGGCCGTTTACCGGCGGCGATCAGCGAGCGGTACTTTTCCTGCACGCGCGGCCAGTGCGCCATCTGGCTGAAGTCGTACTGCCGCCGCACCAGGCACTGAAAGAAGATCGCATGATCGCTGATGCATTCGCGCAGCCATACCTGCCCGTACGGATGCACGCGGAACGGACGCGGCTGCTCGGCGGATGCCGGCAGTTCCTTTTTTTCGATCGACCACGCCAGGCGCAGGCCGGAGCCGACGCCGTGGGCGCGGACGTAGTTCGGCAGTCGTCGGAGGGCTTTGAGCATCCGGTACGGTTCTCTTGAGAATCAGGATTGCGTGACGAGCCCGCCGCGCAGGTGCGCGCGCGACATGTCGCGGTAGACGCCGCCGGCGAAGCGATGCGTGCCGATGAAGTGCAGCAGCACGGCGGCTTTCGCCTCGGCGGCCTCCAGCGGGCTGAAGTAACGATAGCGCTCGAAAGGCAGGACGTAGCCGCCGGCGGCGTTGGCGACCATGAAATTCGACGCCACCTGCTCGCTGCCCCACTCGTTCCATTTCTTCTCGCCGATGAGCGTGGCCATGCGCTGCGAAAAGCGCCGCAGCTTGGCGCGGTCGTGCTGACCCGCGCCGAAGCCGGCAAACGCGGAATTGCCGCGCACGTAGCGCGCGTTCTCGTCGTCGAGCTGATGCAGGGCGAGCTCGGCTACTGTCTGCACGTGCGGATCCGAGGAGTTCAATTTCGCCAGCTGCTCCTGCGCGGCCCGGGCGGAGGTGATCTCGCGGCCCATCCACGTGCCGAGCGTGAAGCTGCGGTTGTTCGCGATGCATTCCAGCACTTCCGAGGGCGGGGCCACCGTGAGCGTGTCGGCGTCGAGCTGAATGACGTAGGCGTCCTGCGCGAGGTCGATGATGTGCAGCAGGCGCTCCCAGGTGCCGCCGCGGGGAAAGCCGCCGGTGTCCACCTCGGGCAGGTCGACGATGTGACAGCCCGGCACGTGCTCGCGGATCGTGGCCTTGTCGCTGTCGCTCAGGCGATCCGAGACGACGTGACACTGCCTGACCCGCACGTACTGGGTGAAGGTCTTCACGGCGACCAGGTACATGAGCAGGTCCGGCGGATAGATCTGCGTCACCAGGATGACGCGCGAGCCCGGGTCGTGACGCACCGGCGGGGTGTGCAGGACCTGGCGTACTCCGCGATTGAAGGAGCGAAGCTGCAGCGCGCGCTTGATCTTGAACAGCATTCAAACGACTCCAACCGGGGCGGGATTCAGACCAGAATTTCCGCGGGCTCAGGATGACTCAGGAAACCGAGCGGGCTGGCCGTGAGGCCGTACGCGCCGCTTTGCATGACGACGACGAGATCGCCGGGCTCGGCCCGCGCGAGGTCCATGCGATCTGCCAGCAGGTCGAGCGGCGTGCACAGCGGACCGACGACAGATGCCACTTCGCGCTCGCCGCCGCGCACGCGATTGCCGATCACGACCGGATAGTTCTTGCGCAGCACCTGACCGAAGTTGCCGGAAGCCGCGAGATGATGGTGCAGGCCGCCGTCGGTGACCAGGAACGGATGGCCGCGCGAGATCTTGCGATCGATGACGCGGCACACGTAGATGCCGGCTTCGCCGACGATGAAGCGCCCCAGCTCGACGACGAGCTGGCCGGACGGAAAAGCCTGGCGCGCTTCGGCGGCGAGCTCGTGCATCGCCGCGCCCACCTGCGCGAGATCGAGCGGCTGCTCGCCCGGGAAGTAAGGAATCCCGAAGCCGCCGCCGATGTTGATCGAGCGCGGCGGCGCCGGCGCGTGCGCCGACAACTCGCGAACCAGGGCCAGCGCCTTGCGCTGCGCATCGATGATCGCCTCGGCGCGCAGATTCTGCGAGCCGGAGAAGACGTGAAAGCCGACGAAATCCAGCGGCAGCTGCCGCAGCGCGCGCAGGATCTCGGGCACCCGCTCGGCGTCGATGCCGAACTGCTTCGGACCGCCGCTCATCTTCATGCCGGATGTCTTCAGCTCGAAGTCGGGATTGACGCGAATCGCCACCGGCAAGCGTCGGTCGAGGCGGGCGGCGCTGCACGCCAGGATCCCCAGCTCCCGCTCCGACTCTATGTTCACGACAATGCCCGCATCCGCGGCCTGTTCCAGCTCGCTCGCGCTCTTGCCCGGACCCGCGAAGCTGATGTGCAGCGGAGCGACGCCGGCCTTGACTGCGCGCTGCAGCTCGCCGCCTGAAGCAACGTCCAGCCCGTCCACGAGCGGCGCAATGTGCTCGATGACGGCCTGCATCGGATTCGCCTTGATCGCGTAGTGCAGGGCGACGGACGAGGGGAGCGCCTGCCGCAGCTGCTGGATTCGCTGTGTGATCGCGGCGCGATCGTAGGCGTAGAAAGGAGTGCGGCCGACGCGCGCTGCCAGGTCGGTGACCTTCTCGCCGCCGACGACGAGGCAATCGGCCTCGACATCCCAGAACGGCTGGGCGGCATGTGCGGGCGACACGACCAGCGTCACGGCGCCGACCCGTCGAACAGCGATTTCAGCTCCGCGGCGAGCGTCGTACGATCGTACTTGCCGTTAGGATTTCTCGGCAGCGCATCGCGCCACTGGATCTGCGCGGGCACCATGAAGTTCGCCAGCTGCTTGCGGCAATAGTCGAGCACGCCTTCGGAGTTCTGTGCCGCGCCTGCCTGCGCCGCTGCCACGACGACGATCGCCTGGCCGAGCGTCGCGTGCGGCACGCCGACTGCCACCGCGTCGGCGACCAGCCCGCTGGCGAACACCACTTCCTCGATCTCCGTCGGGCTGACGCGATAGCCCGAGGTCTTGATCATCTCGTCGCGCCGGCCGATGTAGTAGAGATAGCCTTCCTCGTCCATGCGCACGGTGTCGCCGGACCAGACCGCGAGCTCGGTGAGCACCAGGCCTTTGTCCTGGTTCGGCACCGGCTTGTAGCGTTCCGCGGTCTTCGCGGGATCGTTCCAGTAGCCGAGGGCCACGAGCGAGCCGCGATGCACGAGCTCGCCGGGCTCGTTCGGCGCGCACGGCGTGCCGTCGGGCCGCACGACCATGATCTCCGCATTCGGGATCGCCTTGCCGATCGAGTCGGGGCGCTTGTCCACCTGCTCCGGCGGCAGGAACGTCGAGCGGAAAGCCTCGGTCAGTCCGTACATCAGAAATACCTTGGTGCCGGGCAGCGCGCTGCGCAGCTTGGCGAGCGTCGGTCCCGGCATGGCGCCGCCGGAGTTGGTGATGTAGCGAACGTGCTCGCGCGCTGCAGCCGGCCATTCGAGCGCGGCGAGTTGCGACCACAGCGGCGGGACACCGGCGATGCCTGTCGCGCGCGCCTTCACGGCCGCCGTGATCACGTCGCGGGGCAGCAGGTATTCGAGCAGGACCACGCACGCCCCGACGTGGAACGCCGTGCTCATCTGGCTGAAACCGTAGTCGAAGCTGAATGGCAGCACGGCGAGCAGCCGATCGCTCGGCGAGTTCTCCAGGTACTGTGCGACGCTCAGGGCGCCCGTCACCATGTTGCGATGGGAAAGGACGACGCCCTTCGGCCGGCCCGTGCTGCCGGAGGTGTAGAGGATCGCGGCGACGTCGGCATCGATGTTCCGATGCGCGCGCACGCTGCCTGCGCCCGCAAGCACGTCCGGCCAGCTACGCAGCAGCAATGCTGGCGGCAGCTGCAGCGACCCCGCATCGTCCGTGAGGACGATTGCACGCAGGTCATGACATTGTTCGAGGACTTGCGCGAGATCGCGCGCGCGGGCCGCCGACGTGATCAGGATGCGCGCATTGCAATCCTTGAGGATGTGCGCGACCTGCTCGGCCTTCAGCACCGGGTTGACCGGCACGAACACGCCGCCGGCCTGGGACGTGGCAAATATCCCGACGACCGTTTCCAGCGTCTTGGGCAGATAGATCGCGACCCGCTCGCTGCGGTCGAGCCCCAGCGTCAGCAGTCCGCGCGCGAGCTGCTCGACCTCGCCGGCGAGGCGCTCGTACGAATACGTGGTCGAGCGAAACGCGACAGCATCCGCTTGCGGAGTGCGGGACGCAGACGTAGTGATCAGCTCGTGCAGCAGTTGAGTCATCTTGTTCGCGGGAACGGTCGGAAAGGGCCGGATTCAGGTGCTGCAGGGGTGCCGGTCGAATCGCAGGCCGGGAATATACCTCGGGCAGTTCACGGCGTCGTGGCTGTGAAGCCGATCACAGAGGGACGTTCGTCCACGGGATACGGACCGCATCTTTATGGCACCCTGTTCGAGTAGATTATGTACCGGTTTGGCGACGCAGTGCGGTCAAGGGGATCCGGGTGCAGCGGTTGAAATTCGAGCGTAACGGCGCAGCGCCGACGGTGGTGTGCATTGGCGCACACTGTGATGACATCGAGATCGGCTGCGGCGGCACGCTGGCGCGCTGGGCGCGCGAGTACTCCGGAGCAACGTTCGTGTGGGGAATATTCGCCTCCGAAGGTGTACGCGAGCACGAGTCCCGTGCGGCCGCCGCGCGCCTGCTGGAGGGCGCCGGGCGCTGCGAGCTGCGCTTCCACGATTTCCGGGCCAGCTATTTCCCCGCGCAGCTCGAGCGCATCAAGGATGCGTTCGAAGTGCTGAAAGCCGAGGTCCGGCCGGACGTCGTGCTCACGCATCGCCTCGAGGACCGTCACCAGGATCATCGCGTGCTGGCCGAGCTGACCTGGAACACGTTTCGCTCGCACCTGATCCTCGAATACGAGATCCCCAAGTACGAGGGCGACCTGGGTCATCCCAACGTGTTCGTGCCGCTCGACGCGCCGGTACTGGATCACAAGGTGCGCGTCCTCATGGAGAGCTTTCCTTCGCAGCGCTCGCGCCAGTGGTTCACCGAGGACACCTTCCGGGCGCTGGCGCGGCTGCGCGGGCTCGAATGCAATGCGCCGAGCGGCTATGCCGAGGCCTTTCATGCACGTAAGGTTTGTCTGTGACCCATTCACTGTCGGGTGCAGCGCGCCTCGCGCAAGATCGCACGGTTCGGCACCGTCGGCGTCCTGGGGAGAATGAATGACTGCACATCGGGTTTTGGGCCTGGAAGAGCTGCTGCACGCAGATCTCGATTCCGTCTGTCGCGATCTCGACCAGGAGCTCGGGCGCATGGCCGGCGGGCGTCTGCTGATCACCGGGGGCGGCGGCTTTCTCGGCTACTACCTCGTGCAGGCGGCGCTGCACCACAACCGCACCGGTAGCGGCCGCGGCGCCATCGACGTGACCGTGTATGACAATTATCTGCGCGGCGTGCCGGTGTGGCTCGAGGCGCTGCGCTCGGATCCGCACCTGAAGCTGGTGCGTCACGACATGTCGCATCCGCTGCCGCGGGACATCGGACATTTCGACTACGTCGTGCATGCAGCCGGCATCGCTTCGCCGATCTACTATCGCCAGAAGCCGCTCGCGTGCATCGACGGCAATCTCATCGGGCTGCGCAACCTGCTCGACTATGCCGTCGCCGAGCGCGACGCGGGCCGGCCGCTCGCCGGATTCCTGTTCTACTCATCGAGCGAGATCTACGGCGATCCCGCCGCCGACGCCATCCCGACGCCGGAGACCTATCGCGGCAACGTCTCCTGCACCGGCCCGCGCGCCTGCTACGACGAGACCAAGCGCTTCGGCGAGACCCTGTGCGTGACGTATGCGCGGCAGGAAGGGATCGCAGTGAAGATGGCGCGCCCGTTCAACAACTACGGTCCCGGCCTGAAGATCACGGACGGGCGCGTGTTGCCGGACTTCGCGCGCAACGTGCTCGCGAACGAAGACATCGTGATGTTGTCCGACGGCAAGCCGACGCGCACGTTCTGCTATGCCACCGATGCGATCGTCGGCTACTACAAGGTGTTGGTGCGCGGGCACAACGGCGAGCCGTACAACGTCGGCATCGACCGCCCGGAGATCTCCATGGCGGAGCTGGCGCGGTTGGTCACCGAGACGGCGCGCGAGCTGTTCGGCTACCGCGGCAAGGTCGTGCTCGGCAAGGCGCAGGAATCGGACTATCTCGTCGACAACCCGAACCGGCGCTGCCCGGACATCGCCAAGGCGCGCGCGCACCTGGCGTTCGATCCCAAGGTGCTGCCGGAGGAGGGCGTGCGTCGCGCACTCATCTGGTACTCGCACAATCGCACGGCGGAAGCAGCTTGATGCGCATTTCGATAGTCGGCACGGGATACGTCGGACTGGTGACGGGAGCCTGTCTCGCCGAGCACGGTCACGATGTCACCTGCATCGACGTGGACCGCAGCAAGGTGGACGCCATCAACCAGCAGCGCGCGCCGATCCACGAGAACGATCTGCCGCAGTTGCTGCAGCGGAACGTTCCGTCGCGGCTGCGCGCGACCACCGATCTTGCCGGTGCAGTGCGTGACTCGGAGATCACCTTCATCGCGGTCGGCACGCCGGCGAGCGAAGGACGCATCGACCTCGGCTTCGTGACGGCGGCATCCGAAGAGATCGGCGCCGCGCTCAAGGCGAAGACCACGTATCACACCGTGGTGGTCAAGAGCACCGTCATCCCCGGTACGACCGACGGCGTCGTGCGCGATGCGCTCGAGCGTGCGTCCGGTAAAACGGCGGGGCGCGATTTCGGTCTCGGCATGAATCCGGAGTTCCTCACCGAAGGTCAGGCGGTCGCCGACTTCATGAATCCGGACCGCATCGTCGTCGGCGGCATCGATGAGCGCGCGCGGCAGACGATCGCGAGCGTCTACGCAGGCTTCGAGCATGCGCCGCGGATCCTGACGAACACGCGCACCGCGGAGATGATCAAGTACGCGTCGAATTCCGTGCTGGCAACGCTGATCTCGTTCTCCAACGAGATCGGGCGGCTGTGCTCGGCCATCGGCGACGTGGACGTGGCCGAGGTGATGAAGGGCGTGCACGCGGCGGCGTACTTCACGACGCGCGACAACGAGTCCGGCGCGACGGTCCGGGCCGGCATCACCAGCTTCCTCGAAGCCGGTTGCGGGTTCGGCGGGAGCTGCCTGCCGAAGGACGTCACCGCGCTGGTCGCGCAGGGGCGCAGCAACGGGCTCGGCATGCCGCTGCTCGGCAGCGTGCTGGACATCAACCGCTCGCAGCCGCAGGAGCTGCTGGCGCTGGTCCGCAAGCACTTTCCCGATCTCGAAGGGGTGCGCGTCAGCGTGCTGGGGCTCGCGTTCAAGCCGGACACGGACGATCTGCGTGAGTCGCCCGCGTTCCCGATCGTGCGCGCACTGCGCGAGGCGCAGGCGCAGATCACTGTCTATGACCCGGTTGCCCGGCCCAGCGGCCACCCGGACCTCGCGAACGTCAGGACCGCCACCAGTCTCGAAGAAGCAGTGCAGGATGCGCAGGTGCTCGTGCACGTGACCCGCTGGCCGCAGTTCGAGCAGATCGGCGCGCTGCTGCGACGGCTCGGCCGCGACGTGCTGGTCGTCGACGGCCGCCGCAATCTGCGTGCAACCGATTTCGAGCGCTATGAAGGCATCGGCCGTCAGGTGCGGAAGGCGCCATGAGCGCACCTGCTCCACGGGTGAGCATCGGAATGCCGGCGTACAACTCCGCGGCCTGGATCGGCGCGGCCATCGAATCGATCCTGGCCCAGACGTTCCGCGACTTCGAGCTGATCATTTCCGACAACGCGTCGACTGATGCGACGGTCGAGGTCTGCAACCGCTACGCCCGCGCCGACTCGCGCATCCGCGTGCTGCGGGAGCCGGTGAATTTCGGCGCCAACCGCAACTACCTGAAAGTGTTCCGCGCGGCGCGCGGCGGATACTTCAAATGGGCTTCGTCCAACGACATCTGCGCGCCGACGTTCGTCGAGCGCTGCGTCGCACGGCTCGACGCCGATTCCAGCGTAGTGCTCGCGTCTCCCCGCAGCGTGCTGTTCGAGAGGGAGCCTGCCGACGGGCAGCCCTACGGCCACGACCTGGAGCTGCTCGACAGCGATGCTTCCGTGCGCTTCATTCAGTTGTTCAGCACGCTGGAGCTGAACAACGTGTTGAACGGCGTCATTCGGCGCGACGCGCTGCTGCAGGCAGCCAGTCTGGGCCGCTATACCGGCGCCGACGTGGTGCTCATGGGCGAGCTGGCGCTGCTCGGAAAATTCGTGCTGGTCGACGAGCGGCTGTTCTTCCGTCGCATGTCGCGCGACGCCGCGACCCGGCTCATGAGCAAGCGCGAGGCGGAAAGCCGCATCGTGCCGACGGCGCGAGCGCCGTTGAAGTGGCAGGAGTGGTGTTTCCGCTTCGGCGTCCTGCGTGCTTCGCGGCTGGCGGCTTTCCCGAGCCGCACCTGGCTGCGCACCGTCGGCTACGGCTTGCGGACGTTCGTCTGGTCGCGCGGCGCGCTGGCGCGCGAGATACTCGAAGCGCTGTGTCGCGGGCGCAGCTATACATGACATCGACGGCAGGAGAAGAAAGATGAGCGGTCCGGAGTCTGCGAACAAGGTTGCGGGAGCGCGGGCAGCGTGCCGTTTCTGCGGCGCACCCCTGAGCGTGACCTTCGTGGATCTCGGCATGTCGCCGCTGTGCCAGACGCACATCGAGCCGCACGAGCTCAATCACATGGAGCGCTTCTATCCGCTGCACGCGTGGGTGTGCGAGGCGTGCTTCCTGGTCCAGCTCGAGGAGTACGTATCGCCGGAGCAGATCTTCAGCGACTACGCCTACTTTTCATCGTATGCCGACAGCTGGGTGGAGCACGCCCGGCGCTACACCGAGTCGATGATTGCGCGCCTCGGTCTCGGCGCCAGGTCGCTGGTCATGGAAATCGCCAGCAACGACGGCTACCTGCTGCAGCACTTCGTCGCGCGCGGCGTGCCGTGCCGCGGCATCGAGCCGGCCGCCAACGTCGCGGAGGTCGCGATCAGGAAGGGTATTCCCACGACGGTCAAGTTTCTCGGCAAGCAGACCGCGGCGGAGATCGTCGCGGAGTTCGGCAACGCCGATCTCGTGCTCGGCAACAACGTGCTGGCGCACGTGCCCGACATCAACGACTTCGTCGGCGGCATGCGCATCCTGCTGAAGCAGGGCGGCGTCATCACGATGGAGTTCCCGCACCTGCTCAAGCTGATGGACGAGAACCAGTTCGACACCATCTACCACGAGCACTTCTCGTACCTGTCCTTCGGCACCGTGGAGCGGGTGTTCGCGCATCACGGCTTGCGGCTGTTCGACGTCGACCAGATTCCGACGCACGGCGGCTCGCTGCGCATCTACGGCTGTCACGCAGCGGACTCCTCGCATCCGAACACTCCGGCGGTGGAGCAGCTGCGGGCCCACGAAATCGCGCGCGGCTTGCAGAAGGTGGCGACGTATGGCGAGTTCGAAGCCCGGGTCAAGGACACCAAGCGCAAGCTCCTGCGCTTCCTGATCGACGCGCGTGCGCAGGGCAAGTCGGTGGTCGGCTACGGCGCGCCGGGCAAGGGCAATACGTTGCTGAACTATTGCGGCATCCGCACCGACTTCCTGGACTACACGGTCGATCGCAGCCCGCACAAGCAGGGCCGCTACACGCCCGGAACCCACATTCCGATTCTCGCTCCGGAGCGCATCCGCGAGACCAGGCCCGACTACATCCTGATCCTGCCGTGGAATCTCAAGAACGAGATCGTGAAACAGCATGACTATGTCCGCAGCTGGGGCGGCCGTTTCGTGGTCCCGATCCCGGAAGTCAGAGTGCTCGACTGAAGGTGCATGGCGATGAAGGTCGTACTTTTTTGCGGCGGTCTGGGCACCCGGTTGCGGGAGCACTCCGAGACCGTGCCGAAACCCCTGGTGAGCATCGGCTTCCGGCCGATCCTCTGGCATCTGATGCGGTACTACGCGCACTACGGCCACAAGGACTTCATCCTGTGCCTCGGCTATCGCGGCGACCTGATCCGCGACTATTTCCTGCGCTACGACGAGTGCATGACCAACGATTTCACGATGCACGGCGCCGGCGGCAAGGTCGAGCTGCATCACGTCGACGCGAGCGACTGGAACATCACCTTCGTGGACACCGGGCTGCACTCGAACATCGGGCAGCGCCTGCTGCGCGCGCGCCGCTATCTCGAGGGCGAATCGGAGTTTCTCGCCAACTATGCGGACGGCTTGTCCGACCTGCCGCTCGATGCGCTGATCGATGACTTCCGTCGCAAGCAGGTGGTCGCGTCCTTCGCTTCGGTGCGCTCCTGGCACAGTTTCCATGCAGTCGAGGCCGACGCGCAGGGAATCGTGACCGCCATGGGACCGATGCGCAGCGACCAGTTCATGATCAACGGCGGGTTCTTCGCGCTGCGCAGCGATGTCTTCGACTACATCAACGAAGGCGAGGAGCTGGTCGAGCAGCCCTTTACGCGCCTGCGCGAGAAGCGGCTGCTGGCGACGTACCGGTACAACGGCTTCTGGCAGCCAATGGATACCTTCAAGGACAAGATCAACTTCGATCGCATGGACGGCAAAGGCGAGTGCCCGTGGAAGGTGTGGCAGCGCTGAGCGGCGCGCATCGCGGCATGAGCTCCGAGACCGGACAACATCCCCAGGAATGCCCTGCTTGCGCGGACCGCGGCGGCGCGACCTTCTTCGCCATGCGCGGCGTGCCGGTCACCTGCGCCTCCATCTTTCCGACGCGGCAGGAAGCGCTCGCGGTGCCCTGCGGCGACGTGAATCTCTGCGTCTGCCGGGGCTGCGGCTTCGTCTTCAATCGCACCTTCGACTCGCGGCTCGGCGCCGTCGGCGCGCGCTACGAGAGCTCGCAGGCTGCTTCGGCGCATTTCAGCAGTTTTGCGCAATCGCTCGCGCGCGACTGGATCAAGCGCTACGCGCTGAGCGGACGGACCGTCCTGGACGTCGGCTGCGGCAACGCCGACTTCCTGAAGAGACTGCTCGACGAAGGCGTCGGTCGTGCGATCGGCATCGACCCTTGCTGCGAGCCCGCCGAACGGACGGACAGACTGCAGCTGATCGCGGATCTCTTCGACGATCGCTTCCTCGACCTCGCAGCCGACGCTGTCGTCTGCCGCCACACGCTCGAGCACATTCAGGACGTCGCGGGGTTCCTGCGATTGCTCGGCAACTGGGCGTCGCGCGGCACCGGTCGCGTGCTGCTGTTCGAGCTGCCGGCCTCCGAGCGGATTTTTGCAGAGCGCGCCTTCTGGGACGTCTATTACGAGCACTGCAACTACTTTACGCGGGCGACGATTCGCACGGCGTTCGAGCTGGCGGGATTGCGGGTGCTCAGAGTCGATCTCGCGTATGACGATCAATATCTGCTGGTCGAAGCAGTCGCGGACCCGCAGGTGCGCCGCGCGCAGGGATCGGAAGTCGCCGCGAGCGCTCAGCTCGAATGCGCAGCGTTCGGCGCCGCGGCCAGCGCGTCCATCGAGCGCAGTCGCGCACGGCTCGCGCGATTTGCCGAGAGCGGCAAGCGCGTGGTCATCTGGCAAGGCGCCTCCAAAACCGTCGGCTTCCTGTCCGCCATCGAGACGTTCGATGCGATCGACAGCGCCGTCGACATGAATCAGCGGCGGCACGGGCAGTTCCTGCCGGGCTCGGGCCTGGCGGTGCACTCCCCGGACATTCTCAGAGAGCTGCAACCCGAGCACGTCGTGCTGATGAATCCGGTCTACGTGCAGGAGGTCGGCGCACAGCTGCGTGAGATGGGCGTCGACTGCCGGCTGCACACGATCAACGAGCTGCTCGAATGAACGCGCATCGCAAGAGTTTCTGGAAAACGAGCACCCTGGCGTTGCTGTTTGCGCTGCTGATGTTCGGTGCGGCGGTCGTGGCCGGCCGGTGGGAGGCTCTCGGAGCAGCGCCGTGGTTCCAGGCGACTGCTGTCGTGATCCTGACGGGCGTGGGCGTCGCGGCAGCGCTCGCTGCAATGGGCGGCTTCGTCGTCCTGCATCGCGATACGTTGCAGTCGTCGGGCCGGACGGATCTGTTCGTGCGCCTCAACCGCGACCGATCGGAGTCCGCTCTCCTGCAAGGAGGCCGCCGCGGCTTGCGCCTGCCGTTTTCGCGCGGCGCGAAGTGGATGCCGCAAGTCGGCGAGATGGTCCAAGTGAAGTCGTTCGCGGAGATCGCGGCGACGCTCGATGCGAAGGGCCAGCTCGACGGCCTGCCGTTCATGGCGGAAATGGCGCGCTTCTGCGGCAAGCGGGTCCACGTGTTCCGCTGCGTCGACAAGATGTACGACTACGGGCGCACGAAGACTCTGCGGCGCCTCGATCATGCAGTCGAGCTGAATCTGTTCCGCTGCGACGGCGCGGCGCATGGCGGTTGCCAGGCGGCCTGCTACATCGTCTGGAAGACGGATTGGTTGCGGCCGGTCGCGGACGCTGCACCGTCACCGCTGGTCGACGACGATGGCTCTGCGGTCGCCGCCGCTGCCGCTGCTCTTCCCGCCACTGTGCAGCGCAATCCGGATGGCTCGCTGGTCTACAGTTGTCAGTACACCGACCTTGCGGCGGCGGCAAAGCCGATGTCGAAGCTGGATGTGCGGCACGAGCTGCAGCCGCTCCTGTGCGGCAACGTCACGCTCGCCGCGTTCTGCGTCGCCGGCCTGACGCGTCTCTTCAATCGATTGCAACGGGCGCGCCGCGGCGTGACGTTCCCCTACATGCCGCCGGGCACTCAGACGCAGACTCCGCTGGTCAACCTGAATCTGCAGGTCGGCGAGATCGTCCGGGTGCACTCGGCGGAGCGGATCTCACTGACGTTGAACGACAAGGGACGCAACCGCGGGCTGTGGTTCGACGGCGAGCTGCTCAAGAGCACCAATCAGCGTTTCAAGGTCACCGCGCGCGTCGATCGACTCATCGACGATGCGACGGGACGCATGCTCGACATGAAGACGCCGTGCATCGTGCTCGACAACCTGTATTCCACCGGGGAGTATCTGCGCTTCTGCTCGCAGCACGATCTCGCGTACTGGCGCGAGGCGTGGCTGACTCGCGATGCGGTGTCCGGGTCAGAGTCACAACCGGATGAACAGCCGCAAGCGGTACATCGCTAGCGCCATCACCCACAGCGACAGCCCCACCAGCGCTGCGTCGAGCACCGGGGCCCAGGTCATCGCGAACAGCTCGCTGCCGAGCACGCGGTGCCAGGGCTCGAGAATCCAGTAGCGGTAGTAACGCGAGAACACGTACAAGACGATCGGATTCAGGCCCGCGACGACCAGCGGCCACAGCCACCGCCCGCCGTGGCGAACTTCGTAGAAGTGATAGAAGACGCTGAAGATGATGAGCACCCAGCCGGTGCTGAACAGCACGAACGCGGGCGTCCAGATGCTCTTCACGACCGGGCAGATCGTCAGTCCCAGCAGCGAGCCGGCCAGCAGGCAGGCGGCTGCGGCCAGCAGCAGGCGATTACGCAACGCGCCCGGATCCCTGGTGGTGCGCAGGTAGTCGCCGACGATCGTGCCGATCAGCACCGAAGCGATCGACGGAATGAAATTGAGCGTGGTGTAGCCGTGGCCGTTGAATGCGAACGGCTCCGCCCGGGGCAGGGAATCGAGGAACCAGCGGTCGAACGCCGCGGCGATGTTCGTGCCCTTGTTCCAGTGTGCTAGGAAGCCGCTGAATACCTCGTCGCCCGGCTCGAGCCCGATGCTCGCCGGGTCCGGCGCAACGTGCGGCAACGGGTACAGAGCGAAGGCCAGCCAGTAGAGAAAGAGGATCGCGAACGTCGCGAAGTAGCGCGTGCGCGTACTGCATCCGGCGAGCAGGAAAGCGAACACGTAGACCAGTGCGAGCTGCGGCAGCACGTCGTGGAACGCCCAGTTCGAGCGCTCGCGATTCATCCACAGCCACGCGGCGGAAGCGATCAGCGCCACGACCGCGTACGCGAAGTTGAATGCGGCGGCGAACCCTTGCGGCTTCCTGCGCAATGCCTTTGCGAGCCATTCGCCGAGCGGCATGCCGACCATCAGCAGCAGCAGCGGCCACAGCAGATCGATGTTCTTCTCGACCGTGATCATCAGGAACAGGCCCAGCAGCATCAGCGTCAAGGCGCGCACGATCGCGTGGCGCAGGGCCAGTCGGAACGACGCCGCATCGCTGATGCGCGCTGCCCGCGAGTAGCTCAGCGAAACGCCCGCGATGAACAGGAAGCTCGGCATGATCAGGTCCCAGACCGTGCAGCCGGTCCACTGCGCATGGTCGAGCTGCCCGGCCAGAAACCCGACGAGCCGATCGTCGGGCAGGCGCTGCGCCATCTGCTGCATCGCCAGTCCCTCGAACGCATTCGGGATGAGCAGCAGCATCACCAGGCCGCGAAACGCGTCGAGCGACGTGAGCCGGGCTGCTTGTGGCGTCGAGGTGGTCACGCGATATGAGTCACGTCACACTTGGGACGGAAGTTCAGGTGAAAACCGGACGCATGCCGCTAGAATTATCGTCAGATCGTGCAGGCACAGTGACGTCTTCGTGAACCGTCGCAACAATAGCAGATCCGCCGAGGAGCGGCTGAGCGCGGCTGCGCCGGGCATCGAGCAGCTCGATCCGCGCGAGCTGACTGCGCCTGCGCGTGCCGAAAGCAGTCCGCGCGCCGACGCGGCGCCGGCTGCCGTCGACTGTCGCCGCAGCCTCATGGTAACGCGCGATTATTTCCCGCCGCAGGTCGGCGGCATCTCCACGATGATGGCGGAGATTGCCGCACGCCTCGGGCCGCAGCGGGTCAGTTGTCTGGTCGGTGCGCCGGGCGCATCGTTGCAATTGGCCGCCGCCGCTGGCGATGTGCCGGTGCGCGTGTATCGCTCTGCATGGCCGTTCTCCAGGAACCGGCTCGTCAAGCTGGCTGCACTGGGGACGGTCTGGGCGAACGTGCTGCTGCGCGAGCGGCCTGATGTCCTGCAGTTCGCCACGTGCGACGACGCCTATTGGGGATCGTACTTGCACCGGCTGCTCGGCCTGCCATTCATCGTTTACGCGCACGGCAACGACATCCTCGCTGCGGAGACCGCGGCGTGGCACGGCGCGCGCACGGCGTTGTCGAAGGCGGCGGTCGTGCTGGCGAACAGCAGTTACACCGCGGGCCTGCTGAAGTCACGCCTGGGTGTTCGCGACGAGCGCGTGCGACTGCTGCATCCGGGATGCGATACGGCCCGGTTCTTCCCGGGCGAGGCTCACGCCGAGCCGTTCGACGACGTGCCCGCGCTGCGCAGCGCAGCGCCGGTGCTGCTGACGGTCGGCAATCTGGTCGAGCGCAAGGGACATGATCTCGTCATCAAGTGCCTGCCGGAATTGCGCAAGCGCTGGCCCGATCTGCGCTACGTGATCGTCGGCGACGGACCGAGCCGCGGCTCGCTGGCGGCGCTCGCGCAACTGCTCGGCGTGCCCGATGCGGTGTGCTTCGTCGGCAGAGTGTCCGCGGAGCGCTTGCCCGCCTTCTATCGACGCTGCGACGTCATGGTCATGCCCAGCCGCCTGCGCGCCGATCGCTCCGACGTGGAGGGATTCGGCATCGTCTTCATCGAGGCGAACGCCTGCGGCAAGCCGGTGATCGGCGGCAGGTCGGGCGGCGTCGAAGATGCAATCCTCGACGGCGTGACCGGCTTTCTCGTCGACCCGGCGAGCATCGAGGATCTGACCCTTCGCCTGCAGCTGCTGCTGTCCGAGAAGGCGCTTGCGGCGCGACTCGGCGCACAGGGCGCAGCGCGCGCCGCGCAGGAGCTGAGCTGGCAGGCCGTTGCGAAGCGCGTTGGCGATATCGTCGATGCAGTCGCGGAGCGCGGCGCCGATACGCGCCCCAGCTGATGCATCGATCCACGCGTCCGCTCGCCACCATGGATCCCGTCGTCGGGCTGCCTCGGCGCACCAACGGAGCGCAGCAGCCTTCGATACTCGATCTGCCGCACGCGTCGATCGTGAGCCGCGGACGCGCGGCAATCGCGCTCGCCCTCGCGGACGCGGGCGTCGGAGCCGGCGACACGGTCTTGATGCCGGCCTACAACTGTCCCGCGATGATCGCGGGTGTGCGTGCGGCTGGCGCGCAGGCGCAGTTCTTTCCAGTCACCGAGTCCCTGGAGATCGAGCCGCGCGATGTGCTGCGCGCGGCCGACGAACGCACGCGCGCCGTGCTGATTCCGCACTTCTTCGCGTGGCGCCAGAGCAAGGCTCTGTTCGACTCGCTTGCGAACGACACGTCGTGGTTCGTGCTGGAGGATTGTGCGCACGCTTTCTTCGGCGCTCACGACGGCGATGTCGTCGGTTCGTGGGGACACGCTGCGATTGCAAGTGTCGCGAAGTTCTTTCCGTCGCGCTGGGGCGGCGTGGTTGCCAGTGCGCGGCGGCCATTGTCGGTGCGCCTGACGCCCTCGTCGTCGATGTACCAGCTCAAGCTGGCGGCGAATGCTGCGGAAGAGGCGGCGCAGTTCGGGCGGCTGGCATTCGCATCAGCGGGCGTTCGTGCCTTGCTGGGTGCGGTCTCGACCTTGCGTGGCAAGCGGGCTGCGCCTGCGCAGGCTGCGGAAGCTGCTGCCCCGGCCGAGGACACGAGCTACGCTGATGTCGATCTCGGCCGACTGCACGAGCAAGGTGGCTGGTGGGTCATGCAGCAACTCGCCGATCGCGGCAGCTTTGCGCCGCGTGCGGCGCGGCGCCTCGAGATGTTCCGGCAGCTCCATGAAGCATTGAGCGACCTGCGACTTGCACGGCCGCTGCTCGCGGATCGTCCGCCCGACTTCCCGCCTTACGTGTACCCGCTGCTGCTGCAGGAACAGCCCGACCAGCACTTCCAGGCGCTGCGGGAGCGGGGCGTACCGATGTTTCGGTGGGAGCATTCTCCCGCAGGCCGCTGTGCGGTGACCGATCATTATCGGACGTCGGTGATCCAGCTGCCGTGCCACGATGCTTTGACCGCAGCCGAGCTGGCGAGCATCGTGGCCGCCGTGAGAGAGCAGCTGGGCTGAGCGTCTACGCCACGCGGGCGCAAATCGCGATGACGAGTGCTTCTGTCGCAGCGAGCTGCCAGCCATCGACGTCGACGATGGCGCCGCGCGAATAATCGATTTCGATCTGTTGACGAACAACGCGCTTCAGCGACGCAGCGTCGATTCGCTGCTGCAGCTGTGCGATCTGCTCGCCGCAGCCGCTCATGTGCGAAACGAGCTGCGATCGACCGCGCGCGGTGCACATGCGCGCCATGCTGTGCTCGTCGAGTTGCAGCGCATCCATGAGCGTGCGCGCGAGATCGTCAGAGCTCGCCTCGGTCTTGCGGCCCGCGATCAATCGACTGGACGCGAGCCCAGCCAGGCCGAGCAGCGCTGTCAGCGCAGCAAGCACCCTGCGGCGGTCGCGAACGAATCCGGATTCGCTGTCGCCGCTCATTGCAGGGTCTGCTTGAGATGCTGCGCGAGCCGCAGGCTCAGCGCCACGATGGTGAGCGTCGGGTTGGCGCTGCCATTGATGGGAAAGACCGACGAGCCGGCGATATAGAGATTGCTGATGCCGTGGACGCGACAATCGGCGTCGACCACTCCGCGCTTCGGATCGGCGTGCATGCGTGTGGTACCGCAGTGATGCCAGCTGCTCTGCATGTGCACCGGCCAGTCCGTCGCGTCCAGGTCCCACAGCGCTTTCACGCGCGCCATGCCGGTCGTGCCCATTGCGCCCGCAATCTCCTTCACGGCGACCTTGATGGTATGCCGGTCGAGCTCGGTCAGCCGCCACGCCAGACGGGCGCGCGGGATGCCGAGGCGATCCTTGGTGGCGCCGAGCGTCACGCGGCTCTCCGGGTTCGGCGCCTGCTCCTGCTCGGTGATGACGCGGTAGAACACATTCCCGCCCTCGCTCGTGCTCTGGAATGGCCGCGCTACGGCATCGCTGAGATTGCGCCACAGCGTGCTCAGGACTTCGCGGGCCTCGGCCAGCTTGGACCGCAACGCGCTTTGCCCGCTGTCCATTTCGAAGTCGAAGCGATCCGAGTGTAGAAAATAGCCCGACCAGTCGGAGCGGCTCAGCTCGGCCATGAAATTCAACGTGCGCGACTGCTGCTGCACGTGCGGGCTCAGATCGAGCATGCCCAGCAATGCGCCCGGGCGGCCGGTGCCGTCCAGCTTGTGCCGGGTGCGCGCCCGCGAATCCTGCTGATAGAGATCGTAGGAGGTCGCGGTTTCGAGCGGGAACACGCCGGCAGTGTCGAGGTTGATGTGATCGGCGAAGTAGCGGCCGACCAGATCGTGCTGGTTGCCGATGCCGCCGCGGATGACCCGATCCGAGGCGAGCAGCAGCCGGGGATTCTCGACGCCGCCGGTGGCGAGCACGTAGCTGCGGGCACGCACGGTGAAGCGCTTTCCAGCGAGTGTTGCCACTTCCACGGCTTTGATGGACTGGCCGTTCGCCTCCGGCACGATCTGCACCACGTTCGAGTGGAGCGTGAGCCGGACGTTGGGCGCCTTGACGACGTTGGTGCGGTAGCGCACGCCGAAGTGCGTCGGCGGGCTGATCTGCAGCAGCCGCGTCCCCACGGCGCCCCCGGGCAGGCGCAGCGGCGGGCTGTCACGCAGGTCCCAGCTCGCCGGGTCATAGTCGTAGGCGCCGAGCTGACAGATCTCCTGTGCCCGCACGTAGTGCGGCAGCACGTCATTCAACGTAATCGGCCAGCCGCTGTGCGGCACCCAGGGGCGCTCGGCAAAATCGCTGGCATCCAACGGCCGGCAGCGGCCGCCCCAATGACCGGTTGCGCCGCCGAAGCAGCGCAGCCGGCTCACCACCAGCGGGAAGGTCGGCAGGCCGGCGATCTCGCCGGTTGCGAGCTCCTGGGTGTCGGATTCGACATCAAAGCCGCCGCTCTCCAGCAGCACGACCGACAGTGAGGTCGACGCAAGCTCCAGCGCCATCGTGATTCCCGCAGCGCCGGCACCTATAATGCATATATCCGCGGTGATCTCATCGCCGGATCTGATTGAGTTGCCGTCGAGCTGCATAACCTCACTGAAGACCGTGGCCGCCCTAAAGGGCGATGCGCGCGGCACGGCCTGAAGCAAGAATCTTCCCGCAGGGAACCGGGACCCGAACGTGATCGGGTACTCAATATGTCACATGGGACCCAGGTTGCGCAGTTTATGCTGGCTGCATTGAGTTTGGCATCGTACACATGACCGGTCCCGCCGCCGCGAAGTTGAGTTGGCTGAGCCGCACTGTCCTGCTCGGGACGAGCCTGGTGTGCGCAGCGGTCCTGGCTCTCGTGGCTGCGCGCAATCGCGCGCAGCTGTTTGCACCGGCGTGGTTCCAGGTCGCTGTCTTTCTGGTCGTCGGAGCAGCTGCGCTCGCATACGTGGCTGTGCGCAAGAGCCCGAACGCGCGCTGGCTGGTCGCAGTCGAGATCGTGATGGTCGTCGTCACGCTGCTGGCGGTCGAAACGCTGATCGCAGTGTTCGAGCCGCAGACGCCGAGTCAGCAGATGACGCGCGCGCGCGTCGCCGCCAAGCTCGGCATTCCCTTCGACCTGCGAACGAAATCCGAAGTCGTCGCCGACCTGCGCGCCGCAGGCACCGAGGCGTTGCCCGGCATCTCGTTGGGCTGGCCGCGTCAGACGTTCGTGCGGCAGCAGCTGCCCGAGGGTCTGTATCCGTTGTCGCACGCGAGTCGCGCGCCGATCGTCGAATGCAACGAAAGCGGCCGCTACCTCGTGTGGGAGAGCGACGAGCTCGGCTTCAACAATCCGGCCGGGCTCGTCACCGGCGGCAAGGTGGCGATCGCGGCGGTCGGTGCGTCGTTCACGCTCGGTCATTGCGTCCCGCGGGAAGCGAGCCTCATCGGTCAATTGCGCAACCGCTACGGCAGCGTTGCCAACTTCGGGCTGGCGGGCGGCGGCGCGCTGACCATGCTCGCAGCCTTCCGCGAATACGTGGAGCCGCTGCGGCCGCCGCTGGTGCTGTGGATCATGCATCCGCGCACTGCCGCCACCGAGGGCGAGATGGCGGATCCGGTGCTCAGCCGCTATCTCGAAAAGGGCTTCACGCAACACCTGTGGCAGCGCCAGGCAGAGATCGACGCGTTGTGGCGCGAGCTGTCGATCCCGATGCAGTACGAGTTCGACCGGCGCAGCATGCTGTCGATCGACGCGGCCGCAAGCCAGCGCTTCAAAGGCATTCCGCTGCTGTCGCAGCTGCGTGACCGCGTGAGCCTGGGCGGCGGCGCGGGGGCGCCGGAGCCCATCGACCTCGATCCGTTCATCCGCAGCGTGCACCTCGCGCAGGCGAGCACGAAGAGCTGGGGCGGCGACTTCGTCGTCGTCATCATGCCGCTGTACGAGGAGATCGTGGCGCATCAGCTGCCGCCGCAGCTGCACCACGAGCATCTCGCGGCCATGCTGCACGAGGCTGGTGTCCCGACCATCGACGCGGCGACGTTCTTCGCCCGGCAGCCCGACGTGGCGCACCTGTACACGATGCGCATCAACAATCATCCGAACCCGCAGGGGTTCGCCGAGCTCAGTGCCTTCGTCGTGACCGAGCTCGAGAAGAGCCTGCCGGCGCGCCTGAGCGCGCTGCGCATGCCGGCGCAGAGCAAAGAGTGACGAGAGCAGCAAGCGAGCAAGCCATGTCCGCAGATCTCATTCCCAGAATCAACAAGGTGTTCACCGGCGTGTTCGGCCGCAAGGTCGCCTTCGACGCCGCCCTGGACCGCGCCAGCGAGCCGCGCTGGACCTCGCTCAAGCACGTCGAGTTCATCATCGCGCTAGAGATGGAATTCGGCATCCGCTTCGACGGCGCCGATGCGACCGACATGATCAGCATCCCGCTCGTCGCCGAGCGGGTGGCGCAGAGACTGTCGTGAACGCCGAAGTCCGGGTCCACGAGGTCGCGACGCGGCTGCAGCGTGCCTACCTGGTGCGCGCAGTGGAGGAGCGGCTGCTGCGCCTGTTCTCCGAAGGCAAGCTCACCGGTACGACGCACACCTGTATCGGCCAGGAGCTCAGTGCGATCAGCCTCGCGGACAGCCTCGACCGGCAGCGCGACATCATCTTTTCGAATCACCGCTGTCACGGCCACTACATCGCGTGGACCGACGACGTCGAAGGCCTGCTCGCCGAAGTGATGGGCAAGCACGGCGGCGTGTGCGCCGGCATCGGCGGCAGCCAGCACCTGTGCGGCGAGCGCTTTTTCAGCAACGGCATCCAGGGCGGCATCGTGCCGGTGTCTGCGGGCCTGGCGTTCGCGCAGAAGCTCGCCGGCGAGCGCGGCATCGTGGCGGTGTGCATCGGCGACGGCACGCTCGGCGAAGGCGTGATCTACGAAGCGTTCAACATCGCCTCGAAGTGGTCGCTGCCGCTGCTGGTCGTGCTCGAGAACAACCTGTACGCCCAGTCGACGTCACAAAGCGAAACGCTGGCCGGCGACATCTGTGCGCGCGCTGCGGCGTTCGCGATGCGGACGTTTCATGCGGACACCTGGGCGCATGAGCAGCTCGCGCATGAGATGCAGAGTGCGGCCGACTTCGTGCGCGAGCGCTGCGCGCCGGCTCTCATTCGCGTCGACACCTATCGATTGGCGGCGCACTCGAAAGGCGACGACAACCGCGACGCTGCGGAGATCTCGTCGTTCGCCGTGCGCGATCCGGTGAACCTGTTCATCTCGGAAGCTCGCGTCAATGCAGACCCGGTGCTGGGGCTCGTGGATGCACGAGTGTCACGCGCGGTCGATCTGGCGGCGGGGCAGGGCCCCCGCGAGCAGAAGCCCGTCGGTCAGGCTGCAGCGGCGACCGCGCTGGCACCGGCAGCGCCGCGGGAAAGCGGCACGCAGCTCGAAGCGATCAACCGCGAGCTGCATGCGTGGATGGCGCGCGATCCGGCCGTCATCGTGCTGGGCGAGGACATTCGCTCGCCGTACGGCGGCGCCTTCAAGGTGACGCGCGGGCTGTCGGATGCATTTCCCGACCGCGTCCTCAACACTCCCATCAGCGAAGCGGCCATCGTCGGCGTCGGCAATGGCCTCGCGCTGGCGGGCCGGCGGCCGGTCGTGGAAATCATGTTCGGCGACTTCCTCACGCTGTGCTTCGACCAGGTGATGAATCACGCCGCGAAGTTTCACGGCATGTACGCGGGACGTGTGACCAATCCGCTGGTGATTCGCACGCCGATGGGCGGCGGGCGCGGCTACGGCCCGACGCACAGCCAGAATCTCGAGAAGCACTTCGTCGGCATCCCCGGCCTCACGACGCTGGTGCTGCACGGGCGAACGCACGTCGGTAAGTTGTACGCGGGCCTCGCAGCCGCGACGCATCCCGTGCTGATGATCGAGAACAAGCTCGGCTACCGCGATCGCAGCGACGCCGCTCTGCCGCCCGGTTATAGCCTGTACGAAAGCGGCGATATGTATGCGACGACGGCGCTGCGACCTGCCGCGACCGCTGACCTGACGATCGTCGCCTTCGGGCGCATGAGCGTGCTGGCCGAGAAGGCGCTGGCACAGCTCGCCCGCGACGAGGTCTGCGCGGACCTGCTGCTGCCGTTGCAGGTTTCGCCGCTCGATACGCGACACATCCTCGAATCGGTCGCACGCACCGGGAAGCTGGTGATCGTGGAGGAGGGCACGGCCGGCTTCGATCTCGCGAGCGAGGTGATTGCGAGCGTCAGCATCGCGTACCGGGGCGCGAAACGCCTGCACGTGCGGCGCATCGCCGCGCGGCCCGAGCCGATTCCGAGCGCCATCGATCTCGAGCAGCAGGTGCTGCCATCGGAGCGGGACATCGTCGCAGCGTGCCTGGAGCTGTTCGATGCCTGAGCCGACAGAAGTCGTCGTACCGCAGATGAACCCGAACGACGAGCACGCCGTGCTCGTCAAATGGCACGTCGTCTCGGGCACGCGCGTTGCAGCCGATCAGCTGCTGGCCACGATGGAGACGACCAAGGCCACGTTCGACGTGAATGCGCCGTGCGACGGCTACGCGTTCTTTCGCGAGGTCGAGCGCTCGATGGTGCCCGTCGGGGCCGCGATCGCGTGGATTTCCGACACAGCTGAAGCGCCCGTAGTGAAGCAGCCGCAGGCGGCGCCGGCCGCTGCGGCAGCGACGCCCGACGGCGAGTCGCGCATCACGCGCAAGGCGCTGCGCCTGATGCAGGAGCACGGGCTGAGCGCTGCCGATTTCGCCGGCCTCGAGCGCGTGGAAGTTGCCGACGTCGAGTCGAGAATCAAGCAAGGCGGTGCCCGTGCCGCTGCCGCGCCAAGCGCCGCAGCAGCCCCGCAGGGCATGGAGCCGCTCGAGCAGTCGCCGTCGAAGATGCTCGAGATCGCACGCCTGGCGGAGGTCTACAGCAGCGCGATTCCGAGCACTGTGACGGTGGTGCTGTCGACCGAGCGGGTCGCCAAACGGCTCGCCGGCGGCTCGGTCAGCCTGCTGGAGCTCGCGATCTTCGAGGCGGCGCGGCTGCTCGAGGATTTCCCCGAGCTCAACGGCTGGTATGGAGACGGCCGCGCCTGGCACTACCCGCACGCCTCGATCGGCTTCGCGATCAATCTCGGCCGCTCGCTGCGCGTGCCGGTAGTGCGCGATGCCGCACAGCGCAGTCAGCTCGAAATCTCGCGCACGGTACGCGATCTCGCGCTGCGCTACATGCGCAATGAGCTGAGCGCCGAGGACGTCGCCGGCGGCACGTTCACGGTGACGGACCTGTCGTTGCACGACGTCGTCAGCTTCATACCGGTTCTCAACCACCGCCAGTCGGCGATTCTCGGGATCTGTGCGCAGCGTCCCGGCTCCGGCCTGAGCGAGCTGGTCATCACCTTCGACCACCGCATGGCCGACGGCATGCGGGCCGCCGCGTTTCTCGGCGCGCTGCGCGATCAACTTGAAGGCGAGGCGGCCGGCTAGCGCCGGCGCAAGGTCCCATGCTGTTCAATTCGCCGACTTTCGTCGTCTTCTTCGCCACCGTCTTCTGCCTGTACTGGGTGCTGCGCGAGCGGCGCTGGCAGAACTCGCTGCTGCTGCTCGCCAGCTACGTGTTCTACGGCGCGTGGAGCTGGAAGTTCCTGCTGCTGCTGATGGCGAGCACCCTGTTCGACTACACGTGCGGCCGCCTGCTCGCCGGCCAAGGCTCGCAAGCAGCACGCCGCCGGATCGTGTTCGCGAGCGTGGCGATCAACCTGCTGTTCCTCGGCACGTTCAAGTACGCCAACTTCTTCGTGCGCGAGGCGACCGAGCTGCTGGCGCTGCTCGGCTTCCAGGCCAACGTGCGCACGCTGGAAGTGGTGCTGCCGGTGGGCATCTCGTTCTACACGTTCCAGAGCCTGAGCTACGTCATCGACGTGTATCGCGGCAAGTTGCAGCCGGTGCGCAACCTCGCCGACTACGCGCTGTACGTCGCGTTCTTCCCGCAGCTCGTCGCCGGTCCGATCGAGCGCGCCGCGCACATGCTGCCGCAGTACCAGCGCGAGCGCACTCTCACCCGCACGGCGTTCGAGTCCGGCTTGCAGCTGATGGTGTGGGGCCTGTTCAAGAAAATCGTGATTGCCGACAACCTGGCGCCGTACGTGAACGCCGTGTACGGCGATCCGCAGGCGTTCTCCGGCACCGCGATCGCGACGGCGACGCTGTTCTTCGCGTTCCAGATCTACTGCGACTTCTCCGGCTACTCCGATACCGCGCGCGGCGCCGCACGGACGCTGGGCTTCGAGCTGATCTCCAACTTCCAGCAGCCGTACTTCTCGCGCAACCCGGTCGAGTTCTGGCGCCGCTGGCACATCAGCCTGTCGCAGTGGTTCCAGGACTACCTGTACTTTCCGCTGGCCATGCGCTTCATGCGCCAGGGCGGCTGGGCCAGCAAGTACAAGGCCCACATCATCTCGATGGCGCTGATCGGCTTCTGGCACGGCGCGAGCGTGACCTTCATCGTGTTCGGCCTGTACTGGGGCTTCGTGATCGCGGGCTACCTGTACGTGCAGGAGCGGATCAGCGAGGCCGACCCGGGCACGCTGCTCGAGCGGGTCGGCCGGCAGCTGCAGAGCAACCGCGTCGTGGACGCCGCGTGCGTGATCGTCATGTTCGCGATGGTCTGCTTCGGCTGGATCTTCTTCCGCGCCTCGACGATGGCGGAAGCCTGGTACGTCATCACGCACATGTTCGCGACCGGCGGCGCGACCGACGTGGTGCGCGCCGAAGTCGTGTCCTCGGGAATTCTCTGGATGATGGTCGCGGGGCTGTGGCTGGCGGAATGGGTGTACCGCAACCGTCCGGCGGTCGTCGCAGTGCTCGAGGGCGGGAACGCGCGCAGCGTGGCAGCGAGGCACGCGATGTTCGCGGCGATCCTGTTCTCCTACCTCGTCACGCAGCAGGGTCGCGCGCAGCCCTTCATCTACTTCCAGTTCTAGCGCGCTCGCCCTCGCACGGGCAGGTCATTGCGCCGTGAGGTTGGTCGGCGGCAGCGGACGCTTGCCGCCTTTGAAGCCCGCCGCGAGCGCCCACCCGGGATTGCCGCTCGCAGAGTAACGATACGCGCCCACGTCGTTCGAGCCGGAGCGCGCTGCGCCGTTGAAGTCGATCGCGGGCACATGCTGGGACGCCGCGGCGCCGATCAATGCCGAGCCGGTCTTCGGGAATACATCGACCGGCGGCACGCCGTAATGCGCGTTGACGAAATCGGCCGCGATGCCGCGCCCTTCGACGAAGCCGCCCGAGGCGCCCTCGATCCCGCCATGGCCGATGTTGCCGACCACTGTCACCTGCGCGAGATTGCCGCTGATGAGGCGGATCGCCGTGCCGCTCTGCGAATACACGGCGTTGTTGGCGATGAGCACCGGCCCGACGACGTTGCGCACTTCGATGCCGTTGCCGGCGGTGACGATCGTGTTGTTCACCACCTGCATGTTCGTCGGGCTGCCGGCCTGATGGTTCTGCAAGGCGATGGGTCCGTCGAGCACGATGTTGTTGCGGATGATCGCGTCCGCGGCGGACTGGATCGGCACGTCGTTGCTGTTCCAGATCAGGTTGCCTTCGATGATGTTGGCGGGGCCGTTGCCGACCGTGCTGTAGGTGATGATGCCGGGATAGTGGGTGTCGTGGATCACGTTGTCGCGGATCACGTTGCCGTAGCTGCCTTCCTTGAGCTCGATGCCGTCGCCCTGCTCGACCGTCGGGCCGTTCGTGTGGTGCACGTAGTTGTTGGCGATCAAGCTGTTCGCGACCCGGCAGGCGTTGCTGTTGCAACCGAGGTACATGCCTTCGCCCGTGCCGTTGGTGTGATGGATGTGGTTGCGCAGGATCTTCAGGCCCTCGTACGTGCCGCCCGAGTTGGCGGACAGCGCGACGTCGGCCGTGTCGTGGATCTCACAGTCCTCGATCGTGATGAAGTCGGAGTCCATGAGGCGGATGCCGTGCGAGCCGCCGGTGAACTCGATGCCGCGCACGACGAAGTAGCGCGAGCCGGAGATCTGGATGACGTTGTGGTTCACCTGGTCCGTCTGGCGAATGATCGCGCGCTCGCCGGTCTTGGCGCGCATGACGATCGGCTGCGCTTCGGTGCCGATGACGGTGACGGTGAAGCCGCTGTCGAAGGTGTAGGTCCCGCCGCCCAGCACCAGCTCATCGCCGGGCTTCAGGGCGGCGATTGCCGCCCGCAGGTCGCCGCTGGGAGTGATGTCGATCGCGAAGGCAGGCGCGGCGACGAAGAGAGTGAAGAGCAGTCCTGCGCAGCGCGCGCGGCGAGCGGATGTCATGCGGAGGGTCCCCAGGGCTTGGCGGCGGCCGTGGGGGAAGGTTCGTCGATCCGGGGCCGGCCGGCAAAGCGTCTCAAGGGAGGGACACCCGGCCCGGTGTCGCCCGCCTTGCACTGCGATCTGTGAACTGCGTCACGGCCCCGGGGCGGGCTTTCCCGCGACCGCGGCGTAAGTCCATGACACTCAAGCGAAAGCTGCACGACGCAGCTGTCATAACGGTGCTGCAGGTGCGTCGACGGCTCTGACACGAGGCGGGCCGCACGTTAGGCGATATCGCTCAACACCCTGATGCTGATGACGAAAGTGCTCCTGGCACGTGCCGTGCATTGTCTGAGCGCGAGTTCACCAAGAATCGGGAGCGAGTAAGGAAATCATGAGCACGAGCTTCTTCAGGAAATGGGTTGCTGCTGCCGCGCTGCTGGGAGCAGCGACCGCAGCCCAGGCGAGCTTCATCGCGGTCGACGGGGGAACCGCGCCGAAGTCCACCATCAACATCGTTCCCGCCAACGACTTCCTCGACGATCTGGCCGACCACGGCGTTACGAAGTACACCCTCGGCGCATCGCTTGCGACGGACGTCGCCGGCTATGTCACGTACTACTACTACGGCAAGGAAGCTGGCTACACCAACCGCTTCAGCACCGGCGGCTTGTCGCAGACGACCGGCTACACGCAGTCGGAGAGCTTCTTCGACAACCCGTGGATCGTCGGCTGGGCGGAGGTCGGAGCAGGCCTGCTGGACTTCCGCTTCTGCGCGTACGACTACACGTCGGCGTTGCAGGGCTGCGTCAGCAACGCGCAGAACAACAATCTCGGCCTGTACTCCTACCAGTCGATCGCGATGTCGATCGCCGGCGATACGGCATGGCTGTTCTGGGACGACTCCGGCGCGGGTCCGGACGACAACCACGACGACATGCTGATCCGCGCGGTGTTCAGCACGACCCGGCCGGTTCCGGAGCCGGGCACGCTGGCGCTGTTCGGTCTCGGCCTGCTGGGAATCGGGCTGGCGCGCCGGCGCTCGAAGCACGTGTAAGCGAGCCCTTGCAGCTCGCTGCAGACGAGAAACCCGCCGCCCCGGCGGGTTTCTTTTTTTCGCTGCGCCGTGCATAAGACGCAGCGATGGAAGCAACGCAGGTCGTGGTCGTCGGCGCCGGCATCGTCGGACTCGCGATTGCTCGCGCGCTCGCGCGCCAGGGACTGGAAACTCTGGTGCTCGAGCAGCATCCGCGCCCTGGTCAGGAGACGACGTCGCGCAACTCCGGCGTCATTCACTCCGGCATCTACTATCCGACCGGAAGCCTGAAGGCGCGATCGTGCGTGCGCGGGCGCACGATGCTGTACGAGTTTTGCGAGCGGCGTGGTGTCGCATACCAGCGTTGCGGCAAGCTGATCGTCGCCACCGAAGCGCAGGTGGCTGGGCTGCGCGTGCTCGAACAGCGTGCGCTTGCCAACGGCGTCACCGATCTCGTGCGGCTCGATGCCGCGCAGGTAGCAAAGCTCGAGCCTGAGGTTCGCTGCGCGACGGGCCTGTTGTCGCCGTCGACGGGTATCGTCGACGTACATGCCCTGGTGCTCACACTGCTCGGCGATCTGGAAGCGGCGAGCGGCGCGCTGGTGCTGCAGTCGACCCTGCAACGGGCGCGTCGCGTCGACGATGGAATCGTCATCGAGGTTACGAGTGCCGGTACGGCGAGCGAGCTGCGCTGTCGTTGGCTCATCAACTGCGCTGGGCTCGGTGCCGTCGATCTGCTCGCGCGCATCGAGGGCTATCCCGTGCAGCGCCGGCGTCCCGTGTGGTACGCGAAGGGCAGCTACTTCACGTGTCACGGCGTGCGCCCGTTTCGCCGGCTCCTCTACCCGATGCCGAATGACGCGGGACTCGGCATTCATGCGACGCTCGATTTCGACGGCACGACGCGCTTCGGGCCGGACGTCGAATGGGTGGAGCGCCCGGACTACCGGGTCGATCCGCAGCGGGCTGGAGCGTTCTACGCGGCGATCCGCGAGTACTGGCCGACGATTCCCGCGGGCTCGCTGCAGCCCGCTTACGCCGGAGTGCGGCCGAAGCTGGTGGTGCCGGGCGCCGCTTCTGCGGACTTCGAGATCGAAGGCCCGGCGCAGCACGCAGTGCCCGGCCTGATCAACCTGCTCGGGTTCGAATCCCCGGGGCTCACTGCCGCGCTCGCCATCGGCGAGCTCGTGGCGGGGCAGGTATCGACTGCCTGAGCCGGGCGGTGTCGAAGTGTCTTACACTCGCAACGCGGCGTGCCCACCTTATGTAGCACAAGTGCATGAGGTTAAAGAGTTTTCCACAGGCGGCATGAACACTGCAGCAATTCGGTCATGGAACGGGGCCATGACGGCCGCGGCGCAAGCAGGGGACCCAGAAATGCGATCACTGTTCAGGGCGATTGTGGCGACGGTGGCACTGTCCGCGCCGCTGTACGCGAATGCGATTCCCGTGACGTTCGACCTGGCCGGTGCGCCGAAGTCTTCGGTTGCGATCACGGACTTCACGCCGGGCGGTCTGCTCTGCGTCATCACGGGGTGCGGTGTCGGCGTCGAGCTCAATCCCTTGCTCGGTTCGGTGAACCGGACCCTCAACAACCCCGGCGACTCGTTCAGCTTCAATTTCTTCGACATCGACTTCTACGGCCTGGGCGGCGGCAGCGGCGAGATCAGCGCAGCGCTCGCCTTCGACTCCCCGACGGGCGCGCCGACGATCGGCGGCGATGCGATCGGTGCATTCTTCACGATCGGCGTGCTCACGGCTGGCACCCTCGACTGGGTCACCAACGACTGGCTGGTGAACCTGGCGAACGGTACTTCGTACGTGGTGACGCTGAACGACCTGTCCGGCATCACGGGCAACAGCGCCACGGTCACCGGCACGATCCGGCTGCGCAGCGGCCCGGGGTCGGTCAGCGTGCCGGAGCCCGCGACGCTGACGATGTTCGGTCTCGGCCTGCTCGGCCTGGGGCTGATGCGCCGTCGCCAGCCGCGTGCCTGACGGCAATCAGCGTTGCTTGAAGTCCTCGGGCGTCAGCTGGTGACGCGCGAGCAGCTTGTAGAAGTCGGTGCGGTTGCGTTTCGCGAGCCGCGCCGCTTGGCTGACGTTCCCACCGGTGATCTGCAGGATCTGCGACAGATAGTTGCGCGTGAACTCGTCGCGCGCTTCGTCGAATGAGGGCAGGCGCGTCGGCCCGCCGCCGAGCGCCGCCTGCACCAGCTCCGCACTCATGATCGGGCTCGTTGCCAGCGCAACGTTCTGACGCACGACGTTCTCCAGCTGGCGCACGTTGCCGGGCCAATCCGCGCTCACCAGCAGCTCGACGGCTTCCGGCGCGTAGATGTGGCGCTGCAGCCCGCTCTCCTGCGCGATCTTCTCCAGGAAGTGCGACACCAGCAGCGGCACGTCTTCGCGCCGCTTGTTGAGCGACGGCATCTCGATGTGCACGACGTTGAGCCGGTAGTAGAGATCCTCGCGGAAGTGCCCGCCCATGATCAGCTGCTTCAGGTCGCGGTGCGTGGCCGAGATGATGCGCACGTTGACCGTGGTCGCCTCGGTGCTGCCGACCGGCCGCACCTGATTCTCCTGCAGCACGCGCAGCAGCTTCACTTGCAGACGCATCGGCATGTCGCCGATCTCGTCCAGCATCAGCGTGCCGCCGTCAGCCGCCTGGAACAGTCCGCGATGCTCGCGGATCGCGCCGGTGAACGCGCCCTTGACGTGGCCGAACAGCTCGCTCTCCAGCAGGTTCTCCGCCATCGCGCTGCAGTTGATAGCGACGAACGGCCGGTTGCGGCGCGGGCTGGCGCGATGAATCGCGCGCGCCAGCAGCTCTTTGCCGGTGCCGCTCTCGCCGGTGATCATGACGCGCGCGTCGGTGCCCGCGACCATGTGTGCCTGCGCCAGCCGCTCTTCCATGATCGCGCTGCGCGTGACGATCTCGCTGCGCCAGTCTTCGGTGGTGTCGGCGAAGCCGGAAACCTTCAACGCCTTGCCGACCTGATCGAGCAGCTCCTGCTTGTCGACCGGCTTGGTGAGGAATGCGAACGCGCCGCTCTGGGTTGCCTGGACCGCGTCCGGGATCGTGCCGTGCGCGGTGAGGATGATCACGCGCAGGCCCGGTGCACGGCTCTGGATTTCCTTGAGCAGCCCGATGCCGTCCATCTGGTCCATGCGCAGATCGGTGATCACCAGGTCCGGGCGCACGCGGCCGAGCGCTGCGAGCGCGGCTGCCGCGCTCTCGACCGCGTCGACTTCGTAGTTCTCCGCGCGCAGACGAATCGTGAGCAGCCGCAGCAGCCCCGGATCGTCATCAACGACTAGTAGACGAGCTTTGCGCTTCACTTGAGTTGGCATCGCGATTGCCAGGGGGCGTGGGACTGCGTTCAATGATGGACCTCTCGATTTCTTTGATCGCATCCAGCTTCTGCTGGGCTTCGGCGAGGGCGCGACGCAGACGCGCATTCTCCTCAAGTTGCGCTTGCACCCGCTTGTCCGAGTTTGCCTGCGACCGGCTGCGGTCGTCGAGTGTCGCCAGCAGCCGACGATTCTCCGCTTCGAGCTTCAACCGCGCGTTGGTCTCGTGCAGCAGCACCGCGGCAAAAGTGCGCTCCTCCTGCGTCATCCGCTCCGGCGTGGCCAGCAGACTTTCCAGGTGCCGCTTGCCTTCCTGCGGCTTGCTCGCCGGATGACCCGGAGTGACGAGCGCGACCGCATATCGCAGCGTGCTGGCCGTGGTCGGCGCACGCGTGTACTCGCGCTCGACTTCATAGAACACGTCGGCCTGGCGCGCGGGATCGGGGCTGGCAAGCCCGTCCATCGTGTCGAGGTAGGCGCGCAGGCCGTTCGCGGAGATCTGCGCCGGCTCCATGACCGGCGCCGGCAGCGGGTCGTGCGTGAACTGATCGGTCAACGCGCAGCCGCCGAGCGCCGTGAGCAGGCAGACACCGATGAGTTTGCGGCTCGCTGCGGGCATGCGGTGCTTACGCGGGCTCCACTTCGAGCTGCGGCGCGAGCGGCAGTCGGATGCGGAAGTGCGCTCCGGGGAACACGCCGTCCAAGATCTCCACCGAGCCTCCGTGGGCCTGCACGAATTCCGAGACGACCGACAGGCCGATCCCGGTGCCTTTCAGGTGGCCGGCCGTGGGCGCGCGGCCCGAATAGAATGCATCGAAAATAGCGCTGCGCTCTTCCTTGGAGATGCCCGGGCCGGTATCCGCCACGTCGAGCACCAGCAGGTCTTTGTCCGCGTGGGCGTGAATGAAAATCGTACCGCCGCGCGGACTGTACTTGAGCGCGTTCGACAGCAGATTATCCAGGATCAGCTTGAGTTTTGCGCGGTCGGCGCGCAGCTCCACGTCCTGTACCTTGAGATCGAGGTGCACGCGTTGCGCCAGCAGCGTCAGCTGGTGCGTCTCGAGCGTCGACTTGACCAGCGGGCGCAGGCGGAACTCGCTGATCTCCAGCCCCGAGTGCCGCGCCTGCCAGGCGCTGAACGACAGCAGGTTCTCGATCAGCTGCTGCAGCTTGATGCCGTTGTCGCGCAGGATCGTCGTCACCTCGCGCTGTGCGCTGTCCAGCTCACCGACCGCGCCGTCCATCAACAGTTCCGTGCCTTCGCGGATGCTGGCGAGCGGCGTCTTGAGCTCGTGCGACATGTGTCGCAGGAAGCGGTTGCGCTCCTGCGCGAGCTCCAGCAGGCGCACGCGCAGCCATTCGAGCTGCCGCCCCAGGTTCACCAGGTCGGTCGGGCCGCGCACGCCGATCGCCTTGGAGAACGTGCCCTTGCCGAGCTGGCTGATGGCGTTGTCGATCTGCCGGATCGGCCGCATCAGCAGGAACGTGAACACCAGCACCAGCAGCGCCGTGAGCAGGATCAGCACTGCCGATTGCCAGAACAGGTATTGCTGAGTCTCCGCGGTTGCGGTCTGCAGCCGCGACAGCCCGCTCTCGATGCGCTCGCCGGTGGAAGCGGACAGCTCGAACGCCGCTTCCCACATCGGTGCGATGGCTTCGACGGCATCGCGAACCTGTTCAGGCGTGGCCGCTCCGCGGATCAGCAGCGCGCCGTCGACACGCCGCAGCGACTGGCGCAGCTCCTGCAGCTGGGCGCGACGCACGCCGTCGGCGGCGGCGGTCTCGATGTTGTTCAGGGTGACCAGGAAGCGCTCGCGGCTGTCGCGATAGACCTCCGCCAGGCCGGGGTCGTTCAGGACCTGGTACAGCTTGGCGCTGCGCTCGATCGATGCGATCTGCTGGAACAGCTGCTGCGTCAGGTGGGCGGTTTCGACGCCGCTGCGGACCAGCGCCGCGCTCTCCTCGGACAGGGCACGCACCTTGGTCGCAGCAATCACCACCGCCAGCAGCAACGGCACCGAGACCAGCGCGAAGCCGGTCAGCATCAGGCTGCTCAGGGACTTGGGGCGGGGCAGGCGCATGTCGGTCATTCTAGCGCCTCGACCCTGCCTGCAGCTCGTGCGCCGGCTCTAGGAATTGCGCTGTAAATGCGGCTCGCGCTGCAAGCGGCGCTCCCATTCCAGCTGCGAGCGCACGATCGCTTCCAGGTTGTCGTGCCGTGGCGTCCAGCCCAGGACCTGACGGATGCGCTCGGCACGGGCGATCAGCGAAGGCGGGTCGCCGGCGCGGCGCGGCGCTTCGATCGTCTTGAGCGGCTGGCCGTTCAGCCGATCGACCATCGCGATCATTTCGCGGACGCTGTAACCATGGCCGTAGCCGCAGTTGAGCGTTGACGAGGCGCCGCCGCGGCGCAGGTAATCGAGCGCCTTGAGGTGCGCGTCGGCGAGGTCCTCGACGTGGATGTAGTCGCGCACGCCGGTGCCGTCCGGCGTCGGATAGTCGGTACCGAAGATCGACACGTGCGGCCGCTTGCCCACCGCGACTTCGCAGGCGACCTTGGTGAGCAGCGTGCCGTTGATCGTCGACTGGCCGATGCGCCCGCCCGGGTCCGAGCCGGCCACGTTGAAGTAGCGCAGGACGACGTAGCGCAGCGCGGTCGCCGCACCGAGATCCCGCAGCATCCACTCGCTCATCAGCTTGGAAGTGCCGTACGGATTGATCGGCACCGTGGCGGTGTCTTCGGCGGCCGTGCCGTCGGCGGGTATGCCGTACACGGCAGCGGTTGAAGAAAATACGAAGTGGCGGACGCCCGCTTCCTGGCAGCACTGCAGGAGGCTGCGGGTCGAGCAGGTGTTGTTACCGTAGTACTTGAGCGGATTCGACACGGACTCGGGGACGACGGTATGCGCCGCGAAGTGCATGATTGTCTCGACGCCCCGCTCGCGCAGCAGCCGGCCGACCAGCTCGCGATCGCCGGTATCGCCGACCACCAGCTCGCCGTGCGTCACCGCCGAGCGGAAGCCCGAGCTGAGGTTGTCGAGCACGACAACATTTTCATTACGGTCGCCCAGCTGGCGGACGACGTGGCTGCCGATGTACCCGGCGCCGCCGGTCACGAGAATCGTCATGATGAAGAAGTATCCGCCATCCGCCATCCGCTCCACAATTCACGCATGAGCCCAGCGACCCGCGACAGCCCGCATCCGTACGACCGCCTGACACCCGACGTGATCATCGCGGCGGTCGAGTCGCTCGGCTACGTGTCCGACCGCCGCATCCTCGCACTGAATAGTTACGAGAATCGCGTGTACCAGGTCGGACTGGAGCAGGGCGCGCCGCTGGTGGCGAAGTTTTACAGGCCGCAGCGCTGGAGCGCCGCCGCGATCGCCGAGGAGCACGGCTTCGCGCTCGAGCTCGCCGCTGCGGAGATTCCGGTCGTGCCGCCGCTGGTACACGAAGGACGAACGCTCTTCGAGCACGCCGGGTTCGGTTTTGCAGTGTTCGAGCGGCGCGGCGGCCACTGGCCGGAGCTCGGCTCGCGCACCGAGCGCGAGTGGATGGGCCGCTTCCTTGGGCGAATTCACATGGTGGGCCGGCGCCAGCGCTTCCGGCAGCGCGGCCGCATCGAGATCGAGCGTCTCGGCCACGAGCCGCGCGAGTACCTGCTGGATCACGACTGGATTCCGCCGCACTTGCAGACGGCATACGAATCGCTGACGGGCGACCTGCTCCAGGCGATCGAAGCAGCGTTTGCATCCGCCGCGGGCGCCGGCGAGCTGCGGCTGCACGGCGACTGCCATCGCGGCAACGTGCTGTGGACCGATGCCGGGCCGCACTTCGTCGATCTCGACGATTGCCTGATGGGGCCCGCGATCCAGGATCTGTGGATGCTGCTGTCGGGCACGCGTCGCGAGATGAGCGAGCAACTCACGCACCTGCTCGAGGGCTACTCGCACTTCGCGACGCTCGACCTGCGCGAGCTGGCGCTGGTCGAGAGCCTGCGCACGCTGCGCATGATGCACTACTCCGCGTGGCTGGCGCGGCGCTGGAGCGACCCGGCTTTCCCTGCAGCGTTTCCCTGGTTCATCGAGCCCCGCTACTGGGAGAACCAGATCCTGGCGCTGCGCGAGCAGCTGGCCGCGATCGCCGAAGGTCCGCTCGAGCTGTAGTGCGACCGGGTTGGTTTTCGCTGGAGCGCCCGCTGTGGTAGGTTCGGCGCGCCCGAATGGACCGGCTGGCCCGACCAGCGCCACGACAGCGCCGTACAAATGATCTTGCACTCGATGCCTTCGCGACGTCCCGCCATGCTTCGCTCGATGGCTGTCGCAACGTTCGCCAGCCTGCTGCTCGCCGCGTGCGGCGGCGGCGGCGAGGCACCTCCGCCTCCGGGTGGCGGCACTCCGACGACGGTGACGATCTCGGGGCAGATCACCTTCGACCGCATTCCGTTCGACGCGACGGTCGGTAATGGACTGAACCCTGCGGGCACCACGCAAGCGCCGGCCCGCCAGGTCACCGTTCAGGCAATCGCGGGCACGCAGCTGATAGCCTCGACCACGACGGATACCAGCGGTAACTACTCGCTCTCCGTGCCGGTGAACACCAACCTGTTCATCCGTGCGCGCGCCGAGATGGTGAAGACCGATGCCGCGCCGACCTGGAATTTCTCGGTCCGCAACAACACGACGGCCGGGAACAACGACGCGCTCTATGCGCTGGACGGCACCACTGCCAGCAGCGGCACCGCCAACAGCACGCGCAATCTGAACGCGCCGAGCGGTTTCGGCACCACCAGCTACACCGGCGAGCGCGCTGCCGCGCCGTTCGCGATTCTCGACACGGTGTACCAGGCGAAGCAGCTGATCCTGTCGGCAGTGCCGACCACTGCATTCCCCGAGCTGCGCCTGTTCTGGAGCAAGGACAACCGGCCGACTGCCGGACGATTCTGCCCCGACGACGGCGACATCGGCACGTCGAGCTACATCGTGTTCCCGCAGGGCGATGTCGACGATTGCAATCAGTCGAACGCGGACGGCATCTACATCCTCGGCGACTTCAGCGTCGGCGACACCGACGAGTTCGACCAGTCGGTGATCGCGCACGAGTTCGGCCACTACATCGAGGACCGCTTCTCGCGCTCCGACTCGATCGGCGGCGAGCACGGCGGCAGCGACACGCCGCTCGATCTGCGCGTCGCATTCGGCGAGGGCTGGGGCAACGCGTTTTCCGCGATGACGCTCGGCAACCCGATCTATCGCGACTCGAGCCAGGGCACGAGCTTCGACTTCCAGATCGACATGGAGACGGACGATCCGCAGAACGAAGGCTGGTTCTCCGAAGCATCGGTCGAGGAGATTCTCTGGGATCTGTTCGATTCCGCGAACGAGCCGGGCGACGGCGTGGCGCTCGGGTTCGCGCCGATCTACTCGGTGATGACCGGCGCGCAGGTGACCACCGACGCATTGACCAGCATCTACTCGTTCATCACCGGGCTGCGCGCCACTGCCGGAGCGCCGCTTGCTGCGATCGACAATCTGCTCGATGGCGAGAAGATCTTCGGCACCGACGCCTTCGGCGCAGCGGAGACCAATGACGGCGGCGACGCGGACATCCTGCCGGTGTACAAGACGCTGGTGCTGAACACCCCGATCTCCGTCTGCAGCCGCTCGCCGTTCGGCAACACCGATACCAACAAGCTCGGCAATCGCGTCTTCCTGCGCTTCGACAACAATGCAGCGCGGCTGGTGACGATCCGGGCCGACGGCGCAGCCAACGGCGGCGGCACTACGTTCGCCACCGATCCGGACATTTTCGTGCTGCGCAAGGGCGCGCTGGTCACGTTCAGCAACGAGGAACCTTCGCAGCCGCCGCCGCACACGCTGCCGGGTCACGAGACGATCTCGCAGTTCCAGCTCGCAGCCGGCACCTACATCATCGAGGTGTACGATTTCGACCTCGATCAGGTTGCCGGCGCGACGCCGCGCTGCATGACCGTGTCGATTCAGGGTTAGGCAGATCGAGCTCACAACAGAGGCATGATCAGGATGAACCGTCCAGCCATTTGTCTGTCGATCGCGGCGCTCACGCTTGCCGCCTGCGGCGCCGAGCCCGAGCCTGCCACCGCTGCTTCGTCGGCGAGCCTCGCTGCGCAGAAGGCCGCACAGGCTGCGGCTGCGGATCCCACGCTGCGCATGGCGCGTGCCGTCGGCAGCGGCAAGCCCGGAGCTGCGGTGGAAATCCGCTACGAATTCCAGGCGAAACCGGCCATCGGAACGCCGACCGAGCTGCAGATCGCGTTCGTGCCGCACGCAGGCGTGGATTCCATGGAAGTTTCCGTTCAGGGCATGGAAGGGGTCACGCTGGCCGGGCCGCTGACCGCATCGTTCACCGACGTCGAGCCCTCGAAGCCGTACATCCACACCGTTTCGGTGCTGCCGGACCGCACCGGCGTCTTCTATCTGGCGGTCGTGGCGACCACGCAGATCGGCAACTCGAACCTGAGCCGCACGTTCTCGATCCCGTTCGCGGTCGGCAATGTGCCGGCACAGCAGAAGCCGGCGCCGCAGAAGGATGCGGCAGGGGAGCCGGTCCAGCCGGCGAAGGCGCAGGAAACCACGAAACCGGGCTGAAGCAGTCAGGCTAAAGCCTGACCCACAGATGGGGTAGAATCCGCGGCCCTCCCGGCCCCGGATCTCCGTTCCCGTGTCCACCGCGCAGCTCCGCAACATCGCCATCATCGCGCACGTCGATCATGGCAAGACCACGCTCGTCGACCAGCTCCTGAAGCAGTCGGGCACGCTCGACGCGCGCAAGGCGGTGCCCGAGCGCGTCATGGACTCGAACGCGCTGGAGCGCGAGCGCGGCATCACGATCCTGGCGAAGAACACCGCCATCCAGTGGCGCGACTACCGCATCAACATCGTCGATACGCCGGGTCACGCCGACTTCGGCGGCGAAGTGGAGCGCGTGCTGTCGATGGTCGACTGCGTGCTGCTGCTCGTCGATGCAGTCGACGGCCCGATGCCGCAGACGCGCTTCGTGACGCAGAAGGCGTTCAAGCACGGGTTGCGGCCGATCGTCGTCATCAACAAGATCGACCGCGAGGAAGCGCGCCCGCACTGGGTGCTGGACCAGACGTTCGATCTGTTCGACAAGCTCGGCGCGAGCGAGGCGCAGCTCGACTTCCCGGTCGTGTACGCCTCGGCCCTGAAAGGCTTCGCCGGCAACGAGGCGAACCAGCTGGCCGCCGACATGACGCCGCTGTTCGAGGCGATCGTGAAGAACTGTCCGCCGCCGGACGTGGACGCAAGCGGTCCGCTGCAGCTGCAGGTCAGCCTGCTCGACTACTCGAGCTACGTCGGCGCGATCGGCATCGGCCGCATCAAGCGCGGCAGGATCAAGCGCAACAGCCCGGTGGTCGTGGTCGACCGCGAGGGCAAGGTGCGCAACGAGCGGATCATGCAGGTCATGGGCTTCCTCGGCCTGCAGCGCGTCGAGGTCGAGGAGGCGAGCGCCGGCGACATCGTGGCGTTCGCCGGCATCGAGTATCCCGAGATCTCGGAGACGATCTGCGACCCGGCTGCGCCCGAGGCGCTGCCGCACCTGGTGGTCGACGAGCCGACGATCAGCATGACGTTCGAGGTCAACACTTCGCCGTTCTGCGGCCGCGACGGCAAGTACGTCACCAGCCGGCAGATCCGCGAGCGGCTGCTGCGCGAGGCGATGACCAACGTAGCGCTGCGCGTCGAGGAAACCGATGATCCCGACAAGTTCCGCGTCTACGGGCGCGGCGAGCTGCACCTCGGCGTGCTGCTGGAGAACATGCGGCGCGAAGGCTACGAGCTGGCGGTGTCGCGGCCGAAGGTCGTCATCAAGGAGATCGAGGGCCAGGCGTGCGAGCCGTACGAGACGCTCGCGGTCGATCTCGACGAGAGCTCGCAGGGCGCGATCATGCAGGAGCTCGGCGAGCGCGGCGGCCAGCTCACCGGCATGTATCCGGACGGCAAGGGCCGCGTGCGGCTCGACTACGTGATTCCCTCGCGCGGCCTGATCGGCTTCCAGACCGAGTTCCGTACGCTCACGTCCGGCACCGGCATCATGCATCACATCTTCGATCACTTCGGCCCGCTGCTGGAGCGCGAGATCGGCCAGCGCACCAACGGCGTGCTGATCTCGAACGCGCAGGGGAAGGCGCTGGCCTACGCGCTGTTCAACCTGCAGGAGCGCGGCCGGCTGATGACGGCGCATGGCGATGAGGTCTACGAAGGCCAGATCGTCGGCATCCACAGCCGCGACAACGACCTCGTCGTGAATCCACTGAAGGCGAAGAAGCTCACCAACATCCGCGCCGCGGGCCGCGACGAGAACATCATCCTGGTCCCGCCGATCCGCTACACGCTGGAGCAGGCGATGGAGTTCATCGCCGACGACGAGCTGGTCGAGGTGACGCCCACCCAGATCCGGCTGCGCAAGCGGGCGCTCAAGGAGCACGAGCGCAAGCGGGCCGGGCGCGAAGAAGAAACGGCAGAATGAAGCGTCAGGCTGAGGTGAACTCAATAGGTCGATGCAACACCATGCGCTGTAAAGAGGAGGTGCGCGATGGTGTGGCAGTGGCTGTCGGAGAGCGAGCAGGCGCAGATTTGGGCGCTACACGGTAAAGGTGAGCCC
>DATEJG010000123.1:0-26970 GCA_035278165.1 Steroidobacteraceae bacterium
TCGCGGCGAGATCGTCATCGGCGGCGGAGCGGACGTGCACAACTCCTATGCGCAACGCGGCGGCTTGCCGGTGATGCACGCGACCGTCGGTGCCGTGCTGGAGCTGTTGCCGAGCTTCAGCCGGCTGCGCCTGATGCGGCAATGGGCCGGCATGGTCGACGTCACGCCGGATACCACGCCGATCATGGGACTGACGCCGATCGCCGGCCTGTACATCAATTGCGGCTGGGGGACCGGCGGCTACAAAGCGATCCCGGCGGGCGGCGACACCATGGCGCATACGATCGCTCACAACCGTCTGCACCCGTTGATCGAGCGATTCGGCCTGGATCGCTTCCAGCGCGGCGCGCTCATCGACGAGGGCGCCGCCGCCGGCGTCGCCCACTAGAGCCGGCGATGCTGCGAATCAGTTGTCCCTACTGCGGCCTGCGCGATGAGCCGGAGTTCACCTTCGGGGGCCCTTCGCACATCTCGCGCCCTGCCTGCGAAGCGACCGATGAGGTGTGGACCGGGTACCTGTTCGATCGCGACAACCCGAAGGGCATCCACTACGAGCGCTGGTTGCACGCTTTCGGCTGCGGGCGCTGGTTCAACGTCGCGCGCGACACCGTGACTCATGAGATTCGCGCTGTGTATCGCATGGGCGAGGGCAAGCCGCCATGAGCTCCGGGCCGTTCCGGCTGCAACCCGGGCAGTGCTCCGGCAGCGCGCTCGATCGTGCGCGTCGAGTGGCGTTTTGTTTCGATGATCGCTCGTACGAGGGCTTCGCGGGCGACACGCTGGCGTCAGCGCTGCTGGCCGCCGGGGTGCGCACCTTCGCGCGCAGCTTCAAGTTTCATCGTCCGCGCGGCGTGTACTCGAGCGGCGTCGAAGAGCCGAACGCTTTCGTGCAGCTCGGTGCCGGCGCGCGAACCGTGCCTGCGGCGCGCGCAACTCAGGTCGAGCTGCGCGAAGGATTGCAGGCGTACTCTCATGCGCGGCGCCGCTTCGATGTCCTGCGATTGCTCGATTTCACTGCGCCGCTGTGGGCTGCGGGCTTCTACAACAAGACCTTCATCTGGCCGGGCTGGCACGCATACGAATGGCTGGTCCGCCGCATGGCGGGCTTCGGCCACGCTCCGCCGGACCCGGATCCCGATCGATACGACTGGCGCAATCGTCACTGCGACACGCTCGTCGTCGGCGGTGGCCCAGCCGGATTGCTGGCAGCACGCGACGCCGCGCGCGATGGTGCGCGGGTGCTTCTCGTCGAGCAGTCGAGTCACCTGGGCGGCCGCAGCGCCTGGGATGGTTCGAGCATGCAAGGCGAGTCAGCGGAGCATGCGCTGCGCGCGATGGCGAATATCGAGATCCTCACGCGCACGAGCGCGATCGGGTACTACGAGCGCGATGTAGTCACGCTCATCGAAAGCGTGCCGGCAGATGCAGCGCATCCGCTGCAGCCTCGCGAGCGCTACTGGGTTGTCCGAGCCAGGCGCGTGGTGCTTGCCACCGGTGCTATCGAGCAGCCGCTCGTGTTCTGCAACAACGACCGGCCCGGCATTCTGCTTGCGGGAGCCGCACATGAATACCTGCGCCGTTACGCCGTGGCATGCGGCCGGCGGGTGCTCGTTGCAACCAACAACGACTCCGCCTATGCACTGGCGCGAGATCTGCAGCAATGCGGCGTCGAGGTGCTTGCAGTCGCCGACAGTCGCTCCGAGGTTCCGCAGGCGCTGCGACAGCAGCTCGACGCGCTGTCGATCCCGTTGCTGGAAGGCACGCTGCCGATCGATACGCACGGGTTCAGCGCCCTGCGCGGCGTCACCTTGGGCAGGCTCTCCGCTGACGCGCGTGCAATCACCGAAGTGCGCCGGTACGCATGCGATGCGCTCGCCATCTCGGGCGGATGGAACCCGACGCTGCATCTCTACTCGCAGGCCACCGGCACGCTTCGATACGACGCGCAGAGCGGCGCGCTCGCACTGTCGCAGTCTCATCCCGTTGCCAGCTTCGCCAGCGGCGAGTCGATTACACAGTCGGCGCCCGGACCCAGAGTGAGTCCGGTGGGCAACACGGCGAGACAATGGATCGATCTGCGTCACGACGTCACGGTGGCCGACCTGGAGCTCGGGCACCGCGAGAGCTACGCATCGGTGGAGCACGCGAAGCGCTACACGACGACAGGCATGGCAGCCGATCAGGGTAAGACCTCCAACCTCGTTGCGCTCGAGGTCATGTCGCGGCTGCGCGGCGTCGACCCCGCTGAAGTGGGTCACACCACCTTCCGTCCGCCGTTCGTCCCGGTAACGCTCGGCGCGATAGCGGGTCGCGCGACCGGCAGTCGCTTTGCGCCAGCGCGATTGCTGCCGTTGCACGACTGGCACATGGCGCATGGCGCGCTCATGCAGGACTTCGGCGAGTGGAAGCGGCCTGCAGCGTACCTGCGTGACGGCGAGTCGCGGGACGAGGCCGTGACGCGCGAAGCACGAGCCGTGCGCACGGCCGCCGGGCTGCTGGACTACTCGCCGCTCGGCAAGATTGAAGTGCACGGTCCGGATGCGCTCGAATTCCTCAACCGCTTCTACATCAACGAGCTGACGACCTTGAAGCCGCATCGCGCGCGCTATGGGCTGCTGCTGCGCGAGTCCGGCGTGATCTTCGACGACGGTACCGTCGTGATGCTCGAGCCGGACCGCTTCCTCATCACGACGACGTCGGGCAACGCGCGACGCGTGGCCGCATGGTTCGAGGAGTGGCATCAATGCGAGTGGCCGCACCTGCGTGTCACGATCGCGCCGGTCACGGAGAGCTGGGCTTGCCTGTCGCTTGCAGGTCCGCGCTCGCGCGACATCCTTGCGAGCGTTGCGCCCGAGCTGGATCTGTCGAGCGCGCGTCTGCCGCATCTGAGCATGTGCGAGACGCGGCTCGTCGGAGCCGATGCCCGGCTGTACCGCGTCAGCTTCACCGGCGAGCTGACGTACGAGATCAACATTCGCGCGAGCGCCGCGCAACGGCTCTGGGACGCGTTGCTGGACGCCGGCGCGCCGCATGGATTGCAGCCGTTCGGCCTCGATGCGCTGCTGCTCATGCGCCTGGAGAAAGGCTATCTGCACGTGGGAACGGATACCGACGGTACGACGGTTCCGGACGACGTCGGCTGGGGCAAGGTCGCTGCGAACAAGCGTACCGACTACGTCGGCAGGCGCTCGCTGTCGTTGCCCGAGAATCGCCGTGCGGATCGCCTGCAACTCGTCGGGCTGCGCAGCACGAGATCGATGATCGTCGGCAGTCACCTGCGGATCGAGAGCTCCTCCGAGCCGACCGACGGCTGGGTGACTTCGGCAGGCAGGGCTCCGTTGACGGGCGAGCCGATTGCGCTCGCGTTGTTGCGCGGCGGTCGCGAGCGCGCGGGCGCGAGACTCAACGTGCATGACGGCGATACGACGACCGAGGCGACCGTGGTGGATCCGACCTTCTACGATCCAGCCGGCGAGCGCATGAATGTCTGACGCTCAGCCGTTCACTCTCACGATCGCGAACGACCGGGCGCTGGTCGAGATCAGATCGTGGCTGCCGGAGCACCAGCTCGGTCAGCAGTCGGCAACGCTCGCGGGGCAGATGTTGCCGAGCGAGGTGGGTGCGACGCTCGCGGCACCGCTACGCATACTGTGCGTGGCGCCGGCGCAGTGGCTGCTGGTCACGCGGGAACCGTGGAGCACGGTTCTTGGTTGGCATGCGGCCGGATCGACAACGGGCCTGGTGTTGCTCGACGCTACGGATGCCTATGCCACGTTGACGCTTCGCGGTCGGGCGATGCGCGAGGTACTGTCGAAGGGCTGCGGCCTCGACCTGCATCCTCTCGCATTCCCGCCAGGTCGCTGTGCCCGTACGCGTTTCGCGCACATTCCGCTGATCGTCGAGCACGTCGACGACGGACAAGGGTTCGATCTGCATGTCGCGCGCAGCTACGCGCGATGGCTGGCCGACTGGCTCCGGGACGCGGCGCTCGAGTTCACGTCTACAGCAACGGTCGACGCCAGACACCCGACTGGGAATGCGTCAGCGCGATGAGCGCCTTGCGCCACTCGCCGATCTGCTGCTTGAGCTCGATCAGCACGGGCACCATCGTTCTCGCGAGCGCATCGCCGCTGCGGGCGAGCACGACGTCGCAATAGGTTCGAAAGTAGCTCGCGTAGAGCTCTTCGTACTCGTTGAGCGGCGTCTCGAAGAGCGTGTCGAACATGACGTGCGAGCCGACGTGGCTCGAGCACAGGTAGCTCGCTGCGCTGTGCAGGTAGCGGCCGTGCTCGGAAACGACTGCGCTGTTGTAGTCGCGATGCGCGAAGAAATGCGCCATGACTGCCTCGCGCCTCGCGCCGCGGATGCGCTCATCCCGCAGGTACTCGAACAGCGCCTTGCGATGAACCAGCGAGAGCGAGATCGACAGGAGCTGGGCCTTCTGCACGTGGGGCAAGCGCTCGGCCGCGATCCGGCGCATGAGGGTCGCGTGCTCCGCTTCCCAACGGTGATAGTCGCGCGCGTTATCGAGGATGCGCGTCGCCACGCGCTCCTCGATCGGCTGACCCGACACCACGGCGTTCGCCAGCCGCGCCTGCGACTCTTCCATGAGGCGGTCGTGACTCAGCCGGCGAAAGTCCGCTGTGGCAGCGGAGCCGCCGAAGCGTTCGAGCAGGGTCGCGGCCAGTCTGGATGCCGGCTCATGATTCGACATAAGGAGCTCTTTGCAGTGTCTCCACCCACTTCACGGTACTCGCCGCTGTCGGCAATTTCCCGATCCCTGGGGGCACCGCGTGGAGCAACACACGTACGTATACTCCTGTTGTTGACGCAACAACAGTGAGCAAAAGACTGCATCCGGCGCTGGCGGGGACTCACCTGTGCAGCACTGCGCCGGTTGCAGCGCAGCAGTCACACGATTCGCTACGAAGCGAAATATCCCTGCAACTTTGGTGGAGGGTTTTCAGGATCCGGAGACGATCCTGAGGTCGCGCACGGCGCCGCCGTCGAGCAGCGCGAGAGCTGCCTGGTAGGCGGCGCTGTCGTGAACCGCGGCGGCCTGCTCGACGGAGTCGAACTCGATCAGGACCGTGCGATCGAGCTTGCCGTCCTCGTAGGCTTTCGCAGCGACCGTGCGGGCGAGGAAGCGGCCGCCGCCGGCTTCGATTGCCGGCCCCGCGAGTCGCGCATAGGCGGCCAGCCTGGCCGGGTCGGAGATCTCGCGGTAGCAGGCAATCCAGTAGGCTTTGGGCATCGATGACTTCCGGCAGTTCAGGAGCGGTACGCTTCGCGGCCGACGCCCTGGACCGGGATGTCCTGAGCCGCGAGCACTTCGTGCTGTAGAGCGAACATCGCAGCCGCAGCTGCGTCGATCGCCTTCACGAAGGCGAGTGAGCCTTGCAGTATCGGCGCGAGCCTGGCCTTGTCCTGCACGCGTGCCGGGGGGTACTCGTGCTCGACGACCAGGTAGGTCTGCGCCGGGTCGATGGACAGCAGCTCGCGGGCGGCGAGCTGATGATCGAGCCAGTCGACGCTGCGATTCTGCAGATAGGCGAGGGGATCGTGGCGCGCGGTGCCGGGGAGCTCGTGCTCGGCGAGCACCGTCTGCTTCTTCCAGGCATTCGCCGCGTCTGCGGGGGCGCTCGACTGCCGCCCTGCGCTCCAGTCGCCGCGATTCATGGTCTGGCCGCCGTAGCCCCAGGCCGAAACGCCGCGCGAGTCGATCACCTGTCCCTTCACATGGAAGCCGCCGATCAGAAATCCGTAGCCCGAATCCTTCAGGTACTGGAACAGCGAGCGCGTGTCCTGGCCCATGAGGATGGCGTGCGAAGGATCGTAGTGGATGCGGAACTGATCGCCGACGCCGTGGCGCTCGCAGATGCGATGGAGCGCAATCCACGGGCCGGGCGCGTAGGCGATGTTGTTGTGCCAGTGGTCGAGCGAGGTCCAGCCCGGCATCGGGCATTGCTCCACGCGGTAGGTGAGGCCGCGCGCCTTGGCCTGCTCGAGCAGCGGTATGAAGACCTCCTCGAACATCACCAGGTTCTCGTCCATCTGCAGCTTGAAGTTGCGGCCGACGAAGCCGCAGACCGCGTCGGTGCCGAGGAGAACAGCTGCGTCGAACACCCGCAGCATGAACTCGTGCTTGCGACGGCGCGCAGCGGCATCGTCGGTGAGCATGTTGTCGAAGTAGCCCAGGTCCGAAAGACCGACACCGCTCGCACGCATCGCGCTGTGCACGCGCGCCGCGCGGGTCGCATCGAAGGGGCTGCGCAGATCCAGCGTATTCGCCACCGGATCGAGCATCGCTGCGGCGGGGACGTCGCTCAGCGAAGGGTGCAGGGCCGCCGAGAGCTGAATGTTCGGCGCGCCGACGTCCCGGGCGAACTGCAGCCACTCCTCGATCGCCAGGTCCGGATCGGCGTCGCGCCGCTCGCGCGGCGTCAGCTCATGCAGCGCCGCTGTGAGGACGCTGAGCTTCATCGGTCGGGGGGCGAACGTGCGGACGGTCATGGCTGCGCTCATCATAGCCGTGCTGATCGACGTGTTCGAGCAGCAGCGCCTGGCGAGTCTTCTTCCCGTATTCAGAATATACCGGCCGCGGGGGCTTGCCGGAAGGCCCGGCGCTTGCTGCAGCATCGCCGCCCTTGTCACCAAGGGAGCCATGCGATGCGTGTTTTGCTGACAACCTTTGGATCGCGCGGCGACGTTCAGCCCATGCTCGCGCTTGCAGCGGCGCTGCGAGTGCACGGTGCGGATGCACGAGTGTGCGCGCCTCCGGACGAGGAATTCGCGCAGCTCTTCGCCGCTGCTGGCGTGCCGTTGTTGCCTGCTTTCACGTCGGTGCGCCAGTGGGTGGTGGAGATGCTGCCGAAGCGCGCCACCATTTCCTTGCCTAAGATCGCGGCGCAGGTGATGGCTGCTCAGTACGAGGCGATCGCTGCAGCGGCCCGCGCCTTCGACGGCGCGGGATGCGATGCGATGGTGGCCACGGGCCTTTTTTCCTCCGTGGCTGCCGCGCGGGCGGTCGCGGAGAAACTGGATCTACGTTACGTGCTCGCGGCCTATTGTCCGATCTTCCTGCCCTCGCCGTATCGACGGCCGCACGAATACCCGAGCCATCCGCATCCGCCCGGCGTCACGGACAATCGGCTGCTGTGGGATCGCGACGTGCAGGTGATGAACGAGATCTTCGGCGGGGGGCTCAATGGTCTGCGTGCCTCGGTCGGGCTGCCGAAGGTCGACAACGTGCGCGACCACGTCTACACGCGGCAGCCCTGGCTCGCCGCGGATCCGGTCATCGCGCCCTGGCGGCAGCCGGCGGACATCGATGTCGTGCAGACCGGCGCATGGCTCCTGCCCGATGAGCGCCCGCTGCCCGGCGAGCTGTTGCAATTCCTCGATGCGGGCGCGCCGCCCGTCTACATCGGCCTGGGTAGTCTTCCGGCGCCGAAGGAATTTGCGCGGACGGCGATCGACGTCGTGCGGGCGCAAGGTCGTCGCGTTCTGTTGTCGCGCGGCTGGGCGGAACTGGCGCGGGTCGATGACCGCGACGACTGCTTCGTCATCGGCGAGATCAACCAGCAGGCGCTGTTCCCGCGAGTAGCGGCGGTGATTCATCACGGCGGCGCCGGTACGACGACCACTGCCGCGCGGGCAGGAGCGCCGCAGGTGGTCGTCCCGCAGATCATGGATCAGCCGTATTGGGCGAGCAGGGTGTGGGACCTGGGAATCGGCTCGGCGCACGACGGTCCGACGCCGACTGCCGCATCGCTGTCCGCTGCGCTCGAGGCCGCGCTGAGCTCCGGAATCCGCACGCGAGCGCTGGCAGTGGCGGACACGATCATCGGCTATGGGGCGACGCGCGCTGCGAAGCTGTTGCTCGAATCGTGATCGTCGTCGGGAGTTCGCGCTGACTTCAGGCGTACTCGAGCCCGGATTCGCCAGGCGATTGCGTCGTCGTCGCGCCCGGCGCCGCAGGCGGTAGTTGCTGCCGCACGCAGTTGCGGCCGGCTCGTTTGGCTTCGTATAGCGCGGCATCCGCCCGCTGCAGCATGTGACTCGGCGTATCGCCGGCCGCTTTCGACACGGTCATTCCGATGCTGACCGTGAGGCGGCGGTCGGCGAGCCAGCGGCGGGTGTCGATCGTCTGCACGCTTTCGCGGAATCGCTCGGCCAGTTGCTGCCCGGCGTCCGCAGCGGCATCGGGCAGCACGACCACGAACTCCTCGCCGCCGAGGCGGCCGATGAACGCGGGCTCGTGGACCTCCGCGCGCAGCCGGGCGGCGACCAGCTTCAACGCTTCGTCGCCCTCGGGATGGCCGTACTGGTCGTTGATGCTCTTGAAATGATCGATATCGATGATGAGCATCGCATGGCCGCGGCCGTTCGGCGTCTCGACGAGCGGAGCGAGGCGCGTCAGCACCGCGCGGCGGTTCGGCACGCCGGTGAGCTCGTCCGTCATGGCCAGCGTGCGCATGCGACGCGTCGTGCGCCATTGATGGACCGCGAGCGTCGCCAGCAGAACCGCGAGCGCCGCGGTCAGCACGATCACTGCAGCCTGCAACCTGCGCGCACGCCGCTCCTGCGCCAGAGCTTTCTGATTGGCTTCGTTCTCGCGGATCAGCAGGGCGTTCTCTTGTTCCTTGCCGGCCGTGTCGAATTCGACCTTGAGCGTGGTGAAGCGCTGATCGATCTGGTTCTGGAACTGCCGCTCGGCCGTCTCCTTGGCGCTTGCAAGATGCGCATACGCGTCGCGCCAACTGCCCTGGTCGGCCAGCACGGCGGCGAGCTCTGCATACGTGGCGCGCAGCTCAGTGAGGGAATCGGCTTCCTTGAACACGGCGAGTGCCTGTTCGAGAGCATCCACGCTCGCCGGCCATTTGCCGAGACGGTGCAACGCAATGCCGCGCGCGAGCTGGATCTGTGCGTGCAGGCGCGCGTCGGGCGTTTGTCGTTGCAGAGCGCCCGCGCGTTCGAGAGTGCGCAGCGCCCCCTGCGGATCGCCCTTGGCATTCGCGACGGCGCCGAGTCCGCGCAATGCGTAAGCCTCGCCGCGGGGGTAGCTCAGTTCCCGGCTGATCGTCAGCGACTCCTGGAACGATTTGTCCGCGGCATCCCATTCGAGCAGATTTTCGTGGGCGCGCCCGAGATTGTGCAGCGTGACCGCTTCTTCGCGGCGCATGCCGGCGCTGCGCTGAGCCGTCAGCGCGCGCTCGTATATATGAATCGCTTGCGCATAGTCGCCCATCCGGTTGTAAAGGATGGCGATGGCGTTGAGCGCGGTCAGCGCGTGATCCGGCAGGTCGATGTCCTCGAAGACCGACTGCGCGCGCTTCAGATCTGTCAGGCCCGCCGCGTATTGACCCTGCACGCCCTGAAGGTATCCGCGCGAGAAGAGTGCGCCGGCCAACATCTCTTCGTCGGTCGTTTCAGTCGCGACCTGCACCGCGCGCTCATACAGCTCGCGCGCGCTCGCGTTGTCGCCAGCCGTCTCGCGAATCGTGCCCTCGCAGGTCAGCACCCCTGCCTGCAGTCCATGGCGAGCGGCCTTCGGCAGCAATTCGCGAGCCCGCGCCGCCTGCTGCTCTGCTGCGGCCTGGTCCCTTTCAGACAGGTGCTCGCACAGCAGGAGTCGCGCGCGGATTTCCAGGTCGACGTCGGGCCGGGTGCCCAGCATCTCGAGCGCGGCGTAGGCGTCGCGGCTGCTGGCGTCCGGATCCGTGCGTGCGCCGGCCCAGGCTCTGTCGATCAGCGCCTGCGCCGGGTGCGGTTGATCGGCTGCACGCGCCGTCCCTGCGAGGCCCATCGCAAGCAGCATCCAGCCAGCCAAGAGGCGCGACCAACGACTGAATGAGGGGCTTTGCGCTGACAAGGACCCGGCCACGACCCGTTATGGAGGACCGGTATCGTAGCGAACGCAGCGCCGGGATGCGTGAACCCGGCCCAGGAATTTTGCGTTCGGCCCGTGTGCAGAGTCGGATGGAAGTCATTGACTCATAAGGAGACCGTCGCAGCCCGGGCGGTCTTCAGCGCCTGCGTCCACCACAGCAGGTCGTCGATCATCTGGTCGGCGGCCGGCACCAGCTCGGCCAGGTGCGGCGTGACGTCCTGGCTCTGAAAGTGCGCGTACAGCGCCGCGACGGGAACGTGGATCGCCGCGCGGATCGGCGCGAGCTGCACTTCGACCGCGATCTGGCGCAGCTGCTCGACGGCGCGGGCGCCGCCGACGCTGCCGTAGCCGATGAACGCGACCGCCTTGCGCTGCCACTCCGGGTACACCCAGTCGATCGCGTTCTTCAATACCGCAGAGGGTCCATGGTTGTACTCCGGCGCGATCATCACGAAGCCGTCCGAGGCTGCGATCGCCTGGGTCCAGCGCCGCACGACCTCGTGCTCGTAGGCCGGCCGGCCCGGCATCGCGGGCGGTACCGGCGCGTCGAAGAACGGCAGCGGATAGTCGTTGAGGTCGAGCAGGCGCGCGTCCAGGTCGCGCTTGCGCAGCTGCTCGAGGATCCAGCGGGCGGGCTTGTCGGCGAAACGTCCCTGGCGGACGCTGCCGACGATCACGGAAATGACGCTCATGGGTGCTCCGGGCTACAATCGATGCCTAGTCACTTTCAGTAACTGACGCTAGGATGAGTACTGCCGGCGACGGCCGCAAGAAGGCACTTTGTTGAGCGCCAGGCACTTTTTTTAGCCGGAGGCACATTCTTGATACCTGCCGAGGAACGCGAGCTGAGCGAATGCCGCGCCGTGAGCGAGATGCTCGCGCGCATCGGCGACAAGTGGACGGTGCTCATCGTGGAGCTGCTGAAGGGCGGGCCGATGCGCTTCAACGAGATCCGCCGCACGGTGAGCGGCATCTCGCAGCGCATGCTCACGCTCACGCTGCGCGATCTCGAGCGCGACGGCCTGGTGACCCGGACCGTCTATCCGACGATTCCGCCGCGCGTCGAGTACGAGCTGACGAAGCTGGGCCGTACGCTGTATGAGCCGATCGCCGCGGTCGCAGCCTGGGTGCGCCGCAATCGCCCGACGATCGAGGCCGCCCGCAAGGCATTCGATGCTGCCGGCACGGCGAAGCCGAGCCACCGGCGCGGGCCCAGGCGCATGCCGGCGCTGCCGAAGCACCCGCGCATTGCGGCTATTCGGCGGGACGGATCCTGATGAGCAGCCACAACGCCGCGCCGGTCAATGCGAATGCCGACCCGCTCACGAGCGTGGCGAGCCAGCCGAGGTGATCGACCATCAGTCCGACGACGGGAGCGAGGAAGCCGGCAGCATTGCCGCCTGTGTTCATCACGCCCGTGGCCGCGGAAGTATGTCGGCCGGCGACATAGGTCGACGCCGACCAGAATGCTCCTTCGGTGAACTGCGTGAAGCCGAAGCACAGTGAGAGCAGCGCCACGCCCACGTATGGGTTGGCAGCGTAGACGCCGGCGATGAGCAATGCGGCGACGAGCACCAGGCCTGTCATCGCCGGTAACCGGCAACCCCACGTCGCGCCGATCCGTTTGCACAGCGCATCGCAGGTGAGTCCGCCGACTGCCGCGAGCACTGCGCCCGTCGCGAACGGCAGTACGTACAGCCAGCCGCTTTCCAGCAGCGAAAAGCCGCGCGCCTTGACGAGATAAGTGAACAGCCACTGCGCGAACATGTAGAAGACGTAGTTCATGCAGAAGTAGCTGGCGGCGAGCAGCAGCACGTCGCGATGCACGAGCATGCGCCGCCACGCGCCGCGCTCTCGTGCTGCCGGCGGGGCGGGAGGCTGATTGCCCTCGATCAGCTGGACTTCCCCGGCGGAGATTGCCGGATGCTGCGCAGGCCGGTCGCGGCCGTACCAGTACCACCACGCGGCGACGAGCAGCCCGCAGGGAGCGAGCAGGTAGAACGATTCGCGCCAGCCGTACTTCACGATCAGCAAGGTGACTATCGGTCCGATCGCCGCCTGGCCGAGCGCGAGGCCGACACTCAACGCCGCGTTCGGAAACGCCCACCGGCCTGCAGGAAACCAGTTTGCAAATGCGCCGGCGGTGATCGGGAACAGCGGAGCGTTGGTCGCACCGAGCAGCACTCGTATCACGATCAACGACACCATCGCGCCGGCAGCCGAGGCGGCCATGAGCGCAGGAACGAAGCCGGTCAGGAACGTGAGCACGCCCCACGAGAGCGCGATGAACGTCAACGCGCGCCGCGGACCGTAGACCTGGCCGAAGATGCCGCCGGGAATCTGCAGCAGCGCGTAGCTGAAGTTGAAGCTGCCGAGAATCCAGCCGAGCTCGGCGTTGCTGAAGCCGAATTCCTCCTGGATGCTCGGAATCGCGATCGACAGGTTGTTGCGCAGCAGGTAGTTGACGAAGCTCAGCACGAACAGCACGCCGAGGATCCGGTAGCGCACCGGGATCGCTCGCGCGCTGCTCATGCCTGCCTCATGCGTTCATCGTCTTGCGCAGCTCGCGATCGCGCGCCAGGTCCGACAGGATGCGGTGCGCGGCATTGAATCCGGGAGCGCCCGTGACGCCGCCGCCCGGGTGCGTGCCCGCTCCACACATATATAGAGAGCGAATGGGCGTCGCGTAGCGGGCGTACGCCGGGAGCGGCCGCATGAAGAACAGCTGGTCCGGCCGCAGGTCGCCGTGAAAGATGTTGCCTTCGGTGATGCCGAAGGTGCTCTCCAGATCAGCGGGAGTGTAGAGACGACTCGCAACCAGCGAGCGCTGCACGGCAGGCACGTATTCGGCCAGGTGATCCAGCAGCTGGCGTCGCAGCGGCTCGCGTGCTGCTTCCCAGCCCGCAGCGGCTTTGCCCGGCAGATATTGCACGAAGCACGTCATGACGTGCCGCCCCGGCGTCGCCAGCGACGGGTCGATCAGCGATGGCACGAGGCAATCGATCCACAGGCGCTGATGCACCGTGCCCCGGCGTGCGCTCTCGTAACAGCGCTGCGCTCCTTCCAGCCATGGCACAAGTGTGAACTGCGCGTTGCGCAACGCGCCGGCGTCCGGATCGCCGCCGAGCAAGCGCGGCTCTTCGCCCAGCACCAGGTTGAGCTTGCCGCACGGCCCGTCCATCTTGATGCCGCGAACGTCCGCGCGGAAGTGATCGTCCAGCTCGTGCGGCTCGACGAGATCGAGGAAGGTGCGTTTGGGATCCGCGTTGGAGATGACGATCGATGCATCGATTTGCGCGCCGTGCGCGAGCACGACGCCCGTGGCACGTCCCGATCGGATCGACACTCGCTGCACGGCAGAGGCAGTGCGGATCTCCACTCCCTGGGCCGCACACGCAGCAGCCATTGCCTGCGTGATTGCGCCCATGCCGCCCATCACGTGCCCGACGTAGCCCTGCTTCGCCTCCGAACCGCCGCCAAGCAGATGGAACAGGAGTCCGAACAACGTGCCGGGATCGTAGGGACCGCCGTGCTTGCCGTAGAGGCTGTTCGACAGCACCAGCGACTTCAGGTGCGCCGACTCGAGCGAGCGATCGAGGAATTCACCCAGGCTGCCGGTGGCGAAGGCGATCAGGTCCGAGATCTGGCGGCCCTGCATCCGGCGAAATTTCAAGCCGAAGCGCAGCAGCTCGCCGAGGCCCGCGAGGCCGCTGCGTTGCAGATCGGGCGGCGCCTGCATGAACAACGGTTCGAGATGACGCGCCAGCTCGCTCAGGTGCACGTCGAGCGACAGGAAGCGGTCGCAGTCGCGCGGCGCGAAGCGCATCAGCAGCTCACGCATGCGCGCGCGATCGCTCCACCATGGCAGCACGACGCCGTCGGGCATCACGGCCTGGACCGTCGGCTCGGCGGCGATCATCTTCAACCCCTGTCGATCGAGCTGCAGGTCGCGGATGATTTCGGGACGCAGCATGCTCGCCATGTACGAGGCAGTGGAGACGCGGCAGCCCGGCGCCGCGTCGCGATCGATCTCCTCGGTGACGCAGCATCCGCCGACGATCTCGCGCCGCTCCAGCACCAGCGTGCGCAGACCGGCCCGCGCGAGATAAAACGCCGTCGTCAGCCCGTTGTGACCTGCACCGATGACGACGGCGTCGTAGCGGGATGTCACGCGCGCATACTCAAGTCACCTGCGACAGATCGCCGAGATGCCGTTCGAGATAGCGGCGGATGTCGAGGCTCGGGTCCTCCATCGGCGCATAGAAGCCGCCGCGGAAGCCGCGCGAGCGCATGCCGTCCTGCACCGATTCGCAGATCTGCCAGTCCTGCCGGTTGACCACGTCCCAGAACTCGACCACGTCGGCAGGATCGAACGCCGCCTTCGCGATCTCGTCCGGATGAAACAGGAACTCGCAGGCGATCCGCGTACGGTCCGGCGCCATCGGCCAGAGCATGAAGGCAGCGATGTGCTCCGCCGCGGCGCTCAGCAGCAGGTTCGGATAGGCGACTTCGCCCTTGTGATGCGTCTTCTCCTTGTCCGACAGCCCGGGGAACGGCGCGCGAGTCGAGGTGCCGCTCAGCGTGAAAGTCCAGGCGCCGGCGCGATGCGGGATGCCGTCGTCCCAGTCGAGTCCGGCGCCGCCGCGCTCGCGGAAGGCGGGCACGAGTGCGCACAGCTCCGGATGCACCGGCCCGCAGTGATAGCACTCGTTGTAGTTCTCCATGATCACTTTCCAGTTGGCGCGCACGTCGTAGATCAGCTGCGCGCCGCGGCGCAGGTCATGCAACGGGTAGCGCTCCAGCTTGCGCACGGGAACCGCGAGCTGTGCGTGCAGCGGCTCGGCAGGCGTCGCCGAGAGGTTCACGAAGATGAATCCGCCCCAGGTATCGAGGTGCACCGGCACGAGCGAGAAGCCTTCCTTCGGGCACGACGCGTCGAATTGCACGTAGCGTGCGGCGCGCAGCGAGCCGTCGAGGTTGTAGGTCCATGCGTGATACGGACAGACGACACCGGATGCGAGCGAAGTCGAGCGGGTGGCCGAGGGCTGGTCCGGATCGGGCAGGGGAGCTGTCCGTACCAGCCGGCTGCCGCGATGACGGCACACGTTGTAGAACGCTCGCAGCGAGCCATCCTCCTGCCGGACGATGAAGACGCTCTCTCCCGCGACGTGCACGTGCAGAGAATCGCCGCGCGCTGGCACCTGCGCGGCGCGTCCCACGCAAAACCATTGCCCGTGGAACAGGCGCTCGCGCTCCAGCGCGAAGACGCTCCCGCTGCTGTAGAAATGCGGCGGCAGAGACGGCTGGAGCTCGCGGGCCAGGACCGGTTGTTCGTTGGAGCTCACCTGCAACACCTGCGCGGATCGATGGCTCGGGCCGACGTTCAGATCGATGGACCGGGGCGGATCGGCGAGCCGTCGAAGAAGCGTTGCAGGCGGAAGGCGTGCACTGCGGCGCGCTCGGCGACACCCTGGACCATGTCGGCGATGAGTTTACCGGCGCCGGGGCCAATGCCGAAGCCATGGCCGCTGAAGCCGCTGGCCACCAGCAACCCCGGGTGGCTCGCGACCTGCGAGATCACCGGAAGCACGTCCGGCGAGGATTCGATCATGCCGCCCCAGGTTTCCGCGAAACCGGCCGCGGCGATTTCCGGAAACCACCGATGCAAGGCGGCCTGCATCTGGCCGAGGACGTGCGGCTCAGGCGCCGGGTGCAGCATCCGTTGGCGCTCGAAAGGCGAGATCTCGTCCATCGCCCAGGTCGAGGGTGTGCGCAGCGCGGCGAAGAAGGCTGCGTCGAGACGGACGCGGATCGAATGACGATCGTGAATGAAGGCCGGCCAGAACTTGCGGGCGTACCGCAGCGTGCCTGGCGTCAACGAATGCAGGAACGAGCCGCCGTGCGCGACCGTGTAGCCGCCGTCGGCGCGGCGGCGGATCGCGATGGCCGGACACCACGCTTCGCCCTCGAGGATTTCGCGAGCCGGCGCAGTGCGCGCGACCGTGCCGAGCACGGTCAGTTGCGGAAACGTGATGCCGGTCGATCGGCAGAAGCTGCTCGTCCAGGCACCGCCGGCGCAGACGACTGTCGCTGCCGCGACGCGCCCGCGCTCGGTAATCACACCCTGGATGCGGCCGGCGACCCGATCAAGACCTCGAACTGCGCAATGGCCGAAGATCTGCGCTCCGCGCCGCTGCGCCGCCCGAGCGATGGCAGGTGTCGCGCGACTGGGCTCGGCTCGCGCATCGCTCGCGGTATGCAGCGCGCCGCTCCAGCGTCGATCGTCGGTTCGCAGGACTGCCGCAAGCTGCTGCGAGTCGAGGAGCCGGGTGTCGAGATCGTGCTCGCGTGCGACGCTCAGCCATTGTTCGAGACCGGCGAGCTGCGCTGCATCCTGCGCGAGGTACAGCGATCCGCCTTGCCGGAAGCCGATGTCACCGAGCTCGTCGCGCAGCTCCAGCCACAGCCGCAGGCTGCGCATCATCAGCGGCAACTCGATCGGCGAGCGCCCTTGCTGCCGCACCCAGCCCCAGTTCCTTCCCGACTGCTCGCCGGCGATGCGACCCTTTTCGAAGAGAGCGACGCGCAAGCCCGCGCGTGCGAGGAAGTATGCGGCCGAGCAGCCGACGATACCGCCGCCGATGATGGCTACGTCGACGACGCTGGGGAGAGTGTGAGCTTCGCTCCACGACCAGGCGTCGGTGAGGCTCGAGTCGACTTGGGGTTCGCCGGACCTTGCCACCCCGAAAACTTACCACACAACCCGGCTAGCAGCGCCTCACAGAGAGCCTGTCGCTCCGGCCATGAGGACGGCGCGGCTGCGTACGCCGAGCTTGCGATAGACGTGATGCAAGTGCTTCTTGACCGTGTCCTCGGCGATGCCCAGCTCCTGGGCGATCTGCTTGTTGGTCATGCCTCGCAGCACCAGCTGGACGGTCTGCAGCTCGCGGCTCGTGCACAAGCGCGCAAACTCGTGGAGCAGCTCGTCCTGGGCGCGGGTTTGCTGGCGACGATCCGCCTTGCGGCGCTCGACGAACGGCCATTGCCCGCTCAGCACGGCAGTTGCGCCGCGAGGCTGGTCTGGCGTGAGCCGCGGCGCCTGGTGTTCCGCGCGGTCGTCGGTGTTCTTCAAGTTGCTTCACTCCCCACTCGAAGCAGGACACGAGCCGCTGCGAAGAAACGTTCCACTTCCGGGGTAGGCCCGCCGACATAACGTGTTTGCGCGCGCGGGTCGTGCAGGCTAGGCTGCTGCGCGTGCGACGAGGATTCCGGAATCGCTGGGCTGTGGTGATTTTGCTGGTGACGCGCCTGGTCATCGGCGAGTTCGCGCACGCTCATGACGTTGCGTATTCCGGACACGGCGCCGCGGCGACGCCACAACAGTCGGCGCAATGCCACGAGCCCGAGGGCGGAGCCCAAGTGCCCGACTGCTGCAAGACCGGCGGCTGCGAATGTCCGTGCGTGTCGGCGACGGCGATCGGCTTCGCAGCCTCCTTCGTCCTCGCTGCGATGACTGAATGTAAGACAGATGCATGCGCCAGCGCTGTCGGCCTGGTGCAACCCTTCGAGCTCTTCCGACCCCCTGCAGCACTCCCGCTGTTCGCGTAATCCATCAAGTGCGCTGGCGACCGACGCGTCGCTTGCGCCTGATGCGCAGCAGTCGCACATGCGGAGTGATTCATGCAGGGTTCCCTTCCTCGGGCGGCGCTGAGCCGCAGACGTTTTCTGGCCGGCGCCGGCGCGGGATTGTTCGTCCTCGGCACGGCACGCGACTTCGCGTGGGCTAGTGCGCCGCGCGCAGTGCTTTCCGGCACGCAGTTCGATCTCGAGATCGGCGCCATGGCGGTCAATCTCACGGGCAAGGCGCGGGTCGGCACCGTGGTGAACGGGCAGATTCCCGCGCCGCTGCTGCGCTGGCGCGAAGGCGATACGGTCACGCTGCGCGTCGCGAATCGCCTCGCCGAGCGCAGCTCGATCCACTGGCACGGCATGATCCTGCCCGCCAACATGGACGGCGTACCGGGCCTGAGCTTCGACGGTATTCCGGCTGGCGGCAGCTACGTCTACCGGTTCGAGGTGAACCAGTCCGGCACGTACTGGTACCACTCGCACTCGCGTTTCCAGGAGCAGACCGGGCTGTACGGTCCGATCGTCATCGAGCGGCGCGGCGGCGAGCGCCAGCATGCCGACCGCGAGCACGTCATTCTGCTGTCCGACTGGACCGACCTCGATCCGGAGCGGATCTTCGCGACGCTCAAGAAGCAGAGCGACTACTACAACTTCCACAAGCGCACGCTCGGCGACCTGTTCGCCGACGCGCGCCGCCAGGGCTGGCGCGAGACGCTCGCGGACCGCCGCATGTGGGGCGGAATGCGCATGAATCCGACCGACCTGCTCGACGTTTCCGGCTACGCGTACACCTATCTGATGAACGGCGCGGCGCCGGCCGGCAACTGGACCGCGCCGTTCGAGCGCGGCGAGCGCGTGCGGCTGCGCTTCATCAACGGCTCGTCGATGAGCATCTTCGACGTGCGCATTCCGGGACTGAAGCTGACGGTCGTCGCGGCCGACGGCCAGGACGTCGAGCCGGTGACGGTCGACGAGTTCCGCATCGCCACGGCGGAAACCTACGACGTCATCGTCGAGCCCGCCGACGATCGTGCGTACACGATTTTTGCGCAGGCCATCGACCGTTCCGGGTATGCGCGTGGAACGCTCGCGCCGCGCCCCGGCATGACGGCGGAAATTCCGCCGCTCGATCCGCGGCCCCTGCTCACGATGAGCGACATGGGAATGCAGCACGGCGCCGGTCACGGCGCGCCGCCGGCGGACGCCGCGGTTGACCACGCCGCGATGGGTCATGCAACGATGGGTCACGAAGGACATGCCGCAGCCACTGCAAATTCCCCGCTGCGCCATGCGGCGACGGAGAACGGACCGACGGTCGACATGCAGGTCGAAGTGCCCATCGCCGGTCTCGATCATCCGGGCGTCGGCCTGCGCGACAACGGCAGGCGTGTGCTCAGTTATGCGGACCTGCGCACCGTCGGCGGTCCGATCGACCGGCGCGAGCCGGCGCGCGAGATCCAGCTGCACCTGACCGGCCACATGGAGCGCTTCATGTGGTCGTTCGACGGGCTGAAGTTCTCGGAGGCGGAGCCGCTGCGCTTCAACTATGGCGAGCGCCTGCGGATCACGCTAGTCAACGACACGATGATGACGCACCCGATCCATCTGCACGGCATGTGGAGCGAGATCGAAACGCCGGGCGGCGCGTTCCAGGTGCGCAAGCACACGGTGATGGTCAACCCGGCCCAGCGCATCAGCTACGCCGTAACCGCCGATGCACTGGGGCGTTGGGCGTATCACTGCCATCTGCTCTATCACATGGAAGCGGGCATGTTCCGCGAGGTCGAAGTCGCGCACGGCGCCGGTCACCCTGGAGATCACACATGAGCAGGGGCGCGATAGTGCTGGCAGCGTTCGCTGTGCTCGCGTGCGGGCGCGCAGTCGGCGCGGAAATGTCCAAGGAGCACATGATCGAGCTGATGGGCATGGATGACGCCGCAGCCTACGGCAAAGTGTTGCTGGATCAGCTCGAGTGGCGCGAGATCGACGGCGCCGACGCCCAGGTCTGGGAGCTCGATGCGTGGTACGGCGACGATTACGACAAGGTCTGGTTCGAGACGGAGGGCGAGCGGGTCGACGGCGAGGCGCAGGGGCGCGTCGAGCTGATGTGGGATCGCATCTTCTCGCGCTGGTGGAGCGTGCAGACCGGCGTGCGCCAGGATTTCGGGCCGGGCCCGTCGCGCACCTGGCTCGATTTCGGCATCCAGGGGCTCGCGCCGTATTTCTTCGAAGTCGATGCGGCGGTTTACGTCGGCGAGCAGGGCCGCACCGCGGCGCGCTTCTCCGGCGAGTACGACCTGCTGATCACGCAGCGGCTGATTCTGCAACCCGAGATCGAAGTGCGAGCGTTCGGCAAGGACGATCCGGAGAACGGCATCGGCTCAGGGCTCTCGAACGTGGAGGTCGGCCTGCGGCTGCGCTATGAGATCCGGCGCGAGCTCGCGCCGTATGTCGGCCTGCATTGGGAGCGCAAGTTCGGCCGCACTGCGGACCTGCACCGCGCCGAGGGCGAGGATGCGGACGAGCTCGCGCTCGTCGTCGGCCTGCATGCGTGGTTCTAGTTGTCGCGGGCGACCAACCGGTCGTAGAGGAGGAGGGCGATCGAGGTAGCGAGCCCGATCGCGCACACAACGACCCAGAGCTGCTCCGGCGCGTGGCGCACGTCGCCGAAGTAGTGCACCAGCCGCCCGCCGATCTGTCCGGCGATGAGAAACCCGATGGCGATCGGCAGGAACGCGTAACCCATGAACACGCCTTCCTGACCCTTCGGCGCGAGGCGCGAGCAGTACTCGTAGAAGCGCGATGCCTGCAGCGCTTCGCCCAGCGCGACTACGAGCAGCGTCGCCGCGATGAACCACGAGCTGCTGCCGAGTAGCAGGATCAGCCAGGCTACGCTCGTCACGGCGACACCCGTTGCCATGACCGGCAGCGGGCGCGCTTTTCGCGTGAGCCACGCGACCAGCACAGTCGTACTGATGACGCCGAATCCTTCGACGGCGATGAGTGCATCGATGGGAGCGTTCGGGTCGACGTAACCACGCACGTACAGCGGCAACGCGATGTAGACCTGCCAGAACATCACGAAGAAGCCGGAGAAGATCAGCAGGAAGGTGACGAACCGGACGTTGCCGAGCACGACCACCATGTTGCGCAACGTCTGGCCGACGCTGGTCACCTGCGAGCCCGGCGGCCGCGTGGGCTCCTTGAAGGTGAAGATCGTCAACAGGAACATCGCGAGCGAGAAGCAGCCGCTCATGATGAACACCGCCTCGGGACCGAGCGAAGTGCGCACGAAGCTCGCGACCAGCGGCCCGAGCATGCCGCCGACGTTGACGATCGTGTAGTAGATCGAGAAGCCGAGCGCGCGGACCTTCTCGGCAGAGGCCCGCGCCGTCGTTCCTGCAACCACCGGCTTCACCAGTCCCGGGCCGAGGGCCGGCACGATCAGGATGACCAGCACCACCCAGTACAGCGGCAGAGCAGCGCGTGCCGGCGCGAGCCATGCGCCGCCGATGGAGGCGAACAGGAAGTAGCCTGCCGCGAGGATGCCGTACGCCGCGGCCAGCGTGCGCCGGAAGCCGAAGCGATCCGCGATCGCGCCGCCGAGGATCGGCAGAAACCAGACCACGAAGCCGAAGATCCCCTGGATCGAGCCCGTCTCGGCCTCGCTGAGTCCGAGGCGCTCGTGCAGGTAGATCGCCAGCACGGCCTGCAGGCCGTAGTAGGCCAGCCGCTCGAACAGCTCGGTGAAGTTCGCAATCCAGAACGACCGCTCGAACCCGGTGCGGATCTCCCGCCAGCGCTCGCCGAAGCTCACCGTACCTCCCGCTGCGAAACCGTGCCGGCGCACGGTACGGGGGGGACCGGCCGGCCAGCAAGTCCTGGCCGGCCGCGCTACCGGCTATTTCTGCTCGACCAGGTCGTAGCGATCGAGATTCATGACTTTGCTCCATGCGGCGACGAAGTCGCGCACGAACTTCTCGCGAGCGTCGTCGCTGGCGTAGACCTCGGCGAGTGCACGCAGCTGCGAGTGTGCACCGAAGACGAGATCGGCCGCCGTTGCCGTCCACTTCTCCTTGCCCGTCGCGCGGTCGCGGCCTTCGTAGACGTTCTTGTCCGCGGCTGACGGGCGCCACGCAGTGCCGATGTCGAGCAGGTTCACGAAGAAGTCGTTGGTGAGCGACCCGGGACGATCGGTGAACACGCCGTGTTTCGCTGCGCCGTGATTTGCGCCGAGCGCGCGCATGCCGCCGACGAGCACCGTCATTTCCGGCGCCGTGAGCTTCAGCAGGTTGGCGCGATCGAGGAGCCGCGTCTGCGGCGGCAGCGGGTCATCGGCGCGCAGGTAGTTGCGGAAGCCGTCGCCCTTCGGTTCGAGCACCGCGAACGTGCTCACGTCGGTCTGCTCCTGCGAGGCGTCCGTGCGGCCCGGCGCGAACGGCACCGTAACGTCGAAACCGGCATTCTTCGCCGCCTGCTCGATGGCGGCGCAGCCCGCCAGCACGATGACGTCGGCGAGCGAGACTCTCTTCTTGCCGGATTGCGTGCTGTTGAATTCCTGCTGCACGCGTTCGAGCGACTTCAGCACTTTCGCGATTCGCGCCGGCTCGTTCGCTGCCCAATCATTCTGCGGTGCGAGGCGGATGCGCGCGCCATTGGCGCCGCCGCGCTTGTCGGTACCGCGGAAGCTCGACGCTGACGCCCAGGCAGTGAAGACCAGATCCGCAATCGACACGCCGGACTGCAGAATCTTGCCCTTGAGCGCAGCGGCGTCCTGCGCATCGATCAACGCATGGTCGACCGCGGGGACGGGATCCTGCCAGAGCTGCGGCGCCGGAATCCATGGCCCGAGGTAGCGCGCTCGCGGGCCCATGTCGCGATGGAGCAGCTTGAACCACGCTTTCGCAAATGCATCGGCCAGCTGTTGCGGGTTGTCGTGGAAGCGCTTGGCGATCGGTGCGTAGATCGGATCGACGCGCAGCGCGAGATCCGACGTGAGCATCATCGGCGCGTGCCGCTTCTTCGGGTCGTGCGCGTCGGGCACCGTACCCTGGGCTTCGGGATTCTTCGGCGTCCATTGCTTCGCGCCGGCGGGGCTGGTCGTCAGCTCCCACTCGTACTTGAAGAGATTCTCCAGGAAGCCGTTGTCCCACCGGGTCGGGTTGCTGGTCCACGCGCCTTCGAGGCCGCTGGTGATCGCGTCGCCACCTTTGCCGCTGCCGTGCCTGCTCTTCCAGCCCAGGCCCTGATCCTCCACCGGACTGCCCTCGGGCTCCACTCCGACGTTGTCGGCTTTGCCGGCGCCGTGAGTCTTGCCGAACGTGTGACCGCCGACGATCAGCGCCACCGTCTCCTCGTCGTTCATGGCCATGCGGCCGAACGTCTCGCGAATGTCGCGTGCCGAAGCGAGCGGATCCGGATTGCCGCCCGGGCCTTCAGGATTCACGTAGATCAAGCCCATCTGCACGGCGCCGAGCGGGTGCGCGAGATCGCGCTCGCCGCTGTAGCGCTCGTCGCCGAGCCACGTGTCCTCGGGTCCCCAGAAAATATCCTCGGGCTCCCACACGTCGGGCCGGCCGAAGCCGAAGCCGAAGGTCTTGAAGCCCATCGATTCCATCGCGACGTTGCCGGCGAGCACCAGCAGGTCCGCCCAGGAGATCCGCTGGCCGTACTTCTTCTTGATCGGCCACAGGAGCCGGCGGGCCTTGTCGAGGTTGGCGTTGTCGGGCCAGCTGTTGAGCGGCGCGAAGCGCTGCTGGCCTTCGCCGCCGCCGCCGCGCCCGTCGGCAATGCGATAGGTGCCGGCCGCGTGCCAGGTCATGCGGATGAAGAACGGCCCGTAGTGCCCGTAGTCCGCCGGCCACCACTCCTGCGAAGTCGTCATCAACTCGATGAGATCGCGCTTCAGCGCCTCGACGTCCAGGGATTCGAACTGCCGGGCGTAGTCGAACTCCTGGTCGTGCGGATTCGAGAGGTGCGAATGATGGTGCAGGATCGACAGGTCCAGCTGCTCCGGCCACCAGTCGCGGTTGGTGTGCGGGCGGCGCATCTTGGCTTGCGGCGCCTTGATTGCAGGGTTCTCGCTCTCGCTGGCGCTGCGCGTGTGTTGCTTGTCTGGCACGGTAAGAATTTCCTGTGTGGCTCAGGGAGACGGCGCCCCGATAGTGATGCCACACCGCCGCGCTGGCCAATCGTTAGATGCGATGAGCCCGAGAGGCGGATTCGATTGTCACAGGCCGATGCGTGCCAGGATCGCGGGCCCCCAATAGAACTTCGTGAAGTAGTACGTGCCGAGCAGCAGGAACAGCGTCGCGCAACCGAACGCTGCAGCGGTCGTCCAACGTGCAGCCTGCGACATCGAGGCGCGCGGCGCCCGGAGCAACGCTTCGACGACGAGCAGGTTCGGGACATAGAAGAAGAACGCCATCAGCGCGTCGAACGGACCGCTGAAGTCCTTCGCATGGCCGGCGCCGTCGGCGAGCAGAAACCAGAAGCCGTATTCCATGCGATAGAGCCACGAGCCGATCGCGAGAGCGAACAGGCGCATGGCCCACGCGCGATGCGCATCCAGGCGGCGGGCGCGAGCATGGCGGTATGTCTGGATCGCAGCTGCGGCAGTGAGCACCCCGTAGATGCCGAAGCCGACATCCATCGTCGTACCGCCGATCGTGCCTTTCGCGGCGATGAACGTGAGTCCACCGACACCGGCGAGAAACGCAGCGGTGACATACACGCGACCGATCCAGCGATGCACGGCCGGATAATGCGCCCGCAACGGTTGCACGAGCTGAATGCAGCCGAGCGCGAGAATGATGCCGCCGGCGGCGAAATGCATGCCGATTCCCGCTGTGGCAGCCGGCGTGTGGCTCTCGTACAGGCGCGGCAGGCTCTCGTTCCACTTCGCGATGTTCCCGTCGACGAGCGCCGCAGCGTAAAACGCGAGGATGTAGAGACCGAAGAGCGCAGCGCTGGTCCAGCAGGTCGCTGTGAGCGCGCGAACGGCCCATTGCAGCGCGCGGGCACTCGCGTCGAACGGCGCGATCGGCGCGGAGGATGACGGATCGAGGGTGGTGCTGACCATGCGAGAGTGCCACACCGCTGAGACGCGCTAGCCTAGCAGAGTCCCGCGAGTCGCAGCTCAGGCGACTTTACGCACCCGCCACTTGTCCAACATCTGCGCCAGCGTTGCGCGGTCGACGGGCTTGGAGAGGAAGTCGTTCATGCCGGCGGCGATGCAGCGCTCGCGGTCGTCCGCGAAAGCATTGGCAGTCATGGCGATCACCGGCACGTCGTGATCGAGGACTGCGGAGGAGGGGTCGCGGATGTGGCGCGTCGCGAGATAGCCGTCCATCTCGGGCATCTGGCAATCCATCAGGACCGCGTCGTAGCGCACGGCGGCGAGCCGATCGAGCGCCTGCCGGCCGTCTTCGGCGAGATCGACGTCGTACCCGATCGTCCTCAGCATGCGCATCGCTACTTTCTGGTTGACGACATTGTCCTCGACCAGCAGGAGCCGTCCTCTTGCGTTCGGTTGCGCGGGCTGCGGTTCGGCGGCGGGCGGCACGGGCTGCGCGACTCGGGTCGATGTGTTGAGAGGCGCGCGCAGCGGCAGGGTGAACCAGAAGACCGATCCCTTGCCGGCTTCGCTGCGCGCAGCGATCTCGCCGCCCATCAGCGTGATCAGCTTCTTGCTGATCGCGAGGCCGAGGCCGGTGCCGCCGTAGCGGCGCGTGATCGAAGCATCGCCCTGCGTGAAGTGCTGGAACAGCTTGTCGAGCTGCCCGGCCGCGACGCCGATGCCGGTATCGATGACGCTGACGCGGACTCGCTCCGCATCCGCCGGCGACACTTCGATCGTGACCGAGCCCGCCACCGTGAACTTGATGGCGTTGCCGACCAGGTTGAGCAGCACCTGCCGCACCCGGACCGGATCGCCGATGAGGTTCTCGGGCGTCGACGCAGCGAACTGCAGATCGAGCGCCAGTCCTTTCGCGGTTGCACCCGGTTCCAGCAACGACTGAACATCGCTGCAGACGGCGCGCAGGTTGAACTCGATGTTGTCGACGCCGAGCTTGCCGGCCTCGATCTTCGAGTAGTCGAGCACGTCGTTGATGATCGTCAGCAGCGCATCGCCGGAGCAGCGGATGTTCTCGACGAACTCGCGCTGCTCGGTGTCGAGCCGGGTGTCCATGAGCAGGTTGGCGAATCCCAGCACGCCGTTCATCGGGGTGCGGATCTCGTGGCTCATCATCGCCAGGAACTCGCTCTTGGCACGCGATCCGGATTCGGCGCGCTCGGCCTGAACTTCGGCCTGCGACTTCGCACGCGCGAGCTTGCGCCGGATGACGCGGTCGCGCCGGCGCGCACGGCGCGCCGTGAGGCTGAGCCGGAACGTCATGTAGCCGGCGAGCAGCGACAGCAGGGTCACCGCTGCGAACGCTGTCAGGCCGGTGCTGCGGATGCTGGCAAGGCGTGCATCGAGATTGTGAACCCACATGTCGATGCCGACGACGCCGACGAACTGACCGCGCGAGTCGAAGAACGGAGCGTATGCGCTCATGTAGCTGCGCAGCGCTTCCTGCACCGGATGCTCGTTGACGGCGGGCTCGTGATACTTCAGCGCATGCTGCAGCGCCGGGTCGGCCGTGTTGTGCGGCTTCATGATCGGGTCGGGTGCCAGGCCGTCGTCGACCGCCTTATATAAGTAGTCCGTGCCCAGCACGAAGTAGATCTGCCCTTGCTGCTGGATCGCCGTGTAGACGTAGATGACGTCGGTCGTGGCCTTGTGGAACGCCACCAGGGGCGCGAGCAGCTTCAGGTGCTCCGGGCTGCCCGCCTGCGCGTCGGACTCCATCGTTCGATGCGCGTCGCCATCGACTTGCGTCGCGGCGACGCGGGCCAGCTGCAGCAGCTCCAGTCGAATGGCGCGCAGCTGTCCTTCGCGCGCTGCGTGCCAGGTATAGAACAGGCCGAGCGATGAAATGGCGAGGATCGTGCAGCCGGCCAGAATGCCATGCAGCATCGATCGATCGGAGCGCCAGTATCGACGTATCGCGTTCATGCCTGCTGGCCTGACCTCGCCGCGGCCAGGCGGACCCGTACCCTCCCTGGTATCGGCATGCCCGGCGCGAGCTTTAGCCAGCCCTGCGACCCCGCCGGCGAGGCTCAGAATTCGAGCGGGGCGTCGTCGATGACCTCCTTCAGCACGAAAAACGTGCGGATTTGCCGGACGCCCGGCAGGGCGACCAGGGTCCTGCTGTGCAACCGGTTGAAGTCCTGCAGGTCGCGCACGCGGACCTTCAGGAAGTACATCATCCTGAAAGAGGATTACGCGTATCCGGCCTACGGCGTGCCGTCCGAGCAGACCAACGAGGCCATGCGGCTGTGCGCGCGGATGGAAGGCATGATCACGGACCCGGTGTACGAAGGGAAGTCGATGCAGGGCCTGA